>CAYGQE010000078.1:0-23636 GCA_964351995.1 uncultured Acidimicrobiaceae bacterium | reverse complement strand
CGGGGGCGTCTCGTAGGTTGAGGAAGTTGGTGACTCCGCTGACGCGATGTGTCGCCGCTTCAAGATCGCTAGCAGCGGCATTCGATGGTTCTGGCATCGAGCCAGTCGAATCGCCGATGAGTTCGGCGATCGCAGCAACGGTGAGGCTGGCCGCTGCCTGCCGTGTCAGACCGACATGAATGTGGTCGTAGTGCGGTGCCGTGCCGGTGTACCGCTTGCCCTGTGGGTAGCGAGCTGCCCAGGCCCTGCGATTGTAGATGATGTGGTCAATGCCCAGCTTTGCTCCGATCGGGCCGATGGCGTTGACGATCGCTATCCCCTTTGCTGCGTCCGCCCTGGAGGGGCCGAGCGTCGGTATGCCGATGTCGAGGGCGCGTCCCTCGGCATGATGGGACAGAGATGACCCGCCGCGGACACTCCGGTAGTTGTAGATCCCCATCATCGTGGTGAAGTTCCACAACTTGTGGGTATGGGCATAGAGGGCACGTGCCCCCGGCGTGGGGCCGCGTGAGTCTCTGCCAGCTGCTTCGTACCGAGCGAAGGTGAACGACATCAGCGGTCCGCTTCGGTGGCGACATCAGCTGGGTCGTCCAAGCCGTTTTCATGCTCGCTGGTGTCGACGTCTTCGCGCTCTCGCTTCGGCACGTGGAGGTATCGCAACGGGTCATCGGCGCGGTACCGGAGTCGGCGGTAGAAGTCGTTGGTGATCATGGTTCCCCCCATATCGATCAGTGGGCGGACCGTAGCTGTCCGCGTTCATCGACGCCAGGGGTTCGGGCTGGCGATCGAACCCAGGGCGGTTTGCTAAGGAGCGCTCCGTGCGCTCTTCGGTGCGCCCCACGCTTTGTGATCGAGGCTGTGGAGATGATCGACAAATCCGGGAACTCGACGGACACTTGTCCCGACGGGGAGTCCGGCGAGCACCTCTCCTGCTTCCTCGGCCGTCAGTTGTCCGCCTCCGTCCTCGACGGCGACGTTGTTGCCGCAAAAGCTGTTCAGTTCGAGTGTCAGATCGACTCCGGGGCCGGTCCGCAGGCCGACGTTGTTGTCATCGATCGTGTTGGCGGCGATCCTCAGCGCACCCCTTCGGACTTCGACACCCACCTCGCTGTCGTGGATGTGGTTTCGGGAGAGGTACGCCTCACTTGCATCGAGTGCGAGGACGGCCGCGTTGCTCTCGGCTGAGAGGTCGTTCTCTTTGAGACGAGGCGCAGCGCCCCCGGTCATGGTCACCGCACTGCCCCCGTTGTCGTAGACGTGGTTGCGGTCGAGTTGTGCAGTGCCGCCCGACACGAAGATTCCTGACCAGTTGTTGTCATGGATGAGGTTCATGACGAAGGTCGGTCCTCCTGCTTCGAAAACCGAGACGCCGTTCTGTCCGTTTTCGCAGATGACGTTCGACTCGTACGTGCCCCGCGCCTTGCTGTGGACCGCGATGCCGTTGTCCCGGTTCAACGTGAAGACGTTCTCACGGAATTTGGCGAGTGCTTCGTTCATCACGTGTGCACCCGACCACTGGTTCTTCGCAATCAGGTTGTGGGTGAAGATCGATGCCTCGGGACCGGACGTCTCGATGGTGACTCCGTTCGACCGTCCGGACTTGATGGTGTTCGAGTCGAAGATCAACGGCGACTGGGTGTCGAGGTGGACCTGGGAGCCACCCGAGCCCTTGAGCAGGTTGCCGGTCACGACGCCACCTGCCTCGTCGGTGAAGGCGAGTGCTCGACGTCGGCTTGCGAGGATCCGGTTGCCAGTGACGGTCGCGTATCCGGTTCTCGACACCACGACACCATCGCCACAATCTTGAATGGTGTTCTTCGACAGGGTGACACGCGACTCTTGGCCGATCCACACACCGCTGCCGCCGCAGTGCCCGATCACGTTGCCCTCGATGCGGGGGTGCGCACGCCCTCCTACCCAGACACCCCGCTCCGCCAAGCTTTCGATCGTGTTGCCGGACACCGTTGGGCTGGCAAAGTCGCCGATCTCGATGCCGAGGCTCGACGTCCCAGAGATCTCGTTGCCTCGGATGATCGGCGTTGACGTGCCTCGAACGCGAAGGGCTGATCGAGTGCCGCCGACAATGACACAGTCTTCGATCTCGGGCATGCCCGTTGAGATGTCGATCGCTTGGTAGGGGAACGTGCCGCCCTGCTGGCGGACAGTGATCCCTCGGACGCTTCCCCCCGACGCCGCGAACGTCAAAGCGGTGGCGTTGAACGACTGCACGATGATGCTGCTCCTCGGGCCTTCTCCCACGAGGTGGACCGGCTGGGTGATCGTGAGGGACTCGTCGTAGAGGCCCGGTCTGATCCGGATCGTCGAGCCAGCGCCGGCTTTGGCAAGAGCTCGCCCGATCGTGGCGACGGTGCCGTGTCCGCCGCCCGGTTCGACAATGAGGTCTTGTGGCCCCTGCAGCTCTGGTGTGATCGGAGCGGGGAACTCGGCTCGGTGGCCCTCCAACCTGTCGAGGAGTCGAGTTGCGATCGAGTCGAGGTCGCCGTTCTGGTCCACGATGCTCTGAATCCCATACAGGCCATATGGCGATTCGGGACCGGGGCTCGTCCCGCCGAGGTAGACGGGAACGATCAGGGGCGTCCCGTACTGGCGGTGATAGAGGACGGCCAGATGGATTTCCTCGTTCACGTAGAACGGTTGATCGCCGCCTTTCGTCAGGAGGACAACAGCAATACGGCTGGAGCGCAGCGCACCGCCGAGCTCGTCCCCCCACGACATCGACCCATCAGTGATCGAGTTCTTGTCGAGAAACGCGCTTGCCCCTTCGACTCCGTGGAGTCGTTCGTACAACTCTTCGGCGGTGTCCATGGCCGGCCCGGCGTGGACAATGAAGAAGTCGTACTCAAATGCGGCTGGCAGGCTCGCTTCGCTCATGTCGGATTCCCCCCCGTGGACAAGGCAACGTGCCGCCCAGCGGCAACATAGTCCACGAGGTCTGTGGCGACCGGGGGAGCACGCCTGCGGCCAGGGCCAGCAATAGCAGGGAAAGACAGCGCCGACCTGCTGGCCCCTTTACGGTGAGCGCCGGAGGCAAACACCAATGGGACGAGCTCGGATACGACTGATCTTTGCACCCGAGTCCTCGGGTGCCAGAACGATGGCAGAGCTGTGTTTCGCCTCGTTCACCTCCGACGCTCGGCGAGACGGTCCTCGCGTCCCGGTCGACTTCGTGACTGCTCCTGGCGATCTGGAACCGACCAGTGAGCATGATCTCTACGTGGCGCTCGTTGATGATGCCATGACGTACCGAATGGACGGGCCGGAACAGGCCGACGCTTGGGCAAATTGCGTTGTCTCATTGGCCCAGCGCTTTCCGCTGACAGGTACCGGCGCTCATGCGCTGCTGCCGGTCATGCTCGACGCCAGCGCCTTTTCGCTGTCTGCAGATCTGCAGGAAACAAGCTTTGTTCGCGCTGACTTCGGAAGTGAGAGCGATCGCCGTGACCTCTTGGTCATGCACATCGCTGTGCGGCTCCTGCAACTCGTCGGCGACACCGAGCGCGAAGCGTCCGCCTCGAATCACGAAGGTGCCGGCGTCAGCTTGGTTCCGGCCGCTCCCATCAAGTTCTTCCTCAGCCATGCCAAGGCTGACCTGCCCGGCGATGACACACGCGGTCCTGTGAATTCGCTGATCGCCCTCGCGGGCAAGGGACCAGTCGCCCATTGGTACGACGCCAAGAACATCGCTCCCGGAGCCAACTTCGCTGACACGATCTCGAGTGGTATCACGAGTTCTTCGATGCTCATCGTGGTGGTGGGCGACGCGTGGTCATCGCGCGAGTGGTGCCGGCGCGAGCTGTTGGACGCGAAGGCCGCTGGCCTGCCGATCCTGGTCATCGACGCGCTCGAAGATCGGGCCCAACGGTTGTTCCCGTATCTGGGCAACGCTCCCGCCGTTCGTTGGCGCTCAGCAGCCGTCGCCTCGGTCGCTGCGGAGTTCGGTGATCAAGAGAAGCTCCGCGAATGGGATCGAGAGGATGCGCAGCGTGTCATCGTGGCTGCCCTCATCGAAGCCGTTCGATTCGCGACTGCGGACGCGTCCCCCAACAGCGACCCGTCGGACACCGAAATTGCCCTCTCAGCTGCGCCAGAGGTACTTGTCCTCGGCTCCATTCCGGATGGGACCAACACCGTTTGGTACCCAGACCCACCTCTTGGAAACGAGGAGGTTCAGTTGCTCCAACGATCTCGCCCGGACCTCCGTTTCTCAACTCGCCTCGAGGCGATCGCCGCCGAGCAAACATCCGGCCGCAGGCATGACGTCGCGATCTCCCTGTCGGATTCGAACGACGTCGCGGACTTCGGGGCGAGCGAACAACATCTTGCGCTGCTCGCCGACGACCTGGTGCTCTATCTACTTCTGGCTGGTTCAACGATTCACTACGGTGGCCAGCTTGGACATGGTGCCCTCGCCAAGGATGCGAAGATCAAAGGCGACCCGATCGACTACGTCGATCGGCTCTTCGGTCTCGTTCGCTCATATGCCGACCTCGCTGTCTTGGCCGAGGCCAAGCTCACCCCGATCAACAATTGGGTGGGCTGGCCCATTCATCTCGGGCCGGCCTATCAACGAGAGAAGTTGACGGCATACGGTGATGTCGCCCGGCTCCACCGCCTCGGCCGTCCAGACCACCTCGAGGTCGGTACCTCCGAGCTCGATGCCGGCGACGACGAGTTCTTCCTCCCCGTTGGTGCCGAGCGGAGCTACGCATGGGCGGTGTCCATGACCCACTTGCGTCAGGAGATGGCGGCGTCGACGACCTGCCGAGTGGTGCTCGGCGGGCGGCTGGCGGGCTACGTCGGCCTGCTTCCGGGCGTGGTCGAGGAGGCAATCATCAGCCTCGAAGCCAAGACGCCGCTGTACGTCCTTGGAGCCTTCGGGGGAGCTGCCAGGGTCATCGGCGACCTGCTTCACGGAAGAACTCGCGACCTCGCCGAGACGTGGGAGCCCTCACATCGTGAGGCTTGGGAGGCAACCGAGGGCCAGTACAAGACGTACGAGCGGCCGTATCGAACCTTCGATGGGCTCAGCGCTCAGCTCACCGAGATGGGCAGCGATGGACTCGGTGCGGCCTTGCACAACGGCCTCGACGACAACGAGAACGAAGAGCTCTTCGAGTCCTCCGACAGCCTTCGCATCGTCGAGCTGATTCTGCTCGGCCTGCGTCGGCTCGGATAGCGAGTGACCTGCGGTTTTCCGAGGACCTGAACCCGATGAGGTACTGTCGCTCCGATCTGAGGGTGCGACACCGATTGGCTCATGGAGGTGGGGACAGTGGCTCGGGTGTTCATCAGCTATCGCAGAGCCGACGGTCAGTACGCTGTTGGCTGGATCGAGGAGCGGCTTCGTCGTGAGGGAAGCGGTGTTGGCGATGTCCAGACCGCCTTCCGAGACAGCGATCTTCGTTATGGCGAGGACTTTCCAGCTCGTCTGGCGAGGGAAGTCGAGCAGTGCGATGTCCTGATCGCTGTGATCGGGCCGAACTGGAGGGGAGCACAGCCCGACGGGAGAGATCGGATTCTCGAGCCTGCCGACTGGGTCGGCCGTGAGATCACCAGAGCACTGGAGACTGGAACACGGATCGTCCCGGTCCTCCTGACCGGAGTGGAGCCCCTCCACAGCAGCGAGCTGCTTCCTGCTCATGCAGCGTTTGCTGACCTTCACGCTGTGCGATTCGACGAGGCGGGCGACCTCGAGGAACTCGTCGATGCGGTTCGCCACCACCTGGAGGAGATCGACCGGGCCGACGCAAGAACCCAAGGGCTGGAGACTGCCATTTCAGTCCCGGCTTTGCGACCTTCGCTTCGAGTCCTGGTGACCGCTGTTCTCGCCGCCGTCGGTGGAGGCGTCTTGGGATGGCTCTCAACCAGGCTTTCTGAAGACTCCGGCGTTTCGGCAGACATCGGTGTTTCGACGGTATGGACGACTGTCGAGGTTGGGGCGTGGGCGGGTTTGGGTGTTCTGGGTGTCGCCTTCTTCCGGCGGACTCTGAGCGGGCTGATCGAGGTCCCCCTGCAAAGGGCGTTGGCGACACTCGCGTTGGCAACGGTCTTGGTCGCGCTCACGGTGATCGCTTTCATCAAAGAAAACGACGAACGGGTCCGGACGCTGATCGATGCGTTCCTCGCTCTGACGCTGCTGTCGCCATGGATCGTCATGTTGATCGGTCCCGCGTGGGCCAAGAGCAGCCCCTTGCCTCTCGGTGCTCGGGTGCAGGCCCTTGCCGTTCAGCGCCGGGCCTTGAGTGTGGCAACACCAGTGGCAGGTTTCGCCCTCGGCATTGCCGTTGCGGCAACTGCCAACAAGTTCGGTGTTGATGAATGGACGGGGGATGAGCGGACCGGTCTGATTGGCCTCGGCATTCTCGTTTCGCTGATCGTTGCGGGCGGTGTCGAGTACGGGCACGCCAGTCTGCGCCAGCAATCGGAACGGGTCGAAGGTGAGGTCGACAAGCTGGCAGCGGAGTATCGGCAGCACGCACTTCCGGTGCTGATTTCGGGCCGGAGCGACCTTTGGTGGTCACCGATGGGGTGGGCGATGGCGCCGACGGCCGTCGCAGTTGTGGCGGTCCTCGTCAGCCTGTGACCGGCATGACCCGTTGCCGGTCAGCACCCGAGCGGCGCGCCCGCACCTCCCAGCAATCGCCATTCCTCATCGGTCAGCCCACGATTGGCAGCTGAACACAGGCCTGACAGCAGGAGATCCCTCTCGATTCGCTGCAGCGCGACGACGCCGGCATCCTCGGAACCGTCAGCGATGCTCATCACCGCAACCCCAGCTGTGGTGAGGCTCACGCGAACCTGGTCGACGCGCTGATCGATCTCAGCGAGCCCGGTCACAAGGGGAGCAGAAGCCCCTGGCTCCCAGAGTTCGACGGTGCCGTTGTCGAGGCCGATGGCGATGAGAGAGCCGTCGGGGACAACATCGAGAGATCGAGCAGACGAGAACCCCACCCGTTCGAGCCGAATCTGGCTCGCTTGATCAGGCTGATTCAGCGAGAACTCCTGCACCACTCCGTTCGAATCGAGCACCCACACCGCACTGCCGACGATTGCGGCGTCCAGGATGGATGTCGCTGGTCCGTAGTCGTCGATCATGCGGAACTCGTCCGTGGTGGCATCGAACATGAAGAGCTGCCGGCCGCTGACGGTCAGAATCGCGACACCTTGGTCTGTCACGCCAAGGAGCACAACGTCTTCGCCGTCGGTCGAGAAGTCGCTGCGGCTCGCACGCTCTCCCGTTCCGAGGTCGACGACGACGACCGTGCTGTTTTGGGTCGGCGGAAGGACCTGGATGGATGGCTGGGCGAAGGCGGCGAATGCCCCTGTGGCTGAAGCGACGACGTCGACATCGAACCCATCCGGAAGGTCAGTGATCGTCTCCGACGTCGTTGTTCCGTTCGACACGACCCCGTTGGAGAAGACGATCACGCCTCCGTCGCCGCTGACCGCAACATCGCAGCGGGGACATTCCTGGGCAGCCCCGGTGCGGCGACCTCCAGCCGTTCGGACCTGACCTCCGACCACGGCGAAGCCACCCTCGATCGAACCACTCGTAGAGCCAAACCCGATGGTTGCCCATCCGCTGACTGGGTCGCCGGTCAGGGAGTGGAGAGCCGCTCCCTTCGGCCCGAACACGACCTCGCGGTCGGACGCGGTGGTGGTTCGTCCACCTTCGAGCGATCCCAGAATGGTGCCATCGAGTGACCAGCGCGAGACCGTCCCATCGGCGAACCCGACCCTGATTTCTGCGGCCGTCTCGGCCACGTCGATCCAGATCGCGTCCTCACCAGCGATGGACACTCGTGTTCCGAACACCTCCGTTTCGATGGAGAGCAAGCTGTTGGTCACGATGATGGAGTACGTCGTCGAACTCTGGCCGGACCCGATGGTTGCGCGGCTGAGGAGTTGTGTTGTCTCATCGCCGAATAGACAAGTTTCTCCCACCCGATCGAACCCGGGCACAGTTTGTTCGACGACGCACGACTGCTCAGCGGTCAGCAATGAGCCCGTGTTCGTGAAAGCGGCTGGGCCATTGATCAAGAACTGCCCCAGAGCCCCTGGCTCGGTGGCCTGAAGATCGACGAGCACGTGAACATTGGCGTCGGGATTGCAGCAGACGATGTCGATCCTTCGAGCCTGGAGAAGGAGATGCCGACGAGACCCAGGCTGGAAATAGAGCTGCACATCCGGATACTCCTGCCTTCCCCCTCCGAGTTCGACGGGCGTGCCCATGTCGACATCGGTCTCGCCGCTCATGTCGGTCGAGCCGAACAGCGCGCTGGATGATGGTCCCCCGGATGGCCAGGCCAGCACTGCCAGCCGAGCTCCGTCGTCGCTGAGGGCCAAGGCTTCGACCTCGACGTCGAACCCCTCGGACCAGCTGTCGAGACTGAGCGAACCGCTGAGTCTTCCAGAGACGTACCGCTCGATTCGGTCGCTGCCGGCGGCTGGCCTCACAGCTACGACGACCGTTGATCCGTCAGCAGAGATCGCTGCGGTGACGGCGCTGTCAGCGGTGAGATGTTGTTCGATGCCACGAGACGCTTGTGCAACCAGGAGCAACGTCCGCATCGATTCCAGGTCGGCCGCGGTGGCCACGGTCCTCGAGGCTCCGGTGCCTGCTTCTGTCGCGCACCCATCGTTGACTCGGCAGTATCCGGCGACTGCCAGGTTCAGCGCCAATTGCGGATCGTCATCGAGGTTCTGGAGTGCGCCGGCATCGAGTTTGCTCCCGAACGCCGCCAGGTCGGCTGCCTCGGCAGCGGCCTCTGCCTCAGCAGCGAGCGCCTCGGCTTCGGTTCGGGCGGCGTCTGCGGTATCCCTTGCGTCTTCGGCGGCGATCTTCAATCGATCAGCGGTCGCCTGGGCTTCTTCGGCGAGCAGGGTGGCCGCTTGGGCATCGGTCAGGTTGCTCTCGGCTGCCGCTTGCAGGCTCTCGGCGGTGAGCTGCGCCTCTGCTGCTTCAGCGGCGAGCCGGTCCGCCTCGTCGGCTTGCAGGCGCGCTTCAGCTTCCGCCTCAATCGCAGCGATGCGCGCCGTCTCCGCCTCATCGCGGGCGCCTTCGGCCGCCGTGCGGGCAAGGTCGGCGTCGTCACGCGCACCTTCTGCGACCTCACGGTCCGACTCGGCCTGCGCAGCGGCCTGTCGAGCCACGTACCAGCTCGGAATCGAGACCCCGATGGCGATGAGCAGGATGAGCAGGCCGAGCAAGATCGACCCTGTGAGTAGGCGTGCTCTGGTTCGGAGTGCAACGAGTTCACCGACCAGCTGGTCCTTCTCGACGTCCTTGATGTCGGCTGCGATCTGGGCCATGTCGCTGGCCCAATCCTCGTTGTCGAGAGAGCGGTCGGTCGCCGTTCGCGCCCATCGAAGATCAACGGCCAGAGGAACACGACCCTTGTTGGCAGCCCGGAGCGGTTCGGGAACGTCTTTTCCAGACCACTCGAAGTCGTTTAGATCGCCGACCCACTCGGTGATGACGTAGGTGATCTTCTCGGGGTCCTTACTCTTGAGCCAATGCGCTGCTTCCTTGGCTGTCCACGGCGAGTTTGCTGAACCCGCGGAAAGCAGCAGAACGAGGTGGTCGACGCTGTCGAGCGCGTCATAGATCGTCTCATCGAGGTCGTGGGAGGCTCCCCATGAGTCGGTGTCGAGCACGACATCGATGAACGCACGCCGTTGGTACCAAGGATTCGAAAGGCGTTGGAGCGACCGCTTGATGTCGGGGGCGAGATCACCATCGGCCTCACGGCTGTAGGAGATGAATGCGCTTCGTCGCCCCCTCGACTCGGCATCAGTGTCTGTCATCGGCGTCCACGGAGTTCGTGCGCCCCGCATCGACGCTCGCGGTGGCTGGGAAACGCTTTCCCCAGATGTAGTGGAGTCTCGGAGTTCCATCGCTATCGAATGGTGGGATCGGCCTGCCCTTCGTGGTGAGCGCTTCGAACCAGCCCTCGCCGACCGGGTCGAGGCCGATGGCGTAGACCGAGAGCGTGCCTTCTGCATCGATGTGCATGCGCAGAAAGTTCTTGTACCTGGTCAGGAACGAGGCGGAGAACGCCGCGGTGTCGCTGGCCCGAATGTGGGCGTTGATCCAGCGGATCATCACGACGACAAGCGTCGTCGTGAGCACACCGCCGATCGCAGGCATCACCCCGAAGCGCCACCACCAATCTTCGTTCCATCCGGCCCACCGTCCAGCAGCAGCGATGACCACGAACAGCGCCATGTGGGCGACGCCGTGGATTCGTCCGTACTTCCGTGCTCCGGACTTCAGCTCGGACTCCCTGCTGTTGGGTGCCGCCGCAGCCGCCATCGCCAGGAAGATCAGCAAGAGCAGTGGCCAACCGGGCCATGCGCCGATGACCCACTGAATTGCTTCTCGAGCAGAGACGGGAGCGTCAGGCTCTGACAGGAGCGCTCCGGCACGGATACTGACCAGGCCCGCGAAGCCAGCGTGCAACAGCCCCATGATGATGAAGATCAACCAGAACTGGCGGTCGCGTACGCCGCTGATGGTCGTGGCCAATGACCGACTGTCGACCGGCCGGGGCCACCGTTGCGTGAGCTTGAAATCTGGGTTGCCGTGCTCCAGCGGAATTTGCTCTGGAAGATTGTGGGTCGGTTGCATGAAGGCACCGCCACCGCCGGCGGTGATGTGGTCCTCCTCCGACGGCCCATCGATGCGACGGTAGTGAGCGAAGAAGTGCGAGTCTCCGGCGAGAAACAGCGGGATGCTCGCCCCCGATTCGATCATCAGCTGATCGAAGAATTGCCGCAGGTGGACATAGTGCTTCTCACTCTTCTGGCGGAGCTGCCAGAGCGGAACGGGCGAGCAGAGAATGATCCGATGTCCGGGTTCGAGCAGCTTTGCCGCTGTGGTGAAGTACTCCTTCTGAGCGTCGTCGAGTGTGTTGTCGAGCGCGGTGTCGATGCCCCAAAGCCACCAACCGTGTGACAACTCGACGTTCCACCAACGCTCGGTCTGAGGAGCGTCCCAGTGTCCGGCGAATGTCTCAGGTCGGACGATGACGTCCTCGAAGAGTCCAATCCCTCCGTACCAATCGTGATTGCCGGGAATGGCAACGAGAGAAGGGGCTTGGCCGATGGTCGTGTCTCCCGCATCGCTCGTGTCGCAGTCGGCGACGAGTCGATACGGCAGGTCCAACTGTTGCCGATAGGCGTGTGCCGTCGCGTACGGATAGACCTCGTCACCACCCATTGCAAGAATGCTGCCCTTGTCCAGCTTGGCTGGGGGAGTGGGCAGCTCGCCGCTGCGGTCCTCCGGGAGCACGATGTGTTGCCTTGTCAGCTGCCACGCCACCGCTGCGGTGGGATCGAATCCATCACCGAGGTCGCTCACGTAGTCGATCCAGAGATCGCCGTCCTCGTCCGGTTTGGCCAAGATGGGCGTCAACGTGTTGTTGCCGGCTGGGGCGCGGCCAACCTTCTTGGGGTCTCCCTTGCCCTTGGCGAGCAGGGTTCGCACGCCGTCGACGGGGTCGAACCAGCGAACCATCTTCTCGCGAGGGTCGGCGTCAGCTGGCTTCGTCGGCAATCTCGATGGGACGACGGCTCGAATCGGAGCACTCGGTGGGAGTGGCACGACAAGGTCAGTGAGCGAGCCGGCACCAGCGATCTTGGCGAGACTGTCCATGTAGGCACGGATCTCGGTGCGGAGCGCGTTGAGATCGGCTCGGCAATCGTCCACTAGGTCCCAGCTCTGCTCCCACGCAGCCCGATCCCTACCCCGCCCGTCGAGCTCGCCTTGCTGTTCCCAGGAGAGGAGCAGTGGGTGCCATTTTGACGTGCGGGGACGGATGATCTCATTGAGAACCCGGAGGGAGATCACCGCTAGCGTGAGGTTGCCGTCGTCTCTGCCCTTTGCGACGTCACCACCGTACTTTCGGAGAATCTCTCGGGTGAGCCCGAACACCAGGTAGAGGCTGTCGAGCGCCTCCCGGATCAATCCTTCCTCAGGTTGGAGCTGGGTCGTGGTAGTCCGACTCGAGAGCTCGACGAAGAGTTCGAATGCAGCCGCCCGCTCGGCCTCGGTCGGGTTGACCAGACCTCGGACATGACCGATGGCGATCTCGACGATCTTCTCTTCGAACATCAGGCCTGCACCCCGCGCCACGAGCCGACGAGATCCTCGAGGTTTCGGTTTCGCTCTTCCCAGCGCCAGCGTCGGACACCAGACGTGATCACGCCGAAGCCGAGGATCGAAACGACAACGGCGATGGGGAAGCGCACATCGTCGAGGCTTTGAGCGAGTTCACCCCGCTTGGGGTTTTCCGAGTCGACGGTGACAAAGACTCGCTCACCAAGCCGCAAGTTTCGATCTGACGTGACCTCGACCGGACGATCGGAGGTGTCGAGCACGACGCTGTAGGTGTTCTTGTCGGAATCGACCTTCGCTTCTGCGCTCGTCACCATCGCGGTCACCGTGTCCGCTGCTCGGTCGTTCATCGCAAGGCCCGACAACACGGCGCCGAAGATGACGAGGGCCACTCCGGCCGCCATGACGAGTTGGGCGGTGCTGCCGAATCGGCGATCAGGTGTGGTCACACCTTGCTGCGCTCGTGCGGCGGCCCTCATCCCGGCACGACCGCCCAGATACCAGAGCGCAGCGCCTCCAAGGACAAGACCGATGAGGACCGAGGCCATGATGGCAACGATGCCTTCAGTGCCGGCCAGGTTGGTGGCGAGCCAGCCCAGCCCGCCTGCCAGCGCAGTGGCTGCAAGCGTTGTCGCGAGGCGAACGGCGTGAGGGCGGTCAGGGGGTTCGGCGCTCTGGGGAGCGCGCTGGCCGGGAACGTAGGTCGGCGCCTCGAGTTCGGTGTCAGACAACAACGCCTCGAGCCGACCGCTGATCGTTGCGTCGTCGAGTTGCAGCTTCACTTGCCGATGAGCTTCGTCAACGGCCGCCAACCTGACCTTGTCTTCGACCTGAAAGCCCGTGGTCGAGAGTCCGGCGTGGGGCACTCGGAGGACCACGGAGTTGTTGCTGAGCCCGACCCACGGGGCCACTTCAGTGGGGACTCCCAGAAGTGCTCCGAACGACGGCACGAGTGTGTCGGCGAGAATTCGCCCGAACAGAATGAGCGCCGTGACGAGGAGAATCGTGACGACGACGGCCAACACGACGACGGACATGCTGCCGACCAAGAGCAACGGGTAGAGCCAGTCAAGCCAGTCGGGGAGCAGATCAGCCGACCACGCTGAGAACCGTCTGAAGCCCACCGGGAGCACCACGATGCTGAGCGAAACCCAGATCGCAATGGCGACGGCCATGATGAGTCGGGCCCAGTCACTCGACAGGATCGAACCGAACAAGTACGTCGGCCGATGGGCTGAGGTGTAGGTCGGACCTCGGTCGAAGCGCCGGTTGACATCGGCTTCAAGTGGTATCAGACCGATGGGCTGACGGTGCTCGAGTGGCTCGGGATCACCGAGGATGAATCCAACCGTTGGGCGTTCTTCCTCCGCACTCCATTCCTGGTCGTCGACGTCGGACCAGACGCTCCGGGCCATGGACTCGCCCCGGACCCAGGTCCGGAACGAATCATCCTCGAAGACGAAGGATGGATAGTTGGCCCACGTTCCGCCGTCGACGAGTTGGTGGACCACCGCGCCTTGCTCACCAGACCAGAACACCCCACGACCGGCCGGGAAGCCGGCGGGGATGGCCGACGAGGAGGTGACAGCTCCAGCGACTTCAACACCCGGTGTGGTTCTCCTGCAGAACAGCACCGGTAAGCCCGTGGCGAGGTCCATGGCGATGACGTACAACTCGATACCCGTTGCCGTGTGCAGTTCGTCAAACGTGACCGGGCCGTCTTTGGCGTCCTTGCCGATCTGGCTTGCAAGGGTCTGGTCGAGCCAGTGGCGAAGGCCCCGGCTTTCGTAGCGAGACGTGGCATGGCCCATGATCGCCTTGCCAAACCGGCCGATCTTCGGCGAGTCGACGGCGGCCAGACCCTCGGGCACGGCGGCTTCGAGAGCTTCGAGGTCCATCCCTGCGGCGACCAACGAGGCCGTGATCGCTCCGGCGGATGCGCCAGCGACGCTTCCAAACCACAGCCCTTGTTCGCGGACGGCTCGCAGCGCGCCTGCATAGGCGATTCCCTTCGCTCCACCACCTTTGAACACACCGTTGACAAGCCGGAGCCCTGCAATCGACGAATCACCAGGTGAGGACGTGACGGGGGCACTCATGGTCAATTCTTACCACGTGGGCAATCGGCACGACCTGGGCCATCGAACAACGGGTAGAGAAGCAGCGATGTGGAAGGAAGAGCTCGCTCAGCTGGACAGCGACGCCACAGCTTCGAGGTCCCGGCGACAACGCGCCTCCCAAGCAACCGCACCTTGCGCTCTCGCCGACTCCAGAGCCGTGGTGAGCAGCGCCGATGCCTCGTCGTGTCGACCCGCTGCAAGGTGTGCCAGCCCGAGCGCTCGATCGACAGGCCCCCAGCAGGCGAGCTCGGCTCCGGCGAGTGCCCACAGCCCCGAGTAGCGCTCGAGCACCGCTGCGTACCGCTGAGCCATGACGTGTTCTCCGGCCAGGATCGAGGCCTCGAGTGCCGCCACCGTCGTTCCGAGCCACATCCAGTTTCTCGGCCAGTTGCCGATCCGGCGCAGTCGGGCAAGGAGACGACGAGCGTCATCGATCTGGCCAGCCTCGCCATGCGCCAACGCGAAGGCGGCGACGACGAGCGGGCTCTGATCCAGAATCTCTTCGAGTTGCTGCTCGAGATCGGTGAGAGCGGTTTGCTCGTTGCGATCCCGGCCAATGCTGTACATGACCGCCAGGCGGGCGAGCACCAGATTGTGACGAGGCGACAAGGCGATGGCATCGTCGCAAATCTGGGTGGCCTGATCGTGATTCCCCAGCGTTGCGTGGATCATCGCTTGCCCCATCATCACCCTGGTGAGCAGGAAGGTGGTGCCAGCTTCGTCAGCCACGCGGGCCGCATGGTTTGCATCGTCGAGCGCCCCGATGATGTTGCCGAGCTGCATCCTGGCCGAAGACCGATGGTTGTATCCCTCGACGAGGACGCCGGTCCAACGAACCAGTCCGGTGCGACTCAGATGCTCCTCGGCGAGCTGAATGTGCCGGGAAGCCAACGTTTCACGTTCGGCTGCGTCATCGGGCTTCCAGCAGGCACGAGCCACTTCCATCTCGACGGTGGCTCGGTCGACCGGTTCCATGCTGTCGATATCGGCGAGAGCGAGGCGGGCCATTGAAGCGCGCGTCTCGTGCCTCACTGTGGTGGGGAGAAGCCGGGATCGGCGCACGTGAAGCATTGCGGGAAGCACGGCAGGTTCGGCCGGGCAGTTCTTGCTCGCCCGCTCGAGGAGTTCGAGGAGGTCGGGGTCGTCGAGGCCGCCTCGACGGTTGAGCGAGGCCAGCAGCGCGGCTTCGGCCAGCGTGGTGAAGTCTCCAGCCGTTTCCGCCAAGTCACTCGCCCGGTAGAGCTGATCGAGGGCATCGTCGTCGCTCGAGGCAAAGAAGCTTGCTCGGCTGTGGGCGACGCGTAGCCGCGCTTCGACGCGATCGCGTTCGGACGACATCGGCACATGGGGGAGAAGGGCCAGTGCCCGCTCGAGGACGGTCAACGCGCTTTCGTGAGCGAGGCGCTCTGTGGTTCGCGCCGCGACTTCGACGGCGATCTCGGCGGCATGCATTGGATCTCCCAGCCGATCGGCCTCGAACCAGTGATGCAACGCCTGCTCGAGGTGCTCGAGCGTTGATCCGCTTTCCTCCAAGCACTGGGCGATTGCCGCGTGGAGTAGGGCACGCCTGGCAACCGAGAGGTGGTTCTCCAATGCGGCGGAGACCAGGGCGTGAACGAAGCGGAACTCGCCAGGGTGTGATCCTTCGAGCAGCAATCCGGCTGCAGCCGCCACGTCGAGATCGGCGAGCGCCTCGAGCGGGCTGACACCGCGGATGTCCGCGAGTGTGACGACTTCGAAGCGGCGCCCGATGACGGCCGCTGAGGTGAGCGTGTCGCGGACTGACGCACCAAGGCGATCGACTCGGCCGAGTATCCACTCACGTACGCCAACGGCGAGTTCGCTGGTGGCGAGCGAATTCCCCGGAGCGTTGTGGACATGGTTCAAAAGCTGCAGAACGAAGAAGGGGCTGCCGCCGGTGAGTGAATGAAGACTGTCAAGGCTGTCTTCGCTGAGCTCGATCCCTGACGTGCGGGAAAGGTCAGCCAGCTCGTCACGCCCGAGTGCACCGATCGGCACGACGGTGGCGGAGGGTTCTTGAATCACGCCGCCGAGCAGCGTGTCCTCAACCCCTGGCCGGGCACCGGCAACGACGGTCAAGGTCGGACCCAAGTCGTCGAGCAGTTGAGCAATGAGTGCTGCCGACGAGCCATCGATCCATTGGACGTCGTCGAGGATCAAGGTGATCGGCTCGCCGAGGTCGCTGAGTGACGCGGCGATTCGGCCGAAGAACCGGCGCCGGTCGACCCACCCTTCTTCGTCACGCTCGATCTGGCCGGACTCGAACGGAAAGACGCTTTCGCCAAGTGCATCGATGAACGGCTCGAACGCACCGCCGGATTCCGAGCAACGGCCGACGAGTACCCGTTCGCCTCGTTCGGAAGCCAACCCAGCAGACTCGGCGAGCATCCGCGTCTTGCCCATCCCGGACTCGCCGACGAACAGAATGAGGGCCGCGTGGCCCGCAGCGTGGTGGTTCGCGACGGCGGCACTCGACCTGGCCAGCTCGGCTGCTCGACCAGCAAGCGGCCGACCACGGCGGGACGCGGTCCATGTCTGAGCTGAACGACCATCGATTTGCGGGTGGACCGAGGACGACTGGCTTGTGGTTTCGTTGTCCTCCGCCGAGCGGCGGATCCGGAAGCCACCGGTGACCGGCTCGAAGCCCAGCGTTTGGTCGGAGCCGAGCAACATCCGGACTGGTGGCGATGACACGACGCCCGGCGACGCGGCCGAGGCGCTGAGCAGGAGGGTCGCATCGGCAAGCTCTTGGAGCGACGCTCCGTAGAGTCCACCGAGGTCTCCAGCATGCACGGTCACTGAGGTTGATCGTTCACGCTCGACGGCCAGGGCGCAGGCGACCGCGTCGCCTGCACGCGAGAACACGGCGACGGAACACCCGAGTGGAAGCGAGAGACCCTCAGCGACCCTGCCCCCTCCTGCGGCGAGCATCTTCGCCAACGATCGAGATTCGCCCTCTGCTTGGTCGACGACAACAACCAGTGTGACGGTGCCAGCAGGTATGCGAAGCTGAGCGGCTTCACGGAAGGTGGCGAGGAACTCGGCAACACTTTGAGGACGACCGAGCGGGTCCCACGTGAGTCCTCGGCGGAGCACCTGCTCCATGTGGACCAGGCCGGCTTCGATGAGGGCGTCGGGCCACCGTGCGGCAACCCCGGGGGCGATGCCGGTCAGCAGGTACACGGCCAGAGCCGCCAACGAATACACGTCGGCCGCCGGTGTCAGTGTCTCGCGTGTGAGGAGTTCGGGAGCGGCGAAACCGGCGAGACTGCTCTTCGGTACCGGCTCGAGCACACTCATCATTCGGGCCAGGGCGACCAGAACGACCCGTCCGTCTTCGGCCACGATGAGGTCGTCGGGGGTGACACCTCCGTGAATCAATCGTGGCCGGTGGTTGTGCAGGTGCTGGAGGGTCTCCGCGACGTCGTCGATGAGCGGCAACGCAGCCGACAAGGGAATCCCGGACCCTGCCCGGGACTCGATCATGCTCCGAAGGCTGGTTCCTTCGACGAAGTCGCTGATGAGGTAGTACCGGTCGGCCTCGACGAGATCGCTGCGGACAACGGGCAGACCCCGATGGGCGATGACCCGCATGAGCATTCCGGCTTCTCGCCGGAGACGCTTCAGGTCGTCCTCGTCGACGATCGGGCGTGTCCAGAGCGCAACATCGAGATCGTGGTCGAAGTCCCGAGCGACGTGCACCTCGGTCGCTCCGTCGGATGGGAACGTGTGTCGTATCTCGAATCGACCAGCGATGAGCTGGCGTGGGTTTTCGTCAGCCTGGGAGTTCATCTCGAGGCCGACACTTTCGATGCCGACGGGTTGGTCTCACGGAGATCGATGGGACCCTGGTAGTCGCCACCTCCCAGCAGCGTTCGGAGGGATTGCTCCCGCTCAGCGGCGTCGTTGTTTCTGCCGTCTCGACGTTGCGCCCCTGCGATGTGAAGGCCGATAGCTACGGTGACTTCGTCAACGCCAAGACGTCGGGCCGAGGCGGCGAGCCGTTCTGCCGCCTCGAGATGGCCGCTGTCAGCGGCCGCTGCGGCGTCTCGGAAATCAAGGTAGAGCGGTGACACGAGATCTCCCGTGAGCTCGGCAATGGCCCGTGCTTCACCTGCCAACGCGTGGATCGGACATTCCGCTTTGTCGGCCAAGGCGTAACACAGCCGACTCACCGCCTCGGTCCAGTGCTCCTCACCATCGCTCGGCGACCGTGTGGCTGTCCACGCAGCGGCGGTCTCTGCCACTTCGCGGTCGAGGCGATGCCAGCGTGGCCCGAGCCCGACGAGAATCCGATAGGCGGTTTCGGTGTCCTCTCGGCTGATGGCTGCATCGAGGGCCTTGTAGACGTCGGGTTCGTCGGGGGCGAGCAGCGAGTCGGGGATGGCGAGGCCAGCGCTACCGAACCGTTCAGCAAGATCCGCAAACCATGCAGAGTGCCGTGCGATAGCGCCGCGAACGTCGGAGGACTTCTCGAGCCGTTCGCATGCGGTCGAACGGATGGCCGACGGGAGCTGCGCCCGTCCCGCGGTCTCGTCGAGTGTCAGCAGGTGCTGATCGAGAAGCGACCGAATAGACGAAGCGGCGGTGTACTCATCGACTCCATCGCCGGCCACGACAGCGGTTGCCGCATCGATCTCGAAGCTTCCTTGAAAGACGGCTAATCGACGAAAAGCAGCCTGGGCGTCTCGATCGAGGAACTGATAGCTCCATGCGATCGACGTCTCGAGCGCAACCGACACCGGTCGATCGGGCTCACTCGTGAGCGATGAAAGGCTGGCGGCAAGGTCGGCGATCGACGTGAGCGCCACCCGCGCCGCTGCGAGTTCGAGACCGAGCGGGATGCCTCGAAGTTGATCGCAGATTCGGCTGATGTCTCGAGCGGTGAAGTCGTCGAATTCCTGTGCTGGATGAGCGGCGGTTGCTCGCTCGATGAACAACTGCGCTGCTTCGAAGTCCTGCAGACCCTCGATTCCGCCGCGGTAGTCCGCAGGCGGAGTGGGCAACGGTCCGAGTTCGTGGACGACTTCGCCAGGTACAAGGAGTGGTTGGCGTCCGGTCGCAAGCACCACGGTGTCCGGGCATTGAGTCAGAATTGCCTGGACGACCTCCGAAGCGCCGAGGGGTGCGTGTTCACATCCGTCGATCACGATCACCGCTCCCGCGATCGTCTGGAAATGGCTGATGATCGCGTCGAGTGGCTCTGACGTTCGCCCTTCAATGGAGCAGGCGTGCAGGATCGTAGAAACGACGGCTTCCGGATCGTCGGTTGAGAGCCCACTCAGCCGGACCAACCACGCGCCGCCGGTCAGTGCGTTCGCCGCAGTATCGGCAACGGCGAGAGCAAGCCGGCTCTTTCCGATTCCGGCTGGCCCTGTGATCGTGACCAGACGGTTGGCCTCCAGCGACGTGCTCAGCGTCGTGAGTTCAGCGCGACGACCGACGAAGGAGCTGATCGAGCTGGGCAGGTTTCCGGCGGCCGAGGCGCCCGCCTTGAGGTAGGGGAACGTCGACGGGAGATCATCGTGTTCCAGCTGCCAGATGCGGTCTCGGCCGGTGAGCCCGCGCAGTCCGTAGACACCGAGATCGACGAACCGGACGTCTGGCGGAGGGCTTTCGCTCAAGGCTTGCATGGTGGTGTCGGAGATCAGGATCTGGCCGCCGTATCCGCAACTGCGGATACGGGCACAGCGAATGATCGAGAGACCAACGTAGTTGTCCTCGTTCCGCAGCATTGCCTCGCCCGTGTGCACAGACATCCTGACCGACAGGCCCGGCAGTTCGGTACGGAGTGCGAGCTGCGTTTCCAATGCAGCGGCGACAGCGTCAGCGGGGTCTCGGAAGACGCCGACAACGCTGTCTCCTTCGCCTTGTTCTTCCGGTCGCTGGCCTCGATGAGCGCTGATTCCCGCGTGCATGATCTCGTAGTGGCGGGAGACGGTGCCCGTCATGGTGTCGGGTCTTGCTTGCCATGCCTGAGTGGAACCTTCAATGTCGGTCATCAGGAACGTCACGATGCCTGTCGGCAGCGGATCGACGGAACGAGACATTGGCTCATCCTCTCGCGGCTCGACCGATTGCGCAACGCTCGCTCGCCAGGTCAGCGGGGAGAGTAGGGTCGCTCGTCTGACGGGAAATGACCTCCGCGTTGCGCCGGTCGAGCGGTCATGTCGGTGCGACAAGGAAGTGCACGGATCAACACCAACGGAAGCAGACCTGATGACATTCAGACCAGCGCTGATCGTGCATGTCGTGTGGCATCCGTTGTCAGAGAATGGTCCGGCGATAGCTCAGAGGGCACTGTTGCGTTGATGCATCGCAAGACGCGTTGCTGGGATGCGGCTGCCGTCAGTGCTGGTCAGATCGTGGCGGTCAGATCGTCAAATGCGTTAACAAGTCGCAGGTGTTGATGTCGGGCGTCGGTTCCGAGTTCGTAGTGGCCGCGGCGTAGGTTCTGGATGAAGGCGTGACCGCGGATCACCACGGATGCTGTCCGGTCGGTTTTGAGTCCGCGCATTGGTCTGAGCCTTGATTTCAGTCGGCCGTGATCGCATTCGACGCGGTTGTTGGCGTACTGCTCGGTGTTGTGAAACGCGTCCGGGATCAGCTCCTCGATGACTGTCTCGAGTGCCTGGGCGAGATCGGTGACGACCTCATCTGGTCCACCGTGGGCGTCGAGTGCTCGCGCGAAGAACGATTTGGCCGAGGCGATGTTGCGTCGTGGCGAGACGAACACGTCAATCACTTGGCCGTGCTCATCAATGGCTCGGTAGACGTAGCGCCACTTCTCAGCCACCTTTACGTAGGTCTCGTCGACGAACCAGCGGAAACCAATGCTGCGTCGACAAGGCCGAGCGGCGTCGATGAGCAGGGGAGTGAAGCGCTGGACCCAACGGTGAATGGTGACGTGGTCGACCTCGATGCCGCGTTCGACGAGGAGTTCTTCGACGTCTCGGTAGGACAGGCCGTAGCGGAGGTACCAGCGGACTGCGAGCATGATGACTTCGGGTGGGAATCGGTAACCAGCGAACGCAGACCGATCCACGGGCGGTGACTGATCTCGGCGAAAGTTCATTCCGACACCCTCGCCACAGACCGAGTCGATCCCTCAACGCAACAGTGCCGCTGATCTGGCTGTCGGAGAATGGCAGGTGGGATTGCGTCTTCACAGCGAGCAGCCCTCCGACGAAATCCCCCTCGACAAACATTGGTGCAACAGCGGCAGCGAGAACCCGTACGCCGTGGCCAGCGAATCGGCCCTCCTCGCCGAACAGCTCCTGGACGAAGTCCCGGGGCATGTGATGCACGATGTGCACCTCTCCCGATTGTTCAGCGGACAACCAATGCGGTGTCTTTCTCGGGAAACTCCCGGCCGCAGCGACGGCGCCAACGACAGATGCCCTGACCTCGGGAGCGGCAGCAAACGATGCGGCAGGCTGCAGTTCGTGGCCTGAGCTATCGAGCAATCGCAACACAGCGGCATCTCCCACTCGAGTCCCGACGATGACCGTCGCTGCGTCGAAGCACGGTTGAGCAGTCGCACGCGTCTCACGGGCAAGAACCCTGAGCTCAGCGATCTCGTCGCCCGCCACAGCTTGCGGCTCGACCGCAGCCACATGCTGATCGACTGAACCCGAGAGCAGACTCGCCCGGCGACTGACGAACTGCAGAATCGCCGACTCGGTCACCTCATAGCGATTCCCCACCTTGATGGCCACCAACTGGCCGTCGCGGACCCACCGATACGCAGTTTGGTAGTGCACGTCCAACCGTTGCGCCGCTTGCTTCAGGTTCACCGGGGCCTCCTCGGGCAGACAGTACTGCTCTAC
Organism: uncultured Acidimicrobiaceae bacterium; assembly: GCA_964351995.1. Classification (GTDB taxonomy): domain Bacteria; phylum Actinomycetota; class Acidimicrobiia; order Acidimicrobiales; family SZUA-35; genus SZUA-35. The sequence continues at coordinate 1,527 of CAYGQE010000078.1, read as the reverse complement.
CGGTTCGTGCCAGCAAGCGTGAGTGTTCTTCGAACACTCACGCTTGCCGAACTACGGTTTTGCGATGAACGATCGCAACAACCCACACCCCGGGTATTGGCCGTCCGCATGGCCCGTGGAATGCGGCGGGAACCGGCGTCAGAAAGCCAGCCCCGGTCGGCTCAACGCAGCCTCGGGCACCGCAAGCGTCGTTGCTCGCCACGACGACAAGTGGCACGTGATGGTGATCGAGCGAGAACCCGGCCAGTGGTACGTGGGCGGCACGATGGCAGCCTTCAGCGGCCCACCACCATTCGGTTGGGTCGAGCGAATTGACCCACTGAGCCTCGACGTTCTGGCCAGCTCCCCCCAACTGCCATGTGGCGAGCACGTGTGGTGTGGTGCAACCCTCGCACACGCCAACGGGTCGATTATGTCGGTCAATGGCGACCACATCCACCGCCTCGATCCTGATGATCTCTCGATCCTCGTCGAACGACGGTTGCCGGCCGACCGATCTCACAATGGGCTGCTCGTATTGGCCGACGGCTCGCTCATCACCAAGGATCTGCGCCTCGAAGGCCAAGGCGGCACAACGGTGACACGCCTTGATCCCGAAAGCCTCGAGATTCTCGGTACGCCGCTGGTGCTACCCGAAGGCTCGATGGGGCGCATCGCTGCAGATCTCCAACCCGACGGATCCGAAACGGTCTACGTGCCAGGAAGTGAACACCTCTGGCGATTGCGGCTCGATGGGGACGAACTCACCGTCGATCACAACTGGCGACCGCGATACCGAATCGCTGGCGACCGGTTCGGCTTGTCGTGGGACGCCTGTCTGTCCGATGACACCTGCTGGGTGATGGACTGCGGAGACCTCCCCTCGATCCGCCGAATCCACCAGACCGAACCGAACGGCCGATTCGACACACCGCCAGGACGAGACCTGTCGTGGCGACTTGACGCACCGTGGGACGGTCCCCAGCGCCTCCACCGAATCTCGCTCAGCGACCCGACACAGCATGAGATCATCGAACCCTTCGGGACCCCGGGTGGCGGCATCATCGCCCCGCCCGTCCACGTCCCCGAGTTCAACATGGCCGTTGCGTGGGACAGCATCAACGGCGGCCTCGCCGGGGTGTGCACCGCCGACGGGGGTCTTGACGTCGCTTGGCACCTCGACGTGCGATCGAGCATGCAGCCAGTGGTGTTTCCCGAATCCGGTGAGCTCGTCATCAACGACTTCACCGCGGCAGGTAGCGACGACCTCGTCGTGGTCGACATCGCCACCGGCGAACTGCTCGATCGCGTCGCGACCGGATCTCGGATCGCGAACGGGATGTTCCTCACCGCCGGAGGAAATCGCGACGTCTTCTACTGCAGCACGCTCACGATCGCTCGCGTGAGCTGGTCATAGCGAGCCGTGCACTCTGGTCGACTGACCAGCGCTCGCTGGAGAGAGGATCAGTGACGTGATGGTGCCCCTGGCCCAAGCCCCGCTCGGTACTGTCCGCGCAAACACCCCGGCCGCCCGATCGAGATCTACAC
>CAYGQE010000077.1:0-24413 GCA_964351995.1 uncultured Acidimicrobiaceae bacterium | reverse complement strand
AACCCCAGCACCGACAACGTCGCTGTCACTGGCTACCACGTCTACGACGCAGCAACGAACCAGATCGCAACGAGCGTCACCAGCTCCTCTGCAACCGTCGAAGGTCTTGCCGGAGCCGTCTCGTTCTACGTGAGAGCGTTCGATGCTGCAGGCAACACATCTTGGCGGTCCAACATCGTTGCGGTCGACGTTGGCTGATCGCCAACGGCCTAGCGCTCGGCCGACGCCTTGGGGTCGGGACGAAGGCCTCGCTGAGAGCGAGGCGGCGTGACTTCGGCGAAAGCGGTGAACCACGCCTCATAGCCGAGGTCGTTGGGGTGGAAGCGGTCGCCAGCAGAGCGACCACGCCATCCTGGCAAGTGCGCATCGACATCGGCCACGACCAGGCCAGAGCGGCCCGCTTCGCCACGAATGGTCCGATTGAGCCGCTTCGCCATGATGCTGCCTTTGGCTGGAAGGGTCGCCAACACCGCATCGGTCGGCAGTCGGGACATGAGCGAGTGCATCGAACTCTCGACCTTGGAGAATGTGCTGCCACGGGCAAAGTCGTTGCTGCCAACGGTGCAGGTCACCAGCTGGACTGGGTGATCGATCGCCCGCAGGGCAGGGAGCTGCTCCTGCAGAACGTCGTCGATCTTTGCGCCGGAGCGCGAGAGGTTGATGATGCGGGCCGGCCGATTCCGCCGTTGCTGCGACTCGTGCAACACGAGTCGGTGGATCCACGAGTGTTCGACCGACGATGCACCGACCGCTTGGCTCAGCGAATCCCCGAGGAGGACGAACACCGGCTGCTCCGGCTCCATCTCTTCAAAGGCGATCTCGGCTTGGCGGCGCCAGTAGTACGCATGCGCAGCAATCTGGTCTCTGGTTGTTCGGATGCCGGGTGCGACCGGCGCGAGAAAGCGAACGAGCCGTCCGGCGTGCACTGGACGCAATGCTTCATCGATCAGTGGCGGAAGCGTCCGCTCGGTCTCCAATGCCATCTCTGTCTTCATCGGCCCAGAGAGACGCCAGATTGAGGAGTGTGGCGAGATAGCCGCACGCAACGGCTCCGAGCAACCGACCGACAGAAGGCCCCCTCCAGGTATTCAATCGACCCGATGGACTCCGCCGAAGACCACCGGGCCGATCGAGCATTTGCGCGCTGTCGATCGGTTGCTCACCGTGGTTGTTGCTGTCACGGTGGAGCAGTTGCTTGCGTGTTCGTCAGTGTGCACGACCACTCCCCGGCGGTCTGTGAACCACTTCACACTTCACAGGAATTTCCGACTTTTCTCGCGAAATCCCTCGTCAAGGGCCGGGTAACGCCCGAAGCGCGTCGAGGTCGGGGACCAACAATGCTCCACGCCGGACCTCGAGCAGGCCAGCATTCGCCCACCCTCGGAGCAACTTGTTCACCGATTCGCGCGAGGAGCCAAGCCGGTCAGCCAGCTGTTGCTGCGTCGCAGAGATCTGCCAGGGTCCTTCGACCGGATCCCCCAGTTCCAGAGCGAGGGTCACCAACAAGTCGACGAGCCGATCAGACAACGGAAGAAACGAAGTCCCCTCGACGCTTTCGCTCAAGCGACGAACGATCCGAGCCAGATGCCGAGCCAACGAAAGACCAATCGACGGGTGTTCCGCAACCAATTGCAGAAACAATTCGCGCCGGATGGCGAGCACCTCGGAATCGACGGCGGCTCGAATGCCGGCCGATCTCGGGGCGGCGTCGAAAATCGACACCTCACCAATCGGTGACCCCGGTCCCAACGAGGTGAAGATCAATTCTCGGCCGGAGGCGCTTGACGCTTGGATCTCGAACGATCCACGCGACACCACGAAGAATCGGGTGCTCGGCTCGCCCTGCAGGCAGAGAAACTCACCACGATCCAAAGTGAGCGTGCGCATCTCGGCCGCCAGCGCTCGAGCGGCCGAATCTTCGAGTTCGAGCTCAGATTCCAGCAAGATGCTGATGGCGTCTACCACGGTCATCCCCGTCCGTCGGTTAGAAAAGGTACCGCACGGGCCCTAAGATCAGCGGACTCCAGCCAGAGCCGGAAAGGGCATTCGTGCAGACGCAAGCGTTGCTGTTCGTCGATCAAGTCGACTCCACGCGCTTGCTTGCCCAGATCGGCAATGAAGCGATGGTCGACGTGCGGCGCCGACTCCACCAGTTGATGGACGATGCAATCACGACCAGCGGTGGCCGTGTGTTCGGCGACATGGGCGACGGCGTCGCTGCAACCTTCGATTCAGCGGACGACGCAGCCCGAGCGGCACTCAAGATGCAGAACGACGCTGCATCGACCCGGGCCGCCGAGGAGCCATCGATCGAGATTCGCGTCGGAGTTCACCATGGCGACGTGCTCCCGAATGGCGATGGATTGATCGGCATGGCAGTGCACGTTGCCGCTCGGCTTTGCGAAGCAGCACCAGCAGGACACATCGCAGCATCGGATGCATTCTGTTCAGCACTCAGTGCTGCGGCCGACGTTGGTGTCAACCCATACGAACGGCGAGTGATGAAGGGCATCGCTTCCCCCATGGACGTCCGGCTGCTGACCGGGCCGAACTATCCGCACCCGCTCCCCCGGTCATCGAGCCAATCCGATAGATGGGACATTCCCTCGACACCCTGGCTGAGCGAGCGGGCAACGCCTCGGTTGATGGTCGGCCGGAACAGTGAACAGCTCAGGCTCGAGCATCTCGGCAAAGCCAGCGATGAGCGGATCCATCTTGCGCTGGTCGAGGGAGAGCCCGGGATTGGCAAGAGTACGTTGCTCCATCGATGTGGCGCCGTGTTCGTGGAACAGGGTCGGCTCTGTGTGATCGGTCGAGCAGACGAAACCCAGCCAGCGCCCTATCGGGAATTCATCGAAGCTCTCGCCCATGTCATTCCCCATCTGCCCGGTGCCGCCGTCGCCGATCACATACTGCGCCACGGCCACCTCCTCGCTCGTTTGATCCCTGAGCTCAAGCAACGGGCTTCTTCGCTCGAACTCGGGCCCGAGCCCGAGTCCGACCGTGCCAACGCTGGCAAAACTGATCGATTCCGACTTTTCGAGGCCATCACCGACCTCCTCCGATCGATCACGCCCAACCAGCCGATGGTGATCCTGCTGGAGGATCTGCATTGGTCGGCCGAGCCGACGCTGGCCCTTCTCGAACACCTGACACGAGCTGTTCAGATGCCCTCGCTGCTCGTGATCGGTTCACTCCGAACCGCCTCGACGCTCGACGACAGCCCGCTGTCCACGTTCCTCGGGAGAGTCACTCCAGAGGCCAACGTGACCCGGGTCAAACTCGGGCCGCTCAGCCCACTCGACGTACAAGCGTTGGTCGCCGATCTGCCGTTTGCCGACATCGCCGAGCAGCTTCACGACAAAACGGCGGGCAGCCCGCTCTTCCTCACCGAGATGATCCGCTCCTTTGGCGAATCCAACCGACCGGAACGGGCAACTGACGGATCGCTCCTCGTCCCTGACACCGTCCAGGAGCTCGCCGCCACGCGGGTCAACCGTCTCGGCCCGGCCCACCGGGCTGTACTGGCCGATGCGGCCGTCCTTGGTGCGGTCATCGACCTCACCGATCTCGAACACCTTGCACCATCGCACATCGACGTGCTCGCCACGCTCGAAGAAGCGGAACAGGCAGGCCTGGTCATGACCCACCCGGTCGACGACGAGGCGTACGTGTTTTGTCATGCCGTTGTCCGCGATGCGTTGTACGAGCGCATCAGCGCACCTCGAAGGCGACGGCGCCACAGTGCAGCGGCCGATGCCATCCTCGCCTCCGGAGACGATCGGGTCGCTGTCCGGGCAGCCGAGGTGCTTCGACACCTCGAACTCTCCACGACCGACCAGTTCCCCATGAATCGCCCGCCCGAACTCATCGCTGACCTCGCCCGCTCTGCTGCTGCAAACGCGATGGTCAGGCTGGACCTCGCTGACGCAGTTCGCCACCGCGGGCTGGTGGTCGAGGCACTGCGACGCCGGCCGGGCCGGTCAGAAGCGCACGACGGTGAACTGATCGAGGCGCTGCTCGCTCGCGGAACCGCAGAGACCTCTGCCGGTCGAAATCGCGGCCGGGCCACCTTTGTCGAGGCCGCATCGATCGCTCGGTCGATCGAGCGGTGGGATCTGTTCAGTGAGGCCGCTTCGGGGTACGGCGGCCCCTTGAAGGAGAATCAGGCGATCCTCGACGTGTCCGAGCCGGCCACACTGATCACCGAGGCGTTGGAACACGAGCCGTCTGCCACGGCGATGCGGGCCCGGTTGCTGACCGCGTTGGCCATCTGGCAGCGACAACACGTCCCGTACGCGGTGCGAAGACAGTTGACCGACGAAGCGCTGAGCATCGCTCGATCGCTCGACGACAAGCGGACGCTGGCCACGGTGTTGGCCGAGGTCCATCGAGCGCTACATGGCCCGAACTCGACCGACGAGGCGCTTGTCGCATGTGAGGAACTCGAACACCTTGCCGCCGAACTGAGCGACGACATGGTCGCGTTCCAAGCGCTCAACCTTCGCTTGCACGTCGAATTCGAACTCGGGATGCTCGACGCCGCCACGACAACGGCGGAACGGCTTGCCCTCGTGGCCGAGCGGATCGGCACGATCGAAGGGACCAGAATCAGCCTGCTGTGGCGAGCCACCATGGCCAGCGCTCGGGGCGACGTCGTCGAACATCATCGGTTGCTCGGCCAGCTCTCGCAGCTTCTCGCCGCCTACCCGCCCAGCGTCCGTGCACTCATGCTTGGTACGTCGGGGTTGATACTGCCCTGGCTCCAAGGCCAGTCATCGATGCTCTACGAACTTGTCACGAGAACGGGCAATCGGCTGACGATGGCGTTCCTGGCGGCCGACGGCGGCGACGTGGAGACAGCGGTACGCCACGTCAGCGAGAGCAGCGACCCCGACCAGCTGCTCGAGGACCAGAACTACCTGTTCTTCCACGACGCGTTCTCGATGACCCGCATTGCCCGCCGGACCGACGATCAGGTTCTGGCGAAAAAACTCTACGATTTGCTTGCTCCCTACAGCGGCCGTAACGCACGAATGGGGCTCGTTGCGTTCCTCGGCGCCGTCGACCATCACCTCGGCTCGTTGGCAGCGGCGCTCGGGATGCCAGAGGTGGCATGTGAGCATTTCAGCGCTGCGCTCGATCAACATCGCCGGGCGCAAGCGCACCCTTGGGTCGCGCTCACTCTGGCCGAGATGGCTGTGTTGCAACGTTCGACCGGAACCGAGGGAGATTTCGCATTCGAGGCTGAAGCCAGAGCGATTGCCGACGAGCTCGACTTGGGCCTGGTGCTGGAGACCCTCGACGGGTCGTGAACCCGGCAGCGTGCTCGAAGGTCAGCAGTGCCGGTCGAGATGATCGATGATGTGCGGGAACACGTCGGCGGCGGCGTTGCGGCCAACAAGCCCGTCGAGGTGGGCGTAGTCCTCCAGTACGAGCACCTCGTGGAGTGCCCCGCTGTCGGGGTGAGCTGCTCGGAGCCACGCCAAGGTCTCGTCGAGGCCCTTGGGTTTGAAGATGTAATTCTTCGATCCCTGGATGAAGAGCATCGGAAGGTCGAGTCGGTCGACGTTCGGAAGGTAGATGTCGTTGCCGTGATGGTCGACAGCTCGGTTCTTCCGAGCCATCAGGGCCAGATGCTCTAACGTTGTGACGTCGCCCGTCCCGAATGCCGAAGCGAACGTTTCGTGCGTCAGCGAATTGAGCTGATCATGGGTGTGGGTCAGGCCGAACACACCATTCAGCCAGCGACACACTGGCTCCTGACACTTCTCCGGTGTCGGCAAGATGCCCGCAATCAGGTCGATCGCGCGGTCACGCAGCCGGCGTCCGGTGGTGGGCGTGAGCCCCTCGATGCCTACGGCATCGAACACATTCACGACCCGGAACGTGTTCTTCAGTCGATTCAACCGGCTCGAGTGTGGGTGAACGAAGAATTGCGAGCAGACGGCGCTCCGAACCCCTTCGACACCGTCGAGGAGCGCCATCATGATCGTGACCGAGCCGACACAGTGGCCCACGAGTTGTACTGAGGAAGCTCCGGTTCGGTTCCTGACTTCGGCGATGGCCTGGGGCCAGTCGTTCTGCACGATGTCGTCGACGGTGTGGTCGCGTTTGCACGACGGCAGGGCGATGCTCGACCGGTAGTCGAACAGCCAAACGTCGTAGCCGGCTTCGACCAGCGCTTCGGCAAGCGTGGTGTCGATGGTTGGCTCGGCCATCGAACTGGCCCGCATGCTGAACCCAGCGGCGACCAACACCGGCCCCTTGGTCGCGGCGGGGTGGGGGTAGTGGGTGAGCATCAACTCGGCGTCATCGCCGACACCATCGAGGACCGACCGAGGTCGATCGCCATCGATCTGACGGAGAGCGGCCAGAGACGAAGCCGGAAGGCGAGCCTGCTCGAGGTCTGGCCCGGCGAGGTCGTGCCATCCGGTTTTCGGCGAGTACCAGGCGATCTCAGCGTCGGGCAGTCGAGTGGGACGGAGCAGTCCGTCGTGTTCGGGAAGCGATCGATCGCCCTCGGCGAGTACGCCCCCGTAGATCGGCAAGAGACCGCCCTTGAAGGCTCTGGCGAATCGGTACTTGGCTCGCCAACCGCCGATCGAGCTCGACCTGGAGGTGTGCATCGTGCTGAGCTGGCGGAGCAAATCGGGCACGGTGATGCGCAGAATGCCGCGCCCCACCTCCGCCCGGCTCTCGCCCGCAACGTCGAGGACCCACAGCGTGACAAAGAGGGTCGTGGTGTCTCGCCACCCCCGCAGCAGCGAGCCGGTTCGGATCACCTTGTGGCCTTCGAAAGCAAAACGCTCGCCATTCTCGGCGTTGAGTGTCATTCGATAGACCATGTTCCATTCCTCTGCCCGGTCTGGCTGACGTTGGAGGAGCTGGAAGCGGCCGTCGCTGACGGCCAGGGGACGATTGGAGAGTGCCGGCGCTTCAACCGTTCCCGAAAACGGTTGCACCGAGCCTGGGTCTCGGTCGAGTTGATCGAGATCATCGATTTCGATGGTGACGGTGAACGACAGGCCCGACCGGCTGCGTTTACCTACCTCCGCTCCCTCTTCGTAGGTGGCTGCACCCTTGGCGAAGCCGCCACTCATGCGTTCGGTGAATGTCACGCCTGGAGCATGGGAACGTTGGCCGGTATCGGGTTTCCCGCCACCTCGGAGCTCTTCGTTCCACGAGCGCTGCTCGATGTTGGGGGAAAGGTCGAGTGGCCAACCTCGGGCTTCGCAGATCAACTCGACGGCACGCTCAGCCACAGCAGAGATCGTCAACGACGGGTTGGTGTCGACCGGGCGGGACAAGACCGAGCCGTCGAGCACATGCAGCCCACGGTGCGTGGCGGTACCCGAGCTGGACGAGAAGACTTCGCCGAGATCATTGACCACACCGAAGGCTGCATCGTCGGCCATCACACATCCGCCAAGCGGATGAACCGACACCACCTCTCGGCCGGCAAGCTCGGAAGACAGCGGACCGGGTGCGTATTCCGCCCCGATCGATTCGGTGACTCGATTGAGCATCTTGTTGCTCTCGTGGATTCGTTCGTCGCGAACAACACCGGGCCACTTGACCGTCGTTCGATCGTTCTCGAGCACGAGCCGGCCGTCAGCATCGTCTTCGCTCATCACCAAGTACGTCAGGGTTCGGGCGGCTGCCTCGCGCCATGAGCTGAAGATCATGCGCAGGCGACGCACAAACGATGCATCGCTGCCCACGACGGCGGTGAGAAGGAGCATCAGGGGCATCGCCCGCTTGAGAAAGCCGGGGATTGCGCCCTCTTCGACCACAAGGCTGGAACCGCTCGTGTTCGACGAGGCATCGACCGGAATCACGCCGGTGATCGTTGGGCCGACCTGCGGTGCGTCACCCTTCTTGATCTGCCTTTTGGTCCAACCAATGCCCCGCACATCACGATCTGCGCCGTAGCCGAAACCGAGCACGTCACCGTTACCCGTGAACCGCTCACCCAACAGATCCGACGTCGACAGCCCGGCAGCATTCGATCGGAGCAGGATCTCGGCAGTGCCGAGGGTGCCCGCGGCGAGAACGACGATGTCGGCCCGCACCGTTCCGGTGCCGCTGTTGAAACGCTTGCGGCCGCTCCCGATTGCCTCGAAAGCGACCTCCCAGCTGCGCTCGCCTTCGGCGTCTTCGAGCGGCAACACGGTTCGTACTGAGCGTTTGGTGAAGATCTTGGCGCCATGGCGAACCGCGTCGGGCAGGTAATTCATGAGCACGGTGTTCTTCGCACCGACGTTGCAGCCAGACACGCAATTGCCACACCCGTTGCATGGCGACATCGTGACCCCGGCAGGGTTGGCCGACGACGAATCGGCAAAGGTGACGTTGATCGGGGCCCACTGCAGCGGCGCACCGAGTGCATCGGCAACCACACCGAGTGTGTCCAGCTTGGGGAGCGCCGGCTCGGTTGTCGGATAGCTGTTTGAGCCGAGCCACTCCTCGGCCCTCGCGAAGTACCGATCGAGGGCGCCGGGAACTCGAATGGCCTGCGGCCAGCGGCTGTCGGCCAGGACCTCTGCTCTCGGCCGAAGAGCAACGTTTGCGTTGATGAGTGACGTGCCCCCGAGGCCGCACCCGACCAGCACGTTCGCTTCGTCATCGAGCCGGAAATCGAACAGTGCCGTCTTGGATCCCAGGTGTCGAGATCGGGTCAGGATCTGCAGCTCTCTCGCCCCTTGGGCCAGGGTCTCGGGAAACTCCCCCGGATGATGTTCGAGACCTCGTTCCAGCACGCACACCGACCGGCCAGCACGAGCGAATCGAGAGGCCGCAATGGCACCGCCATATCCAGAGCCGATGACCACAACGTCGTAGGAGAACTCGAGCCGACCGCCAGGCGAAGAGAGCATCGCCCGAAACTAGTCGGACCACCCGTGCCACACTGCCACGATGGGAATTCACGTGTTGGCGATCTATCGGCCCAAAGACGGCAAGGCCGCCGACCTCGAAGCGGAGGTGGTCACTCATGTTCCGACGCTTCGCGATCTGGGCTTCGCCACCGAGGCCGCTTCCACCGTGCTGCGTGCAGGCGACGGCACGATCATCGAGCACTTCGAGTGGGTCGATCAAGCCGCCATCGACGCCGCTCATCAGCATCCGGCCGTGCATGAGATGTGGGGGCGCTTCGGTGCGTGCGCCGACTACGGCACGCTCGCCGAACTACCCAATGCAACGGCGATGTTCCCTGAGTTCGAACTGATCGGCAGCTACTGATCTCGTCGGGTCGGGACGATCGTCAGCCGACGAACATGCCGCCGGCGGGGAAGATGATCTGGCCCGTGACGTAGGAGGCATCAGCGCTGGCCAGGAATGCGGCGGTGCTGGCGATCTCCTCCGGTTCACCGAGACGGCCCATTGGTGTGCGGGCGAGCATGCCTTGCTTGCCTTCGTCGGTTTCCGACATCCGGGCGGTCATCGGTGTCTCGATGAAACCGGGGCCGATGGCGTTCACCCGAATGTCGTGCTCGGCCATCTCCAGCGAGAACGCCTTGGTCAACATCCATACGCCAGCCTTCGAGACGCAGTAGTCGACGGCGCCGGGAAGCGGCACCTTGGCTGCTGCGGAGGCGATGTTGATGATCGACCCTCCGTCACCCAACTCGATCATGGTTCGGGCTGCGTGCTGGTCGGCCAACATCACGCCGTTGAGGTTGACGTCCATCACCCGCTGCCAGTCGTCGAGCGACTGATCGAGGAGGCTGCTCGTCGCCTTCTCGTTGGACTCCCCGCTGATGTAGCCGGCGTGGGCAAGACCGGCTGCGGCCACGACGACGTCGAGCCGGCCGTACTTGTCGACAGCGGTCTGGAACATCGACGCGTTGTCGGTGACCGATGCGGCATCGAGTTCGACCGCAAGCGCGGTACCGCCTGCTCCCTCGATGTCGGCTGCTGCAGCCACGGCGAGTTCGAGATTGATGTCACCGAGCACCACGCTGGCGCCCTCTGCGGCCAGCCTGGTGGCGCACGCACGACCAATGCCACTGGCACCGCCGGTGATGACGGCAACCTTCCCTGCGAGACGCAACGTCACTTCTTGGACTTCTTCTTGCTTGCCTTCTTTGCGCTCTTCGCTTGCTTGGCGATGCTCTCTGCGCAGAGTCGGGCTTCATGCAATACCCGACCGGAGTCGCGCTCTTCGGCGATGTAGCGACCGAGCAGGCCACCGGTGATCGGGTCGAGATCCTTGTTCTCGAACATGCGGTCGAACACGTCAGGGCCGCCGGGCGGACGACCGACACCAAACGCCTCGAACTTCTCGACATCGCTGAGCGAGGAGCATGCCATGGCGAACTTGGCGTCGGAAGCTTCCGACGACGGCCAACGCACTTCGTAGCCGAGTTCGAGCATGCGCTTCGCGAACGCCTTGCCGTGCTCACCCTCTCGCATGGCAACGAACCGAAGGGCCTTCTCGACCTCAGGGTTCGGTGTCACGTTGGCCCAGCCAAGCAGGAAACGCTCGGCCTCAGTCTCACCAACGGCGATGGCATTGAGTAGGCCGAGGTAGCTCGGCTGCGCGGTCTTGTTCTTGGTCTTCGTGGTCCCCATTGGGCGAGTCTGCCAGACCTCGCCCAAATGGTCAGATCAGCTCGCCAGGTGAGCGAACTGGCTGCGGAGATCTCGCTTGAGGATCTTGTTCGAGCCGGTCTTGGGAATCTCATCGACGAACTCGATGAGGCGGGGCAGCTTGTATCCGGCCAGCTTCTCCCTGGCGAACGCATCGACGCTGTCTCGGTCGAGATCACTCCCCTCGTTCGCCACCACAATGGCCAGGACGGTCTCGCCCCAATCTTCTGACGGCACACCGATCACGGCGACCTCGTAGATGTCGGGATGCTGCTCGAGGGCAGATTCCAGCTCGGCCGGGTAGATGTTCATTCCGCCCGAGATGATCATGTCGCTCTTGCGGTCACAGATGAAGAGGAAGCCCTCGTCGTCGCGGAACGCAATGTCGCCAACGGTGTGCCAGCCATCGCGGTCGTCGGCGGCATATTTCTCTTCGGCCTTGTAGTACGTGTCGAAGACCGAGGTGGCACGGACGTAGAGCTCGCCGGGCTCGCCTACTTCGGTGATTTCGTTCCCGTCAGGGTCGAACAGCTTGACGTCGACCAGTGGCGCCGGCTTGCCACACGAGTTGGGTTTCCGCATCTGATCTTGCGGCGCCAGGATGCAATTGACGCCCATCTCAGTCGAGCCGTAGATCTCCCAGAGGGACTCAGGTGGGAAGTCCTCGACGTAGGCCTGCTTCAGCGCAAAGGGCCACGGGGCAGCGTTGGCGACCATGATCCGCATACTCGAGGTGTCGTACTTCGCCTTCACCTCCGGAGCGAGGTTCACCACCATGCGGATCGGGGTAGGGGCCGAGAAGGTCGAGCTGCACGAGTACTTGTCGATCAGGCGGAGCCAGTCTTCGGCATCGAACTTGTGCTGCACCACCACGGTGTTGCCGAGGCGATGCGCGGTGGCCGCGAACCCACCAGGGCCAGAGTGATAGAGCGGTCCGCAGGTCACATACACGTCGCCAGGCCCGTACTGCATGAGCTCGAGCATGGCCAGGCCCTGATCGGGCGATCGTGCCTCGTAGCGCACGGCGCCCTTGGGATTGCCGGTCGTGCCTGAGGTGTAGATCATCGTGCCAGAGGTGGATTGATCTCGCTGTGGGGCATCGTCCGAGCCGAGGAAGTCGGCATCAGTCATCTGGTTGGAACCCGGATGGGGGTCGCCGCCGAAGATGACCACGGCGCGAACGTTTTCGAGGCGGCCGGCCAAGCGGTGCAACGTTTCGGCGTAGGCAGCGTCGGCCCAGATGATCTCGGCGTCGCTGTTGTTGATCACGTAAGTCGACTCGTCATCGGTGAGTCGGTAGTTGAGCGGCACCGAAACCACACCGGCCTTCCGGGCGGCGTGAGTGCAGGCGAGGACTTCAATCGAATTCTGGCCGAGCCACATCACCTTGCTGCCGGCCTCGACGCCAAGTGCGAGGAATCCGTTGGCTAGACGGTTGGTGTAGAGATCGAGCTCGGCGAAGGTGAGTTGACGCGGTTCCTGACCGGGGCGATCGTCGATGACGGCCACCTTGTCCGGGTTGGCAGCAGCGTGCGCGGTGATCAGGTCAACAGGTGTGACATCAGTCATGGCGCCGAGTCTGGCGCGTTCTCGATCGAGGAGCCAGACGAGATTTGCTCGTCAGCACCTTTCAGTCGTCGAAGCCGACGAACGATGCGATCTCGTCATTCTCCACACGCGTGGAGACGACGTGGTTCGCCACAAAGTCATCGTCGGGCCAGCCCATGGCGACACAGGTCATGATGACTTCGTCTTCAGGGATGTTGCCGTGCTCGCGTACGACGCTCGACTGCATGATGCCCTGACCGTTGATGACGCAGCCGAGGCCCTTGGACGTGGCTGCAAGCACGAGGCCGTAGCTGGCAGCGCCGCAGTCGAAGTGGGCAACGGTGTCGTCAGCGAGTGCGGCGTCGAGCGTGATGACCACCGAGACTGGCGCATCGAACTGCCGGAATCCGCGCATGACCCAGTCTTGACGGCGGGCCTTGTCATCTCGCTCGATCCCCATCGCTTCGAACAGTTGGATCGCAATACCGACCTGGCGGTCACGGTGTTCGTTCTGGTAGCCGTGGTCGCTCATCTTGATCTCACGGTCGACCTTCGCTCCCGCCAGCATGCGCTCGGTGTTGCCCTCGCGAATGAGTTCGAGCGGGGCGCCGGTGATGACGTGGAAGTTCCACGGTTGAGTGTTCATCGACGACGGAGCCCGCTTGGCCACGCTGATGATCTCTTGCATCAATTCCAGAGGAACGGGGTCGGGTTTGTAGCCGCGGGTGCTGCGTCGTGAGGCAACAAGAGTTTCGAAGTCCATGGGGGAAGTCTCCAGTCGTGAAGCCGCCGACCGTACTCACCGTGGCCTTCTGCGTCATATTCGTCGGGCCTTGTCCAACGAATCTGACGCAGCAGCGCTCAGTTCAAAGCGTTGAGCTCCGCCACGCAAGGCGAGAGCCGCGGCCACCACTCGGCGACGACGTCACGAGCAGAGCGGCGCGCTTCGGCCGCTTCGAGGAGTTCGTTCGAGGTGAAGAGCGGGTCGGGAGCCAGGACCTTCACCTCGTCGACCGAGCTCATGCGGATGGCACCGATGCATTGGAGGCACGGTTCGAGGGTCGTGTGGAGGATCAAGTGATCGTCCGCGTGCGTCTGAAAGCCAAGCTTGGCGAGAGCGTTCATCTCGGCGTGAGCGAGGGACGTGCCACAGAGGGACGTCCTCACCAGGGTCGGACTCCAAGATCCGGTTTCGACCGGTCGAGACAACCTCGCAGCTTTGATTGGTGATCACGGCACCGATCCCGAAGCTCCCCGCACAGGTGGACTCCCAAGCGAGGTCGATCGCCTGCTGCATCGGCGAGCCCAAGGCCGCCCACGACAGCTGTACGTCGTCGTTGCTCATGGTCCGACCCTAGCCACACTCCTCCCCTCGCTTCTGCGTCACATTTGTCCGGTCTGGCTCGACGAATATGACGCAGAACGAGCGGGGGTCAGGTCGATTCAATAGAGAGGCCGACGGCGTCGGCGAGTTGGAATGCCAGGGCCGGCAGCTGGTGTTCGGCAATCAGGAAGCCCTCAAGGCGGTCGAGACCCTTGAGACCATCGAGATTCGCCTCGCGCAGATCGACCCGTTCGGCCCGGGTCTGGTCGAGGTTGAACGCATTGAGGCGAGTCTCCGGGAACGTGACGTCAGTGAGGCCAGCGCTGTATGCGTCGACATCTTCGAACGTGCAGTTCGTGAAGGTCACCCGTTCGAGCTCAGCCATGCGAAGGCTCGTGAGATGAAGCCTGCAGTCGACGAACTCGACGTCGCGGATCGCCGCGCCGGAGAAGTCGGTGCCCGTCAGTTTCAGACCAACGAGGCGGCTCTGCCGCACAACAGTCAGCCGCAAGCGGCTGAGATCTGAACGCTCGACGATCGAGCCAGCCAGCGAGATCTCGAGCTCAGCGGTGGTGTGGGCCAGCACCGTTGCGACCAGCTGGGAGTTCTCGATCTCGAGCCGCTCGATGTCGTACAGGTCGACCTCGATGCCGTCGAGACGTGCGTTGGAGATCTCGGCAAAGCCGCGGCTGGGATCGAGGTCGCCGTCCCACTCGGGTTGCTGACCGACAACACGGAGCTTGGGTGTCTTGGTGAATGGCTCGTTGACCCTGATCATCCCCATGACCTGCAAGCTAGAGGCGTTGTCGGCTCCTAGCCTTCCGCTCATGACGATCACGAATGAGCAGGACACCTCGATCGACGAAGTTGCGAGCAGGGTCGAGGCCTTGAGGGTCACTTTCAACAGCGGCGTGACCCGTTCCCTCGAGTGGCGTCAAGAACAGCTCGGTGGCCTGATTCAGTTCTGCGAAGAGCAGGAAGAGGCGCTGATCGCCGCCATGGGAAGCGACCTCGGCCGTCCCTGGCTCGAGGCCTATGCCGCAGACATCGGGACGACGGCGTCGGAGATCAAGCATCTGCGCAAGAACGTCGAGAAGTGGATGAAGCCCCGGAAGGCCAAGCTGCCACTGACGTCACTTCCGGCAAGGGGACGCATTCACCCTGAACCACTCGGTGTTGCCCTCGTCATTGCTCCGTGGAACTACCCCGTGCAGTTGTTGCTCGAACCAATCGCTGCAGCGCTCGCCGCTGGCAACACCGTTGCCGCCAAGCCGTCGGAGCTGTCTCCTGTCACTTCTGCAGTGATTGCTGCCAAGCTCGGCGACTACGTCGACAGCGATGTGGTGGCGGTGTTCGAGGGCGACGTACCTGTATCGACGGCGTTGCTCGAGCAGCGTTTCGATCACATCTTCTTCACCGGGTCGACTCGGGTCGGCAAGGTCGTGATGAAAGCGGCAGCCGAGCACCTCACGCCGGTCACGCTCGAACTCGGCGGCAAGAGCCCCTGCATCGTCGATGACTCGGTCGATCTCGAGGTCGCTGCCCATCGCATTGCGTGGGGCAAGTGGTTGAACGCAGGGCAGACCTGCATTGCCCCCGACTACATCCTCGTGAGCGAGCGTCGGCGTGATGGCCTCGTGGCCGAGCTACGCAAGGTCATCGAGGAGTTCTACGGCGACGATCCCAAGAGCAGCAC
The DNA here is from genome assembly GCA_964351995.1 of uncultured Acidimicrobiaceae bacterium. Classification (GTDB taxonomy): domain Bacteria; phylum Actinomycetota; class Acidimicrobiia; order Acidimicrobiales; family SZUA-35; genus SZUA-35. The sequence continues at coordinate 9,252 of CAYGQE010000077.1, read as the reverse complement.
GGACTTCGGTCGCGTGGTGAACAGCTCGCAGTTCGAACGACTCGTTGGGTACCTCGACGGACAGGACGTGGCGATCGGCGGCGACCACGATGCGGCCACCAAGTACTTGGCCCCGACCATCGTGATCGATCCTCCACTCGACTCGACGCTGATGACCGACGAGATCTTCGGACCGATCCTGCCGATCGTCGCTGTCGAGGACCTTGATGCTGCCATCACATTCGTGAACGACCGCCCGAAGCCGCTGGCGCTGTACATCTTCGCTGAGGACGACGGCGCCGTGGACCGGGTGCTGGCCGAAACGTCGAGTGGCGGAGCGTGCGTGAACCACACGCTGCTGCACATCACACCACCCGACTTGCCCTTCGGTGGCGTCGGCCCATCGGGTATGGGCCGCTACCACGGCGAGAGCAGCTTCGAGACCTTCTCCAACATGAAGAGCGTGCTCAACAAGCCTTTGAAGGGCGAGAACTCGCTTCTCTACCCGCCCTACAAGGGCTGGAAGCAGAAGCTGGTCAAGAAGGCCCTGTAGCCCTCATCGTGCGTTCGATCTGCCCTCGGTTAGTGTCGGCCTCGTGCCGGGGGCTGGTCCCTGGACCGATCTGAGGAGCCGGCATGGCGAAGGCGAATGGACCACTCCACGGTTTGAGAGTGCTCGATCTCACGCAGGCGTTGGCCGGTCCGTATTGCGCCATGCTGCTCGCTGATTTGGGCGCCGACGTGGTGAAGGTGGAGCCGCCGGGCGGCGACATGACCCGCACGATGGGCCCCTTCACTGAAGAAGACACCGAGCGGTCATATGGCGGCTACTTCGCAAGCATCAATCGCGGGAAGCGCTCGATCGTGCTCGATCTGAAAGACGATGCCGATCGCTCGACGCTGCTCGAACTGGTGAAGACCGCGGAGGTCTTGGTCGAGAACAGCCGCGCCGGCGTGATGGATCGGTTGGGGCTGTCGTACGAGATCTTGGCCGAGGTGAATCCCGCTCTTGTGTACGGAGCGATCCGAGGCTTCGGCGATCCTCGCACCGGTGAGAGCCCCTACGCCGAGTGGCCTTCCTACGACATCGTGGCCCAAGCCAGCGGTGGACTGGTCAGCATCACAGGGTCGTCCGAGGATGACTTGGCAAAGTGTGGGCCGAGCGTTGGCGACATCTTCGCCGGGACCCTGAACGCCGTTGGCGTCTTGGCCGCGGTGATCGATGCCCGAGCAACCGGCGTTGGCCAGTTCATCGACGTGGCCATGTACGACGCGGTGCTCAGCCTGTGCGAAGGGGCGGCCTACAACTACTCGTACACCGGCAGGGTCCGGAAGCCGACCGGCAACGGGCATCCGATGATCGCTCCATTCGACATCTTCCCGACCGCCGACGGCCACTGTGCGCTTGGCACGCCGTCTGACCACATGTTCACCACGTTGTGCGAGACCATCGGACTGCCTGCGCTTGCTGTGGACGAACGCTTCAACTCGAGGGGCGGGCGCCTCACGAACCGGCCGGCGCTGAACGTCGCCCTCGAGGCATGGACCCACTCGGTCACCACCGCCGAGGTGGTCCAATTGCTTGGCGGTGTCGTTCCTGTTGGCCCGGTCAACGACATGGCGGCCATCTACAACGACCCCCACGTGACCGCTCGAGAGATGCTCGTCGAAGTCGAACAACCCGACGGCAGCCGACCAGTCACTCTCGCTGGACAAGCCATCAAGATGACCAAGAGCGAAACGGGTCCGCGGTCGAGGCCACCTCGTCTGGGTGAGCACACCGACGACATCCTGGCCGAACTGAGGTGAGTCAGATCGTCAGCCGACACCGGGTCGCATGCACCCACGCTGGCGTCTCTGACTTTCGATCCGGCCGCCTCCGGGTCGATCTCGAGATGCACGACGCATGACGTTCCGATCCAGCAACCGGAATGGTGAGTCGTTTGTGATCGAGAAAGAGAGCGACAGATCCACCCGGATGACAGACTCTCGCGGTGAATGTTGAATGGCGGAGGGCTGCTGCCTACGTGGTGTGTCGTGATGACGCCGACCGCTTGCTCCTGACCCGACTGCGCTCGATCGGCTATCCGAGCGACGGCATGTGGACGATGCCGGGCGGGGGCATGGACGTCGGGGAGCGTCCGGAAGAAACTGCGATTCGCGAAGTCCATGAAGAGACCGGGCTCACCGCCACCATCGGACCTGTGCTCGGTGTCTTCTCCGCATGGTTCACCGCAGAAGAATCATGGCGAGAGCAATCCGGCCACGTGATCGGGCCGATCTACCGTGCGCATGATCTCATCGGTGAACTCCGGACAACGTTCCCCGAAGAAGACAGCACCGATGCAGCGCAGTGGTTCACCCTCGAAGAAGTGAGGACCCTTTCCCGGGTCGACCTCGTCGACTTCGTCCTCGATCTTCTTTGACGGCGCTGCCCATTCCTGCGCAGCTACTACGTTGCGACGATGGCGAACTCCCAAGGCGGGCCCTCTGCGTACATCCAGGCGATCCGATCGAAGATCGGGAACGACCTGCTTGTGCTTCCAGCGGTCACGACGTTGATCTGGGACGAAGCAGGACGAGTCCTGCTTGTCCGCCACGTTCACAACGGTCAGTGGGGAACCGTCGGCGGAATGATCGAGCCCGATGAGGCACCGGTCGACGCTGCTCGAAGAGAAGCGCTGGAAGAGGTCGGCGTCACCGTGCGTCTCGATGGCATCCGAGGAGCCGTTGGCGGGCCGAATCATCGGATCACCTACCCAAACGGCGATCGGTGTTCAGTAGCCGTTGTCGTGTTCGACGCCACGATCGTGGACGGTGCCGTCACCCCTGACGAATACGAAGTGACCGACGCACGATGGTTCGGTCTCGAGGAACTCGCCGTCGCTGACCTCGGCAGCCAGACAAGAGCGTTGCTCGTCGATCTTGAGCTGCTCTGATCACGCAGGCGTAGTCAGCGCCACGGGTAGCTTCCCCAGACACCGAGTTCCTCGGTCAACTCACGCAATGCATCGTCGGCCGGATTCTGACCCAGCCGTTTCGGTAGCCAGTGACGTCGGGTTCGGAGGGAAGTGCGCAGTTGCCCAGGTGGAGCTGCAGCTAGCGTCGATTCGGTGAGCACCAACACTGATTGCATCTTCTGCGGGATCGTTGCCGGCGAGCTTCCATCGACCACGATCGCTCGAGACGAGCAGGCGATTGCCTTCATGGACATCAACCCGGTCACCCCAGGACACGCGCTCGTGATCCCCCGCTCGCACACAACCGACGTGTTCGACACCACACCGGACGACCTTGCGGCGTGCATTCGCCTGTCACAACTCATCGCTGTTCGGGCGAAGGATCGGCTCGGTGCCGATGCGGTCAACCTCTTGAACTGCAGTGGCGAGGCCGCCTGGCAGACCGTGTTCCATTTCCACATGCACGTGATCCCACGCTTCAAAGATCAACCGAACAAAGACTGCATCGGCCTGCCCTGGAGCTCAGCGCCAAGCACTCCCGACGAGATCGTCCAGATCGGCAAGCGCCTCTCGTAGGCGGGGACACGCCGCTCATCATCCGGCGAATTCGTCGCGAACTCAGCCAATTGGTGCGGCTCGGTAGTGGTACGCATGAGCCAGGTCGAAGCCGAAGTCGTCGTAGAGCGCTTTGGCCGGTGCGTTCGAAGACATCACTTGGAGCCAGACCATGTCGGCGTTCCGGGCAACACCAGCATCCAGGAGCGCTGACAGCACCGAGCGGGCGAGTCCTCGCCGTTGCCACTCGGGCTCGGTCTGCATCGCGAAGATGCCGAGCGCCGAACCATCGAAGACGGCAACACCGGAACTCACCGATGGCGATGTCCCGCCCGGGATCGATGCGATGACCTTCGGCAACTGAGACATCATCAGCTCTTGCCTTCGGGGCGGTGCGTCGTGAGCGGCGGTCTGGTCCGCGTTCACCTCCGCCAGCTGGACAACGGACGAAAGTGGACGCCAATCCGCTCGATGGAGCGACCTCACGAGGACGTCGGCCCCCGCTGCCGTCGCGTAGCCTCGCCGATCCAGAACCTCAACGATCCCTGCATCACTGCCGTCCCAGACCTGGAACCGTGGCTGCAAGCTTCGAGCTGCGAACCACGCCTCGACCTCGTCGACGGCCCGACGAGACGGCACATCTGGGTTGCCTGACGGTGTGCAACTGTTCGCTCGCCCCGTCGCGCCCAGCGCAGCTCGACACATCCACTGACCCACCCGATGTCGCTCGCTGCCGGGCATCGCTCGGTCGCTGAGGTCTTCCAAGGTCCGGGGTGACGTTCCTTCACCAGCGAAGACGAAGACTCGTTCGGTGAGTTCGACCTCGAGCAGATCGAAGTTCACCGTGCCGATCTCGGCCCAGCCCGCCCGATGGTAGAGAGCGATGGCACCGGCAGTGGTCGGTGTGTCGACAACATCGAGCGCCGGTGTGTTGCCCAGCTCAATTGCTGATCGACGAGCGTGGTCGAGGAGCGCCCGACCGGCACCGCTTCGGCGATGATCGGGTTCGACAAAGAGTCGGGAGACGTAGACGGCGGGCTGTCTGAAAGTCTGTGTCACGGCTGACGATGTCGACCAGTTGGTCGAGGTCGGCGGCAGTCCGAGCTCTGATCGTTGAGACCGTCACGACGGTGCCAAGAGTGCGGAGAATCGGGCGAGGTCGATGTTGCCGCCGGAGAGCGTGACACCCACCCGCATGCCCGGCTCGACAAGATCTCCATGAAGGACTGCGGCGAGGGCGGAGGCGCCTGATGGTTCGACGACGAGCTTGGTGTGGTCGAACAGCAACCGCATGGTCGCCAAGATCTCGGTGTCGGTGACCCTGGCGAAGACGTCGGCTCGAACGCTGTTGACCGACCAGGTGAGATCGCCGGGCCTTGTGGTCTGCTGTCCGTCTGCGATCGTGACGGGAACGCTGTCGAGTTCGACTGGGTACCCGGCGGCTCGGCTGCGAACGTGATCATCCCCGGCGGCAGGCTCGACTCCAACCACCACGGTCGAGGCGCTGACCGCCTTGGCGACCGTCGACGAGCCAGCCAACAGACCCCCGCCACCGAGGCAAACGAACAACATGTCGAGGTCGGGCACCTGTTGGAACAGTTCCAGTGCCGCAGTGCCCTGGCCCGCCATGACGTGGCGATGATCGAAAGGTGGAATCACAACGCCACCGACCTCGGCTTGCACGCGCGCCGCTACCTCTTGGCGATCCTCGGTGTAGCGGTCGTAGTCGACAACACGGGCGCCCCAGTGTTCAGTCGCTTGGCGCTTCATGGCAGGAGCGTCGGTCGGCATCACGACCGTTGCGCTGCAACCATGCAGCGCAGCGGCTCGACTGATCGCCTGGGCGTGATTGCCGGAGGAGAAGGTGACGATGCCGGTCGCTCGCTCCTCGGGACTGAGCGCAGCAATGGCATTGGTTGCGCCGCGAAACTTGAACGATCCGGTCCGCTGGAGCGACTCGGCCTTGCAGAAGATCTCAGCACCCGCCAGCGCCGAGAGGTTGGTCGAGCTGACGACTGGTGTGCGGTGGATGAACGGAGCAATCCGGTCGGCTGCTTCCTCCACGTCAATCAGTTCGATGGCTGGTGTGTGCGTCGACATCTCGAGAGTGTGCCAGTCGGACACTGGCCGGGGAGCGAGTTTGGGGCGGCCCCTCGGATCGTGCCGGCCTTCAGCCGCCGGGGGTCTTGAAGACGCTGACCAGCGTGCAACCGGTGTCGGTTCTGAAGTCGTCGTGGGTGGTGCCCGCTTCAACGCCGTAGGCGTGCCCAGCAGTCATCAAGACGCCTTGGGAGATCAGCGAACCCTCGAGGATGTAGCTGAACTCGGGCTCTTCGTGGTCGTGGACGCCGCCGACGTAGCCGGGCTGGAACTGGAAGGTGGCGATCGTCTTGCCGTCAGCGGCCGCAAGGCTCTTCATCGCGACCCCCTCACCCACGGTTTGCCAGGGCAGCGCCCCGGAGTCAGCAAAGGTCCAACCTGCAGGTGATTCGCTCATGGCGGCAAACGTAGTCCAGGTCCAGAACGTCGTCGCTGTCGACAAGCCGTTCACGCTGAGCCTGCTCCAAGACCCATGGCATCTGGGGCACACGGCTCACTCTGGAGAGGTGCCCTCATAGTCCCCTGTTGCTGGCCGATGGGCGGTGACGGCGGGACAGCTTCGAGCGACCTGCCGTGCTGTCCCGACCACCGAAGGAGCGTTCACGTGCACGTCGACTCACCATGGAACCCAACGACCGTTTCGATCAACGGGAACAACCTTCCACCCGAGCTCGTCGAGGTACTCGACAACGGCAAGTGGATGGACCTCAGTCCTGAGGCCGGTCGACTGATCAACGGACGCTTCGGCACCCGAACGCTGTATCCGGATCTGTACGACTACGTGAAGATCGTTCGAGCGACCGACTTCTTCGTGTCCGACGCTGCCGCCGCCTACTGGCCGGGCGGCGTGAATCGCGACCTGGACATGCACCCGGACAAGAGCGTGCTCATTGGCGACCTGGTCGGTGCAGGCGAAGACTTCCTCGCCCTCGATTATCGAACGGGCCAACCGTGCGTGCGGTTCTTAGCCGATGCCGGCTGGGTAGAGATCGCCAACTCAATCACGGACTTTCTGGAACAGCTCGAGGCCTGACCAGGGTTCAGGCGACAGCGTTCGCTTTGAAGAACTCGACGAGATCTGCGAGCGCCTGGCTGGATTCGGGTTGAGCGATCGACATCGACGTCTGACGGCACCGTTCCAACATCTGTTCGAGTTGGTACTCCTTCAGGGAACCGGGCCGGGAGGTGGTTGTGGTCATGGCCACGTCGATGCACGCGCCGATCAGCGAAGGGTTGAGCACCGCCGTGCGGGGCACAAGCAATTTGGTCACGGCGATGTGGACTGACGTGTTGAGCGCGCCGCGGGCACCGGGCTCGAGCCGAAGCGCTGTCTCGCTCGCCAGTCTCTCCATGACCGGCGGTGTCGCCAACTGGCGAACCGTGGGTACGAAATCAACCGCCCGATTGGCCAGATGCGGCAGCACTTGGTCGTTCTTCAGATCGGCAGCGCAGTGGATGAACGCCTCCCTGACGTGACCGTTCGGGTGGGCGCTCAGGATCTGCAGGAGCTTTCGAGGGCCCCGGTCGGCGATCAGGGCCAGCGCGGAGGGGTCGACCAATGCCCAGTGATCGAAGGGACCCTCGACCTTCCGGATGGCGTTGTCGAGAGGGATCGACAGGCTGTGCACCCGCATCTCGTCGGTGCTGGATCTGACCGATTCATTCCAGATCTGCTCGGCATGGTCCAAATCAGTGAGGGCGGCGTTGGCCCGCTCGACGTAGCCTTGCGCCTGATCCTCGACTGCCATGGACCGAGGCTACTTGGCCAGCTTCACGCCGAGCATCTCGCCTGATCGAAGCGAGTCGGAAGCGGTGGCGAACTGGGCCATGCTGTTGCCATGACAACGAACGAATCGGTACCGCTGTCGATCCTGGATCTGGCGATCATTGGATCCGGTCAGACGGCCGCTGACGCCTTCGCCAACAGCGTCGCCCTCGCCCAAGAGGCCGAAGCCAGCGGCTATCAACGGGTCTGGTACGCCGAACACCACAACATGTCAGTGGTTGCATCGTCATCGCCGAGCGTGCTCATTGCCCACATCGCCAACCAGACGTCCACCATCCGGCTCGGCGCCGGAGGCGTGATGCTCCCGAACCACTCACCGCTCACGATCGCCGAGCAGTACGGCACGCTCGAAGCGCTGCATCCTGGCCGAATCGACCTCGGCCTTGGCCGTGCACCTGGCAGCGACCAGGCTGCGGCGCGGGCCATGCGGCGAGACCCCGCTGCATCGAACCAGTTCCCTGAGGACGTGCTCGAACTCCAGGCGTTCTTGGGCGGTAAGTCGAGCGTCGCCGGCGTGGAAGCAGTGCCCTGTGCTGCAACCATGGTCCCGCTGTGGATCCTCGGGTCATCGTTGTTCGGTGCCCAACTTGCCGCCGCATTGGGCCTGCCGTACGCATTCGCATCGCACTTCGCTCCTGGTGCGCTCCTCCAGGCGATCGAGGCGTACCGCCGCGAGTTCCGGCCGTCGGCACAGCTGGCGGAGCCGTATGCCATGGCTGGGGTGAACGTGATCGCCGCTGACACCCCGGAAGAGGCCGACCTCCAGTTCGTCGACGTGCGCCGTAAGCGCGTCGGCCGGTTCCTCGCACGCGACGGGCAAGAGCTGTCCGATGAGCAGATCGATCAAGTCATCGACACACCACAGGGCCGGCAGATCGTGCAGATGATGCACTACTCGGCTGTCGGTACGGGTGAGAGCACCGCCCGATACGTCCGGGAGTTCGCTGCAGCCGCACATCTCGACGAGGTCATCACGGCGCACGCCTCGTTGACGATCAGTGAGCGGTTGCGCTCGGTTGAGCTACTCGCTGCCGCCTGAAGCCATTGGTTGGCCGGCGTTCATGATGTCGTGCCCGGGACGGGACTTGAGTAGGACGCACGGTGACCAAGGCGGGCTTGAACTTCCGGTGACTGAGCACTTGCCACTGAGACCCTCGAACTCGGCCCATTGCCCATTGCCCATTGCCGCAGCGCAGTCCACAATCGCGAGATGAATGGCCCCGTCAATCTCAAGCGAGCAAAGCACCTCGCCGAGCTTTACGAGACGGGTGTTCTCGTCGAGAGCGAATCAGACGAGTGCATCATTCGTGAGCTGACTTCGACGTCGGAGTTTGGCGATGAGCTTCGTGCGCTCGGTGACGTCGATCCCGACCTTTTCGATGAGTGAGCCGGACGTTCAATCGCTCTCGGGGTCGTGAAGCATGGGGAATTCCGCGAACCATTCTTCGTGGGCTGCGATCTGCAGCGACTCGGCGACAACCATCAGCTGATCGATGGTGAACGGCACGTCATCGAGCGGGCTGATGGATGCCGACTTTGTCGGTGTCGCTTGCCAGGCAATCCCGTTCAATATGGCATCGATTTCTGCGAGCAGGCCGTCGGACCGCCAAACGGGACCTCGTCCGCTCGATCACCGGTGTCGAGAGAGAACGCTGCCGGGATCTTGGCGCCCTCGACATAGAACCATTGTCCATCCGCAGTCAGGTTGAATCCTGTCGACCAATGATCGATTGGATCCGTGCACGTCTGGTGCTCGTTTTGGTGTTTTCTCCGAATCTGATGCGTCGCTGACATCACCCGAAGTCGACGTTTTTCCTGGTGAGAGGGTGCCCGGGACGGGACTTGAACCCGTACGACCCTTTCGAGTCCGAG
>CAYGQE010000076.1:7334-24419 GCA_964351995.1 uncultured Acidimicrobiaceae bacterium | reverse complement strand
TGTCCGTTTGTGTGGGTTGTTGGTGGTGTGTGTTTTTGGGTGTCTTTGGGTGTGGCTCTGGCTCTGGCTCTGGAAGCCGAGGCTGGCCCATCTTGTCGATGAACTCCCCAGACTCACTGAACTGCAACATCAACGTGCCACGATCCAACGAACCCGACTGCAGCCGCTCCAACCAGAACCCCAAACCACCAGCATCTGGCGCACGATCAAACACGTTCCGATAGATCTGCACCAGGAACGCCTCATCGCTGAGATCGCCATAACGATCAACAAACTCCGGACTGGCAGCGAACTGCGCCGAAATCTGACCCAAACTCACACCGCCCACGTGGCGGTCCACCCAAAAACCCAGCCCCGCCTCATCAGACGGTCGCAAGAAATACGCCTGATACAGCCGAACCAACTGCGCCCGATCCACCGAGAACTCCGTCACGAACTCCGGCGACTCACTGAAATTCACCATCACCTGCGCCCGACTCTGGTGCCCATCGTCGAGCTGGCCGATCCAGAACGCACGACCCTTCGCCTCACCAGGCCGACCCAACACATTGATGTAGATCAGATCAACGAACTCAGCATTCGACAGATTCCCATAGGTCGCATCGAACTCCGGGCTGTCGCCAAATTGCTCAGCAATCGACAACAACGAACGACCGCCAACGAACTCCGACACCCAGAACCGCAAACCTGCCGCATCAGGCTGACGAGCAAAATACGACTGATACAACCGGGCCACTGACGGCTCGGCATCCCTGGGGCTGATCGCCGCCGCCGACGCCGCCAACCCAGCAAACCCCGCAACGCCAACAACCAGAACCATCAACACCCGAGAGAAGAAGCGCACCTCCCGAACCTACGAAACACCATGCGACCAGACGAGAAGTGAACCTGCCCGACGCAGGGGTCGAACGGCTCACATCGGTTCGGGCTGCACCCAGTGTTTGACCAACGACTGCGTCAGCGTGAGATGTTCGACTCGTTCCAGAGACCGTCCATGTCAAACGTTCCATCGCCGGTGACCCACGCCTCGTCCGGATTGACCTGTTCTGCCATCGCACCAGCGAGGGCCGCACGCTCGAGCTCGATGCGCTTTTGCGCCCTGTTCGTGACCGACCACGGCGGCGGACCAAATCGATTCTTCATGTCATCGCCTCGGGCGAAGATCACGAACAACGCGGCGACAATGCCGAGGAGCGGCACCAATTGCCAGAGCAGGAAGAACCCGGAGCGGCCAAGATCGTGGCACCGCCGAATGGCAGCAGTCCACGTCACCAGCGTCGCGAGAACGAACCCAACCAAGAAGAGCGGGCTCGTGACCGAAGCACCGTTGAACTCATCGAAGTCGATGAAGACCAAAGCATTGACGACATGCACGACCGAGGCCGCAGCTGAGATACCGAGATACTCGAGTCGGCCCGCTCGACCGCTGAACGTGAGAAACTCCATGTCAGTGTTTCGACACCAAGCATCGGTGGCTTGAGCGGTGCGCTCACATGTAGGTGACGAGCCTCGCCATGACGTCCTCACCTGCCTTCTCGACGCTGCCAGCATCGAACGGAGGCTGCGGGTCGTACTCGACCATCAGCTGCATGGCCTTCGCTGCAGTGGCGTCGACGAGCAACTCGCTCAGCCGGAGCGCCATGTCGATCCCTGATGACACGCCGGCTGCGGTGATGATGCGGGCATCGACGTGCTCGACGACTCGTTCGCCTGTCGCCAGAGCACCCAGCCCCTCCAACGTTTCATACGCTCCCCAGTGCGTGGCGGCCGTCAAGCCATCGAGCAATCCAGCGGCGGCCAACACCAGCGAACCGGTGCAGACCGAGGTGGTGAAGCGAGTGGTGAGGTGAGCGGCTCGCAACCAGTCGTGTATCGGCTGTGTGCCGTCGACCAAGACCCGTGTGCCAGGCCCGCCAGGCACCACGATCACGTCAGGGTCAGCGAGCTGTTCGAAAGTGGCATCGACGACCAGCCCGAGGTTGCCTGTGTCAGAACGAACCTCACCGAGCCGCTCACCAACGAAGGTCACCGAGGCGCCAGGAAGCCGCTGCAACACTTCGTACGGTCCAATGGCATCGAGCGCCGTGACTCGGTCGAAGAGGGGAATGGCGATACGAATGGGGTCGGTCATGAGGCTGCTTTCGTTGGCGTGCGAGAGAATTGTTGGCGATAGCTCGCCGGGGAGACACTGAGCTGGCGATGGAAGGCTCGGCGCAGCACTTCAGCACTCGGGAAGCCGCACTGTCGAGCCACGCTGTCGAGCCCGATCCGTTCGGTCTCGAGCAGGTGTCGAGCTGCTTCGACCCGGACGCGCTCGACATACCGAGCGGGCGACTCGCCCACTTCTGAGCGGAACCGACGAGTGAAGTGCCGAGCGCTGAGACCAACAGTCCGAGCCATTGCATCCACCGAGAGGTCTGCCATGGGCCGTTGGTGGATGAGGTCGCAAGCGGCTCGGATCGGCGCCGACTCTGGAGGCTCGCACCAGACCGGAGCGCTGAATTGGGTCTGACCGCCCGAGCGCCGCACCGGCACCACGAGGTAGCGAGCAACCTGCTGGGCAATCTCGGCACCACAGTCCTCTTCCACCATGGCCAAGCCGAGATCGATCCCAGCGGTGACACCCGCCGAGGTCCACAGCTCGCCGTCGCGAATCCAGATGGCATCGAGGTCGACATCGATGTCGGGATGGCGACGCGCCAGCTCATCCGCCCAGGCCCAATGTGTGGTGACCCTGCGCCCACCACATCGACCGGCGCCGGCCAACAAGAAGGTGCCGGTGCAAACCGAGGTCAGCCGGCGGCATTCCACCGTCGCCAACCACTCGACAACAGCGTCGGCGATGCCCGGCAGACGCGTCGAGATCCCGCCGGGCACGAGCACCGTGTCGATGTCATCGCCACTGAGCTCACCGATGGCGGCATCAGGAACCATCGTCATGTCCGACTCCGACAGCGCCGACGCGCCATCAATGGTGACCATCACGATCTCGTAGCGCTCCCCAGGAAGACCGTTGCGATCCATCCATTCGTTGGCCCCGCAGAACACTTCGCGTGGACCAACCACATCGAGTGGCTGACACCCGGGGTAGAGCGGAATGACGATGCGGCGCATCTCTTCATCCAAGGGGCTGCGATTGATGGCGTCAATGACGCATATCCCCTCTTCTACGCCATCGACTGACGCACCGAATGCAAGCGCACCGCTCGCCGGTGCCGACCTACGCTCGCACGGTGATCAGCTCAGCGCTCGGCCGACGTTTCTGGGGCCTCTGGGCATCGTTCGCCGCAGCAAACCTTGGCGACGGTTTCAGCCTCGTGGTCTTCCCGCTTCTGGCCGTCTCGCTGACTGATGACGCTCGGCTCGTTGCGTTGGTCTCGGTGTGCCGATTCCTTCCCTTTCCGCTCCTTGGGCTCCCCGCCGGCATGATCATCGACCGCTTCGATCGACGGTGGCTCGCCATCGCCGCCCAAGCAGGGCGAAGTCTGGCCATCGGTGGCGTCGCTGCTCTGGTCTGGGCTGACGAGGCGACGATCCCGATGATCGCCTTGGCTGCCTTCGTGGTCGGGGCGGGCGAGGTGATCACCGACGGCGGATTGCCGGCCGTCGTGCGCGCCGTGGTCACCTCCGATCAGCTGGAACAAGCGAACAGTCGGCTGTCCGCCAGCCAGACCGTGGCCAACGTCTTCATCGGGCCACCGCTCAGCGCACTGGCTTTCGAACTCGACCCTGCCTTGCCGTTTGTCATGAAAGCCGCGCTCTACGCACTCACCATCGTGCTCCTGGCAACGCTGCGCGGCACGTTCCGCTCCGATGCCGAGACCGACGACGGAACACTGCGTCAGCGACTCACGCGTGGGTTGCACTACGTGTGGGTCACCACGTTCGTGCCCGCCATCATGTTGGCGATGATGATCAAAGGGGCGTCGCAACCAACCTGGAACGTGGTGAGCGTGACCGTCCGTCAGCGTCTTGTTCCCGATGCAATCTTCGGTCGCATGATGACGTCGTACCTGGTGATTGCCTGGGGCACGCAGCCGCTTGGAGCGCTGACGGGCGGCGTGATCGCCGAGTCGTTCGGACCGGAGTGGGTGTACGTGATGTCAGCGACCGTGGTCGGTTCGCTGCTGCTGTTCGGGCGGCCGCTGTTCCGAACGGTCGATCGAGCGCTCCGGGAGGTGCCCGCGACCTGAATGCCTGAACGCTCCGGCAATTCGTTCGACAGCGGCTCGCCTCTGGTTCACGATGACCGGCCATCACGAGAGGAGCTGGACCAATGAAGCGACACAACGACACGAACAACGACCAGTCCGTCGAACTCGTGCGGTCATGGGCCACCGACATCGAAGACAACACGCTCGAGCAGGCATTGCGCTCGGCTCGCTCCGCCGCGGTCTCCGGTCCGATCGCGTTGATGCCCGACGCACACTGGGGCATGGGCGCCACCGTCGGTTCGGTGATCCCAACCGAGTCAGCGATCATCCCCGCTGCGGTTGGCGTCGACATCGGTTGCGGCATGATCGCGGTCGAGACTGACCTCACTGCATCGGATCTTCCTGACAACCTTGGCCCGGTGCTTCGCGGCATCGGCAAGACGGTGCCCGCTGGTTTCGACCGACACCAGCACCCGAGCGACCGGGCCTACACATGGCTTCGGGAGCACCCACTCCACACCGAGATCGAGCTCACCACCAAGCAGGTGCGATCGATGGCGCAACAGTTGGGCACCCTCGGTGGCGGCAATCATTTCGTCGAGGTCTCAGTGGACGAGAACGAAACTGTGTGGATCGTGCTCCATTCCGGCAGCCGGGGCATCGGTAACATCCTGGCCAAGGCACACATCGGGCGAGCTCGTGATCTCTGCGAAACGACCGAGCGTGCACTCGATGACCGAGACCTTGCTTACTTCCTGGACACCGACTCGCACTTCCAGGCCTACATCCGCGACATGCTGTGGGCCCAGGACTACGCACTCGAAAACCGGGAGCAGATGATGGACGCAGTGCTCGTGTCGACCGCTGCGGCTGTTGGACGCAGCGTCGCCGTGCGTCGTCGAATCAACTGCCATCACAACTACACCGAGCGAGAGGAGCACGGCGGACGTTCGCTGTGGATCACTCGCAAGGGTGCCATTCGGGCTCGGATCGGCGATCCCGGCGTCATCCCGGGGTCGATGGGCACGTCGACTTTCGTTGTTGCCGGCCTCGGCAACCCGGACGCCTACGAGTCGGCGGCTCACGGTGCCGGACGTCGCTACGGACGGAAGGCGGCCAAGCGGACCTTCACCGTCGAGGAGTTCGAAGCCTCGATGGCGGGCCGCATGTGGCAGCGGAGCAAGGCAAAGGAACTGCTCGACGAATCGCCGATGGCCTACAAGAACATCGACGAGGTCATGAACGACCAGGCCGACCTGGTCCAGGTCGAACACCGCCTCGACGCCATCGTCAACTACAAAGGCGTCGGCTGAATCAGGGGTGTGGCGAGCGCTCGCCACACCCCCGGCTTCAGCAGAGTTCGAGCAACGCTGATCGAGCTCTGCTCCGCCCGAGGTTCCACGACAACCAATCCTCGTCGGCGGGAACCTCGGCACACAGTTGCTCCGCAACGTCCGCGGCCCAAACGGAATTGATCTCGTCGAACCTCCGGGCCATGACCAGTTGACCGTCGGCGGTCAGCTTCTGCATGTGGATCACGACGTCGGGGTCTTGTCGGGCCACGAGGTTGTCGGCGATACGAGCCTCTGGGTTGACGACGTTCAAGGCAGCCAGCGCCACGAACCCGGACGCAACCAATGCCGGCAACGTCCACGCAATCGACGAGCGCCAACCAATGAGCCGAACAGCGACGATGACGAAGCCCATCGCCACCCAGATCGAGAAGACCGAGCTGTAGAACCGCAGCGGTGTCAGACCATCATCGGCGATGTAGAGCTGCAGTCGGCCACATGCCACCGCCACCACCCCGAACGTCAACACGATCGTTGTGAGACTCGACCACCGGAACCATCGATCCCCGGTGAACCAGCGTTCGGCAGCCGAGCGGAGCGACAGCAGCGCCAAGAGCGTCAACCCCGACACCCACAGAAGCTGGAAGAAACCTTGCCGGGCGTAGTCCCGGTACGTCAGACCTGCGTCGATGAGGATCTGCTCGCCGGCCGATGTCAGCGCATAGAGCTGAGCGATGACGAACAGAGCGAAGATTCCGTTGAGCGCCCCCAGCACCACCAGAGTCGGGATGCGATCAAGTGAGATGCCGGCAGGAGGGACCGCAGTGCGCGGTCGAACGGTCCGGCCAAGCAACACGAGAATCACGACGGCGCCGACCGAGAACCGCAGCGCCGCGTACCAGAGTTGCCCTGCGTCGAATTGGCCTCGGCTCAGCAGGTCAGCAAAGACGGCGTCGGCCGAACCGAGCAATGCAGCCAGCACGATCAACAACGGCACAGCGATCACCGAACCCTGCAGGATTCCGATCGCCAGCTGACGCCGATCAGACCGGTTCGTCGGCGAAGCAGCCACCCCAGCACCTGTGGGCACCACGAGGTCCCCCAGCATCACGAACGGTTGGAAGGCAATCGAGAGGGCATCGTTCATCAACTGCAGAGGCTTCCAGTCGTAGATTCGAGCGGGTCCAATTGCGGCAACGACCAACAGCAACACCGAAGTGATTGCGTTGAACACCGCCAGCCGAGGATCGGTTCGGGCGACGAGCAGCAGCGCAAAGCCCACCGAGCCGAGCAGACACCAACGACCCGAACGAGAAGCAACGGCGTTCGTGAGGCGAAGCACCGCAGCGCAAGCGACCACGAAGGCGGCAGTTCCGACACTGGCAAGGGGAACTCGCCCGATAGTGGCAGCGGCGACAACGCCGACAGCGAGGGTCGCAGGCAGCCACCGATGCGGTAACGGCCGGGGCGGAGGCTTTGGCTGGGACAGCAGAGGGCCAGTTGGTGGAGGCGGGTCCTGCGACGATCGGGGCGTCCGGGGGTCAGGAGGTGGCGCCGGAGGGAGAGGTGGGCTGGTTGTCGTTGGGGAATCCGCCATGCCCACGATGATGTCGACCGCATGTGTATGGCTGCCGCAGAGCACGCGCAGATGTTGTGCAGAATCCGGTTGCACCAACTCTTCACAACTCAAGCAGGCCAGTGAGCCCTGCGGTCTCTAGGTTTGGTGTGTGGCGACTACCCCAGCACACATCCTCGTCGTCGAGGATGAGCCGATCATCGCCGATGCCGTTGCCGACCGTCTGCGCAGCGAAGGCTTCGAGGCGACGATTGCGGCAGACGGCCTCACCGCCGTCGAGCAGTGCACGGCCCTGCGTCCCGATCTGGTGATCCTCGATCTGAATCTGCCAGGTATCGACGGCCTCGAGGTCTGTCGACGCATCCAGGCCGCTCGCCGCATCCCTGTCGTCATGGTGACCGCCCGCGATGACGAGACCGACATGCTCATCGGGCTCGGCGTCGGCGCCGACGACTACCTCACCAAGCCGTTTTCACCTCGCGAGCTGGTCGCCCGAGTCAAGGCGGTGCTGCGGCGAGCCGAGGCAAACGCTGGCCCGAGTCTTGATCGAGGCAGCGTGACCATCGACCCGTCGGGTCGCATCGTGCGGCGAGATGGCGAAGAAGTCCACCTCACACCAACGGAGTTCGATCTCGTCCGCGTGCTCGCCGAGGCGGGCACAGCGGTGCTGTCGAGAGAGCAGATGTTGGCGATGGTCTGGGGCTACCGAGACGGTTCTGGCGCTCGTACAGTCGACAGCCACGTGCGATCCGTGCGCCGCAAGCTCGGCGATGACACGATCAGGACTGTGCACGGCGTCGGCTATGCCTTCGGAGACCCATCGTGATTCGCCCAAGACCCCTCGATCCAATCCCATCGATCAAGACCAAGTGGTCGATCGTCATCGTCGCCGCGGTCGCGGTCACGGCCCTGATGAGCCTCATCGGCGCCAGCCTCGGGTTTCCCGTATGGATCCGCCCGGTCATCGCCGGAGCATTTGCACTGCTGATGGTCCAATTCCTGGCTCACGGCATGACCTACCCACTGAGACAAATGGCATCGTCGGCCAAAGCGATGGCTCGCGGCGACTACTCCCAACGGGTCGAGGTGTCTGCCACCGACGAGGTCGGCCAGCTGGCCGATGCGTTCAACCACATGGCCGCTGACCTCGCTGACGCTGACCGGCAGCAGAAGGAGTTCATCGCGAATGCATCCCACGAACTCCGCACGCCCGTTGCCGCGCTCCAGGGCACGCTCGAGAATCTCGTCGACGGTGTCGGCACACCCGACGGGGCAACGCTGCAGCGCATGCTCGCACAGAGCGAACACCTCGGCCGCCTGGTCAACCAACTGCTCGATCTCTCTCGACTCGAAGCTCGCTCCGATCGCCTCGGGGCCGAAGAACTCGACGTGGGCGACCTCCTGCACGAACTTGCCGGCGAGCTGCGGCTCACGCATCCAACCGCCTTGATCGATGTGAAAGCCCCAATGGGCCTGCGATCAGTTGGGGATCGCGAACAGCTGGCACGTGTGCTCACCAACGTGATCGGCAATGCGCTGCGGTTCTCCCCCATTGGCGATGCCGTCACAGTGGTGGCAAGTCGACAGAACGGATCGGTGAGAGTCGCCGTCCGTGATTGTGGCCCGGGAATTCCCGTCGATCAACGAGCCAAGGTCTTCGAGCGATTCTGGCAGGCCGACGGCACCCCGACCGGCGGTGGAGGAGCTGGGCTAGGCCTGGCGATCAGCAAGCGGATCGTCGACCAACACGACGGCGAGATCCTGATCACCGACAACCAGCCTCACGGCGCCTGCGTCGTCATCAGCCTCCCCGCACTCCCGTGAACAACCCGGGGCTGGAGCTATCAAAGCTGAGGGTCACAAACCCGGGGTTTGGCAGGCAGTTTTGTGTGTTCCGTTGGTGGCGAGGGAGTTGTGAGCGTCAGCGAACAACTCCAAGGAGCGCCCGAGGCCGCTAGGCCGAAGCTTTCCCGCGGACGGCGTCGAGCAGGCGTCCGGTGATCTCGCCCTCTTCGCCAAGCCCATCGACCGTGATCAACAGATCGCGATCGGCGAACCAGTTGAGGACGGGGCGGGTTTCCTGCTCGTAGAGCGCCAGGCGCCGCGCAATGCCGTCTTCGGTGTCGTCGGCTCGAGCCCGAGCCTTCATTCGGGCGGTCACTTCCTCGACGGGAACGTCGAGGTCCACTGCGGCGTGCAGGCTGCGGTCGCCAAGCACCATGACGAGCGCTTCGGCTTGTGCTGCAGTCCGGGGATAGCCGTCGAGGACGAAGCCGCTCTCGGCGATGTCGTCTTGAGCCAGGCGCTCACGCACGATGCCGTTGATGATGCCGTCGCTGACGAGGTCGCCAGCATCCATGACTGCCTTGGCCTTGAGACCCATCTCGGTTCCGGCAGCGACAGCGCTGCGAAGCATGTCTCCGGTCGAGATGTGGATCACACCGAATTCCTCGACGAGCCGAACACACTGCGTGCCCTTGCCTGCGCCTTGGCGGCCAAAGATGACGAGACGGATGGGATTCGACATGGGGTAGTGCTTCCTCTCGGTGGAGCGGACAACGGTGGCAGAGCACCGCCGCATACGCAAGTGGACGTGGAGTTCTTCTCAGCAGACGCTGATTCGAAGCACCTAGACCTCGTGGGGCGGGACGTACTACTTGAGGAAACCTTCGTAGTTTCGGCTCATCAACTGGCTGTCGATCTGCTTCATGGTCTCGAGCGACACGCCCACACCAATCAGGATGGAAACGCCAGAGAAGGCCGTGATGTTCGTCGAGCCAGTGCCACCGCCGACGTACCGAGCCAGTGCCGCTGACGGGATGAGCGCAACGATCGCCAGGAAGAGCGCACCGGGGAGCGTGATCCGGTTGAGGATCTTCGCCAGGTGGCGTTCGGTCTGCGGCCCAGGACGAATCCCGGGGATGAAGCCACCTGACTTCCGGAGATCGTCGGCACGGCGAATGGGGTCGAATGCAATCGAGTTGTAGAAGTAAGCAAAACCGACGATCAGCAGACCAAAGACCAGGATGTAGCCGAGATTGTCGGGCTGGAACAGGTTGTCATCGATGAAGCTTCGGACCGATTGGCCCCACCCGTCAGCCGGCAACACACCGGTGAGCAGGGTCGGAAGCGACAGCAGCGAGGAGGCAAAGATGACCGGAATCACGCCGGCCTGGTTGACCTTCAGCGGGATGTAGGAGTTGTTGCCGCCGTACTGGCGGCGGCCGACCACGCGCTTGGCGAAGTTCACAGGGATGCGGCGCTGACCCTGCTCGACGAACACGATGCCGGCGCAGAGGAACAGCAGGAGCACGACGGCGATCGCGACCCCGACCCAACCGCGCAGCGACTGAATGGTGATTCCCACCGACGGAAGGCTCGACACAACCGAAGCAAAGATCAGAATCGACATGCCGTTGCCGATCCCCTTGGTGCTGATGAGCTCGCCCATCCACATCAGCACTGCACTACCGGTGGTGATGCACACCACGGCGAGAACGACGTTGAACCCGCCGTCTGGGAACAAGTCGATCGGCACCCCGAAGAAGCCTTCGGGGTTGCGGTTGATCAAGAACACGATGCCGGTGCTCTGCACCAGCGACAAAAGCACAGCGATGTAGCGAGTCCATTGGGTGATCTTGCGTTGCCCAGTGGCTCCTTCCGCCTGCCATTGCTCGAGCTTGGGAATCGCAACCGTCAAGATCTGGATGATGATCGATGAGGTGATGTACGGCAGGATTCCCAGGGCGAAGAAGCTCAGGGACGCAAGACCACCTCCACTCAGCAGATTGAGGTAGCCGAAGATTCCCCCCGAGGTGTCATCGAAATCCTCGCGCAGCGCTTCGAGCGCATCGAGGTTCGTACCCGGCGCCGGGATCTGTGCACCGAGTCGGTACAGCAGGATCATGGCGAGCGTAAACAAGATCTTGTTCCGCAGTTCAGGTGTTCGGAAGACGTTCCGCAGCGTTGACACGATGTTCCTCGATTGCGTGGCGGGTCTGGAGAAAGAGATGCAACCCGTGGCCGGGTCAGATACTAAACGGGCGCTCCCCAAGAAGGAGAGCACCCGGTCAGTCGTTTACAAACTTGAAAGCTGCTTACCTGTTCATGTGCTGGTTGCCCGAGCTTGGCGGGCGAACCGAGAACGGCAGGTCGAGCTTCTCGATGGTGCCGCCAGCAGCGGTGATCGCCGCTTCAGCTGAGGCCGAGAAGGCGTGAGCCTTGACGTTGACGGCGGTGGTGATTTCACCACGACCGAGCACCTTGACGAGGTTGCCCTTGCCGATGAGGCTCTTTTCGAAGAGTGCATCGGGGTTGATGTCGCTGGAGCCAGTGGCTTCGACGAACTCGGCGATGACGTCGAGGTTGATGGCTTGGTACTCGACTCGGAACGGGTTCTGGAAGCCGCGAAGCTTCGGAACACGCTTCTGCAGTGGCGACTGGCCACCTTCGAAACCAAGACGAACCGTGTTGCGAGCCCGCTGGCCCTTGGAACCACGGCCAGCGGTCTTGCCGCCCTTGCCACCAATACCGCGGCCCTTGCGCTTGCCAGCCTTGCGGGAACCCTCTGCTGGTTTCAGATCGTGGATCTTCATCAGGCAGCTCCTTCTTCTACTTCAGCCACCGTGACGAGGTGCGGGACCCGGGACAACATGCCCTGGAGGACCGGACCGTCTTCGATGACGTTGGATTGTCCGATGCCACGCAGGCCGAGCGCACGAAGCGTCCCGCGCTGCTTCGGCTTACAGCCGATGGAGGACTTGATCTGGGTGATCTTCATGTGGGCCATCACGACACCTCAGCCGGGTTGGCTGACGGACCGCGACGGGTCTCGTTGTATGCGTCGAGCAGGCCCTTCGGCACGAACTCAGAAGCATCGAGGCCACGAAGCTTGGCGACCTCATCGGGACGCTTGAGCTTGGCCAGCGCATCGATGGTGGCCCGGGCCACGTTGATCTGGTTGGCCGAACCAAGGGACTTACAGATGACGTCGCGAACGCCAGCCTCTTCGAGGATGGCACGTGCCGCACCACCGGCAATGACGCCGGTACCACGAGCAGCGGGCTTGAGCATCACTCGACCGGCACCGTTGATGCCGATGATCGGGTGCGTGATCGTTCCGCCAGCCATTGCGACGTCAAACTGCAGCTTGCGAGCCTCTTCGGTGCCCTTCTGGATGGCCAGGGGGACTTCTTTGGCCTTGCCGTAGCCGAGTCCGACACGACCGTTGCCGTCGCCGAGCACGACGAGGGCGGTGAAGGCGAACCGACGACCACCCTTGACCACCTTGGCCACACGATTGATCGTGATGACTCGTGACTCACGGCCGTCATCACGGTCGTTACGTCCGTTATTGCGATTGTTGTCTGCCATGTCGTCTCCTAGAACTCCAGGCCGGCTTCGCGGGCGGCGTCGGCCAAGGCGGCCACACGTCCGTGGTAGCGGTTACCGCCACGATCGAAGACCACGGTGCTGACACCGGCGGCCTTGCCTCGTTCGGCGATGCGGGTGCCCACGCTGGTGGCGCCGGCAATCGAGCCGCTGCCCTCTCGCAGGTCCTTTTCGTAGGACGACGCTGCTGCCAGCGTTTGTCCGGTGCTGTCGTCGATCACCTGCACGCTGATGTGCTTGTTCGAGCGGAACACCGCCAGGCGCGGGCGCTCTGTGGTGCCGACAACCTTTTTGCGAACACGGAACTGGCGACGAGCGCGAGCGGCGTGCTGCTTGTTGGTCTTCGAGGCCATTACTTACCAGCCTTTCCGGCTTTGCGGACTACCCGCTCGCCGGCGTAACGAACGCCTTTACCCTTGTAGGGCTCGGGCTTGCGGAGGTCTCGGATCTCGGCTGCAACCTGGCCTACGACCTGCTTGTCGATGCCGATCACGGAGATCTTGGTTGGCTCGGGCACATCGAAGGTGACACCTTCGGGCGCCTTCACCGAAACAGGGTGGGAGAAGCCCAGGGACATGTCGAGCTCGTTGTTGCCCTTGGCTGCGGCGCGATAACCAACGCCGACGATCTCGAGGTTCTTGACGAACCCTTCGCTCACACCGATGACCATGTTGTTGACAAGTGAACGGTTGAGGCCGTGCAGGGCCCGCTGCGAACGATCATCGCTGGAGCGATCCACCGTTGCAGTGCCGTCCTCGAGTGAGAGGGAGAGGCCCTCGGGAAGCTCGATGCTGAGCTTGCCCTTTGGGCCCTTGACCGAGACGTGCTGACCCGAGGTCGAAACCTCGACGCCAGCAGGCACGGGGATGGGTGATTTACCAATACGTGACATCTCGGCCTACCAGACGTAGCAGAGCACTTCGCCACCGACACGACCCTTGCGGGCAACGCGATCGGTGATGAGGCCCTTGTTGGTCGACAGCACGGCAACGCCGAGGCCACCCAACACTCGGGGGATCTGATCTGAACTCGTGTAGACCCGAAGACCAGGCTTCGAGACACGCTTGATGCCGCTGATGACTCGCTCACGTTCGGGCGAGTACTTCATGGCAATCGTGAGGGTGCGTCCAACGCCTGATTCGTTGTCGGAGGCACTGAATTCGTTGATGTAGCCCTCGGAGAAGAGGACCTTGGCCAAAGCTTCTTTGAGCTTGGACGACGGCATCGACACCTCATCGTGCATTGCGATGTTCGCGTTGCGGATGCGGGTGAGCATGTCGGCGATGGGATCTGTCATTGTCATGTGATCAGCCCCCTACCAGCTCGCCTTGGTCACACCGGGCAGTTCGCCCGCATGTGCCATGTCCCGCAAGCAGATGCGGCAGAGACCGAATCGCTTGTAGACCGCCTTGGGACGGCCGCACACCTTGCAGCGTGTGTAGGCCCGAACCTTGAACTTCGGGGTCTTCTGCTGCTTTTCCTTCAGCGCTTTCTTTGCCATTACTGAGCCTGCCCATCGCGTCGGAACGGGAATCCGAAGGCGTCGAGCAGTGCCCGACCCTCTTCGTTGGTGGTCGCGGTTGTGACGATCGTGATGTCCATGCCTCGAGGCACATCAACGGTGTCGTAGTCGATCTCGGGGAACATGAGCTGCTCGGTGAGACCAAAGGTGTAATTGCCCCGGCCGTCGAACGACTTGGGGTTGAGTCCGCGGAAGTCACGGATACGTGGAATCGCCAGCGTGACGAGGCGATCGAAGAACTCCCACATCTTGTCGCCCCGGAGGGTGACCTTGGCGCCGATGGCGTTCTCTTCACGCAGCTTGAACGATGCGATCGACTTCTTCGCCTTCGTGATGATGGCCTTCTGGCCGGTGATGATGGCGAGATCGGCGGTGGCGCTGTCGAGTGCCTTGGAGTTCTGCAGTGCTTCACCGACGCCCATGTTGACGACGATCTTGGTGAGCGCCGGAACCATCATGACGTTGGGCAGTTCGAGCTGGGTCTGCAGCGCAGCCCGGATCTCGCTGTTGTACTGCGCCTTGAGGCGAGGAGTGACCTTGGTCGTTGTTGTTGTCGCTTCGCTCATCGAGCACGCTCCACTTCAGGAATCTCGGCGCCGGTGCGCTTGCACACACGGACCTTGGTTCCGTCGTCGTTGATCTTGTAGCCAACGCGAGTGGGCTTGCCGTCGTCGGGGCTGATGATGGCGACGTTCGAAACGTCCATCTTCATTTCCTTGTCGACGATGCCACCGGGCTCTTCAGCAGAGATCGGCTTGGTGTGACGCTTGGCGATGTTGTAGCCCTCGACCGTGACCTTGCCCTCAGCGGGGAAGGCACCGGACACAACGCTTTCGCGCCCCTTGTCCTTGCCGGCGAGAATTTGGACCTTGTCGCCCAAACGGATCTTCATCAGAGCACCTCCGGAGCGAGGGAAACGATGCGCATGAACTTCTTGTCGCGAAGCTCGCGTCCAACGGGGCCGAAGATTCGGGTACCACGTGGCTGCTTTTGATCGTTGATCAGCACCGCAGCGTTTTCGTCGAAACGAATGTAACTGCCGTCTGGACGACGCTTTTCCTTCTTGGTACGGACGACGACGCACTTGACGACGTCACCCTTCTTGACCTGGGCGCCAGGAATGGCGTCCTTGACAGTGGCGACGAAAATGTCGCCGATCGAGGCGTAACGGCGCTTTGAGCCGCCGAGCACCTTGATGCAGAGGACTTCCTTGGCGCCGGAGTTGTCGGCGACGCGAAGTCGAGATTCTTGCTGAATCATCGTGCACGCTCCACGATTTCGAGAAGACGCCAGCGCTTCTTCTTGGAAAGCGGGCGGGTCTCGGTGATCCGTACCTTGTCACCGACGTTGAGGGTGTTGTCCTCGTCGTGGACGTAGTAGCGAGTCGAGGACTGCACGGTCTTGTTGTATTGGGGGTGACGCGAACGACGAGTGACCTCGACGACCGCAGTCTTGTCCATGCCGTTCGAGCGAACGATGCCCTCGCGGACCTTGCGTTCGTTACGTACTGGGCTTTCAGATGCGGTGGCTTCAGTTTCAGCCATCATGACTCCTCGGCGAGCTGGCGAGCCCGCTGTTCGGTTCGAATGCGCGCAACCTCACGCTTGACCTGCTTGATGCGGGCCGGACTCTCGAGCTGCCCAGTGGCCAGCTGAAAGCGGAGGTTGAAAAGTTCGCGCTTGCCATCGGCGAGCGCCACGTCGAGTTCGACGTCGGACTGTGCGGTGAGTGCTTTGTCAGCCATCGAAGCCGTCCTCTCGGGTGATGACACGGGCCTTGACCGGCAACTTTTGGATGGCACGGTCCATTGCTGCCTGCGCAATGACGGGGTCTGGGTAGGAGAGTTCGAAGATCACACGACCTGGCTTCACCACTGCAACCCAGCGCTCCGGGTTGCCCTTGCCGGAACCCATGCGGGTTTCGGCAGGCTTCTCAGTGACGGGCTTGTCGGGGAAAACGTTGATCCAGACCTTGCCGCCACGCTTGATGTGGCGGGTCATCGCAATACGAGCGGCCTCGATCTGGCGGGCAGTGATCCACCCCGGCTCGAGAACCTGGATGCCATACTCGCCGAAGGACACCTGTGTGGCGCCCTTGGCCGTTCCTGTACGGCGACCGCGATGCTGCTTGCGGTGCTTGACTTTCTTGGGCATCAACATCAGTCGGCGTCTCCGTCTCGGAACTTGTCGTCGCCGCTCTTGTCCTTGAGCGAAGCCTCGATGGCTTCTTCTTCAGCCAAGAGACGCTCGAACGCTGGATCGGCTTCTTTCACCAATGGTGCTGGCTCGACCTCGGCGGTTTCTTCAGCGACTGCTGGCTTGGCCGGGCGGCGGCTCGAAGAAACGACGGGCTTCGCCGGCTCGGCGGTGGCGTCGGCAGCAAGCGCTGCTTCCTTCTCGGCCTTGGCAGCTGAAGCCTTGTACGGCAGGATGTCGCCTTTGTACAGGTGGACCTTCACACCGATGATGCCGGCGGTGGTCTGCGCTTCACGCATGCCGTAGTCGATGTCGGCGCGGAGGGTGTGCAGCGGCACTCGCCCTTCGCGGTACCACTCGGTGCGGCTCATCTCAGCGCCGCCGAGACGACCAGAGCTCTGAATGCGAATGCCCTTGGCACCAGCCTTCATGGCGTTCTGGACGGCACGCTTCATCGCACGACGGAATGCCATACGACCGACGAGCTGATCTGCGACACCTTGAGCGATCAACGCAGCGTCGAGTTCGGGCTGCTTGATCTCAATGATGTTGAGCTTGACCCGGGGGTTGCTCGTGATCTTGGTCAGGCCCTGCCGAAGGCGATCGGCCTCGGAGCCCTTGCGGCCGATGACGATGCCAGGACGAGCGGTATGCACGTCGATCTGGAGCTTGTCTCCGGTGCGCTCGACCTCGATACGGGAGATCGCTGCGTTTGGCAGCTGCGCCATGAGGTACTTGCGAATCGCGTGATCCTCGAAGAGGAAGTCACGGTATTCCTGACGATCGGCAATCCAGCGGGACTTCCAATCGGTGGTGATCCCGAGACGGAAGCCGTACGGGTGGATCTTCTGGCCCATCAGGCGTCTCCTGCTTCGGCGTCAGTGTCATCGCTGGCTGCGCCAGTGTCATCGCTGGCTGCGCCAGTGTCATCGCTGGCTGCGCCAGTGTCATCGCT
>CAYGQE010000076.1:0-7234 GCA_964351995.1 uncultured Acidimicrobiaceae bacterium | reverse complement strand
GGCTTCGCCAGTGTCATCGCTGGCTTCGGAGGCTGCAGCCTCGTCTTCCTTCTTCTGCTGTGAATCGGGCTTCGAGAAGCCAGCAGCCTCGGCTGCGGCGTCGTCGGCGAACCACACTTCGGCCTTGGTTCGACCGTAGAAGGGGCTGTCTTCGTTGTGATAGAGCTTCGAATCGTCGTTGCCCTTGACTGGGAAGCCCTCGGGCATCTGGTCGGGGTCGCCGTCGATCAACGCATGACTGCCATCGCCGTATGGCGACACGTCGGTGGCATTGACCTCGCCATCGCTGTCAGAGTCGATGATGGTCGACTCGACTTCGGTGGCCTCATCAGCGACAACCTCTTCGGCTGCCTCAGCTGCGGTGACTTCTTCACCACGACTCTTGGCAACACGGGCACGGCGGTCGGAGCTGCCAGCGCTGGAGCGGCCAGCTTCTTTGTCGCGGAGGCGATCAAGAACATCCTCGTCCATGCGACTCACAATGAGGGTGACGTGGCAGGTCTGCTTGTGGATGCGGCCAGCGCGTCCACGAGCACGGGGACGGAACCGCTTGAGGGTCGGACCCTCGTCGGCGAAGCAGGCAGAGACGAACAACTCGTCGGCCACCTGCTCGTCGTTGTGCTGGGCATTCGCCACTGCGGAACGCAGGACTTTCTGGATGTCCTTTGATGCTCCACGCTCAGAGAAGTGGAGGATCTGGTTGGCCTCGGTGACGCTCTTGCCTCGAATGAGATCGAGCACGATGCGAACCTTGGACGCCGACATCCGCAAGTAGCGGACTTGAGCTTTGGTGCCCGGTCGTTCGTTGGTCTTGGCTCCGGTCATCGTCGACCCACCTTTTCCTGACCCGCGTGATAGCGGAAGGTACGAGGCGGCGAGAATTCGCCGAGTTTGTGACCGACCATCGATTCGGTGATGTAGACCGGCACGTGCTTGCGGCCGTCGTGCACCGCAATCGTGTGCCCGACCATGTCAGGAATGATGGTGGAGCGGCGAGACCAGGTCTTGATGACCTTCTTCTCACCCTTTTCGTTCAGCGCGTCCACCTTCTTCAACAGGTGATCGTCGACAAACGGGCCCTTCTTCAGGCTGCGCGGCATCCCTTACCTCCGTCCGCCACGAGTCCGCCTACGGCGGATGATCTGGTCATCTGATTTCTTACCCCTCTTACGGGTCCGGCCTTCTGGCTGGCCCCACGGTGACACCGGATGGCGACCACCACTGGTCTTGCCCTCACCACCGCCATGCGGATGGTCGACAGGGTTCATGGCCACACCACGTGTCTGGGGGCGCTTGCCCTTCCAGCGGGCACGACCGGCCTTGCCGATCTTGATGAGTTCGTACTCTGAGTTGCCAACTTCGCCGATCGTGGCGATGCAGTCGATGGAAACTCGGCGCATCTCGGTGGAAGGCAGACGCAACGTGGCGGTGTTGCCCTCCTTGGCGACGAGCTGGACGCTCGTGCCGGCTGATCGAGCCATACGGGCGCCACCGCCGACCTTGAGTTCCACAGCGTGGATCACGGTACCGACGGGAATGTAGCGCATGGGCATGGCGTTGCCGGGACGAATGTCTGCGCCGCTACCGGACTGCAGCTTGTCGCCAACACTCACTCCCTTGGGAGCGAGGATGTAGCGCTTTTCGCCGTCGTGGTAGTGCACGAGAGCGATACGGCAGTTGCGGTTCGGGTCGTACTCGATCGAAGCAACAGTGGCGGGAATGCCATCTTTGTTGCGACGGAAGTCGATCACGCGGTAGCGCTGCTTGTGGCCTCCGCCACGGTGGCGAGCGGTCTTGCGACCGTAATTGTTGCGTCCACCGGTGCTCGACTGCTTGACGAGCAGCGACTTCTCGGGCGAGGTCGAAGTGATCTCGGCGAAGTCAGACGTGGTCTGGAAGCGCCGACCGGGGCTTGTGGGCTTGCGTTTACGAATGGCCATCAGTGCGTCCTCAGCTCGAGTAGAGCTCGATCTCACCCTCGGAGAGGGTGACGATCGCTCGCTTGGTGTCGGTGCGCTTCGTGAAGGTGTTGTTGCGGCGGTTGCGTACCCGCTTGCCCTTCCGGTTCAAGGTGTTGACCTTGGAGACCTTCACACCGTCGAAGATGAATTCGATGGCGTCTTTGATCTCTGGCTTCGAGGCGCTGGTGGCGACGACGAAGGTGTAGGTGTTGCGTTCTTCCACGGCGACGTAGGTCTTTTCTGAGACCACGGGCCGGATGATGATGTCGTGTGGATTCTTCACGAATCGCTCCCGGTGGAGGCGACGGCGCTGGTGGGCAGTGCCGCTTCGGTGAATACGACGTAATCGTTGACGAGCACGTCGTAGGTGTTGAGCTGGTCAGCCTCGAGCAGGTGGATCTCGGGGAGGTTACGCAGGCTCTTCCAGGTGAGGTCGTCGTCACGGTTGGTGACAACGAGGACCTTGCCGGAGGTGCCGAGATCGCTGAGTGCGATCTTTGCTGCCTTGGTGCTGGGCTTGTCGAAGCCCCAGTCCGAAACAACCATGACATGACCTTCGGC
This sequence comes from uncultured Acidimicrobiaceae bacterium, assembly GCA_964351995.1. Taxonomy (GTDB): domain Bacteria; phylum Actinomycetota; class Acidimicrobiia; order Acidimicrobiales; family SZUA-35; genus SZUA-35. Next base: position 4,712 of record CAYGQE010000076.1, on the reverse strand, counting down.
TGCACGATCCGACAGTGCGGAGCGGAGAGCGAGGCGCTTCATCTTCTTGTTGGTGCGCTCGGAGTAGTCACGGGGCTTCGGGCCATGGGCCACACCGCCGCCGATCCAGTGGGGTCCACGAGTGGAACCCTGACGGGCCCGGCCGGTGCCCTTCTGCTTCCACGGCTTGGCGCCGCCGCCGCGGACCTCGGAACGGGTCTTGGTGCTGTGGGTACCCGCACGCTTGGCAGCGAGCTGTGCGGTGACGACCTGGTGCATGACCGGGACGTTTGGCTCGATGCCGAAGATTTCTGCGTCGAGTTCGACGATGGCTTTCTTGACACCCATCAGTGACTCACCTTCTCGGACTTGACGGCATTGCGCACAATCACGGTTCCGCCCTTGGCTCCGGGCACAGCGCCCTTGACCAAGACGTAGCTGTTTTCCATGTCGGACTGGACGATCTTGAGGTTTTGGGTGGTGACCCGATCGTTGCCCATGTGGCCAGCCATCTTGATGCCCTTGAAGACACGAGACGGGGTGGCGCACTGACCGATGGAGCCGGGCATGCGGTGAACGAGGTGGGCACCGTGGGTGGCGCGCTGGCCCTTGAAGTTGTGACGCTTCATGACGCCGGCGAAACCCTTGCCCTTGCTGGTGCCGATCACGTCGACCATGTCGCCAGCTTCGAAGGTGTCGGCGTTGATTTCTTGACCAACGGAGTAGCCGGACACATCCGAAAGACGCAGTTCGACGAGCTCATCACCGGGGGTCACGCCGTACTTGGCGAAGTGACCGGCCTCGGGCTTGTTGAGCTTGCGAGGATCGCGGTCACCAATGGTGACCTGAATGGCTGAATAGCCATCGATCTCCGGTGTCTTGATCTGGACAACGCGGCACGGCCCGACCTTGACCACGGTGACAGGGACGATCTTGTCTTCGTCCCAGACCTGTGTCATGCCGACCTTGTGGCCGACGATCGCTTTGTGCACAGCAGAACTGTGTGTCATTCCTTCTACTTCCGTCAGCGGGCCCCCGGAAGGAGGCCGTTCACGCAAAGGCTCCGTCTCTCTCGGCGCAGGTGAGTGCTGAGGGAGCGGAGCCGTATCGATTGTGCTGGGTGGTTTCAAGCGGGTGGCTCGACCTTTCCAGACGTCAGTTTCCCAGGCCATGAAGGCCCTTCAACGGGACTCACCGAGACTAACGGCAGTCACCGACACTTCCACCGCGCGACATCACGCACTCGTGTTTGAGCGCATGCTCAAGAAACTCCTTGACTTCGGCGCTGTTTGAGCACATGCTCAACTCACCGAATTGAGCAACCGCTCAATGTTTCGAAAGGAATCATGATGATCACCCCGACCACCACCGTCCCCACCACTGCCCTCCCAGCAACCACCGTCTTCGCTGCTGAACCTGCGGTCATCAGCGACCAACTCGCCATTGCCTTCTACGGCGGTTACGCCGTCATCGCCGTGGCCCTCGTGGTCTGGCTCGCCCGAACCCTGCAGCGCAACGGCGAGATCTTCCTCGAGGACGTCTTCGACGACGACGGAATGGCTCGAGCGGTCAACCAACTGCTGGTCGTCGGGTTCTACCTCTTGAACCTCGGCTACGCCTTGCTGCTCTACAAAGTCGGCGAAGCAGCGGCGCTGACTGAAGCATTCAATGGCCTGATCGAGCGGATCGGGGCGCTCCTGCTCAGCCTTGGCGTCATCCACTTGGTGAACATGGCGATCTTCTGGCGAATTCGCAATCACACCAGCCGGAACGCCCGCACGCCAATGCCTCCGGCGCCCACCTACGTGAACAACATTCCCCCGGCTCCGCCGGCTCAGCCCACGCCGATCGGTTGAGGACCAGATGAACACCACACCGACCGGGGCGCCACCTGGTCCCCGAGCACTGACCGTGATCTACGACGATCGATGCCAGTTGTGCCAGCGCTGCCGGATATGGCTGATGCGGTCCGCACAACTGGTGCCGATCAGCTTCGTGGCGGCCAGCGACATGGACGGCGTTCGCCGCCTCGGGCTCGACCCGGCGTCGTTGCCCGTCGGCGATGACCTGATCGTTGTCGGCCACACGGCGCCGGGCGATCCCGAACCCATCTGGGTCGGCCCGGATGCCTTCATCACCTGCCTGTGGGCGTTGACCGACCACCGCGTGCTCGCCGCTCGACTGCAACGACCAGCGGTGCGGCCCCTGGCCAAACGAGCCTTCCACGCTCTTTCTCTCGGGCGGGGCTCAGTGTCCAAATTGTTGAACGTCACCGGTTCCGCCGTCTTGCCCACCACCAACTGCGCATCCGGAGCATGCGCACCATCCGACGAACTCGGCGGCCCGCGGTGAACACAAACACTTCCTCAGCGAGATCGCGCCGCACTCGTCACGTCGACGGTTGGCACGTCCCACTGCAAGCAAAAGCCTCTGTTGTGATCGTTGCTCTACCCGCCGCCACCATGGGCTTCGTCTTGACACTCTCGTTGTGGTTCATGTCCGCTGGTCTCCCGCTCCTCGCCGGCGGGGTCTTGAGCATCCGAGGAGTTCTTCGGGCCGACGTTCCAGGCGCCTCTCATCCGGCCTTGTTCGTCTCGTTCCTTGCCATGGCCGAAGGGACGCTCGGGCTCATCGCTCTCGATCTCCTGCCCGACAGCAACGGCCAGATCTTCGGGGCTGTGTTCCTCAGTGCGGCCGGCATCACCGCGCTCGTCGGCTGGAGCCTCTGGCGACAAACTGAGCCGCTGGCACCGCCGCCGCCGCCGAGGCAGGGCATCGGTCTCCTCTGACGACCACAGACTCCAGACCACTCGAAGACCTGCTCGGCTCTCGACAACGGGCAGACTCTCACCATGGCTGAGCGAAAGACGTCGAAGAGCGGGCAGGAAACCAAGGACCGCATCATCGACGCGGCCCTCGCCACGATCAGCTCAGAGGGTTTGGTCGGGACAAGCGCTCGAGCCATCGCCAAGGCCGGCGACTTCAACCAGGCACTCGTCTTCTACCACTTCGGTTCGGTCGACGAACTCTTGCTGGCAGCGCTCGAGCGAGCCAACGTTCGCCGGATGGCTCGCTTCGATGAGCAACTCCGAAGCGTCGAAACGCTCGCCGAATTCGTCACGATCGCCCGCCAGCTCCACGCTGGCGCGTACGACACCGACGCCTCCGCCCTTTCGGCAATCGTCGCCGGCTGGCCGATGTCGAGTGATCTGGGCGCTCGAGTCCTCGCAACCCTCGATCCGTGGAACAGCCTGGTCGAAGAGTCGCTCCGGCGCTTGCTCCAATTGCACCCCCTCGGGCAGTACTTGCCGATCGAGCAGCTGGCCTACTCCTTCGGTGCGCTCTTCCTGGGGCTCGAGGTCATGGGTCGGCTCGATCCTGACGATGCACGAACCGACGCTGCGTTCACTGCGCTCTTTGCGCTCGCCTCGCTTGCTGACCCACTGCTCGACTCGGTCGACCTCACCGCCCTGGGCCTCACTCCCCCGCCCACCTGACCTCAGCACTCACTCCCGTCAGCCGATGGACTCGGCATGAAGGTTCTGGTGTCCGCCGCTCTCGTCTCGGTTCTGTTCTTCTTTGGCTACACCCAGCTCGGGAGCAACAATGAAACACAGCGGGTGCTGTTCATCGGCAACAGCTACACCGCTTCGAATGACCTGCCAGTGATGGTCTCGAACGTCCTGAGCGACAACGGCATCGACCTTGAGATCGAATCGATCACGCCAGGCGGCACCACGCTCAGCCAACACGCCGCCAGCCCGACCGTCCGGTCCACCATCCTGAATGGCGATTTCGACGTCGTCGTTCTTCAAGACCAGTCCGAGACGCCAGCGATTCCCGGCCTGCTCAGCGACCAGTCGATACCCGCAGCTGAGGCCCTCGGTACCTTCGCTGTCGACAGCGGAGCTCGAGTGATTCTGTTCGAGACCTGGGGCCACCGAAACGGCAGCCGCTTCAGCGGACACACATCGTTCGAGTCCATGCAGGCGGCGCTCACGAGTGGGTACTGGTCACTTGCCAACGCGGCTGGAGGGACCGTCGCTCCCGTGGGGTCGACTTGGGCTCGCAGCCTCACCACAAACGACGTCGCTCTGCACAGCGCCGACGGATCACATCCAAGTCCGGCGGGAACCCATCTGGCCAGCATGGTCTTTGCCCGCACGATCCTCGGCGAACCGCTGACGTCGTTCCCCAGCAACGGCATTCCCAGCAACGACGCCGAGCAGCTCGCAGAACTCCTGTGGTAGCACTCGAAAACGACAACGGGGAGTGAGCTTGGCTGCCCGAGGCGACCAAACTCACTCCCAGTTGAGAAGTGCTTGTTCTTTAGACTTGCTGGATCTTGATCTCGATGTCGACGCCAGCAGGCAGCTCGAGGCGCTGGAGGGAGTCAACGGTCTTCGGGTTGGGATCCATGATGTCGATGAGACGCTTGTGGATCCGCATCTCGAAGTGCTCGCGGCTGTCCTTGTCCTTGTGCGGTGACCGGATGACGCAGAAGCGATGCTTCTCGGTCGGCAGCGGGATGGGGCCACGGAACACGGCGTTGGTACGAGCGACGGTCTCGACGATCTTCTTCGTCGACTGGTCGATGACCTCGTGGTCGTATGCCTTGAGGCGGATGCGGATCTTTTGCTTGGTTGCCATGTCAGTTTCCTATTCGAGGACCTTAGTCACACGGCCAGCACCAACAGTGCGGCCGCCTTCACGAATCGCGAACCGAAGGCCCT
>CAYGQE010000075.1:0-25749 GCA_964351995.1 uncultured Acidimicrobiaceae bacterium | reverse complement strand
CGCCATGAGAGTGCTAACGCAGACACTACGGCAGCAGTTCAGGTTTGCGATGCCGTCATCGCAGGTTGAACAAATGTTGATGTCATCGACCGGAGCAACGCGGATTCGCCAGGCTCGAACCTGATCTCGTCTCCAGCTTGGAGCTGTTTACGGATCTCGGCGATGAGGTGGTCGCTACTGGCGGCCAGGATCTCGACGCCGTGCGACGCCGTGAGGTCAGACGTTTCGGTGTCCTGACGCCCCACCGCGAGGATCGTCTGCCAGATCACACCGCTGTCCACTGCTTCGGGGGGTCTCGCCGAAGGAGTTCTGGCCGGCGCAGCCCCAGGGTTCGGTGGGTTTGCGTTTGGACTCGATCACTTCCGCAACCAGGGCGAACGCATCGGTGTGGAGTCCGGGAATGGGTTGACGGTGAAGCCGCTCACGCCCAAGCAGGATCGCTTCCCCCAGCCGGAGGTTGTGGATGCGGCCGCAGTTCGACGAACCGAAAGCCCACTCGAGGTTTGCCGAGTTACCGCCCGAAACGATCTCGATCTCGATCTCGATGCCGAACGCAGTTTCGACACCGTCGACCATCGTTGTTGGTTCTGCCATGTTCCTCATGCACCCGTCCCTGCCGCAACACCAGCGCCCGAAAGGGCACCGGCGAGCTCAGGACATCCAAGCATCACCTTGGTGACGCCGGTGATGGAGATGCCGTTGACCGCGGCGCGGTCCACGAGGGCCCGAGCGTTGTCGGCGACTTTGCCGAGGCCGACCTCGATGCGCAGGCCATTCACGCCGTAGCGATCGAGCGCCTCTGGTTCAGTTCGGGGAAGGCGGCAAAGACAATCTGGAGCAGCCGGCCAGCCGGCCGGGTGAGAACGTCGGTCGCGGGATCCCAAGTTCGAGTTCATACATGGTGATGGCCGCGGTGACTTCGCTGTCAGACATGCCTTCACGGTTGATCGCCAACCCGATCACCTCGGTGTCAGCGAACGTCTCGATCAGGTTGATCTCGCTGCGAGGGATCGGCATCGGGAACGCCGGGTAATCACAGCGCCGTGCCAGAGCGAGCACCCCGGATCAGACTCGTTTGTCCGGTTCCGACCAAGACCAAATTTATTCCTATAAGTCTCCGTTGAGGAATGGCGCACCCGCCGACACTACGGCAGAGAAGCGAACAACGTCGCGACGAACCCTCAGTGGTTCACGTTCAACAGTTCTCGAGCTGTTGCGTTCATCTGAGTCATCAACGCGGCCTGCATTTCGATGGCTGCGGCCACGCTGCTGGTGTTCGATGACACTTCAGCGACGCCGTCGACGATTCCTTGGATCGCCTCGACCACCGTTGCGATCTTGCCCTGGATCGTCTCGATGTTGAGTCGGATGTCTTCGGTTGCGCCCCCCGTTTGAGTGGACAGCACCTTGACCTCGTTCGCAACGACGGCAAAGCCTCGACCACTCTCACCGGCTCGCGCCGCCTCGATCGTGGCATTCAAGGCAAGGAGGTTCGTCTGCTCGGACAAGCGCTGGATGACCGTCACAACTTTTCCGATCGACTCACTGCTTTCATCGAGTTGCTTCACCACGTCGGTGGCGCTGTGAGCATTGGACTCAGCGTTCTGGGCCAAACCTGCCGTGCCTGCCACCCGAGCCGAGATCTCGCTGAGAGCTGCGTCCATGTCCGAGAGGTTGCCGGCGATCTCACGCCCAATGTCGTCGGCCCTCGCTGTCGCGTCGACTTCGGTGGTGATGTCGACAACCGCCATCGTGACGCTCGTGACCTTCCCAGCTGCGTCGAACAAGGGGTTGTAGGCGCCCTGGAGATACAGGTGCCTACCGCTCTTGGTCATACGGCGGAACTGTCCTTGTCGGACTTCCCCCCGAGTCAGGGATGACCAATGCTCCGCGTACTCCGGAGTGCCGATTTCGTCGGCGGGCATGAACATTCGGTGATGCTGACCCTTGACCTCATCCAGCGTGTAGCCGACGACGTCAAGGAAGCGCTCGTTCGCTCGAAAGACCGTGCCGTCGGGGAGGAATTCGACGACCGCTTGGGTGCGATCGCGCACCTCAAGTTCGGCCAGCTTCTGCTTCGTGATGTCAGAGGCCACCTGGATCACGTTGATGACCTCCCCGTTGTCATCGAAGATGGGGTTGTACGTCGCTTGGATCCACACCTCGGCGCCGCCCTTGCCGTAGCGAACGAACGCAACCGACCGGAAGATGCCATCTGCAAGACCATCCCAGAAGTCTTGATACCCCTGGGAGCCGACAATCACTGGATCGACGAACATGCTGTGGTGCTTGCCGACAACTTCGTCGAGTTGGTAGCCCATGGCCGCGAGAAAGTTGTCGTTCGCGTGGACGATCGTTCCGTCCGGCGTGAACATCATCTGGGCTTGCGAACGATCGAGCGATTCCACGAGACGATCGTTCATCGACTTCGTTGGAGGCGCAAGGGAAGGAGCTTCTGAGGCGCTGGTGCCTCGTCGAGAGGCTCGGGAAGCGCGACGCATGTTTCGATCGGTGCCAAACACACCAGCAGCTTCGGGTCAGCGGCACGTTTCGTGAGCGGCGCGAGCGTACGACGACAACTTGGCGAGGTCGCAAGACCGTTCTCCAACTCTGGCGAGCTGACGAACTGATCGGCAATGGACTGGACGGACGCACCGGCGTCCATCTGCCAAGCTGTCTCCCATGACAAAATTCGGGTGGTTGTCGCCGGTTGCCGGACACGCTGGAAGTGGCTTCCAGCCGATCGTGATGTATCAAGAAGAGCACATCTTCCCCCAAGCCCTGCAGCACTTCGACTCGCTCTGGATCGCCGATCACTTCTACGGGTTCGATGCCGAGAAACAGGAGGGTTTCCTCGAAGCCTGGGTCACCCTCACCTGGCTCGCCGCTCGCTTTCCCGACGTCATGCTCTGCCACCACGTGCTCGGCCACGGCTATCGAAACCCGGCACTCACCGCGAAGATGGCGTCAACCCTCCAGGTGCTGTCAGGCAACCGGTTCATACTCGGCATCGGCGCTGGCTGGCGGGAGGACGAATACGACTCCTACGGCTACCACTTCCCGTCGAACGCAACCCGCCTGCGTCAACTCGAAGAGGTCGTCCAGATCTGCAAGCTGATGTGGACCCAGGAGCATCCCACCTTCACCGGCCAGCACTTCAGCATCGACAACGCATCAGCGTCCCCACGCCCCGATGTTGCCCCGCCGATCTGCATCGGCAGTTCCGGCGAGCAGATCGGCCTGCCCATCGTGGGTCGCCACGCCGACATCTGGAACGGTCACCACCGAGGCGACGACGAACGATGGCTCCGCATGCGTGAGATCATTCACACGTCGGCCAGCGACGCCGGCCGAAACCCTGACGACATCGAATGCAGCATCACCGTGGGCGGAGATCTGCCTGAAACCGATGCCCAGTCCGAAGCGTGGGTCGAGCGAATCCAACACCTGCGCAGTCTCGGCGCCAGCCACTTCATCATGGACTTCGGCCATCCGCTGAGCGTCGAGCCCGCTCTCCGTTTTGCCGAACAGGTCATCGCACCGATCAAGGCTGACTGAAAAGGTCCGCAACAATGGCCCGGCCCGCCTGGCAGTAGCGCGCTCCGGAGTCGTCACGGGAGCCTCAGGTTTCTTGCAGATGAATGCTTTGGGTCGGGGCCAAAACGACGGGCTTGACTCCTTGATCGCTTCGGGCTGAGCACGTAGCTTCACGCACCGCCGAGCAAAGGGGAGCGAGATGCCGTACGTGGTTGCAACCGATGTAGGCGGAACCTGCACCGACACCGTCATCGTTGACGGCGAGGGAAAGCTGACAATCGGCAAGGTGCTGTCAACGCCGCCAGATTTCGCAACCGGCGTCATCGACTCTGTCCGAGCGGCTTCTCGTGAGCTCGGCATCGGGCTGCATGAGCTGCTCGCAAACACGTCGTTGTTCGTACACGGCTCAACCGTCGTCGACAACACACTGCTGACCGGCGACGGCTCGAGAACAGGCCTCATCACCACCGCCGGGTTCGAGGACACACTTCGCGTCACTCGCGGCGCCTACGGGCGCTGGTCAGGGCTCCCCGAGGATCAGATCAAGCACCCAGTCGCCACCGAGCGACCACCACCCATCGTCGAGCAACGTCGGGTTCGCGGGGTGCCCGAGCGAGTTGACTACAAGGGAGCGGTCGTCGAACCGCTCGACATGGATGCAACTGAGGCTGCGATCCGCTCGTTGATCGAAGACGAGGGTGTCGAAGCCATCGCTGTCTGTTTGCTGTGGTCGTTCCGCAACCCGAGCCACGAAGCGGCGATTGCTGCAGCGATCGAGCGCATCGCCCCCGAGTGCTACGTCTCGGTGTCGAGCGATATCGCTCCGCTGCCCGGCGAGTACGAACGAACGTCCACCACGGCGATCAATGCTGCTGCCGGCAAGGTGACGCGAGCGTACGTGCGCTCCCTCGAGTCGTTGCTGGCGCAGGAGGGCTACGGCGGTCCCGTCTTGGTCATGCAGGGCTATGGCGGGCTCCTTCCGGCAGCAGAGGCTGCGGACAGGGCCGTCGGCATGATCGAGTGTGGTCCGGTCGCTGGGCTGATCGGCAGCAGGTTCCTCGGCGGTCTTCTCGAACAGCCCGACGTGATCGCAGTGGACATGGGCGGCACCACGTCGAAGGTCGGAGTGCTGCAAGATGGTCGCCTCGACTTCGACAGCGAACCCATGGTCAACCGCTATCACTATCTCGCTCCCAAGATAGAGGTGGCGTCGATTGGTGCCGGCGGCGGGAGCATCATCAGCCTCGAGCCTGGATCATTGGCTCCTCGCATTGGGCCTCGCAGCGCTGGGGCACGGCCAGGGCCGGTCTGTTACGGCAGTGGTGGCACAGAGCCGACCCTGACGGATGTGATGTTGCTTCTCGGCTACATGGACCCAAGTAGTTTTCTGGGCGGCACGCTCGAACTCGATGTCGAAGCGGCCCGAGCCGTGTTCGCCGAACAGATCGCTGACCCCCTTGGCATGTCGGTCGAGGAGGCAGCGGCCGGCATCTTCCGAGTTGCCTGCTCGCAGATGTCTGACCTGATTCACGAGATCACGGTCGAGCGAGGGCTCGATCCGCGTGACTTCGTGTTGCATGCATTCGGTGGAACATGTTCCATGCTGGCCGGCGTCTTCGCCGAGGAACTCAACGTGGCAAGTGTCCTGATTCCGTATTCGGCTGCGGTGAACTGTGCCTTCGGCCTGGCCGCCAGTGACGTCGTCCACGAAATCGGCTTGACCAACCTGATCGAATTGCCAGCAGAGGCCACCGAGATCAACCTCGTGTTCGAACCCATGCTGATCAGCGGCGAGAAAGCACTTCGGGAGGCAGGGTTCGGGCCGAACCGCTCACAGCTCCAACGCTCGGTCGGAATGCGCTACAGCCTGCAAGTGCACGAGCTGATGATTCCCGTGCCCGGCGATGAGCCCCTGACTGACGCAGACCTCGCTGATCTGGTCGACGCCTTCGAGCACACCTACGAGCAGCGCTACGGCAAAGGCTCGGCCCATCGCGACGCTGGCATCGAGATCACCCAGTTTCGCATCGCTGCGACCGGCGCCCTCGATCGTCCGGCGATGCGGCCGTTCGCGGTCGGCACTGGTGATGCAGGTGTTGCGCTGACTGGACACCGATCGATCTTCTCCGAAGCCGCCGACGCATTCGTCGACGCTGAGATCTACGACTTCGAACAACTCCAGCCTGGGCATCACGTCACGGGCCCGGCCGTCATCCACACGCCCGTCACGACCGTGGTCGTTCAAGCCGGTCACACCGCAACGATGGACGTCTACCGAAACCTCGAGGTCACCTTCGCATGAACCCCATCACGTTCTCCATCATTCGGCACCGCCTGTTTCGCATCATCGACGAGGCCGTGATCACCCTCAAGAATGTCTCTGGAAGTGCCATCACGAACGAGGGCCACGACCTGATGGTGTCGTTGTACCGGGCCGACGGGTCGCTGTTGATGGGCGGTGTCGGCTTCCTTCACCACCTCACCAGCGCCGCTGAGGCCTGCAAGGCCATCATTCGTCGCTTCGAAGGCACGATCGAGCCCGGCGACGTCTATCTGCTCAACGACCCGTACACCGCTGCCCTGCACACCTCCGACGTCTATCTCATTGCACCGATTCATCACGAAGGCGAGCTGGTGGCCTGGAGCGCCTGCTTCGTCCACGTGTACGACATCGGCGCAAAGAACCCAGGAGGCTTCTGCCCAGACGCCGACAGCATCTACATCGAAGGGTTCAGCTCGCCTGGCATTCGCCTGGTCAGCAAGGGCGAACTCAACCGAGACGTCTTCGACACCTTGATGAACATGGTTCGATCGCCCGACATGGTGTCACTGGACATCTCGTCGATGATCGCCTGCAACAACGTCGCCCGCGAACGCTTCATCGCTCTGGCCGACAAGTACGGCCGTGGAACCGTCGATGAAGCGTGCGAGTGGCTCATCGAGCTGTCGGAGCAACGGCTTCGCGAACGCCTCACCGAACTGCCGGACGGACAGTGGAAGTCTCGCCAGTATCTGAACGTGGGCGACGAGGTCTCGGTGACCGAGCTCACGATGACGAAAGAAGCTGATGCGCTTCACTTCGACTTCACCGGCTCGAGTCCCCAGAGCGAGTTCGCCATCAACTGCACGAAGTGGGCATCGCTCGGTGGCTTGTTCGCTCCCCTGTTTCCGCTGCTCTGTTACGACATCACCTGGAACGAAGGCGTGATTCGCCCGGTTCGAATGACAGCACCAAGTGGCTCGATCGTGAACTGCGAACGACCGGCACCGGTGTCGGTGGCGACGGTCGGGGCCATCCAGTCGGTCAACAATGCCGCGTGTACGACCATCGGCAAGATGCTCGCCGCCAGCCCCAAGTACCGGCGTGAGGCGACTGCGGTGTGGCACGCCAACCACTTTGCGATCTTCAAGTTCGGCCAGAACCAGTACAACCGGGAATCCATCGGCATCCTCACCGAGACCTTCGCCGGGGCCGGCGGTGCGCGTACCTTCGCTGACGGCATCGATGTGGGTGGCGAGATTCCGAACCCGATCGCGCGCATGGCGAACGTCGAGACGATCGAGAACATGTTCCCGATCCGCTACAAGTACCGACGCCTGCAATGCGATTCGGGTGGTCCAGGGTTTCATCGAGGAGGCGCCGGCATGGAGATGGCCATCACGCCCCATGACGCTCCCGATGGCGGCATCGACTACGTGATCTCGGGCAAGGGTTCCCAGTTCCCCATGAGCGAGGGGCTCGCTGGCGGCTACCCGGGTGCCCCGAACTCGTATCGCTGGCATCACGCCGAGGACGGTGGGTCAGAGTCTGTCGAGTGGGGCGTGTATCCCCTGCGAGGCAGCGACACGCTCGAAGTGCGGTGGAACGGTGGCGGCGGCGTGGGCGACCCACTCCTTCGTGACCCCGAGTCACTTCTGACCGATGTCGCCGACGGCCTGGTTTCGGTCGAGGCTGCTCACACCGTGTACGGCGTCGCTCTTACTGCCGATGCAAGCGCCGTCGACGTGGAGTCGACCGAGCGACAGCGAGCAGTGATGAGAGGTAGGCGAGGCCCAATGTCTGAGGCTGTTCTGTCGGCTGGGTCAGTGAACTTGTCCTTCGAGGGCGGTGCTCATTGCAACGCATGTGGACACGAGCTCGGCGGCGACGGTGAGGCGTGGAAGGCTGCCGTCACTCCTCTCGAACGCCGGATGAGTGATGTCGCCGTTGCCTACACCACCGCCGAAGACGTCGTGCTTCGAGAGTTCCCCTGTCCGTCGTGCGGGGTGCTGCTGGACACCGAAACATCTCGAGCGTGTGATGCCCCGCTCCTCGACATCGTCGAGGCGTCATGAGGCTGCGGCAAGGGTCCAGCGATGCATGACGTGAGCATCAGTCCTGAAATCACCGGTCGCCTCGAAAGCCGGCGCGGACATTTGCACATCTACGACGAGATCGATCCCAGTCGAGCTGCCCTTGTCGTGGTCGACATGCAGAATGCGTTCTGTCTCGAAGGAGCACCCGCCGAAGTCCCGGCGTCTCGTGGCATTGTCGACAACATCAATGGCTTGGCCACCGACCTTCGAGATGCCGGAGGCCAGGTCATCTGGATCGTCAGCGCCTTCGACGTTCGGGATGGACGGAGCGATTGGTCGAACTTCTTCGATCACATCGTGAGTGAAGACGTACGCGAAGCAACGATGACCAACATGCTGCCCGGTGCCGTGGGCACGCAGGTGTACCACCCACTCGTGGTTGACGACCGCGACACCTTGATCGTGAAGAATCGGTACAGCTGTCTTGCTCCGGGGGCATCACAACTGGAACGAGTGCTGCGCAGTCGATCCCTCGACACGCTCCTGATCGCTGGCACGAAGACGAACATCTGCTGCGAGGCGACCGCACGTGCGGCGTGGGACTTGGACTTCAACGTCGTGATGGTGGCCGATTGCTGTGCCGCTCTTTCAGACCGCGAACATCTGGCTGCGCTCGAGAACACCATTCAGCAGTTCGGTGACGTGCTGACGAGTACCGAAATCGTCGAACGCTTCTGAATCGCCGTGGTTCGCGAGGCGGAGGCAGCGTCCGGCATCCGTGGTCACGCTGGCCCGAGTTGGCCGGCCGCTGACACTCAGAAGACCACGAAGGCCGAACGCCCAAATGCCGAGCCTTGTGGGCTCGACACTCGAACAAGGACCGTCTTCGACGTCGAAGCTCCTTTCGACGTCGGGATGATCAGCGGGTGAGAAACAGTTGGAGCTCGAGCACTGCGGTGTCGTCGACGCTGACGATGATCGGGGCGCTCGGGGTGTCGATGCCGTAGTCAGCCAACGCCAACTCGAGCTGACCGAAGACGACGATCACGCCGTTCTGCAGTTCGGCTGTCAGGGGCATCTCGACCGCTCGAGTGACACCATGGACCGTCAGGTTGCCAGCAGCGGTGACCGTGACCTGCTCGTCTCCACCGGGAACCTCGCCGAAGTCGAGCGAACTCGTCAGCTCGAACGTGGCCGTTGGAAAGGCATCGGTCTCGATCGCCTGGCTGCGGATCGCCCCGGTCCGGGCTCCCGAGTCGGTGATCAAGGCCGTCATGTCGACAATGAACTGGCCGCCCGTGACCGTGGTGCCTTCGACGAGGATCTGACCCTCGACACCGGGAGTGCGACCGACAACGGTCTTGTCACCGATGCCGCTGAGCACCTCATCGATGCGGAAACCGGCGAAGGTCGAGGAGCACACGTCGGTGAGGCAGCCGTCGTTGAACTGGCCGACGGTGGTGTCGACGTTCCAGATCCCGCCGATGTCGCTGGGGACGACAGACGTCTCATCGCCAGCTTCGGCGATCGCTTCGCTTCGAGCGGCAGCGGCTTCGACAGAGTCGACCTCGACCGGTGCGACCTCACGGATGAGGAAGTACCAGGCACCGGCGGCGACGATCAGCAAGGCAAGGACGGCGACGCCCACCTTCGTGGTGGTGCCCCTGGACTTGCCGGCCTTGTCAGCTTCGATGTCTTCGTGCGGAGTGTTGATGTTGTTCGGTGGTGTGGTGGTGAGTGTCATGCCCCCTCTACGAGCCGACACCCCGCATCGGTTCGCAAGGAGTTCGGAAAATCAGAAGATGTCGAAGCGGGCCCGAACTGGCAACCCCGACCTTGGCAAGGTCCGGATACAGCCGTCAACTCGCCGATGCCAGCGCCTTGGCCGTGCGGTAGTCAGCCTTGCCGTTCGGTGCCCGGGGCACATCGTCGACGAAGATCACCGACTTCGGCGCCTTGAAACCGGCGAGATCGCTCTTGACCGACGCGATGATGGTCGAACTGTCGAGCTCGGCCCCGCCGACCAGGGACACCACGGCCGTCACTGCCTGACCGAACTTCTCGTTGTCGATTCCGACCACGAGACAGTCAAGTACCCCGTCGACTCGTTTCACTGCTTCCTCGACCTCTTCGGGGAACACCTTCTCTCCTCCGGTGTTGATCACCTGGCTGCCACGGCCCAGCAAGATGAGGGTGCCGTCGGCGGCGACCTTTGCGAAGTCGCCAGGGAACGAGAACCGCTCACCGTTGATCACCCGGAACGTGCGCGCCGACTTGGCTTGATCCTTGTAATAGCCGATCGGGACGTTGCCGCCAGCGGCCACCATGCCAACCTCATCCGAACCCGGCACCACCTCGCGATCGTCGTCGGTGAAGACCTTGGTGGTGGGAGCCTGGGCGAAGGCCGCGGTCTCGACTGGGATGCCCTTGGCCGTGATCTGCGTGCCCATCGAACCTTCGGTCGAACCCATCGCGTCGATCAGCACAACCTGCTCCATCCGATCGATCAGCTGTTCTTTGACCTCGCTCGTCCACATCACGCCAGACGAGTTCATCATCGCAACGCCCGAGAGGTCGTAGGCCGATCCGTCGAGCTTGCCTTCGTCGATGGCGCGGATGATCGGCTTCGCAAAGCTGTCACCGACGATGGTGACCGCGGTGACGCGATCACGCTCGACCACTCGCAACACCTCGTGGGCGTCGAGGCTGCGATGGGTGAGGGTGACGATGTGCGCGCCGGCCAACTGCGGAATGAACCATCCGAGCCAGCACCCCGTGCCGTGCATCAGTGGCGCGCAGGGAAGCGAAACCGGGCGTGTCCCGGCCTCTGACAAACCCTTCGCCATTCCGGCGATCTGCGACGCGTCGCTGGGCAACTCGAGGCCGAAAATGGGAAACCCTGAGCCGATGAATCCCGCGGTGACCCCACCGACGGTGTACATCACTCCTTTGGGCATACCGGTGGTGCCGCCGGTGTAGAACATGTAGAGGTCGTCTTCGCTGCGCTCGATCCTCTCCATCGGTGCTTGACCGGCGACGACGTCTTCGAATCCCTGCGCGCGGGGCACCGCGACCGCCTCACCGCCGGGAGGCGGGCCGTCGTCGACCTCGACGAGCAGCTTGAGATCGGGCAGCCGATCGACGACACGAGCGACGCGATCGGCAAGCGACGAATGGAAGAACAAGGCCTCGGCATCGGAGTTGTCGAGCAAGTACCAGAGTTCCTCGTCGAGGTATCGGTAGTTGACGTTGATGGCGACTCCACGCATCTTCAGCACACCGAAATGGGTCTCCATGTATTCGTTGCTGTTGTAGAGGTACAAGCCGACCTTCGCGTCCGGGCCGAGCCCGGCGGCAGTCAGCGCCCCGGCGATGCCCGACGCCCGGCTTTCGTACTCGCTCCATGTCCGGGAGGTCTCGCCGTGCGTTATCGCAACCTCGTCCGACAAGACGTCGGCAATCGATTCCCAGATGGTGGCCAAGTGCATTTCCATGTCGTGACAGTAGTCACAATCGGCGAGCGCATTTCAACTGATCAATCGCCGTTGGGAATGCCACGACCGAAAATCTCGTCGGCATCGATCTGTCTGGTTCGACGCCCACGTTCCAAGCGCTGCGAGGGCCACTTCGGCCGACTCTGCGGCCCTGGTAGCTTCTCGTTGATGAGCGAAACGCTCCACCGTGGCCGTCTGAACGTGATCGTGCTCAGCATCCTCGCAGCCGCATGTTTCATAGCGCTTGCCAAACCAGCGCCGACCGAAGCCGGTGACGTTGCCTTTCTAGAGGTGTCCTTCGCAGATTCCTTCGCAGTCGAGTGGGTTGGTCTGTCATTGGTCCAGGGCGACACTCCGGTACCCAAACTGCTCCCGATGGCAGGCGCCGAAGGCCTGTGTATTGGATTCGCCCGAACCGATTGGCCACAGCCGACGACACATCCCTCCGTCGCCCGATGCTTCACCCCACCCCAACCAGGCGCCGTCAGCGTCCGGCCCATTGCGACCGGCCCGATCACGTGGCACATCTTCGCCTTCGGTGCACCAGTCAGAGACGTTGACGTCACGGTCGAGGGAGTTCGAAACACCCACTACCAGGGATCATCGATCGCAGCGGCTGCTCTGCCAAGCGGGGTCGAGGACGTCGAACTGGAGTGGACCGAGCCCTCCGGGCGCCGCTTCAAGGCTTCGATCACCGGGCTCGAAGGTGTCGCAGGCCTGTGAACCGTCGTTGACAGGTGGGCCAAATGTAGCAACGTTGCTACATATTTGGAGGCAGCCATGACGACACGACACATCACGAGCCGCGAGTTCAATCAAGACACCGGGGGTGCCAAGCGGGCCGCTCACGACGGCCCCGTTTACATCACCGATCGCGGCAAGGCTTCTCACGTGCTCATGACGTTCGAGCAGTATCAACGCTTGACGTCCAATCAATCAAGCATCGCCGAGCTACTTGGTCAGCCACCCGGCATCGAAGACGTGGACTTCCACGCTCCAGCTGCGACGGACACCGCCATACCCGCTGAATTCGACTGATGTTCGTTCTCGACACCAACGTCGTCTCCGAACTACGAAAAGCATCCGCCGGCAAAGCCAACCCCGGTGTTGCAGCTTGGGCGGACAGCGTGCTCTCTGCATCGATGTTCATGTCAGTCATCTCCCTTCACGAACTCGAACATGGCGTCCTTCTCGCAGAACGCAACGACCCCACAAAGGGGTCGATGCTGAGGACATGGCTCGACACAAGCGTGTTACCGGCGTTCGAAGGCCGCCTCCTGGCAATAGATGAAGAGATCAGCCGCCGGTCCGCCGCGATGCACGTGTCCGACCCTGCACCATTTCGAGACGCGTTGATCGCCGCAACCGCAATCCACCACGGCATGACCGTCATCACCCGCAACGCCCGAGACTTCGAACGCCTCGACGACGTCCGAGCGTCGAACCCTTGGAATTGACCCAACATGGTGACGTTTCGTTCACCTATTGGAAGGAAATGCCACCAAGTTCGTGAGGGAAGCCCGAAAACTGGAAGAGGCCCACCGAAGTGGGCCTCCTATTGACCAACGAAGGCCAGGCACAAGCAACTCGAAGAGTTGCCGTGGAGCGCACGACCGGAACCGGCGACCCCAACCTTGGCAAGGCCCTACCGAACGTCCATTCAGTGCTGACACGTCCGGCTCAGTCCATTGCGTCCGTGTCGAGTGCCGCCCAGTCCGCCCAGTCCGCCCAGGCAGTAGAGCGCTCTACTATCTCGTCGCGGACATGACGGTTCGATCGATCGCCGCCAACGAATGTCCGTTCAACTGATCGATTGACCGCCATGTCTCACTGGTGATACATTGAGCGAATGGCAGATGTGACAATTCGAGATCTACGCAACCACGGCGGAGACGTCGTCGACCGCGTCGCCCGCGGCGAACACATGACCGTGACACGACGCGGTAAGCAGGTCGCCGAACTCCGACCCCTTCGCTCCGCAGCCACGCCCACCACCGATCTCATACGCCGGCGCTCGCACCTTCCACACATCGACCCTGCGACACTTCGTGACGACCTTGACGCCGTCATCGACCCCTCGTTGTGAGCACCTCGCTATGAGCGCCAACGGCATCCTCGACACGAGCACGCTCATCCTCCTCAACAGGATTTCCGAAGTCGAAACGCTGCCCGAGGGTGCGTTCATCACCGCAGTCACGCTGGCAGAACTCTCCGTTGGGCCGTTGGTAGCGACGCACGATGAAGACCGAGCCGCCAGACAGGCCCACCTACAAGCTGCCGAGGCAGATTTCGACCCGCTACCGTTCGACGCGGCGGCCGCCCGCGCCTTCGGCGGCGTTGCTGCGTCCCTTAGACGGAATGGGCGCAAACCGTCTGCTCGAGCCTACGACGCAATGATCGCTGCAACAGCAGTCTCGAACGAACTGCCCGTTTACACGTGCAACCCGAGCGACTTCGCCGGCATCGACGGGCTCGAGGTCTTCGCCGTCCCGCACCCCGATCACGTCTGATCGAACCAATCCGAAAACTGGAAGAGGCCCAACGAAGTGGGCCTCCTACGGACCATTGCTGGCCAGGCACAAGCAACTCGAAGAGTTGCCGTGGAGCGGACGACCAAAACTGGCGACCAACCTTGGCAAGGTCCTCGGGATCGTCCGCCTGGTACTGATGCGTCCGTCTCAGTCCATTGCGTCCGGTTCGAGCCCCGTCCGGCTCAGTTCGCCCTGCCAGTAGCGCGCTCTACTACTTGCCGCCGAGTAGTCGGATGGCCAGCTCATCACTTCGGACGTTCGATGATGTTGGAGAGTTTCAATCACCTGGCGCACAACTCACGACCACCCCCCTCCTTCCCGACAATCACCCCGCACGTGCGTTTATTCACACACCTGAGCAAGGAGTTGTTTTGTGTCAATATCCACAACTTCGTAGAATCTCGAGTAGTGTGTGCATATGAGCACACAGAGATTCGTCGTGCGGAACGCTGCTGACCTCGGTCGGACGATCAGCGAAGCTCGCATTCTGACCGACACAAGCCAAACCCAGCTCGCCGGACGAACAGGTATCGACCGCACGTACCTCTCCCGGATGGAGGGCGGTCTTGAGACCGTCCACCTAGCGCGCTCATTCGCAGTGCTCCGCTCCCTCGGAGTCCGGCTTGAAGCAACACTCGAGTACGACGATGAGTAAGCCTCGCCTCAACGTATGGATGTACGACACGTTGGTTGCACAGATCGAAGCCCGAGGCGGCAGCGAGCTCCGCCTGAGGCACACGAAAGAGGCCCTCAATCGATGGCCGATCAACACAGCGCTGATCTCCTGTTCGCTGCCCGTCGCCCGTTCGTGGAGTAACGCCTCGGTGTACCTGCGGGGGCTCCTTCCGGAAGGCCGACACCTTCAGGCAGCGGCGTCCGCAGCTGGTGTCACCACGGCCGACACCTACGGCCTCCTCGCCAGGTACGGGCGGGACGTTGCCGGAGCGATGATCATCACCCGTCACGATGACGAACCAGATGCAAGCAAGTGGGGCTTCGAGACCTACACCGAGCAGACGTTGGGCGCTGCCATAGACAACTTGGCCAGCGACGATCCAGTCGTGCCGGACGACAACGAACTTTCAATCGCCGGCCTGCAGAACAAGATTCTTCTGGTCCGCCACGACGACACGTGGGCGCGCCCGACAAGTGGCAGACCCTCAACCCACATCTTGAAGATCGATGACCCTCGACACCCTGGACTCATCCAGGCTGAGCACGCAGCGCTACAACTCGCGCAGGACGTCGGGCTTTCAAACACCAACCCCATGCTCGAAACCGTCAACGGCCGCGACTGCATCATCGTCGAGCGGTACGACCGCATCAACGCCGATGGAGCGATCATGCGCATCCACCAAGAAGACGCCTGCCAGGCGCTCGGGATCAACCACGAAGCAAACCGAGGTCGCGGCAAGTACGAGGCACCCGGCGGACCTAGCTACCGTCAAATCGCTGAACTCTTGCACGAGAACGCAAATGACGCCGAGGCTCAGCTGGGACTGCTCGCCAAATACATGACCTATACGCGCATGATCGGCAACGCCGACGCCCACGGGAAGAACACTGCGTTCCTCCGCGACGAAGCCGGAACCACCGAACTCACGCCGCTGTACGACACTGTTCCAACTGTCCTGTGGCCGAAGCTTCGGATCGAACCTGCCATGAAGATCGGCGACGCATCGAGTCTCAACGACGTCACACACTCCGATCTGATCGATGAAGCCGAACGCTGGTCAGGCTCATCCAAGGTCAAGACCGCCGCGATAGAAGAGACTCTTGAAGCAATCCGTTCAGCAGAGGTCTCCCACGAAGCCCTGGAACAACAGATCGCCACGGCCTTCGGCACCCTGCATGGGTGAAGCCCGAAAACTGGAAGAGCCCACCGAAGTGGGCCCCCTCATTGACCATTGCTGGCCAGGTCTTCCGTGGAGCGGACGACCAGAACCGGCGACCGCAACCTTGGCAAGGTCCTACCAATCGTCCGGCTCGGGCCGATGCGTCCGGTTTGAGTGTTGCCCTGTCCGGCTCAGTCCGCCCTGTCCGTAGAGCGCTCTACTATCCACCGCCGTCCATCCCGGGAGCAACGGTGTCACAGCGGATGCGTACAATGCGCCCATGGCTCTGACCGACACCAGCGAAGCAGCTCGCCAGCGACAGCTCTCCGTCTATGCGACCACGCCTGGCGCCGACAAGATCCTCCTCTCTTCACAGATGGCCGAACAAGCGAAGCGAATTGCCATCGACGGCGTCCGCTCTCGAAACCCGAACCTTTCAGAGACCGAGGTCCACAAGGCCTGGCTCCACATCCTGCACGGCGAGCTTGCGTCTCTGCTCACCGCTGAGAAGCACTAGAGGTGCAGCACGAACTTCTCACCAAAGTCGTCGAAGCGCTCGACGCAGCCGGGATCAAGCACATGGTGACCGGTTCTTTCGCTAGCACCTTCCATGGCGAACCACGTATGACCCAGGACATCGATGTCGTCATCGATCCCAATGTGTCCACGATTGCCCTCTTCGTTGGGCAGTTCGATCCGGACACGTTCTACGTTGATGACGCCGTCTCAGCGACCGAGCGGCGGGGCATGTTCAACGTGATCGACGTGACGACCGGGTGGAAAGTCGACCTCATCATTCGCAAGGATCGGGCGTTCAGCGAAGAGGAGTTCAGCCGCCGCCTTGCTGTGAGGATCGCAGACGTCGCCACCTACGTTGCGAGCGCGGAGGACACGATCCTTTCCAAGCTGGAGTGGTCCGCAAAGTCAGGCTCGGAGCGGCAGCTCCGTGACGTCGTGTCCGTCATACAAGTCCAGCGGACAACGCTCGACTTCGACTACCTCCAACACTGGGCGACCGAACTCGGTATCGCTGACCTGCTCCAAACGGCGCTCGACGAAAGCAGCTGACCAGTCGCATGCAACCTGGGACCGTTTCGTTCAGCAGTTGGTCGAAACGGTCCCATGTTGGGCCGGAAGCTCGAAAACTGGAAGAGACCCACCGAAGTGGGCCTCTCACCAGGTATTACGTGGAGCGGACGACCAGATTCGAACTGGCGACCCCAACCTTGGCAAGGTCCTCCCAACCGTCCGGCAGGTGCTGATGCTTCCCGCTGAGTCCATTGCGTCCGGTTCGAGTGTTGCCCTGTCCGGCTCAGTCCGCCCCGTCAGTAGAGCGCTCTACTATCGGCCGCCAGGCACATCACGTCGTGACGGTGTTCCGAAAGCGACTTACACTCGCCAAGATGTCAACGATTGAACTCCCCGACGATGTCGCCGCTGCGCTCGCCGCAGAGGCCGCAAAGCGCGGCGTTACCGCTGACGAACTTGCGACAGAAACCCTGATCGCGGAGTTCGGCCCAAGACGCCGCTCACTCAGCTTCGCTGCCGCCGGCGCTTCGACCTCCGGGCGATCGGCAGCCGACGCCGAGCAGATGCTCGAAGAAGGTGGGTTCGGCGTCGACAATGCTGATCGTTGACACCGGACCGCTCGTTGCCACCGCCGACACTGCCGATCCGGCGCACCAACGCTGTCTCAATCTCCTCGAATCGCACCCGGGTCCGCTCGTCACCACGGCGCTCGTGATCGTCGAGGCTGGTTGGCTCATCCGAGGCAGCTCGACCAGCGAGCTGAAGCCTTGCTCTACGAGACAATCGCTCAGGGTCAGATCGCCGTGGAAGATCTCATCGCTCGTGATTGGACGAGAGTTTCAGAACTCATCAACACCTACAGCGACATCGGACTCGACGCTGCCGATGCATCGATCGCCGCCATGGCGGAACGACTCGGCCAACATGTGATTGCCACGCTTGACGAGCGAGACTTCCGGATCATCAAACCCAATCACACCGACGCTTTCCAACTTGTCCCCGGACCCGGCTGAGGCGACACGTCCAAGATCAGCGACTATCGACTCACCTTGGGACCGTTTGAGCCACTTGTTGGTCGAAACGGTTCCTAGTTGCGCTGCCGCGAGGACTCAGCTCACTCGACCCCAGGGCAGCTAGCGTTGTGATGAACGGCACGTGCAGCTTCGTCACTATGCTCGCCATTTCTGACGCCGCCCGACGATTGGGTTGATAGCCAGCGCGATTCTCGAACACCCAACACGTGCCGACGCTCCACAAGATCATCTGTTCGATCATCTCGTCTTGCAGCCCAATGCCCTTTCCGAGCGCGAACGCTTCCTCGACCAGTTGGTAGTTGGTGTACTCCATGTATTCGACGAGGGTGTTGACGAGCTCTTGTTGCGAGGCCGTGGGGACGAATTCGGGGGCGCGATAGCTGTCAGGGAGCTTCGGCTTCATTCGACCAAAGCGGTCGGTTTCCATCTCGCCGGATCGTTGGTAGCTCTTGTCGATGCCGTGTTTCGATGGGCCGACAAAGTCGGGGATCCGAATCTCGATGTCGTTCGCGGTTTCGGTGAGTTTCGCGACTTTGAGGTGGCCGTGAGTCTGGTCGTACACCTCCCCTGCGAGCCGGTATCGATCGTTTACGGCACGGCCGACGGGTAGATCGACACTCAGTTCCGTCGCGAGGGCGACGGTGAGACTCATGTCTTTGACGCCGATTTCCAGGGAACACGAAGAGTCGTAGCTGCCGTCCAAGAGCATCGGCATGAATTGCTCTGAAGCGACTGAATTGGCCCGGGCAGCTCGCACGTACTCCCACATCCAATAGTTCGGCACTTCGGCGTCCTGTGAAATCGCGAAAGCGTCGGCGCAAATCGCGATCGGTCCGTAGAACAGAAGATTCGTGAGCAGCTTGGTCGTCTGCGCCGTGCCGATCTCACCTGTGTAGAAGGAGATCTTCGTGATGGTCTGCAAGATGTCGACTGCCAGGTCGTAGCCCTCTCGATCTCCTGCGCAGTAGATACTCGAGTTCGCAAAATCGACTCCCATGTGAGAGAGATTGCTGACCGGACCCTCGATGCTGAACACGCTGCGCTTCTTCGCCTCGGCGGCGATTCGCAACGTGTTGTGATAGTCGGTGGTCGATGTGTCCACCCACGTCGACCCTGGCGCCATACCAGCAAGTGCTCCTTCCTGACCGAGCATGTTCTCGAGGACGTCTTCGGGGAGAGGAAGGCACGTGATCACGACATCGCAACCACTGGCAGCAGCTCTCGGCGTGTCGACCCAAACAGCACCGGACTCGACGACACCGTCGGCGGCTTCTCTGTACTTGTCGTACACGCACACTTGGTAGCCCGCCTTCAACAACTCATGAACCATGGGGCGCCCCATGCACCCGGTTCCTATGAAGCCGACGACGTGTTCAGGCATTGTTCTCCTCGTTCCCGGTTGGTACATCCCACTACTCCTTCACCACCTACGACACCGCTGCGTCACCGATGTCGCTTAGGACTTCAGCGGATAGGGAGAGCACGCAGTGCGTCAACCCGCTGAATCCAAGGAATAGTCACGGCGCGCAGCGCCTATCCGCTATTCCCCTTACGGGCCCGATCTCGGGCTGCCGGCTTTCGTTCAGGGCGAGCTGCCAAGGCGATGCGGTCACAGATTTCGAGCCCGCGATCGAGATCGTCCCGGTCGGCGTAGCGGGCCCAGTTGACCCAGAGGCCATTTTGCAAGGCGGTGACGTCGACGGCTCGACGGCGGGCGACGTCTGTCTCGATGCCGGGGCGGGCCTCAGCAATGAGAGTCGCCATCATCTCGAGGTAGTGAGCGTTCGTGCGCTTCTCAATGACCTCGATCTGATCGTCGGTTCGAGAGATCGCCCAGAGACCAATCCGGAGCGCCAAGTACTCACGCTCAAGAAACTCACCGTGAAACGATCCCCGCACGAAGGCCCGAACCCGTTCCTCCGGCTCGTCGATGCCATCGAGGGATGCCACGCTCGCTGCGAGAAGCCGGTCGTTGGCCAGGCCGAACGCGGCAACGATCAACGCCTGTCGATCGTCGAAGTGGTAGCTCAACAACCCGAGCGACACGTCGGCCTCGCGGGCAACATCGCGCAAACTGGTGCCGTCGAGCCCGTCGCGCACGATGCACGACATCGTCGCGTCGAGGATTGCTTCCTGGGTTTCGGTCAGGCTTGCGGGCGATGCCATCGGGCCGTTTTATCGGATCACTGGACGCTCGTCCAGTCGTCTGATTGAATGACGCCGTTGGCGTTCGCTCGAAGCGCCCCGTCCATGCAGGAGCACTGATGCCTACGGCGTTTGCAGCGGCAGAAATCGATCTGGACCGGTTCGTCGACCTCGACCGCTACCCGATCCATGACCTCACGAGCCCGGTCCGCGGCGAGCTCATCGCCGAGACCCGTGGCCAGATGGGCAGCCTGGGTTGCTGCCGGATTCCTGGCTTTCTTCGAGGCGAGGCGGTCGACGCGATGCGCAGCGAAGCACTGTCGCTGCACGATCATGTGCACTGGGCAGAGCTCGATCACAATCCGTACTTCACCGCCGACGATGAGTCGTTGCCGCTCGAGCACCCGAAGCGATCGTTCCAGCATCGCGAAAGTGGGTTCATCAACGCCGATCTGTTGTTCCCCGAATCAGCTTTGCGTCAGATCTACGACTCCGACATCGTTCTCCACTTCATCTGGGAATGCCTCGGCGTCGACCGACCCCTCTACCGCTGGGCCGACCCGCTGGGCCGAAATCCCTACGGCGTTCAGGTGACGGGGCAGAGCTTCCCGTGGCACTTCGACGGCAACGAGTTCACCGTCAGCGTGCTCGCCCAGAAGGCAGACAGCGGTGGCGTCTTCGAGTACGTGCCCAACATCCGGCGCCCCGAGGCGGAGAACTTCGAACATGTCGCCCACGTGCTGGCTGGTGGACGCGACGGTGTTCGCCAGCTCGAGCTCGTGCCTGGTGATCTCCAGATCTTCGCCGGTCGATACTCGTTGCATCGCGTCACAGCGGTCGAAGGGCCCACCACTCGGTACATCGGGCTTCCCTCGTACGTGTTCGACCCGTACCGGATGAATCGCTCCTATCACTCGGCCATCATCTACGGGCGCTCAACCGAGCAGCACCACGCTCGGGATCGAGTCCTCGTCGACGGTCTCGCTGACTGACGTGGCTGATCTCAAGCTGGCATTCATCGGTCTCGGCAACATGGGCGGCCCGATGGCCCGCAACCTCCTCGCCGCAGGGTTCGACCTCACTGTGGCCGATCTCGATCGAAACAAGGTCGCTGCTCTGGTCGAGATCGGCGCACGATCCGCGGCCGATGCAGTGGCTGCAGTCGCGGGTGCCGATGTCGTGCTGACCTCGCTACCAGGGCCGACCCACGTTCGGGCAATCGGTAACCAGATCGTTCCCGCGATGCGGGCCGGCGCAGTCTGGGTGGAGCTCAGCACGAACGACCTCGACTGTGCTCACCACCTTGCTCAGCTCGCCGATTCGCACGACATCGCGCTGCTCGACGCTCCGGTCACCGGCGGGGCTGAGGGCGCCGAGGCTGGCACACTCAATTTGCTCGTCGGTGGAAGTGCGGAAGTCCACGAACGATGCGTTCCCGTCTTCACAGCAATCGGCGATCGGTACGACCTGCTCGGCCCAGCAGGCGCCGGCTACGTCGCAAAGATCTCGCAAGTGATGCTCTGCTACCTCAACTCGGTCTGCCTCACGGAGGCGCTGCTCCTCGGGGCGAAGGGTGGAGTCGACCCGGCAAAGATGCTCGACGTGATCCAGAACAGCACCGGCCGCAGTTACGTCGCTGACCGCTACGGACCCGAACTCCTCAATGGTCAATACGACACAAGCTTCGACCTTGGACTTGCCTCCAAGGATCTGCGGCTCGCGCTCCAGTTGGCCGAACAGGTCGGAGCGACACTGGCCTTCACCGCTGACGTCGGCGAGCTGTATGAACGGGCCGAGGCCGAGTTCGGGTTCGACGCCCCCCACCTGATGGCGATGCAGCTCATCGAGAACAAGAACGCACCGACCCTCTACCAACGAACGGAACCTGCACATGAGCGGTAATCGAGAAGTGACCGACGAAGACTTCACGTCAGCCAACGCTGGCAGCTACACCGGCGAGGAGTGGCAGGCACGAGTCGACCTGGCGGCGATGTACCGATTGGCCGCCCACTTTGGTTACGACGACCTGGTGTGGAACCACATCACGATGAGAGTGCCCGGTTCTGACCACAACTTCTTCTTGAACAAGTTCGGTTTGCTCTACAACGAGGTCACAGCGTCGAACCTCATCAAAGTCGACGCAGACGGCACCGTGCTCGAGGGCCCAGCCGACGTCAACACCGCCGGCTTCGTCATCCACTCGGCCATTCACAACGACTTCCCGAAGTGGAAGGTTGTCTTCCACGCTCACGTTCCCGACGCTCTCGCTGTCACGGCACTCAAGCACGGCTTCGAGCATCTCGTGCAGGACACTTCGATGCTCTATGGCGAGATCGGCTATCACGATTGGGAAGGGCTGTCCCTCACACTCGAGGAGCGCGAACGCCTCGCCAAGAACATGGAAGGCAACCGGGCGCTCATCATGCGCAATCACGGATTCCTCACCGTTGGCGAGACGCCGGGCGAAGCATTCATGGTGATGCACTACTTGATCCGAGGGTGCCGCACGCTGCTGCAGGCGCGAGGGAGCGGCCTCGAAATCGACCCAGGACCGACCGACATCTGGGAGGTGTCGAAACGCCAGTACGACCATTTCCCACTCGGCAAGCACGAATGGCCTGCGCTGATGCGCATGCTCGATCAGCTGGATCCGTCGTACCGCCAGTGAGGATTGAGGCAGTCGAGACAAAGATCGTCGAGTTGCCGCTCCCCCGACCGATCGGTACGGCAATCCACGCGATCCATTCGGTCGGATGCGTTTTGGTGACCATCCGAACCAACGACGGGGTCTCGGGCGAATCGTTCGTGTTCACCATCAACAGCGCTCGCTTGGCCGCGTTTGACGTAATGGTTCAGGGCCTCGGCGAGTTGATCATCGGCCGCGACCCGCACGACACTGCGGCGATCTGGAGTGATCTCTGGCTCGAGGTCAACCCGACGGGGCATGCGGGAGTGACCATTTCGGCAATGTCCGCACTCGACGTTGCCTGTTGGGACATCGTCGGCCGCTCGGCCGGGCTGCCGCTGCACAAATTGTTCGGCGCTGCGAGGGACACCATTGCTACCTACGCCAGCTCCGGCCTTTGGTTAGACGCATCGCTCGCTGACATCGCAGCCGAAGCCGTTTCCTTCGTCGATCAAGGATTCACCGCAGTCAAACTTCGCATCGGTAGTGACCACACAAGCTCCGACGTCGAGCGAGTCCGGACCGTGCGCTCTTCAGTTGGTGATGACGTCCGGCTGCTAGTCGATGCCAACCAGAAGTTCACCCCGAAGGAAGCCATTCGCCTCGGCCGCTTGATCGAGCCGTACGACATCACGTGGTTCGAAGAGCCGGTTGCCGTTCACGATCTGCGCGGATCTGCCGAGGTCCGCTCCGCACTGGACATACCGATCGCCACCGGCGAGACCGAGTACACCAGCCGAGGAATCAAGCGCGTTCTCGACACACGGGCCGCCGACATCGTCATGCCAGACCTGCAACGCATCGGCGGCTACACCGAGTTCCGAAGGGCCGCCGCTCTCGCCGCAGCCGACGACACACCGGTGTCGTCCCACTTCTTCACCGAGCACAGCCTGTGCATCGCAGCCGCCACGCCCAACTGCGTCTCGGTCGAACACATTGACTGGTTCGCACCCCTCTTCAACGAACCGGTCGAACTCGCCAACGGACACCTCTCTGTTCCCAACCGACCCGGAACAGGCTTCACTTTTCGCTGACATCGTTGCGAATACCAACCGATGACCCGCCAGCACACCACCTGCTCCCGATCACCACCTGGCGCCTTCGGCGTTACAACTGGAAGAGGCCCACCCAAGTGGGCCTCTGACCAGGCATTACGTGGAGCGGACGACCAGATTCGAACTGGCGACCCCAACCTTGGCAAGGTCCTCGCGTTCGTCCGCCTGGTGCTGATGCGTCCGGCTGAGTCCGCTGCGTCCGGTTCGAGTGTTGCCCTGTCCGGCTCATCCGCCCTGTCAGTAGAGCGCTTTACTATTTCCGATCGTCGAGCATCGTCCGCGAATCTGGGCCTCGACCACCGCTACGTGCCACAAGGCAGCGCAGTGTCGACGTCAAGTCGGTAGATACATCTAGGTGAAGACGAAGTGACTGCTCTGGACAGAGCGCTGGTGGGGTGGCGTGAGTGGGTCGGCCTTCCGGATCTCGGCACCGCTTGGATCAAAGCAAAGATCGACACCGGCGCGCGGTCCTCGTCGTTGCACGCGTTTGATCTCTCGACCTTCGATCACGAGGGCGCTGAGTGGGTGAAGTTCTCGATTCATCCTTGGCAAGAGTCGGCGAGCGACGTCGTGTCTGCGGAAGCACCGGTTCTCGAATGGCGTGCCGTGCGCAGTTCGAGCGGAAAGAGCAGCGAACGGCCGGTGATCCGTACAAGTCTGCGTCTTGGTGAGTCGATCTTTGAGATGGATCTCACGCTGACGCGTCGCGACGAGATGGGCTTTCGGATGCTCGTGGGGCGAGAGGCAATCCGGAGGCGACTCGTCGTCGATCCGGCACGGTCCTACTTGGCAGGCAAGCCAGACGGTCATGTGCTCGGGGCGAACCGGCGCCGTCTTACTCGTCCGGTAGAAACCGATTCTGCCGCCTGATCCTTGGACTCAGGAGATCAACGAATGGCCAGTCGTATCGGTGGACTGAGCCACTTCGTATCGACACGTCAGACCGAATCGATCGGGCGGTCTGGAGCGCGACCTCAGGAAGCGGTGCTGTCGAAGCGGACGTTGCCGGATCGGTCGACCTTCGTCTCTGGAGCTGCGGGTTCGTCGCCTGAAGCGCTTCTGATGACAGCGCGGTGTGATCTGCCAATTTGCCAATCCTCGAGCGCTTGGCTCATCCACATGATCGTGGCCCCCATGAAGAGTCCGTAGAACACGGTCGCTGGACCGAACGAACCACCGAGCGCCAGACCAAGCACGAAGACTCCGACGTCGAGGGTGAGGCGGACTCCCAGCCGGCTGATCCCGCGGTCGTGACCCGCAGCCATCAAGAGCTCGAAGGGCCCGCCCGTGGTTCCCGAGTGGATCACGAGGCTGATACCGCCCGCCATCACGACGACAGCGACGGGGACAAAAACCGAGCGCACGATCATTGATGATGGATGCTGGAGAATTTCGCTAGCAGCGTCGATGGCAGCGCCGTTCAGGAGGACAAAAGCAACACCCCAAGCGGTCGGTGGCCGACCCAGGATCGCAGCGACCACGAAGAAGACTGCGGCCAACGCCCAACCGGCCTGACCCAGCGTGAGTCCTGATCGTTCGCTGATACCGGAGGACAGAACGTCATACGGCGCAAGGCCAAGACGCGCTTCGACGAGTAGCGCTACAGCGATCCCGATCAACGTCGATCCGGCGACGAGCGCCGCGATCTGTTTGCTGATCGATACCGGTCGAGTTGTCGCAAGAGATTGGGCTGCGCTGAGCGCAGAGTGACGGCTGAGGCCGATGCGGCCCGCCAGTATCGAGGCGCGAGGTCGCCCGAAGTTCTCGAACATCCGACCATTATCGGGCGCTCTACTCACTGCTTGAACCAGGACACGATTGTTGGCCGGTTCCGGACACGCCCTGGCCGCAAGGAGACACAGAGCTACGTGCCGTCGGTCTGTTTCAGCACGATCCGGCCCGGCGAACGGGCTCGACAACCCCGCCGCGGTTTCGCTCCTTGCGTCGTCCGAAAACTGCAAGGAGACCCCACCATGCCGGGGTCTCCTCGTCATGAGCGGTCTCTCCCCGAGACCGTTCCTGAACCGCGCTGGGTCGCTGTGGCCAGCGGCCCAGCAGCGACCTACATCATGCCGCCCATGCCACCCATGTCGGGCATGCCGCCACC
>CAYGQE010000074.1:0-26248 GCA_964351995.1 uncultured Acidimicrobiaceae bacterium | reverse complement strand
CCTTGATCTACACCTCGGGCACAACGGGCCGTCCGAAGGGCTGCGTGTTGACCCACGGCAACCTGCGGTCAAACGTTCACCAGATCACCGATGCGCTCGGCACCTCGATCAGCTCATCTGATACTGCGCTCGTCTTCTTGCCAATGGCCCACATCTTGTCGAAGACGACCGTGCTGTTCGCACTCGACCGTGGGGTCAAGATTGCGTTCGGTACCTCGATCGCAGAGCTGCCGAGCGAGTTCGCAATGGTCAACCCCACGGTGATCTCCGCCGTTCCTCGCATCTTCGAGAAGGTCTTCGCCAAGGGCCAACACACCGCAGCCACCGACGGCAAGTCCAAGATCTTCGAACACGCAGCCGAGATCGCTCGCCGCTTCTCGCGGGAGCGGGCGGCCGGCAAGGTCTCGCTGCCAACGAAGATCCAACACGCCATCTTCGACCGCCTCGTCTACGGCAAGATCCGCGCCGGCTTCGGCGGAGAACTCCGCATGTCGTTCTCCGGCGGAGGCCCGCTCGGTGAACGTCTGTGTTCGTTCTTCGATGGCATCGGGGTTCGCATCTACGAGGGGTATGGATTGACTGAGACCAGCCCGATCCTCACCATCAACCGCACAAACGACTGGAAGCCAGGCACCGTTGGGCTGCCGGTGTCAGAGACCGATCTCTTGGTGGCCGATGACGGCGAGATCCTGGTGGGCGGCCCTCAGGTGTTCGGCGGATACTGGCAGAACGACGAGGCAACTGCCGAGGTCTTCGACGCTGCGGGACGATTCCGCACCGGCGACATCGGCGAGATCGATGAGGAGGGCTTCCTCCGGATCACCGGGCGTAAGAAGGAACTGATCGTCACCTCCGCAGGAAAGAACGTAGCCCCAGCTCCGTTGGAAGATCGCATTCGATCCCACCGTCTGGTCAGCCACGCTGTGGTCATCGGCGATGACCGCCCGTTCGTGGCTGCGTTGGTCACGATCGACGAAGACGCAATCGCTGATTGGCAAGCAGAGGAAGGGTTGGAAGGGCGCAGCACGGCCGACCTCCTCGCCTCCGATGAACTCCGCTCCGAGATCAGCGAGGCGGTCGATGCCGCCAACGCATCGGTGTCACGAGCCGAGTCGATCCGAGAGTTCCGAATTCTCCCGAGTGATCTCAGCCCCGACCGCAACGAGGTCACCCCAACGCTCAAAGTTCGTCGGGACGCAGTCCACGACAATTGGAGTGATGTGATCGACACGATCTACGGAGCCAAGGATTCGCGCTGACGGCATCGACGTTCCGGCTTCTCAACGAGTTGTGAACCTTTGAGAAACGTGGCCAATTGCTGGAGGCCGCTGGGCCCAGCGTCGGTTTGGTTGAGACATGGATCGATTCGGACGTGTAAGACTGGCCGTTGCTGCGACGTGCGTTGCCCTCGTCGCAGGAGCGTGCACCGCAGAAGCAGACCCAACCTCGGAGAGCGCCGACGACACCGCTGCGTTCGATGGCCGACAAGACGGCCCTGCGGCATCGGTGGACCCGGCGTCGATTCCGCGGGGCGAGGTCCAAGACTTCGGCACTCCTCCCGAGTCGCCTGTCGGCCCCTTCGACCCCGATGTGCAAGCGGCCTTCGACGAACTCTTCAGCGAGCAGTTCGAGTTGCTGCTCGACGACGACCAGCGCCAGGCGTTCCAAGTACTGACCGGCTCGGGTGATCTGCGGCTGGCGTGGATCCTGAGCGACCTGTTGCGCATCACGCAAGACCCCCGCGTGCTCAGCCAGGTTCCTCCCGGCACCCCCGGCGCTCGCCTGACCCCCGCCGATCTGAGCGAAGCGGCGCTTGCGCTGACAGGGCGCGAGTTCGCCGCCGATCTGTCGATCTGGAACCAACTGACCAGCACGTTGATTGCGTGGGATCTCCCAGCACCTCCCGGCTATCTCGAAGCCAAGCGCAACATCTACACCCTGGTCGAACCCGCTTGGGAGGATCTCTTCACCGAGAACTCATCGGTCGACTGGCGCCATGTTTCCTGGGGTGGCGTGCTGATCGACAATCGACCGTTCAACACCACCGACGACCCATGCAACTGCATCCCGGCGATCGACAATCCCGAGGTCCAGCCAGCGGCCGAGGCTCAGTGGCTCGACGATGATGACGTCGTCTTCGGCGTTGTCATCAACGGCGAAGCCCGCGCCTATCCCCGCCAGATCATGGAGGTACGCGAAATGGTCAACGACACGCTCGGCGGCCGCGACTTCGCGATGCCCTATTGCACATTGTGCGGGTCAGCCCAGGTCTGGTTCACCGACGACGTTCCCGACGGCGTCGAGCGACCCATCTTGCGGACCTCGGGGCTGCTCACGCGGTCGAACAAGGTCATGTACGACCTCACCTCGCTCTCCATCTTCGACACCTTCCTCGGCACCGCTGACAGCGGTCCACTCCACGATCGAGGCGTCGCACTCGAACAGCACAGTGTTGTGACCTCGACATGGGCTGCGTGGGTTGCTGAACATCCCACCACCACGGTCCTGATCGAGGATCTTGCGCTCGGCCGTGACTTCGACTTCCGCAATGGCCGAGATGCAGGCGGACCGATCTTCCCGATCGGCGACGTCGATCCTCGGCTTGCCGTGCAAGAAGACGTGCTCGGCGTCATCCAGGCCAATGGCACCCCAATGGCCATTCATGTCAACTCCGCCGTTGCCGCCATCGGACGTGGCGAGGTCGTCGAGATCGACGACATCCGCATCGTGCGCTCGGGCGACGGTGTGCAAGCAATCGACGGCGACGGCAACGAAATCACGGGACACCAGGCGTTCTGGTTTGCTTGGTCCCAGTTCTACCCGCAGACCGACCTGTGGCCGAACGTCTGAGCGCTCGGTCAGACGGCTGCTTCCGGACCCCAGACCTCGAGGGTCCCAGCGCGTTCCACCCGACGAAGCGTCCGCAAATCGAGCAAAGGCTCGAGGCCACATCGGTCGAACACCTGTCGGACCACGGCCTGTTCGTCGCTCGATGCAAGCGCAACAGCATCGTGCAGTCGTTGCATCAGCCAGAATCGATACGGCATGACCACCGTCGTCAACCGCTGGCCTCGCCAATCGAACGTCGCAACGCCATCTCTACCGCCGGTCAACCCACGATCTGCGGGATTGTCCAACCCGTTCGTGCCGGCCTGGATGTCGGGGTGCTCCCCCAACCATTGATTGGCGAACTCGACGTGGGCCGAGATCTCAGGCAGGTACTCGACAGCGACGTAGCGCATCAACGCAAGCAGCGTCTCCGGAAGGTCCGTTGGATCGACCAGCGAGCCGTCGTGACCGGGGTACTCATGCAGGTACGGCTCGGCGGTCGTCATGCGCTCGACCCAGCGACCAACACGTGGCGCTCGGCGCTTGATCAACATCGCCGGAGCGGGGTCGCGGTACAAATGCGCCCACATCGCCGCAATCAGGCCGAAGTCGCCCAGGGTTGGCTGCCCGCCGAGCAGGTAGGGATGGGTGCGCAAGTGCGCTGAGAAGAGATCGAGCCACTCCTCGAACGCAGTTTCGATCACCGGGGCGCTTTCCGGCGTCACACCGAAGCCAACGCCCGCCTTTCGCATACGTCCACTGTTGTGGAGGAAGGTTGCCTTCGACTTCTCCTCGTCGTCGACCGGCGGGGCCATCAGAGCGAACTCCGCGGCGAGGTAGTCGATGTTCACCTCATCGAAGTTCCACCGATAGTGCATGGCGGGCCGGAGGAGTCCCTCGCCACCGAAAAGCTCGAACACGTGACTGATCGCCAGCAGGGTCGGCGAAGCTGGGTACACGTTGTAGCGACGCAGTTCCTGGCCCGGCCCCTTCTCGAAGTGGTCGATGATGTCGGCGCCATCTTGCAGAATCGCTCCGTCTGGCGTCTCGACGCACGGAATGATCCACCGGCCAACCGTCGGCACGACATGACTCAGGTAGCGGTCGCTGCCCGGCGACACCTCGACGGAGTCGATGTCCTGCTTTCGAAAATACGAACGCACCTTGCCGGTGTACAGCGACGCCGGGGCGCCGTAGAGCGTGTAGGTCATGCGGTGATGCCTCCAAGGCCCAGATGTCTCGGACCGATCGATTTCTGTGATCTGACAGAGAGCACGTTGATAGTCCCAACCACTGAGTCTCACCAAGGTCGGCCTCGACCGGTCGATTGTGGAGCATCGAACGCGAGATCGCCATCATTGGTGAGCGCACCAGGGCAACGGTTCGTTCCGAGCCGATGTTCGACCCTGAGCATCAACGCCCTCGCGCCAATGCGCAAGGAGCGTAAGGTCGGTACGTGAACCCCTCACTCGAAGAACGCATCGCCGAACGGGCGCTTTCCTACGTCACCAATCCGCCGTCGGGTCTCGATCCGGTCATCGAATTCGCCACGCCGGAGCAGTTGCGGTCGGCCTTTGACGATGCCTCTGGCCTTGGCTTCAGCGACGACGCACCGGCCCAGGATGACGACCAACTTCTCGAGGCTGTCGACCTGGTCATCAAGCACTCGGTACACACCAGCCATCCACGGTTTGTGAACCAGAACTTCGCCGGGCCCGACTCAGTCTCGGTCGTCGGCGACTGGTTGGGCGCTGCCCTCAACACGACCGGAGCAACCTTCGAAGCTGCGCCAGTTTTCACCCTCATGGAAAGCGCCGTGCTGTCCAAGCTGGGGCGCATTGCCGGGTACGTCGACGAACTGGATGCCGAGTCAGACACACTCGACGATCTTCCCGCACTTCCGCCGGGGTTGTTCTGTCCTGGCGGTTCCTCGGCGACGCTGTACGCCCTGCAGCTGGCACGCCACCGCATCCGCCCCGATGTTCGACGCACCGGGGCCACCGGTGAGCGCCTCACGATGTTCGTCTCCGATGCCGGCCACTACGCAGCCACCAAATCGGCGGCGCTGATGGGTGTCGGCACCGACTCGGTGATCAAGGTCGCTTCCGATGACAACGGCGCGATCATCCCCGCAGCGTTGGAGTCGGCAGTCATGGCGTCGATGGAAGCTGGCGAGGTTCCGTTCGCCATCATCGCTACTTCGGGCACCACGGTCACCTCGGCCTTCGATGATCTCCATGCGCTGGCCGACATCGCCGAGGCCAACGGCATCTGGCTTCACATCGACGGGTGCTACGGCGGCTCGGCGCTGTTCTCCCCGACTCACCGTCATCTGCTGGATGGTGTCGAGAGGTCGGACTCGTTCGTTTGGAACCTTCACAAGATGATGGGCATGACCCAGCAATGCACCGCCTTGTTGGTGAAAGAACCCGAACAGCTGGCGCCGTGCTTCGCCGGCCAGGCCGACTACCTCTTCCAACCGGACAAACTTCACGCCGAATACGACTCGGGCGACCGCACGTTCCAGTGCGCCCGCCGAATCGACGTGCTCAAACTCTGGCTCGCGTGGAAGCACCACGGCGATGAGGGCTTCGCCGCCCGCATCGATCACGCTGTCGACATGGCCGACCGCGTGCGCTCGCGTATCGGGCAATCCGGTGGCGA
This sequence comes from uncultured Acidimicrobiaceae bacterium, assembly GCA_964351995.1. Taxonomy (GTDB): domain Bacteria; phylum Actinomycetota; class Acidimicrobiia; order Acidimicrobiales; family SZUA-35; genus SZUA-35. The sequence goes on along the minus strand of CAYGQE010000074.1, from coordinate 20,755 downwards.
GTTCGTCGAGGTGGCTGGCACCTTCACCAACGTCGTCTTCGGGTGGATCCCACCTGCGCTACGACCGCTCCCGCTCGACCCCGCCTCGATTCGACGCTTGCCACCTCACATCACCGGCCAGCTCCACGCTCTTGCGCCCAAGATCAAGGCCAGGATGCAAGCCGAAGGCACCGCAATGATGGGCTTCCAACCCATCGAGGGGCTGAACACGTTCCGAGTGTTGTTCATGAACCCAACGGTCACAGCCGCCGACGTCGACGCGCTTCTCGATCGTGTGGCCGAATACGGCCTGACAGCAAGCGGAGGCTGACTGACGATGGGTCACACCTACATCAAGCAGAGCTCGATCGACTCGGCGACAGCCGACCCAGCGGTCTCGGACAAGGTCCGTCTGATGCTCGATGCCCTGCGCGAACGGCGCGAAGCCGAGGCAGTTCAACTGGCCCACGACTTCGATGCCTGGGATGGGCCGATCGTGGTGGATCCGGCGACAGTCCGGGGAGCGCGGGCGACACTCGCTCCGACGCTTGTCGACGACATCGTCGAGGCGCACCGGCACATCCGCGACTTTGCGACCGCTCAGCGGGAATCGCTCCAGCCGTTCGAGATCGAGGTCAGCCCTGGTCTTCGAGCGGGCCACCGGCTGGTGCCGGTCAATGTCTCGGGCTGCTACGTTCCGGCTGGCCGCTTCGCTCACATTGCGTCGGCCTTGATGAGCGTGACAACGTCCAAGGTCGCAGGGGTCAACACCGTTGTGGTCGCATCGCCGGCTCGCGATGACCGAGGCGGTGTCCACCCAGCGATCCTCGCTGCCGCCGATATCGCCGGAGCCGACGTCGTGCTTGGTCTTGGTGGTGTGCAAGCGATCGCAGCGCTTGCCTACGGCCTCTTCACCGACCGACCAGCCGACATCGTGGTCGGGCCTGGCAACTCGTTCGTGGCCGAAGCCAAGCGGCAGTTGTTCGGCGAGGTCGGCATCGACGTCGTCGCAGGACCCACCGAGTCGATGATCGCTGCCGACGACACTGCCGATCCCCATCGCGTCGCCACCGATTTGGTCGGCCAGGCCGAGCACGGGCCTGACTCGCCCGTCTGGCTGGTGACAACCTCAGCCGCTCTGGCCGAAGAAGTCGCCAAGCGCGTTCCCGACTTGGCCCGTGCCTTGCCGGAACCGGCACGATCCTCAGCGCTCACGGCGTGGGAAGCGCACGGCGAGATCATCCTGGCTGATTCTCGAGAAGATGCCGCTGCGATCTGCGACACCTACGCCGCTGAGCACCTCCAAGTGATGGCCGACGACTTGGCATGGTGGCACGAGCGACTCACCAACTACGGATCGCTCTTTCTCGGAGCAGAGGCCACCGTCACGTTCGGTGACAAGAGCGCCGGCCCGAACCACATCCTTCCGACACGGCGTGCTGCCCGATACACGGGCGGGCTCAACGTATTGAAGTTCTTGAAGCAGCTCACCTACCAGCAACTCACGCCCGAGGCCGCACAGCGTCAGGGCGAACTGTCCGCCCGCATCTCCCGATACGAGGGCATGGAGGGTCACGCTCGATCCGCTGATCTGCGGGCCGAGGTCGTTCTGCCTGAGGACACCGCAGGCATCGACCTCGACTTCACCGCTCAAGAGCCGTTGCCCGAGGCGGCGGTCCACCGCGTCGGCGAATTGCTCCAGTCGGGCAAACTCTTCCGCTACGGCGAGTCTGGAGCCGAGCAAGCCGATGCCGCGCTACTCGAAGCCGAGTTCGCCTCCCTCGTCGGTCGGAAGTACTGCGTGGCCTTCAACAGCTGTGGCGCATCGCTCGCCGCTGCGCTGATGGCCGCCGGTGTGCAACGCAACGACAAAGTGATGATGAATGCGTTCACGTTGGCCCCGGTGCCGGGGGCGATCGCCCACGCCGGCGCCGACCCCGTCTTCGTCGACATCACGAACGACTATCACATCGACCTCGACGACCTGCGCCAACAACACAGCGCCACGGGCTCACGCTGGTTGCTCCTTTCCTACATGCGGGGCCACATCCCGAATCTCGACGACGTATTCACTGTGTGTGCCGAACTCGGGCTCACCGTGATCGAGGACTGTGCCCACACCATGGGCGCGGCGTGGGATGATCGGGCAACGGGCAGCTTGGGTGCTGCGGCGTGTTTCAGCACCCAGACCTTCAAGCACGTCAACTCTGGCGAAGGCGGCTTGCTGGTCACCGACGACGAAGACATCGCCGCCAAGGCGATTCTGATGTCGGGCTCCTACATGCTGTTCGAGCAACACGGCGCCCGTCCTGATGCCGAGGTGTTCGAACGTCACCGGTGGACCACGCCGAACTTCTCCATGCGTATGAGTGCGCTGGCTGCGGCTCTGGTCCGCCCCCAGCTCGGCCTGCTCCCCCGTCGAGCGGCCGAGTGGAATGAGCGCTACCACCAACTCGCTGAGGCCCTCCGAGTGATCGACGGCATCCGGGTACCTGACCGCGACGAGCGAGAGCAGTTCGTGGCGTCATCGATTCAGTTCAACATCGACCACCCTGACCTCGACCACGCAGGCATCGCTGCGTTCGTCGCCCACGCAGCCGCCGCTGGCGTGTCGTTGAAGTGGTTCGGCGCCGATGACCCCCGAGGGTTCACGAGCCGTTTCGACCATTGGCGTTATGCGTCAGAGCAGAGCGCACCGCAAGCCAGCCAGATCTTGGCCAGCCTGATCGACATGCGTATTCCGCTTTCGATGACGCGCCAACAGGCCGACGCCATCGCTAACGCGATCGCTACAGCCATGGTCGCGAGCTCAACGCACTGATCCGGCCGCTTTCTGATTTTGCCCCGGTGAGGAATGATGACCTCTCCCCACCGGAAGGCCGTGAGCTCCATGAACCACCTCGCTGACAAGACAATCATCGTCACCGGCGCCGCAGGTGGCTTTGGCCAACTGTTGTGTCGAGATGCCATCGCTCGGGGCGCGAACGTCGCTGCGCTCGATGTCAACGTCGACGCACTTGCGGCGCTCGAGGCAGATCTCGATGCCGGGGCCTCGCTTCTGCCCATCACGACAGACGTCACCGACCTTGCTGCCATGTCGGCCGCCGTGGCGCAGACCACGTCGACGTTCGGTCGCGTCGACGTCATCATCAACAACGCGGGCACGATGCCGCTTGCCTTCCTCGCCGATCACTCCCAGGCCGCTGACGCGTGGTCTCGCTGCATCGACGTCAACATCAAGGGCGTCCTCAACGGCATGATCGCCGTCCACGACCAGATGATGAGCCAAGGTCGTGGGCACATCGTCAATCTGTCTTCGATCTACGGCAACGCACCGGTGGTGGGCGCCGCGGTCTACGGAGCCACGAAGGCCGCCGTCAACACCATGTCAGAATCGGTTCGCGTCGAGACCCAGGGCAAGATCAAGGTCACCATCGTCAAGCCAACCGGTGTTCCCGGCACCGGCCTCGGCAGTGGCGTGATCAACCCTGCAGCAACGGTTGGCATTCTTGGCCAGAACACCCAGGAGTACGGCGGCGTCTTTGCTGCGCTCGGAGAAGGCCGCTTCGGTGACGTCGACCTCGACCCGGCGTCGATTGGCTACGCCGTGCTCGATCCCCAGCACATCGTTGATCAGATCTTGCACGCCGTCGACCAGCCGTGGGGTGTCTCGATCGGCGACATCACGATCCGGGCCACGGGCGACCGCTACATCCTCTGAGGTCCACCGCCGACTCACAGAGTTCTCACAAGAAGGCTCTCTACGTTTGCGGTCATGAACGACGCATATCATTCCGCGGCGCGGTCTCGACGCCGAGCCACCGCCATCCTGTTCGCCGCCGCAATGGTGCTTGCTTCCTGCGGATCAGATGCTGACGAAGCATCAACCAATGCCACGGAAGCAGCGACCGACAGTACCGACGTCGCTGCCGACGACACCGCTGCCGACGACACCGGCGACGGCAGTGGCTCAACTGGTTCGGTCGACATTGGACTGTTCTTCGACGGCGCTCTGAGCGAAGAGGTCACCACCGGCCCCTGCACACTGAGCGACGGTGCAGAGTCCACGTGCTACACGATCACCGTCACGGGCTACCCGGCCGATTCCGAGACCGGTCCCTTCTGCCCGACGTCCATCACCGATGGTGAAGAAGCCGGCGGCATCTGGCTCGATGGCGAAAACGTCTACGACGTCACCGGCGAGTTCATCACGGAACTGGCCGAGATCTACGGCGACGACAACTGGCTCATGTACGACGAGGACGGCAACGTCTTCGTCACCGAGACCGCTGAAGAGTTCGAACTGGCTGCTCGGCCCGACGTTGACCCATCGCTCCAGAACCACTGCGTTGAGGGCATGCTCGAATGGCTAGAGAACGGTGAGCCGATTCCGACCACCGTCACCATTCCCATCGAGCCTGTCCTGGCCGATGCCCCCACGAACGTCACCAGAGTCGGCGTCTCGCTCGACGGCGTTGTCCTCGATGGTCCGGCGCCGGTTGCCGACATTCTCGCCGCCTACACGATCGCCGCCTTCGACGACTGCGGTGGCCACTACAACCCCTTCGACGGTTACCACCGCCATGCCGCCGTCGGCTGCTCGGAACTCGACACAGAGCTTCCGGACGGCGAGAGCCCCATGATCGGCTACGCGCTCGACGGGTTCCCCGTGCACAGCGCCGCCGAGGGTGACCACGGCGATGATCTCGATGAATGCGGTGGCCACGAAACCGAAGAACTCGGCTACCACTACCACGTCAATGCGGCTGAGGAGAACAACATTCTCACCTGTGTCGTCGGCCAGACCGTGTCGACAGGCGATGCCGAGGGAGGGCGCCCAGCAGGACCGCCGCCCGGCGACGCACCCGAAGAGTGATCATCATGCCGACACGATCATTCAGCTTCCTGGTCGCCCTCGCCCTCGTCGTTGCTGCCTGCGGGTCATCTGACACCACGGTTGAGGAAACACAAGCCACCTCGACCAGCACCGCCGCGCAAGAACCGACGGACAGCACTGCGGCGAACAGCACCGATGACATCGTCATGCTGTTCGATGATGGGGCGCTCACCGCCGAGACCGTCATCGTTCCGTGCACCCTCGACAATGGCAGCGAGACCACCTGCTACCAGCTCGAGGCCAACTCCCTGCCCGACACTGTGCAAACCGACGGCCCGTACTGTCCATCGACGGTGGGCGACGCCGGTGGTATCTGGGTGTGGGACGGCGACGATCCCGGGCTGTACGCATTGGACGCCGACTTCTGGGCGATGATGGATGCACAGGGCTACGAGTTCGCAGACGCTGACGGTGCCATCACCATCACCGACCCTGGCGCCGGTTCCGCATCGGGCGGGGCAACAGCGAACTCCTGCCTCGAGGCGACGGCTGACGGCAGCTATCACCTGCAGATCCTGCTGCCGACCGCGCCAGAGCTTCTCGACGAACCAGTCGAGCTCTCCACCATTTCCCAAGTCGGTTTCGCCCTCGACGGCGTCACCATCTTCGGCGATGCTCCGTCGGTTGCTGATCGAGGGGGTCTACCCGCTCTTGACCCATGCGGCGGCCACATCGACCCTTCGGGCTATTACCACTGGCATTTCGGAGCAGCATCGATCCAGACCAACCTCGACGAGGCCGGCGCCGACGTCGAATGTTGGATCGACCAAGACGTCGAGGCGCTCATCGGCTTCTCGTTCGACGGCTTCCCGATCTACGGACCAGAAGAAGACGGCTCCGTTCCCACCGATCTTGACGAGTGCAACGGCCACGTGTCTGACACCGAGGAGTTCGGCGAGATCTACCACTACCACATGAGCTACGCCTCGCCGAACCTGCCACCGTGCCGTGTTGGTGCGGCCGCAGCCGGTGCCCTTTCGAGCCCCGACAGTGACGCCGTGTCGCTGCCCGGCGGTGCAGGAGGGGGCTCGGGAGGCGGACCACCACCCGGCCAAGACGGCGAGGGCTAGGCATGCGCTCGCCAATCACGATTCGTGCTCGAGTGACCCTTCTCGCCGCAGCGTTGGTGGCGCTCCTGGTGTTCATCACCGAGGTCAGCCCCGCCGCTGCGCACGATTCGCCCGAGGAAAACGTGATCATCGTCGTTCACGACGACCGCGTCGTGATCTCAGCTCACGTGGCTTTCGAGGAGGTCGGCTTCGTCGACACCTCTGGTGATCAGCTGCTCGACCCAACGGAGCTTCGGGCCCAGCAGGCCGACATTGCGACGTCACTCGTCGACAGCGTCCGCGGGCAAGCCACGTTGATGGTCGATGGAGAACTGCTGGAGATCGTCGGGGCCGGTGTCCCGTCACTCGGCGACGCCGTGGTTGACGACGCGTCGCCAACCGTGGTCCTTGTCCTCGCCTCGGACGACCACGACGGAGACGTTGGCGATGTCGGCCTTGACTGGGCGTTCAGCAGCAACTCCCCGACCGTCTTGCTCTCGCATGAGGGCGGAGCGATCACCAGCACTCTCTCCGACGAGGGAACGATCGACTTCTCACTCGACAACTGGACAAGCGCAACGTCGTTCTTCCAACTCGGGATCGACCACATTCGGTATGGCCTCGACCACTTGCTCTTCTTGTTGGTGCTCACGCTGAGCGCGGTCGGTGCAACGGTGTCGCGCTCAACGACCTGGCGCACCGTCAAGCTCGTGACTGCATTCACCCTTGGGCATGGCATCAGCTTGTGCCTGGCCTACTTCAATCTGGTGTCGGTCCCCGCCGCCGTCGTCGAGCCAGCCATTTCGCTCTCGATCGTCATCGCCGCCATCCTCGCCATCCGAGGCCGCACAGAGACCAAGCCGTGGCTGGCCGCAGGGGTCGGCCTGATCCACGGACTCGGGTTCGCATCGAATCTCGGGGGCCTCGGTGTCATTGCCTCACAGCGTGTGGTGGCACTCGCAGCGTTCAACATCGGCATCGACCTGGCCCAGACGGCGGTGGTGTTGCTGGTGATTGGCGGCCTCTGGGCAGTGAGCAAGCTGAGCGCTGAGCGCACGACCTGGCTTCGCCTCGCCGCCGCTCTGGGCGCCGCGAGCGTTGGCCTCGCCTGGACCGCCTCTCGTCTCGCTGAGATCTCGATCTGAGCGAGCGTTGAAACTGAAAACGAGGAACTCCTACAGCTCTTGGGCTGCCATGGCTGCACCGATGATCCCAGCATCGTTTCCGAACTGCGCCACCCGAATCGACGCGGAGACGTCGAGCTTGTCGGCGAACTTGTCGAACTTCTTGCTCGCACCGCCACCGAGGATGAAGTGTTCCGGGGTGACGACCCGCGACGCTCGCTGCAAGAAATAGTTGAAGCGTTCGCCCCACACGTTCCAGCTCAGATCGTCACGCTTGCGGGCCCGATCGCCTGCGTAGTACTCGATTGGTTCGCCGTCCTTGCCTGGCATCCGTCCGAGTTCGATGTTCGGGATCAGCGTGCCGTTGAAGAACACACCAGAACCGATGCCGGTGCCGATCGTGATCATGACGACGGTTCCCGTAAGCCCCTTGGCGGCACCGAGCTGCATCTCGGCAATTCCGGCGACGTCGGCGTCGTTGTGGACCACGAAGTCCAGGCCGGTCGCTTCGCTGAACAACTCGGTGACACTCGTGCCCCTCCAGGACTCGTCGATGTTGCCGGCAGTCAGCGCCCGGCCCTCGACCACAACGGTGGGAAAGCTGCAGCCGACCGGGCCGCTGTATCCGAGCTGATCGACAACCTCACGAACCACAGCAGCGATCTTTTCTGGTGTCGCCGGTTGCGGGGTGGGTATCCGAAGTCGCTCACTCAGCAGCTCGCCAGTGGTCGTGTCGACCACCGCAGCCTTGACACCGGAACCGCCAACATCAATACCGAGTCGTTCCATCACTGACCTCGCTGCTCGTTCGTACTCACGGAGGGAAGAAGCTAGCAGTCGACACCTCAACCAGTCGCTGGGTCACTCACCTGAAGGGTGAGAACGACGATCCACACGATTCGAAAGGCGGGTGCTGCGATAGCGATCGATCGCTATCGCAGCGAGCGCCTTCATCGCTGTCGACATTGGTGCGGGCCACTGTTGATCTCGAGCAGTCGTTCGGCACGTCTCGCAAGATACGTGGCGCCTCGCCTGCGATTGCGCACCGCGAATATGCGCCGAGTCGCCGGACAGTCAGCGACCACGAGCGTAGGGGCCGTACGCTAGCGGGTGCTGGCCGGGCTGCGCTCGAACAGTATCGAGCAGTTGCTCATGGTCCTGAGTTGTTGATAGTTCGGTGGCCGTCACTGCCCGCCGTTACCATGAACGCATGGCAGATTCGAAGCTCTGGACGGCCGAGGAACTTGAGCGACTCAGCCCCGCTGAGCGCAACGAGATCATCCGGTCAGGGATCGTGACCGACCTAGAAGACATACCACCCGCCTTCCTCGACCGCGTGCGAGCCAACGTTCACGACCACATCAGCACAAACGAATCTGCCGCAACTACCGAGCGGTGACCGAACGTCGACCTGTCCGAGTTGACGCGCGATTTCTGGATCAACTCGACTCCCAACTCAGCGAAGAGCGGGGACCAAACGGTGAGCCGTCTCGCCTCGACTTCCTCCGATTCGAGCTCGCCGCTATCGAGGACGACTTCGCTCTGCGCTTCGAGGAACTGACACAAGTCGTGCCTGGCCGTCCCGACTACCGAGTCGTCATCACAACAGGTCGACTCGTCGCCGGGATCTCCGTCCTTGGCCAAGCGCTTGCCGACGGATCGGTCGTGCTCCTCGGTGTCGACCTCGACCTTGGGCCAAGTTGGTGAACTGGGCTGCTCGAGTGGTTCGCTGTGTCCAAGGTCGAGCATTGGCACTCCCTGCGCTATCGCACGAAGTTATTGCCGAGGACCATGTTCCACTCCCGAGCGGTGTCAGATCTACGCCGCAGAACCAGGCGTCAAGTGCGGCTCACAACGAGGCACACCTTCCCGCTCGTCGCGGTTGGCCCTCGAGGCAGAGCGCAACTGCGCAGGCTTCTGAGCACGGCGGCTCACGCCAGGGTCAGAGTGCAGATCCGTTGCGGATCTCCCATTCGAAGTACGGGTCACCCAAGTCAAGACGATTCGTGACGACCAGGCGCTTGTCCTCCATCGCGGCCAGCCCTTCCCAGAGTGCATTCCATCCGTCGAACACCGCGGGGTGGGTGTCTTCCGGATCGAAGATTCGCCAGCCAGTGAGGCGGACGGCGGGGCTGGGCCTATCAGTGCCGATCTCGCATTCGAGCCCGTGTCCGCGGAGCATGCGAGCAAATCGCTCGTCGAACGGGCCCTCGTTGCCGAGCATCGCCATGATCGACTGATGGAACTGGAGACCGATCTGGTGCCCAACCACCGTTGCGACGCTGCGAGTGTCGGCAGGACCGAGCACTTCGGTCATTGCCGGAAGGATGGTGTGGATGTAGTTCATTGCGTAGTTCCGTTCGACCTTCGCCAGACGAATCGGATCCCATGTCGGGGTCGGCAACGGGTGGGCTGGGCCCGGAGGCCGCTCCCCCGGCCGGAATCGAACTCGATCTTCCGGCTCGAGCGGCGAGGATTCTTCGACGTAGTAGCCGACCAGTCCGACCTGAGCATCGGTGGTCTGGGAGGTTGCGACGAAACCAAGCCGGTCATTGCCGAGCGACACGCCGTTGTGTCCGTGCCAGCCTCTCAGCATCGCTCGGCTGAGTTCGGTCGGAACCCCGCACACTGCCGTGCCGTCGAAAATCCACCGGGGCGGCAGGTAGCGCACCCACGACTTCGTGTCTGACTCAGGTATCCACTCGACCCGCACGCCGCCCAGCGAGTTCGAGAGCACGTGATATTTGGCGCACGCCACCGCATCCGGCTCGGCGGTCAGACCGAGCTTCTCCAGCCCCGGATGGAACGCTTCGAGATGTTGGTTACGGAACGTGCGAAACACGACCTCGGCAGCAGGGGCGGTACCCAACCTTGTGACCATGCCGAGCAACAGCCCGGTGAGGTATCGATGGTAGATCTCGGCGAGTGCGGACCATGCCGCCGTGTCATCGGTTCGTTCGTTGCTCATCAAGACCTCACTCGTCAGGAAGAGATCGCCCGTGTCGGACGATCCCTTCCCGTGCTTCATAGGTCAGCGTGCGAACGATTGCGAACACTTAGGACACTGCGGCCCGGTGAACGCCGGTCCGATCAGAGATCGGCCACGACCGTGCCAGCCAGATCACCGGCGGTGTAGTCGGTGGCTTCGTAGAGGTTCGTGACCGAGTCGCCCGTCACTGAGCCGCCGAGGTAGATCTCGTAAGAATCGCCGGCCACCAGTTCAGGAGACGAGAAGACGATCACGCTGTAGTCGTTCACCGGCTCGAAGGTGACGAGGCTGTCGCCGTCGGTGGATTCGATGTGGACAGCGGTGCCGGCGCTGATGGTCGAGCCCCCAGCCACGTAGAGCGAGGCTTGGCTCGAGCCGGTCCCGATGCCCTCGGAGTTTCGGCCGTCGATGTTCGTCCCGATGAAGAGCCCACCGGTCATGACGAACGATCCGCCGCTGTAGTCGATGGCGCTGTTACGGGTGTCGGTCGGTCCGCTCACGGCCACGACGCCGCCGGTCATCACCACGTGGCCGTTCGCATCGATGCCGTCTCCCTGCTCGTTGAGCGCTCCGGTCATGGTGATCGAGGTCGTTCCCCCGTTGATGTAGATGTAGTGCTCGCCGACGTTGTCAGCCGGTGCGCCACCGCCACCGCCTCGGCCACCGCCACCGCCCGCAACCGGAGCTGTTTCGACAACGGCGGCTGCTTCCGCACTGGCGACGTTGAGGCCATCATCGTTGGCGGTGATGTCGATGACGCCGTCGTTGATCTCGATGACTTCGGCCTCGATACCTTCGAACGAGTCGGTGATCGTGATCGACCCGGCGTTGATCGTCACCAGGTAGTCACCGTGGATGCCATCATCGCCAGCGGCGAGGGTGAGCGTCCCGCCATCGATCATGACGGCGTTGTTCGAGTGGATGGCATCATCCACCGCCGTGGCATCCACTTCTCCACCGGCCACCGACACCATGACGTCGCCCTGCAGCGCTCGTCCGGTTCCCGACACCGAACCGGCGTCGATGTCGATGTGGCCACCGGTGATCAAGACGTCGGTTGCGGCCTGGATGCCATCGTCGCCAGCCGTGATGCTGATCACGCCGCTCGACACCAGTGCGTAGCCACGCTCGGCATCTTCGTCGTTGTCGGACTTGATGCCGTCGCCGCCCGCATCGATCTCGATCGATCCTCCGTTGACGATCACGTAGTCCTTGCCCCGAATGCCGTCATCTGCGGCCACGACGGTGATGAAACCTCCGTCGATGACGAGGCCGTCCTTGCTCGTGATGCCGTCGTTGTAGTTGGCCGTCACGATCAGTTCGCCCTCGCCAGCAATGGCGAGATCAGCAGCAGAGTAGAGCGCAGCATTTGGCTCATCGGTCTCGGCATCGGGGAACGAGTAGACAGCACCATCGGTCAGACGATTCGTCGAGCCATCGGCCAGCAGGACGATCGCCTCGTCGGCGTTCATCAACGCGACGGCGGCTCCGTCTGCGTTCGTGATGTCGACCCCGTCGAAGATGAGCGTGACATCGTCTTCATCTGCGGCGTCGACGATGACCTGGCCATCGTCGAGCGTGCCGCTGAGGACGTAAACACCTTCGCCGACAATGGTGATGGTCGTTCCGTCGATGATGACCGCATCGGCGTCGGCCGACGCAGACGTGCCAGCAAGCGAGACCTCAACAACCGCTGACTCGTCATATGCAAGGTCGTCGGCCTCGAAGTGCGAGTCCTGATTCTCCGTTGTGGCGGCAGTGGTGTCGACAGCCTCGGTGCCGGCGGCGAGTTCTCCGTCGGCTGAGGCCGTGACGGCTGCGCCGTCGACGCTGGCGTCGGAGTCGGTCGATCCGAAGCCACTGCAACTTGCGAGGACGAGGGTCGAAGCAACGAGGACCGAGGTGATGATGGATTGGCGATTCCTGGCGATTTCCATGAGGCCAACGTAAGGAGCGGGTTTGTGAGCAGGGATCGGGTTTCATGGGAGATCTCTGTGACTTCAAAGCGGTGACTTCAAAGCGGTGATCTCACAGCGGTGATCTCACAGCGGTGATCTCAAAGCGGTGATCTCAAAGCATGCACTACCTTGCTCTGATGGAACATCGCACGCTCGGCAGCCTCGACGTCTCAGTTGTCGGACTCGGTTGCAACAACTTCGGTATGACCATCGACGCCGACCAGACTCGGAACGTCGTCGACGCCGCCATCGAGGCGGGAATCAACTACTTCGACACCGCCGAGTCATACGGCGGTGGCGAATCCGAGACATTCCTGGGCCAGGCATTGAAGGGTCGCCGTGACGATGTGCTGATCGCGTCCAAGTGGGGGCACACGAGAGGTCTCCCCGAAGGCGACCGAAACGCATCTCCGGAGCGCATTCGTTCCTCGTTGGAGGCCAGCCTGCGCCGCCTGGACACCGATTACATCGACCACTACCAACTCCACCGCCCCGACCCGAATACACCGGTAGCCGAAACACTCGGAGCGCTGGCCGAGCTGAAGGCTCAGGGCAAGATCCGTGAGATCGGGTGCACGGCCTTCAGCGCAGCGCAGCTCGATGAGATCTACGACACCGCCGGAACCGCTGACCTGCAGCCGTACCCGAGCGTGCAGAATCACTACAGCCTGCTCACCCGGGATCCCGAGACCGACGGCGTCCTCGACGCCTGCGCCCGGCACGGCATGGTCTTCGTTCCGTTCTTTCCACTCGAGTCCGGGCTGCTCACTGGCAAGTACCGCACGGGCGAGCCGCTGCCCGAAGGCTCCCGCCTGGCACGGTGGGGAGACCGCTCAGCGAACTTCATCGACGACGACAAGCTCGCCACCGTTGGCCGGCTGACCGAGTTCGCTGAGTCGACCGGCCACACCATGCTGGAACTGGCGTTCTCCTGGCTGGTTTCGAATCCCACCGTCGCCAGCGTGATCGCCGGTGCCATCACCCCGGCACAGGTGCAGGCCAACGTCGCTGCCGCTGGCTGGCAGCTCACCGAAGCCGACCGCGCCGCCGTCGACCAAGCGATACTCACAGGCTCGTGATCTGACGGGCCTCACAACTCCCCAGCCAGTGAACGAGCAAGGAACGCTTCCTGGTCGGCGTTCCATCGAACCGAGAGCGGATGGTCGCGAACAAAGGTCGACGAGCCGTGGAAGGCGCCGGGGTACACGTGCAGTTCGCACGGCACACCGGCTCGACTCAGCGCCGAGGCGTAGGCGATGTCTTCGTCGAGAAACATGTCCAGCGTCCCGACGTTGATGTAGGCCGGAGGTAACCCCGTCAGGTCATCAGCGATCGATGGCGACGAGTAGGCGGTTGGCTCACCGCCGCCCAGGTACGCCTCCCACGCCAACTGGTTGGCTGACCGATTCCACACCCGCGCATCCTGAATTGCGTGGCTGCTTGGGGTTTCGTTGCGGTGATCGAGCATCGGAAAGACGAGGAGTTGCGCCGTGAGGTTCGGGCCTCCCCGGTCACGAGCCATCAGTGCCGTGCCAGCAGCCAGACCGCCCCCTGCACTCGCACCGCCGATCATGATCCGTTTGGCATCGACACCCAACTCGTCTGCCTTGGCCGCAACCCACAGCAGCCCCGCGTAGCAATCGTTGACCAACCCAGGTGCCGGGGTCTCTGGTGCCAGGCGATAGTCGACCGAGACAACCAAGCAGTTGTTGGCGAGCGCTCGCACCGCACACGAGAAGTCGTCACTGTCGGCGTTGGACAACACCATGCCGCCGCCGTGGATCCAATAGAGCGTCGGGACCGCAGCGGCCAGGCCATCCGGACGGTAGAGCTTGAGCCGCACCTTTGGATCGCTGTCAACCAGTCCGTCGGCGAATGCCTCGGTCACCGTGACATTGTCCGGCACGTCCGGCACCGGCATCGATTCGAGTAGTGCGGCGAAGCGCTCCCGTGTTGCGGGGATGTCCGTCAGGTCCAGCAGGTCAGCAGGCAGCGCCGCCAGCACGGCACCGTGCAACTCGTCGACGGCCTCATCGAGATCGATAGCGTCAGTCATCTCTCGATGATTCTTCATGGCGAGATCTCCCGCAAGCCGCTCGGCTGGTGCACCAACGGACGCAGCGTTCCACCGATCGGGCCGTCACTCTCGGCACGCAACAGCTGCCAACCAATTCGTCATCTGAGAGCGATTGCTCGGATCTCCCGGGCCAGCGCCTCATCGGTGGCGAACAACACGCCGCGATGGTTCATGAACGTGCTGTCCGCTCGATTCAGGTCGAGGGAGTTGCCGTGGATGTCGGTGGCGACGGCGCCGATCCCATAGAAGAGACAGGCCGTGGCTGCGAAGTCCCAAACGCTGCCGCCGCCCATGGGCACCGGCGGCTTGAAGTAGCAGGCCGGCGAGTTCGCGAGCACGCCACAGGCGTTCATGACTGCACCTGCCGTTGTGTGCAACTGCAGCCCGGTGAGGCCGAGATCTTCGGCGACCTGCCCAAGTGCATCGACGACCGCTGCATGGTCATCCCGCTGGAGGAAGCTGCGGTCAGCAAACACCGACAGCGCCGCGTCCTCAGGCTGCTGATCGAGCTGCCACGGATCCGCATTTCGATAGGCGCCGACACCCCTGATCGCATGCAGCACCGTCGCCTCGATCGGGTCGTAGACCACGCCGAGCCAAGGTGTTCCGTCTCGGCTCACCAACGCGATCGACACCGCAAAGCCCGGCACGCCTTCGATGAACGGCAGCGTGCCGTCGAGGGGGTCGACACACCAGAAGTAGTCGGCGCTGAGACGAGCGCCGTCGTCAGCTGTCTCTTCGGTGAGGAGGCCGAGCCCGAAACGTTCCAGGGTCGGGGTGAGGTGGCTCACGATGATGCCCTCGCTGCGCCGATCGATCTGGGTCACGACCTGTGAGGCAAGGCTCGCTCCCCCCGCCTTGCGCTGCACGTCCAACGGCCGCGATGTTGCAATCATCTGCCCTGCCTCGGTGGCGGCCCGAATCGCGAGATCGGCGAGAAAGCCCAGGGCGTCGGTCGAGAGCGTCACAGCTCGTCCAAGACCTCTCGAGCGAGACGCTCGCTGTAGCGATGGAGCTTCCAATGACCGGGGCTCCAACCCTGCAAGAACCGGTAAAAGTCGGTCCACGCCACGGGATACAGCCGTCGCCAGTCCGCTTCCAGAGCCTCGAAGTCCATCGGCTTGCCAATGCGGGTCAACGCGCTGCCGAGCAGCTCGAAGTAGCGGTCGAGGAGTTCGCCTTCCATGCGCTCGCTGTCGTCTTCGTCGAGGCAGCTGCTGATGAAATAGGCGAGGTCTTTCATGCCGCAGCCGCCACCCACATATTGGAAATCAACCGCGGCGGCGCGGCTTCCGTCTGCGCTGAAGCAGAAGTTGGCCAGCTTGGCGTCGCCGTGGACGAAGGTCTGAAACGGGCTGTCAGCCAACTGGCGGTCGATGGTGGCGGCCGCCGACTTGAGCGGGCCGTCCTCGAGTGCGTCGAACTCGTCTGGGCGTGTGGCGAGGTGCCAATAGGTGCCGGTCGGCCACAGCCCATCGGGTCGCTCTCCCATGAACGTGGCGTGAAAGCTGGCCAGCCACGACAAGCAGGCATCGAGCTGCGTTCCGTTCAGCTGTTGCTGTCGCCCGGGAAAGCCGGCCGCGTCCAGGTCTTCCATCACCATGATGACCCCATCGGCTCGAATCTCGAGGGCGAGGCTTTGGGGCACACGACACCGGTCTCCGCACACCGGGGCGTACCGGTCGTACCACTCCGCCTCGACTCGATATGACGCCAGCTTCCGCTCGTGCGAGACGTCAGAAGTCCAGCCGTAGGGATGATCTCGCTGATCAGGCCAGCGAACGTGCTTCACGATCACACTTGGCCGTGGACCACCCTCGAGCAGACAGCGAACGATCTGCCCGTACCCACTCCACAAGCGTTGCACGATCTGTGTCTCCACGATCGCCTGGGCCCCGGCCGCCCGGAGCACCAACGTGTGGAGATCGGCATCGAGGTCGGCAGGGTCGGTCACGGAGCAGTCCGGTATCGGCCACGACACTCGGCGACATACGCCTCTTCAGCAACGGGATGCCGCTCAATGTCCAGGTAGGAAGCGATCGCTAGAAACTAGCAGCGCATGGAACGCGCAGCTGAAGCCATGCACCCCAGGTCCAGACAGGTGACTCATTCGAATTGCGTGCCACAATTGCGGATGCACAATCTGCTCCGCTTCGACGGCAAGACCATTGCGCTCACCGGTGCAGCGAGTGGTATCGGGGCGGCCACGCTCGATCTTCTGAACACCACGAGCGCTGACGTGCACGCCATCGATCTCGCTCCACTTCCCGCTGGCTCCCACACCAGCCACCGCACCGACCTCGGCGATCCCGCATCAGTGGCCGAGCTGATCGATCAGTTGCCTGAGCGCGTCGACGCCCTCGTGAACTGCGCGGGACTGCCGAACGGCGGCCGCTTCACGGCGCAGCAGATCATGGCGGTCAATTGGTTCGGACTTCGCATGCTCACCGAGGGTGTCCTTCCGAAGATGCCCGTCGGTAGCGCCGTCGTTCATGTCGCCTCCACAGCTGGGCGAAATTGGCAGTTGCACCAGCCCGAGTTGGCCGAACTGCTCACGATTGAGTCATTTGCCGAGACCATGGCGTGGGTGTCCTCGAATCAAGACGTGGTTGGCGACGGGTATGCCCTGTCGAAGGAGGCGGTTTGCTACTACACGTTCCAGCGATCGGCATCGTCAGTCGCTCAGGGCGTGAGGATGAACAGCGTGAGCCCGGGCGTCACAGACACACCGATTGCCGCTGACTTCGTCGCTGGTGTTGGGGCCGCCATCATCGACAAAGCCATTGCATCCGCAGGCCGCATTGCTCAGCCCGACGAGATGGCCCCGGCGTTGCTCTTTCTCGCCGACGAGCTCTCGTCCAGCTTCATCAACGGCGTGGATCTGACCGTTGACCGCGGCGTCAAGGCGGCACGAATCATGGGTGAGTTCTAGATGGCACGCCACCCCGATCGGCATGAAGGCTCAGCCCAGGAATACGACGTCGTGATCCGACGCGACGTCGCCATGGTCATGGCGGACGGGGCCACGCTCTTCGCCGACATCTACTTCCCCGCCCTGCACGGAAAACAGCTCGATGGCCAGTGGCCCGTGCTGTTGGAACGCTCGCCCTACGACAAGAGCCGAGTGGTGCACTCCGCAAACAGCAGGTTCTTTGCCAAGCGTGGCTACATCGCTGTGGTGCAAGACGTGCGGGGGCGATACACCTCCGATGGTCAGTTCGAATTCCTGCGCAACGAAGCTGATGATGGACAGGCGACCATGGAGTGGCTGGCCTTGCAAGACTGGTGCGGACCCATTGGAACGCTCGGGATCTCGTACACAACGGCGACGCAGCAAGCGCTTGCAGTTCGCCATCCCGACAAGCTCGTGACTCAGGCGTTGTTCGACGGGCCGTACAACTATTTCCGCCAGACAATGCGCCACGGCGGAGCGTGCGAATACGGCATCGCATTTCAGTACGTGGTCTTCATGGCCCGAGCGTCGAAGCAAGCAGCAGAAGAACCGGTCATCCAGTCGGGTCTCGATGAGATGTGGGGCTCACTCACCGACTGGTTGGGCCACCAAGCCATCGCCAAAGGTGACACACCTCTCAGCCTCACCCCTGACTACGAGCAGTGGTTCTTCGACATGTTGACCACCTCGGATTACTCCGACTACTGGATCAGCGAGGGCCTCAGCATTGAAGAGTTCATCGACGACTACCCCGACATTCCGCTGCTGCTCGAGACCTCGTGGTTCGGACACCACATCACCGCCACCTTGTGGAAGTACGAGCAGTTGAAGGCGCGTCACCGGACACCCAAGAAGCTGATCATCGGCACCTGGCTGCACGGCGGCGACATGTTCACCCAGTCCTTCGCCGGCAACGTCGAGTTCGGTGCTGATGCTGCGCTGGAGGACAACAACAGTCTTCGGCTGCGGTGGTTCGATCAGCATCTCAAGGAGCTCTCGACCGGTCTCGACGGCGAAGCCCCAGTCCAGCTGTTCGTGATGGGCGGCGGCTCCGGCAAGAAGGACCGGGCCGGCCGGATGATGCACGGGGGCTCCTGGCGTGACGAGTACGAGTGGCCGCTCGCCCGGGCGGTCGACACTGCGCTGTTCTTCGGGGCCGACGGATCACTCAGCGAGAGCGAACCAGCGCCCGACCAGCCGCCGACGACCTATGTCTTCGACCCGACCGATCCGGTTCCGACGGTTGGCGGCAACTTCACCAACTACGGCACATCAGGGTTTCTCGAAGGCGGCGGCTACGACCAGCTCAGCGGAACGATGTCGGGCGACACGTCGCCATCCGCCCCGCTCGAGGACCGGCCCGATGTGATCGTGTTCCGTACTCCACCACTTCACGCAGGGGTGGAGGTGACCGGCGTCGTGACCTGCACGCTCTGGGTCTCGTCGAGCGCGGTCGACACCGACTTCACGGTGAAACTGATCGACGAGTACCCGCCGAATGCCGACTATCCGAATGGCTACGCCCTGAATCTCGGCGACTCGATCCTGCGAATGCGGTATCGAGAGGGGTTCGACCACGCAGCGCTCATGGAGCCCGGCGAGATCTACGAGGTCGAACTCCGTCTCCAGGCCACCAGCAACTTCTTTGCCGAGGGTCATTGCATCAGAGTCGATGTTTCCAGCAGCAACTTCCCGCACTACGACGTCAACCCGAACACCGGCGAAGCCCTCGGCCTCAACACCGGCTTCTCCCTCGCCAACCAAACGCTGTTCCACGACAGCGCTCGGCCGTCACGCGTCGTACTGCCGGTCGTCCCGTCAGAGAGCAGTGAGCCCCCGAGAAGCTGACGAGGTCGATCCGAGCTCGCTACGGTCTCTGGCGTGTCTGACGCAACTCAAGGTCCTGTCCTCGCGGTCATCACCGGAGCCTCTCGTGGCATCGGAGCTGGTATCGCTGCGGCTGCCACCGCCGACGGCGCGGTGGTTGCGGTGTGTAATCGTTCGGCTTCGAACTTCGAGCGACAGTTGACCCTCGACCTCGCCCGGCCTGAGTCCTGGGCCGAGTTCGCCACGTGGTTCGATTCGCTCGTCGATGACGTCGCCCCGGCCCGGATCGTTGCGGTCCACAACGCCGCCACCATCAACCCGATCGGGTTCGCTGGAGAGGTCGACGCCGACAGCTACACCAGCAACGTGTTGCTGAACAGCGCAGCACCTCAGGTGATCGGCGACGCCATCATTCGCACCGCACGGCGGATGTCAACCCCGACCGTGCTGGTCCAGTTGTCCTCCGGAGCGGGAAAGAACCCGTATCCCGGGTGGACCAGCTATTGCGCATCCAAGGCAGCGGTCGACATGTGGGTTCGTTCCGTCGGCGTCGAACAGGCCGATCGTGATGACCTCGTTCGGGCGCTGGCGATCAGTCCGGGCGTCGTCGCCACCGGCATGCAAGCCGAGATCAGAAGCAGTAGCAGCGAGGCGTTCCCCAACGTCGAACGGTTCCATGAACTCCACGACGACGGTCACCTGGCCGATCCCACCGAGGTCGGCGCCACGATCTGGAAGATCGCTCGCTCAGGAACGTGGCCCAACGGCACGATCGGAGACCTCAGCCTCGCCGACGCCTGAAGCATCCGCTGCGGCGTTCCCGGCCATCCGCCGAACCGCTCCGAGCAAGACCGACGCCCCCCGCTCTGCTTGATCGATGGTGATGTTCTCGGCTTCGTTGTGTGACAGCCCTTCGTCGCATGGCACAAAGATCATCGACGTCGGTGCGTGAGCGGCGACGTAGCAAGCGTCGTGGCCTGCGCCCGACACCATGCGCTTGTGGCTGAACCCCAGATCCTCGACCGAAGCCTCAACAGCGGCGATGCACTCCGGATGGAATGCAACCGGAGGTGAGTCGGTGTCGACGTGCACTGCAACAGAGACCGAATGCCGCTCGGCGGCTGCGGCCACGATGCGGTGCATCGCTGCGTCCATGGCCAGCAACGTCGGGCCGTCCGGATTGCGCATGTCGAGGGAGAACGTGAGCGTCTCGGGAATGGTGTTGGGCGAAATCGGATGGCTCCGGAACTGAGCGAAGGTGGCCCGGGCCCAGGGAGCATGTTCGGCTGCAAGGGCATATACCTCGCCCAGGATGTCACCAAGCGCACGGGCTGGGTCCTGACGAACCTCCATCGGCGTTGGCCCAGCGTGGGCGGGATGTCCACCAAGCTCCACCGTGTACCAACGGAACCCCTGCACCGCCGTCACCACACCGATCTCGATGGCTTCAGCTTCGAGAATCGGTCCCTGCTCGATGTGGAGTTCGAACGCCGCAGTCAACGGGCGAGGTCGGGCGGCCAGGTCGCCATCCCAACCCAGACGAGCCAGCTCCTCCCCCACGTTCTTGCCGTCGAAGTCTTCGTGCTTGAGCGCCTGCTCGAGTGGCAAGGCGCCGCCCCACACCGCCGAGCCCATCATCGAAGGCTGAAATCTCGAGCCCTCCTCATTGGTCCAGACCGCAACCTGGATCGCTGCCTCCGTCGTCGCGTGCAAATCGTTCAGCGTTTCGATGACTTCGAGGCCGCCCAGCACTCCGTACACACCGTCGAAGCGCCCGCCCGTTGGCTGAGTATCAAGATGCGAACCAACAAGGACCGGCGGTTTGTCAGGATTCGTTCCTGCACGGGTGGCGAAGAGGTTGCCGATCTCGTCGAACTCCAGCGTGCAACCAGCATCGACGGC
>CAYGQE010000073.1:0-26725 GCA_964351995.1 uncultured Acidimicrobiaceae bacterium | reverse complement strand
CCTATGCGTGGATCTCGGTGTCGACGTGGCCGACGTTGCCGCGTTCGGGGACAACCACAACGACGTCGCCATGCTCGAATGGGCCGGCCAGGGGTACGCCATGGCCAACGCCACCGACGATGCCAAGGCAGCGGCCGGGCAGGTCATCGACGCGAACAACAGCGACGGCCTCGCTCTTGCGATCGAGAGCTTCCTCTCGAAAATGTGATCAGGGAGCTTCCTCTCGAAAACGTGATCAGGGAGTACGACGCTCTATGGAATCCGAGCCAGGGCCGTCGCAACGCCCTGCAAGCCAGACACCGAGTTGATCAATCCCATGTGCGAGGCGCTGACCTCGATGTTGGTGGCCGCTGGCTCCATGCTCAGACGCCAGTCGACGATGCCGTCATTGCGTGACCACACCGAAACCAGATCGACCTCGGAGGGGAATGCAACGTAGCGGAGGTCATCAACGCCTTGTTCCCGCATCGTGTCGACGTGGCCGAACGCTCCTTTGCGCCACAGCTTGTCGAGCGTCTCTGCGGGGATCTTCACCACGAGGTACGACGGATACTTCACGATCAGCGGCGTGCCGACACCAATGACTTGCTCGACCCGCTCGGGGTACAACACGGCAAGGATGCGGCCGAACTGGCCGCCGCGGGAGTGGCCGACGATCCGGACTCGTTCTCCGGTCTCTTCGTACAGCTTGTGCATGGTGTCTCTGGCGATGTCGATGCTGTGCTGTGCCGGACCAGCATTGCGGCCCACCGGAGCGACCTCGACTCGCCAACCAGCGGCCCGAAGCACGTGATCGAGCGCCGACGTGCTGCGTCGACTGGCCAGGAAGCCAGGAAACACCAACACCGGTCGGCCATTGCCCGGTGGGATGCCAACGCCTCGCCAGAGCGCACTGCGTTTGAGCTGGCGGATCTCGAACGGGCTGCGGGCCTCCAGCCACACGGGTCGACCGACCATGCCGGCGAGTCCGGAAGGCGGGTCGGGCGATTGGTGGTCGAGCTCGTTGTTGGGCACGGACATTGGGCTCCCGATGTTAGGGCGCGGTCAAACGCCCTACGCTCCATCGGATGTCGACGCTCAGATTCTTCTTCGGCACCATGGGCTCCGGAAAGTCCACGATGGCGCTGCAGATCAGGCACAACCTGACCGGCCGAGGGCTCGAATGTTTGCTGATCACGCAGCTCGACCGCGAGGAGGGCATGGTCTCGAGCCGGCTCGGTGTGTCGGCCGAGGCGATGATCCTCGATCACACGGTTGATCTCTTTCGCGTCATCAACACCGAGCATCTGCGGGGCCCTGGCCTTCATGCCGTCATCTGCGACGAGGCACAGTTCTACGAGGCGAATCAGATCGATCAGCTCGCTCGTGTGGTCGACGAGCTCGACATCGAGGTGTACGCCTTCGGCTTGCTCACCAGCTTCCAGGGGGTGCTGTTTCCCGGCACTCAGCGGTTGTTGGAATTGGCCGACATCCGCTCGGAGATCCAGGTCGAGGCTCGCTGTTGGTGTGGGGCGCGAGCCACCCACAACGCCAGACTGGTCAACGGGCGGCAGGTCTATGACGGCGCGTTGAAGGTCGTTGGCGACACCGGCGGTGGTGAAAAAGAAGCCGTCGAACCCGAGGTCACTTATGATCTGCGCTGCCGCCGGCATTGGATGGCAGAGAAGGACGATCCGCACCAGGACGCACTCTTTGATTAGGTTGGCTTGATGTTCGATCTCGTGGTGCGCAACGGCTCGGTCATTGACGGAACAGGCGGGGCCGCTCAGCGCGCCGACGTCGGCATCACCAATGGCGTCGTGGTCGAGGTTGGTCCTGCGCTCGGCAAGGGCAAGCGAGAGATCGATGCCGACAGCCATCTGGTCACGCCGGGTTTCGTTGACGTGCACACCCACTACGACGGCCAGGCCACCTGGGACAGCGCCATGGCCCCCTCGAGTTGGCATGGCGTCACCACGGTGGTGATGGGTAATTGCGGTGTTGGCTTCGCTCCCGTTGCCGCCCACAATCGCGAGCGTCTTGTGCAGCTCATGGAGGGAGTCGAAGACATCCCCGGTGCTGCCCTGGATGAGGGCCTCACTTGGGAATGGGAGAGCTTCGGCGACTACCTCGACTACCTCGACCGCCGCCATCGCGACATCGACATCGGTGCCCAGTTGCCCCACGGCGCACTGCGGCTACACGTCATGGGCGAGCGCGGTGCTGCCGCTGAGCCGGCAAGCGCAACCGACATCGCCGAAATGGCTGCCATTGCCAGGCAAGGCATCCTCGACGGAGCGCTCGGCTTCACCACCTCACGAACGCTCAACCACCGCACCAGTTTGGGTGAGTACACGCCCACGTTGAAGGCCGAGCGCGACGAACTGGTTGGTATCGCCGAAGGGGTCGGATCGACCGGCCGAGGTGTGCTGCAAGTCGTGTCTGACTTCATGGATCTCGATCACGAGCTCGAGACTTTTCGATTGATGGCCGAGCGGTCAGGTCGGCCGATCTCGGTGTCGGTGGCGCAAGGGAAAGCCCGGCCCGACGACTGGAAGACGCTTCTCGACGCATTTTCTGCATCCACAGCAGCTGGCGTGACGATGCGGGGCCAAGTGGGAGCTCGAGCGGTTGGCATCTTGCTCGGCCTGCAGGCCACCCTCAACCCGTTCATGACCAGCCCCGCCTACGAGGCAATCGCCGAACTGCCGCTGGCCGAGCGGGTGGCCCGGATGCGCCACCCCGACACGCGGCGCCAGATCATCGCATCGGCGTCGAGCGATCGATCGGGATCGGTCACCGGCACCCGTTTGCTGGAGCAGTTCGGACTGATGTTCCCCTTTGGCGATCCGCCAGATTACGAGCCTGACCCGTCCACGTCGATCGCTGCCGAGGCGGCACGCCGAGGTGTCGACCCGGCTGAGCTGGCCTACGACCTGATCATCGAGAACGACGGTGAAGGGTTTCTCTACCTGCCATTTCTCAACTGGGCAGCAGGAAATCTCGATGTGGTGGGCGAACAACTCGCCCACCCAGCATCGATTCCGGGGCTGTCCGATGGTGGCGCCCACGTCGGCACGATCTGCGACGCATCGTTCCCGACCACGCTGCTGCAGTGGTGGGGGCGAGACCGTCCGGCGGGTCGTCTCCCACTCGAGCTGTTGGTTGCCAAGCAGACCAGGGGCACAGCGGAAGCGCTCGGTCTGTTGGATCGCGGTCTGCTGGTGCCTGGTATGCGTGCCGATCTCAACGTGATCGATCACGATGCGTTGGCGCTGCGTCCTCCCAAGATGGCGTTCGATCTTCCAGCGGGAGGCAAGCGGCTTCTTCAGCAAGCCGAGGGATATCGGCACACGTTCGTGGCCGGCACCGAGATCATGGCTGATGGTGAGAGCACGGGCGCCACGCCCGGTCGCCTCGTGCGCGGTTCATCGCCGACGTGACCCCGGAACACCTCCAGCATCTGGCCAACCTGGCTGGTGCTGGGCTCGACGCAGCAAGCGGCAACGTCCGCATCGAAGGCAACGGCCCTGCGCTTGCGGCCAAAGTGCCGATGGCCGAAGTGGCTGCCGTCGCGCTGGCTGAGGTCGGCGACGCGGCCAGAGAACTCAGCATCCAGGCGGGGGGAGACCCCGGCATGGTCGAGACAACGGTGGAGAAGGGCGCACAGTCGATCATCTCGTTCGCTCTCACCAAAGTGGACGGCGAGGCCATTCCCCGCACCAACCAGTCCAACCCGTTCGTGCGCCACTACCCGTGCGCTGATGGTCGCTGGGTCTACTTGCATGGCGGGTTCCCGGCGCTGGCGGCGAAGCTGGCGGACCTACTCGGTGTTGCGACCGATGCATCATTCGATGAGGTCGGCGCTGCTGTTGCCTCATGGAATGGGCAGGAACTCGAAGACGCCATCGCTGGTCAACACGGTTGCGGTGGCATGATCCGAACCGAGGAAGAATGGCTCGCCCACCCGCAGGGAGCAGCTGTCGCCGAGCTCGACGTGGTGGACGTTCGCACCCTGGCGCAGCCAATTGCCGGCTGGGAGCCGAGTCAACGCCGGCCGCTGACCGGGTTACGCGTGCTCGACCTGACTCGCGTGCTTGCTGGCCCGACGTGCGGGCGAACCCTGGCGGCGCTTGGAGCCGACGTGTTGCAGGTGACCGGGCCAAACACACCCAACGTTCCATCGTTCGTGATCGACACCGGTCAGGGAAAGCGGCGGACCTTCGGGGATTGGAATGTGCCCAATGATCTTGCAGCAACACAACAGCTTGCTGTCAGCGCCCACGTCGTGGTGCAGGGATACCGGCCCGGCGTCGTCGAGCGATTCGGTCTCGACGTCGACACGCTCCGATCCCAAGGCTTCAGAGGCATCTACGCCAACGTGTCGGCGTATGGGCCGCACGGGCCGTTCGCCGACCGTGCCGGCTGGGAGCAGTTGGCTCAGTCGGTGAGTGGCATCGCTGCGCTGGAGGGCTCGGTCGACAGACCATCGCAGCTCCCGGCGGCAGCGACCGACTACACCACGGGCTACCTGTTGGCCGGCGCCATCGCCCGCCAACTGGGTCGTGGTCTGGCCGCCGACATCGATGCCTCGCTGTGTCAGACCGCCGGGTTGTTGCTTCGAGCGGGCCCCCGCCACGACCCCTCGAGGGCAACCGGCGTAGGCACGCCGAAGACCGAGACGGTGGTTTCAGGCTTTGGGCGTGTCGAGCGGCTCACGCCGAACGTGACCGTCGAGGGGCTCGACCTCACGTGGCGAAGCGGCCCCATGGGTCTCGGCACGTCATTGCTCACCTGGAAGGGTTGGAGCAACTGGTAGCTCCCAGTTGATGGCTGTGTGACCCGCTGCTTCGAGCGCCTCGTTGACCCTGCTGAACGGGCGGCTCCCGAAGAACCCTCGATGGGCAGAAAGCGGTGATGGATGGGGTGATTCGATGATGACATGGCGTGACGTGTCGATCAGCTTCACTTTCTTTCTGGCCGAGGTTCCCCACAGCAGGAACACGACGGTCTCGGACTTGTCGTTGACGACCCGCAGCACTTGGTCGGTGAACGTTTCCCACCCCTTCTTCTGGTGGGAGGCGGCAGCGCCGGATCGCACCGTCAGCGTTGCGTTGAGCAGCAAGGCGCCTTGAGCGGCCCAAGTGATCAGCGAACCATGCAACGCCCGAGGGATGCCGAGGTCGCTCTCCAGTTCCTTGAAGATGTTGGACAGCGAGGGCGGTGGCGGCACCGGTGGCTTCACCGAAAACGCCAAGCCGTGGGCCTGATCGGGCCCGTGGTACGGGTCCTGGCCGAGGATGACCACCTTCACCTCCGCATGTGGCGTCAACCGCAGCGCAGCGAACACGTCATCCGCCGGTGGGTAGACGGTCGTAGCTTCTCGCTCTGCAGCAACGAATGCTTGGAGCTCGACCCAGTACGGCTTGGTGAACTCAGCCCGCAGCAGCGGGTTCCAGTCAGTGGTGGTTCCGTCTCCCATCAGGGGGACGCTACAACGGCGGCCCGATCGTGTTCACTGTTGGCCGTGTATCGACCTCGCAAGCTCCACTTCGTACTGCTGGCGTGCTTCGCAGTACTCGCAGCGTGCAGCACGAGCCCCCAGGTCGCTGTGTCGACCACCGCACCCGTCGTGATCGAGGCAACGACCACCATCCAAGCGACCACCACCCAACCGACCACCACCCAACCGACCACCACCACAACCGAAGCCACGACCACCACAACCGTCGATCCGATTGCCGAATTGGTCGCCACCCTGACGCTCGAGCAGAAGGCCGGGCAGTTGCTGATGCCGATCCTGGCCGGTACCGATGCCGATGCGGGCAACGCCCGGAACGAGCGGACCACCGGCGTGCCCACCATTCGCGAAGCGGTGCAGAGCCTTTCACTCGGGGGCGTCATCTACCTGGGAGACAACGTCGCCTCGGCGCCACAGCTCACCGCCCTGTCGGCAGCGATCGAAGAAGCCGCACAGGCGACGACGCCAGGCATCGGTGCGTTGATTTCGGTCGACCAGGAAGGGGGCCGAGTCAACCGGATCTCCGACGGTGTCGAGGTGTTCCCGTCGGCCCGTGCGCTGGCCCCCGATGCTGAGGCGGTTCGCAGCGCTGCCTCGGCCACTGCCACTGCCCTTCTGGCACAGGGCATCAACATCGTCCTGGCCCCGGTGGCCGACCTCACCAACGGTAATGCTGGGGTCATCGGCAACCGGAGCTATGGCGCTGATCCGATCGTCACCGCCGAGATGGTGGTTGCCTCGATCGAGGGCCTGCAGGGCGCAGGCGCCGCCGCCGCCGTGAAGCATTGGCCCGGCCATGGCGACACGACGCTCGACAGCCACTCGGTGCTCCCGACCATCGACGTCGATCGGCTCACGTGGGAACAGCGTGAACGGGTGCCATTCGCCGCAGCTGTCGAGGTCGATGTGGCCATCGTGATGGTGGGTCATCTCTCTCTCCCCGGCCTCGACCCCAGCGGCGAACCAGCGACGGTCTCTTCGGTGCTCATCGAAGAGCTTCTGCGTGATGATCTCGGCTTCGAAGGCATCGTCATGACCGATGCGCTCGACATGGGTGCGGTGCGGGATCAGGACCGCGGTGAACTCGTCGTTCAGTCGATCGAGGCTGGCGTGGACATTCTGCTCGCCCCACCAGACGTGGCACTGGCCCATGCGGCGATCGTCGATGCGGTGATGACCGGTCGCATCAGTGAGGCACGGCTCGATGCCTCGGTGGCTCGAGTGCTTCGCCTGAAAGATCAGCTCGGTTTGCTTGGTTAGCAGCCAGCGCAGGCTGCGCAGCGACCGGGCAGAGCAAAGTGGCCCGCTTCGAGAACGAAGCCTGTGGCGTTGGCGATGGCCACCCGGCTGGCATCGAGCGCGTCGGCGCTGATGTGCTTGACCGTGCCGCATTTCTCGCACAACAGGTGGAGATCGGTGTCGTCGGTCAGGTGGTAGACCGCTCGGCCGTGGCCGAGGTGCACGTGGTCGACGATGGCCAGATCCGCCAGCGCATCGAGCGTGCGGTACACCGTTGACTTGTGCACCTTGGGATGGCTCAGCGTCACCTTCGCTGCCAGATCGTCGGCGGTGGGGTGGTCGCCACTCGAGATCAACGCTTCGATCACGGCGCGCCGTGGTTCGGTCAGTCGGCCACCGGCGTGACGAAGCCGCGTGAGAATGTCTTCGAGGGTTGGGGTGGCCACGACGAGGACCGTACACGGCTTCGGTTTCTCACGAGGGGGATCCATGGTGTTCGCTACCGGAACATGTTCGAACAGTTGGCGCTCCTGCACCTCTTGGCCACAGGTTTCATGGTCGGTCTGATCTGGACGATTCACGCGGTTCACTATCCGCTTTTTGCCTTCGTTCCCGAACCGTATGAGCCGTTCCAGTCGGAGCACATGCGCCGCATCACGATGCTTTTGGTCATTCCGTGGGGCGCCGAGGTCCTGACTGCTTTGGGCCTGTTCTTGACAGCGGAGACGGCTGCCCAGCGAACGTGGTCGCTGATCGGCGGAGGTTTGGTGGTTGCGATCGTTGCCGTGACCGGATTGCTTGCGGCACCAGCGCACGGACGACTGCTCGAGCGGTTTGATGCAGGCGAACATCGCACGTTGATGCGGGTGGATCTGTTGCGAACGTTGCTCTGGACGGCCCGAGGGGTCGTCGCGCTGGTGATCGCTTCAGTTTTCGTCTAAATTCTCGGTCCGGGGGGAGGGTTCGTTGCTCAACGCTGACAGTGGTCTCGACGTACCAGAGCGAATCCGGCGAGCAATCACCGATGCCGTCGCCACCCTTGACCCCGGGGCTGTCGTCGATGTCCTCATCGAAGAGATCCAAGCCCTGCTTTCCCCACAGTTGATCGCTGGTTTCGCCTTGGACGGTGAGGCAGCGCTGACGCTGCGTCGCTTCGTGATCGATGAAGACTCGAGCCGTGATCTGCCGTCGGAGTTCGATTTCGACTGGCTCGAACCGCTCCTCGTTCCCGACGCCAGCAACGGCGCATCGCTGATTGGGCCCGACTGCGGCAACCTCACACAGATGGCAGCCACGCTGACTGCGGGTGACGGGCGCTTTGCCTACCTGGTCGTCGTCGGAGCCTTCGAAGACCCCGAACACGCACGGCAGATACTCACCAGCATTGCGTCCGAGGGCGGCCACTCCATCGGCGTCATCGTGAAGGCCAGCGAGCGGGCCGCCGATGTTGTTGCATCGCAAGAGCGAGAGCGGCTCTCACGAGATCTGCATGACTCGCTCAGCCAGTCGCTGTGGAGTCTGTCCATCCTGTCTGAGACCGCTGGGTCGATGGTTGCGACGGACGATCCTCTGCACGCTGTCATTCGTCAGATCGCTGAAATCTCCCTCACATCGCAGGAAGAGATGCGCAGCTTGTTGATCAACCTGCGATCAGATGAGAGCGATCCGGGTCGAGTGCGGCAGACCTTGGAAGCGCTGCTCTCGAGCTTCGCACTCGACAGCGGTCTTCACGTCCAGGCACGGATCGACGATGTCGAACTCGACGCATCAACGATGATGGCGATCCAACGGGTCGCGGCAGAAGCGCTCAACAACGTGGCTCGACACTCCGGCGCCTCCGGCGTTGCCGTGAGCTTCGAGGTGGAGAGCGATCGCACAGACCCGGAGCGTCTCACGCTTCGGATTCAGGACGACGGCCAGGGTTTCGATGGCTTGGCTCGTGAAGGCCACCTCGGCCTTCGGATCATGCGGGAGCGCTCGGCGGAGATCGGCTGCGAGTTGGACGTCCAATCCAGTGCCGCTGGCGGAACGACCATCATCGTGGACAATGGCCGAGGAGAGGTCCCAGTGCTGGATCGGCCGGTCGTTGCTGACGATGACGGCGTCAATGGGCGTTGGCTCGTGTGGGGCGCGGCCAGCCTCCTGTTCGCCTTGCTCGCTGTCGTGGGCTTCGTTGGAAGCCAAGCGCGGCACGAGTCGGCGAACGAGGCCGAGGAGATCGCACGTCGCACCGAGCTGGTCGAGCACCGAACCAGCTTGATCCGCTCAGAACTCGATTTGTTGACGGTCGACATCCTGGTCAGCGCCGCTCTCGCTGCGCCGCTGCAACGGTCCGTTGCCAGTTCGATGCGCGATGCCGAGTACGAACGGGGTCGCCAAGTGGCATCTGAGGTGATCGGGACAGAAGGTGAGGCGGCTGAAGACGCGGGGCAGCTCATCGACTCGATCGATCGATGGCGGAATCCGGTCGCCGCCATACCCCGACCCTTCTTGATCTACGGAGCCATCTGGGACTTCGAGACGATTGCGGCGGGGACGCTCGAGGGCGAGATCGATCAATTCGACTCGATCTCCAACCTCGCCACCCTCGATCAATTGGTCATGTTGGCGGTGCATGAGGCAGTGGTCGCTCGATACGCCGTTGCACCGGAAGACTTCAGTCCATCCGCAGATCTGTCAGGGTTCCTGACCTCGAGTGCGTCGTTGGTCGATGCCACGTCGAACTTCCTCGGACCCGAACCAGGCCAGCCGATCGGGGCCTGGCACCCCCCGGCCGCAAACGCCGCGGTCCATGAGGTTGCAGCTGTCGCCGAGCTGAACCGTTTGGTGGGGTCCAGCCTCCTGCTCGACGAGACTCGGTGGACCGAGCGTTGGGCTTCAGGGTCGCTCGATGCGCCACCGAATTCGCTCGATCAGTTCCTGACCGAGTCAATAGCGCTGTCTGACGAAACCCGCACGGTCGTCGATCAACGGGTCGCTGAGTTCCGGGCCACGATGACCGCCGATGCGTCTCGAGACCGGCTCTTTGCACGATTGCTCTGGGTGCTGGCAGCGCTCGCGTTGCTCGCATTGCTCTGGAGCCTCCGCATCGTGCTTCGCGCCGGGGTTGGGCGCTCGCGTCGGACCCTTGCACAGTCCTCACTCGATCCGCTCACGGGTGTCAGCAACCGCAAGGCACTCACCCGGGAAGTTGCACCGAGGCTCGCCGATGATTGGTTCGATCATCACATCGTCGTCACTATCGACATGGACCGATTCAAGCTGGTCAACGATGGCTACGGCCACGCCACCGGTGACGCAGTGCTCGAAGCGATTGGAGCGGGTCTGGCTCGGATCGCAGCGTCTGACGTGGCCGGGGCTGGTTCAGCTGTTCGACTCGGCGGTGACGAGTTCCTCTTGAGCTTGCATGGCGAAGACGTCATCCCCGAGCACACCGTTCGACGATTGCTGGATCGTCTGTCCTCGACGCTGGTGTCCTCCAGCGATGGAACGCTGGTCCGTGCGTCGTTCAGCTACGGATTGGTCGTGGTCCAGGGCAGTCCAGACCTGGGCGATGTCATGCAGGCGTCCGATCTCGAGGCCTACCGCGAAAAAGCGGGGCGCTATCGGGCCTCCTCGATCACGAGCGGATCGAGCGACAGCAATCAGGCGGCGGCCGTACGTACGAATTCGTGAATTGTTGCTGCCACGTCGTCCGGGTGCTGAGCATGGACGTCGTGGTGAGCCGGCTCGAACCATCTCACGGAAGCTGACGGTAGGGCACTGGCAGCCTCTTGGACCCCCGGTGCTTTCCGATCGCGGCTCTCGGAGGAGTCTGCAGCTGCGATGATCAGCACCGGGTTCGCGATCGCGGAATAGACCGCAGCTGGTTCGTGCTCCCATAGCCCCCGGAGAACCGTCATGTGCCGATCGAATGTCAGCCAGGGGGCGATCGTTCCGTCAGCTCGCGCCTCGAAGTTCGCGAGCGTGGCCTGACGGCCAGCCTCTGGCCAGTCGGAGGCGCTGGACTCGACCCAGTTCGTGATCTCGGCGAGCGGCATACCGAGGAGCGGGGGAGGAGCGAGTGCATCGGCACAGTCCTCCCAAGCCGGAAACTGGCGACGCAGGTGAAGGAACCCACCATCGACGAGGACCGCTCCCGCGACCTTGTCGCCGTGACGGTGCGTCGCTTCGAGGACAACGTTGCCGCCCCATGACTGGCCGCCGATCACTGGCTGATCCAGGCCCAGGGCCTCGATGAGCAGCACCAGATCGTCGGCAACCGTTGCCATGTCGTAGCCGTGGTCGGGCTTGCTTGATTGCCCATGACCCCGCTGATCGAAGGTGACGACTCGGTGGCCCCTGGCGGCAAGCGCCTCAGCGGCGCCGAACCACAGCTGTTGGTTCGATGCCAAACCATGGGTGAGAAGCACGTCGCGTTCGGTCGGGGTGCCAGGAGGTGAGAAAATGGTGGTGCTGAGCTCGACGCCAGAGGCCAGAGCGACTCGGTCGTTCATGCTGCTGACTGGATTCGTTCGATGAGGGCGAGCATGGAGATGGAGTCTGCGATCGGTCGAGGGAAGGGGTCGTCGCCGTTCAGGTCGGCGCACACGGCGTCGATCATACGGGTGTAGGTGCCGTCGGTGCCGGTGTGCGCATTGCCGGTGAGTGTGCGATCGAAGTCGGTCCCGGTCAAACGCAGCTCTTGCGCCTCGGGCATGCCGAACGACACGACGCCGTGGCATGTTCGATTGTTTCCCCAGGTCAAGGAGTAGGTGGTGGTGAGATCGACGCCGCTCGGAGCGGTGTCGACGGTCGCCTCGACCGTGTCGGGCACGGGTCCCCAGAGCTCAACTGCCGGACCGAGTGCGTAGATGCCGACGTCGAGTAACGCACCCCCGCCTTGTTCTGGGTCCCACCGGTAGTTGGCTTCGTTGCCCGGCCCGATCGTGAAGGTGAACCGGCTGGTCATCCTGTCTGCTGCCGCCGCTCGGGCATCGGCGATCGCTGCGGCCCACGGAGGAGAGAACGGAGTCATCCAAGCCTCGAACAGCCGAACACCAGCCGTGGCGCACGATTCGATCATTGCCGCTGCTTCTGCCGCCGTTGGAGCGAGCGGCTTCTCGCACAGTACGTGTTTGCCGGCGGCGGCCGCTCGTGTTGTCCATTCGGCATGCATGCCGTTGGGCAGCGGGATGTAGACCACGTCGACCGCTGGGTTCGTCAGGACGTCGTCGTAGCTGATTGGCCCTGAACGAGACCCAACCGCCGCAAGCTCGGCATGTGAAGAGGCCTTGATGGCAGGAATGACCGCAGCGTTGGCGACGAAGGAGTTGCCGCCCAACACGCCGAATCTGACGGTCAAGACACGGTTCTCATGAGTGTGGCCCTGATGAAGGCAGCACTCATGAAAGAGTGATCAGCGAGCCGCCCTCGGCTCCTGAGCGATGAGCAGCTTCCAGCACAGCGACGACCTCCCGGCTCTCCTCTGGCCGAACCGCCAATGGCTCACCGAGGGTCAGATGGTTTGCGAGATTCTCGTGGAAGCCCCACCCCGGATGAGGGGCGGGTGGCAACTGCGAGGTGACGATGCCGTAGTTGGGTTCGTAGCGGGCGAGCTCGAGATCGACCGGTGCCTCTGCGTGGTGGTGGTAGCCGTCGAGGTGGCCACGCCCCGCTTCGAGTCGCTCGTTGCGGAGCGGTCGGTAGAAGCCCTCGAGCGTGCCTTCGGTTCCTTGCACGTAGAACTTGGGGCGACGGATGGCGGCGATGTCACTCTGCCGGAAGGTGGCTTCGCGACCGTCATCCCATTGCATCCAGACTGACAGCTGATCGACGTTCGTAGTGTCGTTCCAGACTCGGGTGTGTGCACTGCACAACACCTTGGCCGGGGTCGAGCCATAGAGCTGCAGGATCCAGTCGATGTGATGTGAACCCCAGTCGTAGACGGCGCCGCCGGAAACGGTGTCTTCGGAGTGCCACGCTCGGCAGGGGTGCTCGAAGCTGCCGACGAAGGTCTCGAGATTGAAGACGTCGCCGAGTAGGCCGTGCGTGACCGCTCGCTTGAGAGCGAGGTAGTCGCGGTCCCAGCGTCGAGACTGGTGCACGCTGATGATGCGGTCGTTCTCGTCGGCGACGCGGATGAGTTCGTCGGCCTGGCTGACGGTGAGACACATCGGCTTTTCGACCACGACGTGTTTCCCGGCCCGAAGGAGCTCGAGTGCGAGTTCGGCGTGGTGGACCGGTGGCGTGGCCACGATGGCGATGTCGACAGCGTCGTCGGTTGCGGCTCCCGTTGCCGAGTCGTAGGTGACGAGGTCGGGGAAGTCCTGCTTGGCGGCGTCGAGTCGGGCGGGGGAGGTGTCGACCGCGGCAGCGAGACGCAGACCTTCGGTCTCGGTGCACGCCAACCCGTGCATGTAACCCATGCCGCCGAACGGGCCGTAGCCGACGACGGCAACGCCGAGGTCGGTGGTGTGCTTTGCCGCTGGAGCGTCGAGTAGGCGGCGAATGTAGGTGCCAACAACCGGGTGGGCCATGGTGGCGTCGAGGTCGACGGTGCCAACGGTGACGACACGACCGGCGCCGAGGGGGCGAACGCAGATGACGGGCTGATGCTGGAAGCGGATGCTGGTGGTGGCTGCCACCGTGGCCGTGCCGTTGAGCGGGGCAAGCGTTCGAAGCGGCGTGGTGAGCGGGACCTCGCCATCGAGACGCGCCCGCTCCGGGCGGTCAGCCAGTGTGATGAACCACTCGCCGGGTCCGACATCTGAGGTGACGGTGACCCCGGTCAGGGCTGCGGCTTGCTCATCTCCGGGCCGGGCGACGACGAGGACGGATCCGCCCGCTTCGGCGTGGGCGGTGAGCTCAGCGATTCGATCGGGATCGACGGAGGACTGGTCGAGGACTTCTGTGGGCGCGGTGGCAACAGACTGCATTAGGAGAAACTAGTTGCGCTTCTGTTCGCCGGCTTAACCCTGCGTTATTTGGTTGCGGCTACATTCATTTCATGTTCGGGGCATCTGACAGCGCAATCTCCTTTGGTCGCATCGCCGGTGCCCCGGTGCGCATCGGGCCTGGGTCGGTCCTCCTCGCCGGGTATTTCGCCTACGCACTCGGCTCGCAATGGATGGACCAGGGCAGCAGACCCGTCGTGATTGGCGTCGCCATCCTGACGGGCCTTGGCTTCATGGCCTCGATCCTCGCCCACGAAGCCGGTCATGCCATCGTGGCCAAGCGAAATGGCATCAGCACGAAGGAGATCCGCCTGTCGCTCTTTGGCGGTGTCGCTGCGCTCGAACGTGGTGCTCCAACGCCCGCGGTCGAGATGAAAGTGGCCTTCGGTGGTCCCGGCGTCAATCTCGCTATCGGTGCCGCTGGGCTCGGCGGAGCCGTTGCGATGAATCGCTCAGGTGTCGAGTCCGTCGGGTTGGATGCGCTGTTGTGGCTGAGTGCGATCAACCTGTTTCTCGGTGTGTTGAACCTCGTTCCTGCGCTGCCGTTGGACGGCGGACGGATCCTCACCGGGTTCCTTTGGAAGCGTCGAGACGACCGCAGCTCAGCTGTCCGCTCGGCGGCAAAGATCGGCAAAGTTGTTGCCTACCTCGCGTTCGCTTTCGGCGCTTACGAGCTGGTGGTCGCCGGGTCGCTCTTCGGCTTCTACACGATCTTCATCGGCATGATCCTGCTTCGCGGAGCCGATTCCGAGGTCGCTCGGGCATCGCTGGTCGATCGCGTGAAGGGCCGGACCGTCAGCGACGTGGCTCGCTTTCAGCCTTCGATCATCACCGAGACCACGAATACCGCTTCGGCTCGAGCGCTCCTGCCATCGCCCGATGCCAATCGCCGTTGGGCGGTGGTCACCGATGATGATGGCATCGCTCGCGGCCTTGTCGATCTGGTCATGCTGGATCGCGTGGCATCGATGGACGGCACCAACCCCGTCGCCGAGATGATGGTGCCGATCGATCAGCAGCGGGCGGCTTTTGCAAGCGAGACGCTCGAAGGTGTCCTGGAACGCGGTGTGATGCTGCCCTTCGTCGTGATCGACCAGGACTGGCATCCCGTGGCCATCGTCGATCAGGTGTTTGTGGCAGAGCCTGCTATCTAAGGGCCATGGAAACAATCAGTCTCATTCAAGCCATCAGCCAGACAACGAACACCGCCGGTTCGGCGTTCTATTTCGATCCAGCGACGTTGGCCAAAGGCAAAGAGCAAGGCCTCGATGGTTTCCGCTTCTATGTGCTCGGGCGAGGGGGTGTGCTCGGTGACGTCGACGCCGCCGTCGTCACCAGCGCGTTCGCCTACTTCGCTCCCGCCACCATCGACAAGATCTGGACCTCGGCGAAGGAGAAGCTGGCGCCGCGTGCAGCCTCTGCGCTCTACAACGAGTGCTGCGCCGCTCTTGGGCTGGCCAAGTTGGCCGGCATCGAAGGGCTCGAGGCCTACAACGAGGCGGCCGAGGCCGTCGTCGCTGCGACGGAACTGTCGGGTTTGTCGCTCTTCGCTGGCTGGTCGGCTGAGCCCAGGTCGGAGGATCCTGCTGCTCGAGCGATGCAGCTGATCGCCCTCTTGCGAGAGCTCAGGGGCGATGCCCACATCGTGGCTCTTCGGGCCTCCGGTCTTGCTGCCCCGGTAGCCCATGCCATCAAGCGCCCTGGCGACGTTGCGACATTCGGTTGGGATCCAGCGCCAATCATCGCGGCCGATGATGCGGCCAAGTCCGAGGCAGCCGAGGCTCTGACCGACCAACTCCTCGTGCCCAGCTACGCCGGCCTCTCTGTGGCGCAGGCTGCGGCGCTGGTGTTCGGCACCGAAGCCATCGGCACGGCGCTGTCGTAACGAAGATCTCAGGATTCCTGGTCCAGCTGCCGATGGACCAGGATGTGCCGTGTGGTTTGCTTCGTGATGGCGTTGCTTTTGTGCAGCTGTTCAGCCGTGCCAGAAGTCGCTGAGCAGGCCGCTCCCGAAG
Source organism: uncultured Acidimicrobiaceae bacterium (assembly GCA_964351995.1). Lineage (GTDB taxonomy): Bacteria > Actinomycetota > Acidimicrobiia > Acidimicrobiales > SZUA-35 > SZUA-35. Next base: position 11,036 of record CAYGQE010000073.1, on the reverse strand, counting down.
TACTCGCGTTCGAGGAGACGTCCGCGTCGGTGGTGCCGATCAGTGCACGGTCGGTGGAAGGTCAGCAGATCTCGTACCGTCGCACTCCTGTGGCGGACACGTTGCAGTCACCGGTGCTGTCGGTCCCGTCACTGCCGATCTCGATGCCCATCGTCGAGACCGAGATCGCCGTCATGCCAGAGAACTTGGCGTCGATCGACGTCTTCTCTGTGGCCAGCGACTTCAGCCAGATCAAGATCACGTTCCAGCGCTTCGACGAGTTCAACGAGCCTCGCGTCTTTCGTATCCTCGGCGAGAGTGGCGACTACCACCACGTGCAGGTCCCGATGCGCCCAAACGGAAGCACGGGCTACATCCGCAAGAGCGACGTCGATGTCATCTCCACCGATCAGCGCATCTTGATCGACCTGTCGGAACGCAGCGTGGTGGTGTGGGACGGTGACGAGATCGTGCTGGACACCACGGGAACGATTGGTCAGCCAAGCACGCCCACACCCACGGGGAGTTTTTACGTCCGCAACGTCTTCGAGTGGTACGCCGACTCGATCTATGGGCCCTACGTGATCCCGCTCTCGGCGTACTCCGAATCCATCGATCAGATCAACGGTGGCGACGCAGTCGTCGCCATTCACGGCACGCAGCGTCCTGATCTCGTCGGAGCGGCTGCGTCGCTCGGCTGTGTACGGCTCGACAACGACACCCTGCGGGAGCTCGCGGCGATCGTCGAACCTGGAGCTCCAGTCGAAATCGTTGAGTAGTCGCCCTCGATGAACGGCCCGGTATGACAGCCGTCACACCTTGAGGTACCTTCCCCTCAACATCTGAACGCAAGGGGAACACATGGTTGACAAGTGGTTGGTCGAGACGGCCCTGAGTGAGGAGTTCGACTTCTACACGAGGGCGAACATCGGCGAGGTTTTCCCTGATCCGGTAGCGCCATTTTCGTTCTCCTATTTCCAGAACGAGAACGGTCTCGGTGGCTCCGAGATGGGCTTCCGCAATGCCTATTACCGCATTGGCGTGATGGAGCCGAGTGAGCTTCCCGACGATGAGTGTGTCTTCCTTGGTGTGACTGGTGGCTACGGCTACCTCAACGCCACCGCGTTGCGCATGCTGGGTCACCGTGCCCCGGGCATGACCTCAGAAGACATCGACAGTTCGTTCTTCGGTGACGCACCTGGTGTTCCGGAGTTTGTTGTCAAAGAGGGCTTTGATCGCCCTGACCTCACCGAGAAGATCGGTGAGACGTTCGGCTGGGTGTTGACGACTCCGAGCTTGCCCGACGTGCTCGAGCACGAGCGAGAGATGAACGGTCTTCGCTCCAACCGTCCGGATCTCTCAGCGATGAGCGATCAGGAACTCCTGGACTACGGGCTGGATCTCGCCGACACTCACTTCGAGAAGCTCTTCACCGAGCACATCTTCGTCTCGTTCCTCGCCACACTGCCGATCGGCATCATCACTGCGGTGTGCACCGCGGTCGGCAAGCCCGAGGCAACCCTGAAGCTGCTCGCTGGTCTCGGCGACGTCGAGTCGGCGGCGCCATCGATGGAGATGTGGAAGCTCGGCCGTTTGGTGGCCGAGTCTGATGCCCTGATGGGGATCTTCGATGCTGGGAACACCGGTCTCGACGCACGGCTTCGAGCCAGCGACAGCACCGACGCTGCGGTCTTCGTCGAGGCGTTCGACACCTTCTTGTTCTCCTACGGCTGTCGTGGCCCGAACGAGTGGGAGGTGCGCTCACCGACGTGGGAGACCGAGCCAGATCTCGCACTTGCCGCGATCGATCGAATGCGATTGTCTGCTCCCGAGCAAGCACCGCAGCTCCACAACGACGACAAGCGCTCCGAGCGCGAAACACTCGGGGCCGAGATCGCCGCCATGGTCGAGGGCGACCCCGAGACCCACGGCCAGTTCATGGCAGCGCTCAACTCTGCCACCGTCTTCATGCCAGGTCGAGAGCGAACCAAAACCAACAACATCAAGTTGGTCCACGAGTTGCGGGTTGCTTTCCACGAGATCGGTCATCGTCGTGTTGCGGCTGGCACCTTCCATCGCCATGACGACTTCGGCCTGCTCACCCGACCTGAGCTCAAGGAAGAGGTGGCCAACCCGGGCACGTACACCGACCAGCTCACCGGGCGTGAGGAACTCATGGCCGAGGTTGCTGCGTTGCAGGAGCCATTCCTCTTCCACGGCGGCCGTCCTGACATGACCGCCTATCCCCGCCGAGACGCTGTCGAGATCATCGCCGTCGAAGCTGGCGAGGTCGTGCAGGGCATTCCCGGTTGTCCCGGTCAATACGAGGGGATCGCTCGCGTCGTCACCGACTCGCACGATCCCACCGCGCTCGATCCGGGCGACATCCTCGTCGCCCCGATCACCGACCCGTCGTGGACGCCGTTGTTCGTGCCGGCCGGGGGAGTGGTCGTTGATGTGGGCGCCCCGCTCAGCCACGCCATCATCGTCAGCCGCGAGCTCGGTATTCCTTGCGTGGTCTCGGCCACCGACGCCACCAAGCGCATTCCCGATGGGGCAACCATCCGGGTCGACGGCGACACCGGCGCGGTCACCATCCTCTCGCTGCCCTAGCTGCTGATGCGGTAGCGGTAGCCCGCTTTGGTCCGGTCGATGCGGTCGATCAGATGAGCGGCCTGGAAGCAGAATGCCAGCTTCTGGGCCGCTTGGCGCGTGCACATGGCCTCGGTGGCGATGTCGGCGGTGGTGAACGTGTCGGGCAGTGATGACGGGAGGAGCCGACGCAGGTCCATGACGGTGTCGAATCGTTGTTGATCGATGATCTCTTCGATCTGGCGATCGACGGTTCGGTAGCCGCCACGCTTGCGGCGCATGCTCGGATCGTGGATCTGCTTGCGGTTCTCGTTGAACAGCACGATTTCGAGGCTGAGATTCGGGTGATCAAGCAGCGTCGGGATGCTGACCAGCTCGTCGAACAGCGAGTAGATCGAGCCCCGCTTGGGTGAGAGCCGAGCGCTGGTTTTTCGTTCGAGTCGGGTGCGGATGGCGATCGGATGCACGAGCAAGAGCTTGTGCTCGCCGAGAAGATGATCGAGCTTCTTGCCCATCGCCCCGAACGAGCCCGTCTGAATCTCGACCAGCAGCTCGTCTGTGGTGTCGGGAGACTTGACCAAGTCGACGACGAAGCGTCCGAACGGCACTTCGAAACTGTCGCCCGGATCAGCAAAGTGCCGTTTGAGGGCCGCGTGCAGGCTGCCCTCGTTCAGCTGCCCGATGCCGGGTTGCTCCTCGATGTCGGTCATCTGGGCCGCAGCCCGCCATCGGAGTACAACAGCTGCGCATTGATCCACTGACCTTCAGGCGAGAGAAGGAACCGAACCAGATTTGCGGTGTCTTGGGGCAGGCCGACTCGGGGTTGGATGTTGCGTTCGAGCACGTGATCGACGATGTCCGGTGTCATCCAACCGGTGTCGACGCCGCCGGGGTTGATGACGTTGGCGGTGATGCCGAGATCGGCGAGCTCGATGGCGGCGGCGATCACGATGCGGTCGAGCGCCGCCTTGCTCGAACCGTACGGAAGGTTGAACGCGGCGTGGTCGCTGGTGATGGCGGCAATGCGGCCGGATCCTGCTGCCGAGGTGGGAAACTGCTCGGCGAACGCCTTGATCAACTGCCAGATGGACCGAGCGTTCACGGCGAAGTGGAGGTCGAAGCTCTCAACCGTCGTGGTGAGGATCGACGAGTCAACCGATTCGCAATGGCACATGACGAGGCCGCTGAGCGGCCCGGCAGCCTCGGATGCTCGGCTGATCAAGGCAGGGGCTGCATCGGGGTCGGCGAGGTCAGCTTCGAAGTGGGCGATGCCGGGCTGGGGAGGGCCGCCGGGGTCGGCGCCCCAGGTCATCTTGGCGTCGTATTCGACGTGGCCGGAGGTAACGACGGTCCAGCCGTCTTCAGTGAGAGAGGTGGCAACGGCGTTGCCGATGCCGACCTTGCGTCCAACGCCGGTGACCAGGACGGATCGGGGAAGCAAAGTCTCAGGCACGACGCAACCGTAGTTGGCCTGACGGTGTCGTCTTGTTGATTCGTGAGATACGGTTAACTTTGTTAAGATACATTCAACACGCAAAAAAATTGTTGACTGCCGTACATGTGTTCGTTTCACTTCACTGTGTTCGGGAACCAACTCGATCCGTGGTTCTTTCCTGACGATCACTCGGCCGAGGCTGACGAACGTGATCTCGTCAACCAACGGCTGGCCGACCTGGTGCGGCTTGAAGAGCATGCGGCCTACCATTTGGCCAGGGCGGCCCACGTGGCGCACGCCTCGAAGTCCTACCGCATCGACGGTGCTCGTTCGATCGCTGCATGGCTCACATCAACGGCCAAGATCTCGAAGGCTGATGCTCACCGAGCCGCTCGTCGGGGTCGAGCCGTCGACTCTCACCCTGTCCTCGATGCGGCGTGGCGGAGTCATCGGATCACCGGCGCTCACGTCGACCGCTTCGCTCGGCTGATCGACGACAATTCTGATGTCCTCGAGTTGCTCACTCGAGATGAGAGTCTGCTTGTTGATACTGCTTCGACGCTCACGCCGGAAGAGTTTCAGAAGTTGTGCAATCGTTGGCGTGATCTCGCCGATCCGGACGCTGCGTATGCCCGCTGGCGCCGTCGACACGAACGCCGACACCTGTCACTGGCCCACGATCTCGAAGGCAGTGTCTTGTTTCAGGGTCGTATCGACGGGGCTGACGGTGAGGTCTTCTTCCAAGCAATCGCCAAGCGAGAGAACGAGCTGTTCCTCGCTGACTGGGAGGTGGCTCAAAGTGAACTCGGTCGAACCCCGACGGTCGGAGAACTGCGGCGAACCTCGTCACAGCGCCGACTCGACGCGCTGGCTGATTTGGTTCGCCGAGGCAGCGCAGGCACCGATGACGGCGATGTCGAAACGAGTTCGGACGTCACGATCAACTACGTGCTCGATCACTTCACCGCACAAGAAACGCTCGATCGGCTCTTCGGCGTCGAGGGTGCTGCTGGTCCCGAAGACCGCATGGCGTCGCCGACGACCATTGCTCGCTCGCCTGGTGCCGACACCGGTGCGGCGTTCGACCCGCTGCGTTTCAGCGAAACGCTCGACGGTTGCCCGGTCCCGCCCGAAGTGATCATCCGCGATGCCTTCCGAGCTCGCATTCGGCGAGTGGTGTTCGAGAGCCCGTCGGTCATCATCGATGCCGGTCCCGCTCGCCGTCTGTTCGAGGGGGCGCAGCGTTCGTTGGTGAAACTCCGGGACCGCCGGTGTCGACATCCGTTCTGCACGGTGTCGCACTGGCGGTGCGAGATCGACCACATCGACGACCATGCGCTTGGTGGTTCGACCGACCTCACCAACGGTGCGCTGTATTGCAGCACGCACCACGACGACAAGTCGAGCGGGCGAGTCGTGGTGCGGGCCGGTCCCAAGGGTCGGCTCGAATGGTTCCGATCAGACGGGCGCTGGCTCGGAAGTTCTTGAGCCGCTCGCTCAGGTCTCGATCCCGAGTGCCTGAAGCGCTGTTTCCAAGAGTTCGGCGGTGCCGATGGGGCGGAGCGCGGGCGTTGTCTCGTGGCCGACCAGGCTGCCGGTGACCGACAACTGCGGCCCCGGCCAGGCGATCGATCAGCTCGGGGTGGGCGTTGACGAACGTGTCCGGCGGCAGGTAGTGCGGGGAGCTTCCCGCAGGCCCGGGAGCACCCTCGACGCTTCGAGCAAGAGGACGTACTACAGCAGGGTCTCGAGCGAATCGTGGAAGTGGTGAAGCGCTGGCTCGTTGCGGCCGAAGACGACCGAATCGTGGGCGGCGGTGTGGAAGCCTCGCTGCATGCCTGCGGCGGTCGTGAAGTCCTCGGTGTCAGTGACCTCGATCAGCAGCTCGAAGTTGCGGGTCCAATGGCGCTCGCTCCGGGGGGAGTCCGGGGGCACGTAGAGACTGACGCTGAGGTGAGCCTCGTCCGGTGAGCTTCCCGGTCGGCTCTGGTAGAGCTGGGCGTGATCCTGCTGGTAGATGAGCACGGTGCCAGGCGTGATGAAGTACAGAATCACGGCGTGTGCCAGCAGCGACCATTCAGAGCGTGGCGTGCCGTCGAGTTCATCGAACGATCGACGAGTCGAGACCATTCGGCCGTGCGAACCGAAGCGGTCGAACAGGGCGAAGTCGGAGTAGATCATCGGCGCCAGCGTGGTGCGGTGCAGCGATCCGACGTGGTACGACTCACAGAACGTGTCAACCGCCAGCTTCCAGTTGAGTGATCGGGTGAAGGCGTGGCTGTCGAAGAGTCGGTAGTCAGCGAGGTCGAACGGCGCGAGTTCGGCCTCGGCCCCCTGGAGTGGCTGCGGATCGATGCGGCCGCCGGGATCGGCGCTCACCCAGATCAGTCCGTCGGCCTCGACCACGGGGAGCCGGGTGAGACCGGCGGCGGGAACGTCGTCGAAGTACTCGCCCCGGCGCCGAGCCGCCGACGAACCATCGAAGTGATAGGTCCAACCGTGGTAGGGGCAAGTCAGACGCTTGGCTTCACCGCATCCCGAAGCGACCTCGGCTCCTCGGTGGCTGCACACGTTGAGCATCGCGGCGAGTTCACCGTCGGCGTTGCGGGTGAGGGCGACGGGGCTGTCGCCCACCATCACGGTGGCGTAGGTGTTCGGTCCTGGGAGCAGGTCCGAGAGGCCGACGAGATTCGGCTCCCGTCCGATCATCGCCCGCTCAGCACCGAACCGACCCGGGTCGGTGTAGGCGGTGGTCGGCATCACCTTCGAGGCGTCGGCGGTATCGGTACCTCGACCTGCGGCTCGATGCACGTTGATGCGATCGATCAGCGCACGTTGCGTCTCTCGGTTCATGGCGTCATCTCCCGCCCGACGAAGTCGTCGAGGTCGGCTTCTCGGAGCATGGTCCAGTAGTCGACCAGGCGGTGGGGCATGGGAGAGCGCACCTGGCCGTTTTTGTTCCGGTAGTAGGTGCCGGTGCCGGGATGGGCCCAGATCAGGTCGGCGTGCAGGCGGTCGATCTCGGCGGTGTAGTCGTCGCGCCGTTCGGGGCGACATTCGATGGTGGCAAGACCGCCCTCGGCCATGTCGACGAGGCGGTCACCGATGTAGCGACTCTGCGCTTCGGCCAGCCAGATGCCGCTGCCGCCGTGGCCGATGTTGGTGTTGGGCCCGTACATGACGAACAGGTTCGGGAAGTTGGGCACCGTGATGCCGAGCAGTGCTCTCGGATTGTCATCGGCCCAGTCCTCGGCCAGGGTCAGGCCGCCCTGCCCGGTGATGTTGGCCCGGGAGGCCAAGGTGGTCACGTCGAAACCGGTGGCCAGCACCACCACGTCGACCTCGTAGTCGACCCCGTCAGCGGTGCGAATGCCGTTGGTGGTGAAGCGATCGATGGCCTCGGTGACGAGTTCGACGTGGGGCTCGACGAGCGTGTCGAACCAGCCGTTGTCGATGAGGATGCGCTTGCCGAACGGCGGATAGTCGGGCACGCAACGCTCGAGCAGATCGGGCCGGTCGGCCAACTTCGAGGTGATGAAGTCGACCATCTCGACTCGGTGTCGCTCATTGATGCGATTCATCGATCGCTCGGGGTGGGCCCACTCGGGATCCCTGCGGAGGAAGCGGAGCAGGCCGTCGCCGTAGCGCCAGAACTGAGCGAAGCGATACCAGCGGTCATAGAACGGAACGTTGGTGAAGAGCCAGTGGGAATCGGCGCTGACCTTCTCGTTGTATTCGGGAACAGGGCGCACCCACTGCGGTGTGCGCTGGAAGATCGTGAGTGCCTCGACCTCGGGGGCGATCGTCGGCACCAGCTGCATCGAGGACGCACCGGTGCCGATGACGGCCACCCGCTTGCCAGCGAGCGAGGTGTTGGCGGGCCAGCGAGCGGTGTGCACCACCTGTCCGCCGAACTCGTCCTGACCGGGGAAGGTCGGGGCCACCGGAATGTTGAAGTGACCGGTAGCGAACACCACAACTCCGGCAGTGGTGGTCCTGCGCTCGCCGTTCGCCGCGATCTCGACGCTCCACTCGCTCGCTTCATCGTTCCACGTGGCGGACTCGACGGTCGAGCCGAACTCGATCCGTTCCCGCAAGCCGAACTCGTCGGCTACCTGCTGGACGTAGCCCTGCAGCTCGTCCCGGGGCGAGAAGAAGTGCTTCCAGTCCGGGTTGGGAGCGAATGAGAACGAGTAGAAGTGGTTGGGTGTGTCGACGCCGCAACCGGGATAGCGATTCTCGAACCAGGTGCCGCCGACGTCGGCGTTCTTGTCGACGACCCGGACCTCGAAGCCCAAGCGGAACAACTTGATGGCGAGGCATAGCCCTGACACGCCGGCGCCGACGATGAGTACGTCCCGGCTGGCGTCGACGGCCTCGGGCTGGCGCCACTCGGTGTCGGCCGGCTCGAAGCCGAAGTCCTCCCGAATGAGGGTGAGGTACTCGGGCGGCACGGTCTCGCCGAGGAAGGTCGAGATCATCTCGGCGAAGTCGTCGGCGCCCGGGTCGGCGATGGCGGGCGAGCCGGGAGGATCGAGCAACCAGGCCCGGGCGGTGGCGATCATCTCGGCCGCTTCGTCGGGCCCGAAGCCGGCCGTGGGGTCGGCGATGAGGCGAACGTCTCGCATTGGTTGGAACGGTGGCTCGAGCCAGCGCCGGTCGCCGGTCATGTGGTGCAGGCACACGGCCAGTACACGCAGGTCGGCAACAGCGAGGGCTCGATCGACAACAGAGGGGTCGGTGTCGGTCATGGCTGGAAACTAGTGCAGGCGTTGTAGCTTCTGGCAATGACGGAGTCTCCCTTGGCATTGCAGTTGGCGGCCCGGGTCGAGAAGATCGATCCACCGCTTGTCGATGACATCTACGCCGCCGCTGCCCTCGCCGTGATCGAGATACTCGAAGACGAGCGCAGCCGGCCTGAGGGGGAGTGGTACGAGGCCGTTGCGGCATGGAACGGCGCTCGGATTCGCAAGATCATGCGTCGGGGTCGAGCCTCTGCATGGGTTCGAGCGCAGGACGTGCCGGGCGTGACGGTCACGGTCGGAACGGCAGAGGTACGAGCGTTCGTGCCCGGCCCGCTCGATGAAGCTCCGCGGGATCTTGCCAAGCTGCAGATCCAATCGACTCCGCTCGACGAGCCAGAACTTGTCAGTGAACGCCCAGCGATCGACGTAGGGGAGTTGGTGATCGCTGTGACCCCAGATCTCGAGATGAGCTGGGGCAAGTTGGCGGCGCAATGTGCTCATGCCGGCCAGCGTGCGTGGGAACGAGCGACGCCCGAGCGGCGTGACCGCTGGCGAGCGATGGGTTCGAGTGTCCGCCTGATCCACCCCGACACCGAGCTTTGGGACGAACTGCGGGCGGGGCCGGTGCAGGAGATCCGCGACGGAGGTTTCACCGAGATTCCGGCCGGCTCGCTGACGGCGATCGGGTGGATCGAGTAACTCGTCCGATGATGTTCGAAGAAATTCGAGGTTGTCGGAATAGAACATCGCGATATATCGTTAACTCTTGCACGGTCAGATGACTGGACAGCCGGCAACACCGTCGGCCGAACACAAGCAGGAGGTACCCCTGTGGGTACGCACAACCAAGAAATGCACCACGAAGAAAAGAACAACGAGCGAGGCCGACGACGCGGCCGTGGCCCTCGAGGACGAGGTCCAGGCGGACACGGTCCAGGTGGCCGTGGCGGCGGTCGCGGTCGGGAACGAGCAAAGCGGGGAGCAGTCGCCAACGGCGTCATGCTCATTCTTGCCGAGCGAGCTCCGCTCCACGGCTACGAGTTGATTGCCGAGCTCGAAGAGCGAAGCGAGGGCCGCTGGCGTCCAAGTCCGGGATCGATGTACCCCACGCTGGGACGGCTCGAAGGTAAGGGCCTGATCGTCGGAGCGATCAACCCGTCTGACGACGGCGAGGGCAAAAGGAGCTACGAGCTGACCGACGAAGGTCGGGCCTGGTTGGAGAACCGTGATCCCGATGCCCCGCTTCCGTGGGACGAAGGTGAAACCGGTCCCGGAGGGGGTCTGCGCCCGCTCGTGGCGGAAGTCATGTCGGCGACCAAGCAAGTCGGCCGGTTCGGTTCTGACGAACAACGACAGGCCGCCATCGAGGTCCTGACAAAGACCAAGGCTGATCTCTACAAGATTCTCGCGAGCGGGGATGAAGCCGAGTGAAAGGTTAAGGGCGTCGGGATCTGGCTGCCATTGCGGTGCGAATTGCATCAGCCAGCGCTGCCGATGTGATCGGCTTGGCGAGCTCGACGTCAGGACTGGTGTGCAGTTCGTTCACCCACTCGTTGGCGTAGCCGGACATGACGATGGTCGGTAGCCCCGGGTCGGCTCGTTGCACGTACTCGATGAGATCGAAACCCTGGGTTGGACCGGGCATCACCGCATCGGTGATCAAGAGGTCGAACCCATCGATTGATTCGAAGCGCTCGATGGCGGTGTCTCCGCTGGTTGCGGTGATCACTTCGTGGCCCTGTTGTCGAAGCGTCTTCTCGAGGGCTTCGAGCATCGCTTGCTGATCCTCGGCGACGAGAATTCGCAGACGGCGAGCCGGCATGCAATTGCCTCCCAATGGCTGCGCCGTCCCCTCCTCGACGATGTCACTCTCCAACAGGCCTGGGAAGAACAGGTCAACGGTCGTGCCAACGCCGACGTCGGACGAAACTCTGACGATGCCACCGGTTTGCTTCATGAAGCCATCCACCGTTGACAGGCCCAATCCTCTTCCGGTAGCGGGACTCTTCGTCGAGAAGAACGGGTCGAAGATGCGTCCCCTCACGTCGGGCGGGATGCCGTTGCCAGTGTCTGACACCGAGAGCTTCACGTGTTGCCTCGGTGTCAGACCAGGGACCCGTCGTGCTTGCTCAGGGTCAATGGTTGTGACGTCGATGTGGAGCGTGCCACCGCCGGGCATGGCATCGCAGGCATTGAGGACGAGATTGAGTAACGCGCTCTCGGTTCCCGCCCGGTCGGCATGAACGAGCCACGGTTGCTCGTCGCAGGTGGTGTCGATCGAGATG
>CAYGQE010000072.1:0-26801 GCA_964351995.1 uncultured Acidimicrobiaceae bacterium | reverse complement strand
GCCGTGGTCGACCGGCTCCTCGCTGATGTCGACGCCAACTGAGCCAGGCGAGGCCCCAAAATCCGAACTGGGAGGGGATCTGGCTGCTCAAGCAGCCAGATCCACTCCCAGTTGCGGGTGTTGATCAGAAATTACTTGGCGAGGTTGCGGCGGATCACGTTGAGTGCCGAACCGGCCTTGAACCACTCGATCTGATCGGGTGAGAACGTGTGGTTTGTCTGGAAGGTCCACGTGTCGCCAGCGGGGTCCGTGACCTGCACGGTGACCTGGGTGTCGGGGGCAAGATCGGCCAGGCCGAGGATCGACAGGCGGTCATCTTGGCCGATCTTGTCGTAGTCGGTGGGGTCGGCGAAGGTCAGCGGCAACATGCCCTGCTTCTTGAGGTTGGTCTCGTGGATCCGAGCAAAGCTGCGGGCAATCGCCACGAGGCCCATGCGGAAGCGGGGCTCCATGGCGGCGTGTTCACGGCTCGAGCCTTCGCCCATGTTCTCGTCGCCGATGACGACCCACGGCTGATCAGCTTCGTGATAGGCCTTGGCCAGATCGGGGAACGTCATCTGTTCGCCGGTGAGCTGATTCTTGCCGAGACCAACGACGTTGTCGTCGAAGGCGCTGACGGCGCCCAGGTAGAGGTTGCCAGAAATGTTCTCGAGGTGACCGCGGTACTTGAGCCATGGTCCAGCCATCGAGATGTGGTCGGTGGTGAACTTGCCGTGGGCCTTCACCAAGATCGGGAGGTCCTCGTAGCGCTCGAGCGCTTGCGGCTCGAATGGCGTGAGCAGCTGCAGACGATCTGAGGTGGGCGACACCGCAACTTCGATGCCGGAGCCGTCAGCCGGGGGAGCGACGAAGGTCTCTTCACCAGGGTCGAAGCCCTTGGGGGGAAGCTCGATGCCAACGGGCACCGAGAGGCTGACCTCTTCACCCTTGTCGTTGGTGAGGGTGCCGTTGATCGGGTCGAAGTCGACTCGGCCGGCGAGGGCGAGCGCCATCACGGTTTCCGGTGAGGTGACGAAGGCGAGCGTGGCGGCGTCGCCATCGTTGCGCTTCGGGAAGTTGCGGTTGTAGGAGGTGACGATGGTGTTGGCCTCACCGGGCGTGCGCTCGTCGGAGCGATCCCACTGCCCGATGCACGGGCCACAAGCGTTGGCGAGCACGGTGGCACCGAGTGCTTCGAAGTCGGCCAGGAGGCCGTCACGTTCGATGGTGGCCCGAACCTGCTCAGACCCTGGGGTGATCAGGAGCTTGGTCTTGACCGTGAGACCCTTGGCTGCCGCTTCCCGAGCGATGGAGGCGGCACGGGTGATGTCTTCGTAGGAAGAGTTGGTGCAGCTGCCGATGAGGGCGGCGCTGATCTCCATCGGCCAACCAGCGGCTTCGGCCTCGGCGCCGAGATCCTTCACTTCGCGGGCGAGGTCGGGCGTGTGGGGACCGTTGATGTGCGGCTGCAGCGTGTTGAGGTCGATCTCGATGACCTGGTCGTAGTAATCGGCCGGGTTGGCCAGTACTTCGTCGTCGGGGCGCAGGTGATGGGCCACGGCGTTGGCCGCATCGGCGGTTGCTTCACGGCCGGTGCTCTTCAGGTAGCGGGCGATCGCATCGTCGTAAGCAAAGATCGAGGTGGTGGCGCCAATTTCGGCGCCCATGTTGCAGATGGTGGCCTTGCCAGTGGCGCTGAGGCTGTTGGCCCCGTCACCGATGTACTCGACGATGGCGCCGGTCCCGCCCTTGACGGTGAGGATCTCGGCGACCTTGAGGATGACATCTTTGGGTGCGCTCCAGCCGCTGAGTTCGCCGGTGAGCACCACGCCAATGACCTTCGGGAACTTCACGTTCCAGGGGAAGCCGGTCATCACGTCGACGGCGTCAGCGCCGCCAACACCAATCGCAACCATGCCGAGACCGCCGGCATTCGGCGTGTGGCTGTCGGTGCCGATCATCATGCCGCCGGGGAAGGCGTAGTTTTCGAGCACGACCTGGTGGATGATGCCGCTGCCGGGCTTCCAGAAACCACCGCCGTACTTGGCGCTGATGGACTCGAGGAAGTTGTAGACCTCTTCGTTGGTGTCGATGGCCCGGAGGAGATCCTTGTTGGCTTCGACCTTGGCCTGGATGAGGTGATCGCAGTGGGTGGTGGTCGGCACCTCGACCTGGGTCAGGCCAGCGGTGTCGAATTGGAGCCATGCCATTTGTGCGGTGGCGTCTTGCATGGCGACCCGATCGGGTCGGAAGTCGACGTAGCTGTCGCCACGGATGGTGTCGGCATCAGGGGAGTCGAGGTGATTGGCCAAGACCTTCTCGGTGAGCGTGAGCGCCTTGCCGGTCTTGGTGCGGAAGGCTGCGACGCGTTCGTCGAGCGTTGCGTAGACCTTGTTGATGAGTTCGATTGGCGTTTCGGGTCCGACGGCCATGAGTGGCTCCTGTCTTGTAGACGTGATACAACCTTAATACAAGTGAGGTCGTTTCGCTATACCCAAATCGCAGATGATCTGCGCAGTCGCATCATCGGAGGCGAGTTTCCCGCCGGCCGACTGCTGCCGAGTGAAGCTGATCTCGGCGCGACGTACGAAGCGAGCCGAGTGACGATTCGCAAGGCGCTGGAAGTGTTGCGGGAGGAGGGTGTTGTTGAGTCACGCCAGGGCATTGGTTGGCTTGCGGCCACGGATCGGCTGCCGCAGAGCCTCGCCATGCTGGCCACGATCGAGGGGCAGCTCTCGTCGTCAGGTCGCACCTCGGAACGCCAGATGCTCGACTTCCAGTTCGTCGAAGCGCCGCCTCACGTCGCCCCACTTCTCGGTGAACGTGTGCTGGAAACTCGACGGCTGAATCTCGCCGACGGCGAGCCGTTTGCACGGGTGACCGTGTGGTGTCCCGACCACCTCGGTGCGGCGCTTTCGTTGGCTGACGTGGAGCGTGCCAGCTTCTACGAGTTGCTCCCCATCGACGTCGGCGGTGCGACTCAGACTATCGGCGCCACTCTCGTCGACCCCGCCGATGCCGAACTGCTCGATGTCCCCCCGAATTCCGCCGTGCTCGTGGTGAAGCGCACCACCCACGATCGAGACGGCAACGCCGTCCTTGTTTCCGAGCACGTCTTCCCCGGCCACCTCACCGAATTCGTCGCCGAACTGACCTCGGTCGACGACACCATCACGCCACCCGGCCTCCGCCTGCTCGACTAGCGCCCTGACCGGAAACTCTCGCGTCGTTCCAGCGGTCACGAGCAACGCTGGGCTGCGTCCTCGTCACCTTCGTCACGCTCACAAGTGACCGCGGTTCCTGTGTCCTTGCCAGGAATATCCTGAATCGCTGGCGACACCTCGAACGTTCCCGGTCAGGGCACGAGCGGGGAGGTGTTTGGGTGAGTTTCGGCACTGTCGTGGCCTTGCTCACAGGCGGCGATGCGGTGGACAGCCACGGCCCGCAGCGCATACCGTTTGTGCTCGGAGGGATGATTGTGGTGGAGATCAATGTGCCGGGGTACGCCCGCGGCGAGCTGTTGGGACGGGGTGGATTTGGATCGGTCTATCGCTCCGCCGATGAGCGACACGGTCGCGATGTCGCCATCAAGATCCTCGACGGGAACCTCGGCGTCGATGAGCGACGTCGATTCGATCGCGAACGTGTTGCGATGGGTGCCCTCGGTTCGCATCCGAACATCGTTCCCGTCTTCGACTCTGGCTACACCGAGGACGGTCGGGCCTACTTGGTGATGGAGTTCGCTCCGGGTGACTCGCTGCGTCGGCGACTCGATGATGACGGACCGTTCGAGTGGCAGGAGGCGGTGGCGCTCGTTGTCGCCGTTTCTCGCGGGGTCGCCGCCGCCCATGCGGCGGGGATCCTGCACCGCGACATCAAGCCGGACAACATCTTGATCGACAGCTACGGGAGTCCCAAGCTGGCCGATTTCGGGATTGCTACGGTCGTCAGCGGAGCCACGACGACCAAGGGGGCGTCGACGACCCTAGCCCATGCAGCTCCTGAGCTTCTGGAGGGGTTGCCGGCGGCTTCGAGCATGGACATCTATGCCCTGGGGTCGACGCTCCACAACTTGATCTCTGGACTTCCGCCGTTCGCACGCCCCGATGACGAATTGGCTGCTCCGATGCTCCGACGCATCCTTTCCGAGCCGCCGCCCGACCTTCGGCCGCTCGGCGTTCCCGATGCCGTGGCATCTGTTGTGGAGCAAGCGTTGGCGAAGGACCCGGCCGATCGTCACCCGAGTGCAGATGCGTTCGCCGAGCAGCTCGAGGCTTCGCTGACTGCTTCACCCACCCCAGTGGCTGATGTCACGGCGCCGGTTCCTCCGAACGACGCTGCAAGGGTCCCGATCGCTCCAGCCTCTCCGTTTCGGTCCGGACCACTGAAGTCTCCCGATGAGCCGTTGGTCAGCGGACTGTCGGCTGTTGCGCCGGCGGCTGATGGTGCTAGCGACAAGAGGCGAGACCGGATTCGGATCGTGGTCGGGCTTGCTGCAGTTCTTGCGCTCATCGTGGCCGGTGCCACCTTCGCTCTGGGTGGCGACGACGACATCTCGACAACCGATGTTGCCGGCCCGGCGATCACAACGGTGCCGACGACCCTTGCATCGACAACGACTGCGATCGCTGGCGGGGAATCAGTCACGGTGAGTATCGATTGTCCGGATGTTTTTCCCCTCGGCGCGTCCTCGGTGTGCACCATCGATTCCGAAGGGGCGGTTGAAGGTTCGTGGCGGATCCCCGGGTTCACCGACGAGGCAATAGATCTCGAGATGGTCCCCGGATCGAATCCGATCTTCATCGAACCCACCGAAGCGAGCTATCTCGGCACCCTCTTCACGATCACGGCGACGGTGGTCGGAACCGATGGCTCCGAGGCCGAGGCAAGTCACACGTTCACCGTGGTCACCGACGGTGAGGTGGCGGCGCCGACAACGGCGGTACCCAGGACGGCAGCACCGACAACGGCAGCACCGACAACGGCAGCACCGACAACGGCAGCACCGACAACGGCAGCACCGACAACGGTTGCGGTTGTTCCAGCACCAACAGTTTCGATCAGCTGCCCTTCCACGATCGCGCTGAACACATCGATCACGTGCGACATCGTGTCGGCAAACGCCAACAGCGGATCGTGGAGCCTGCCCGGCTTCATCAACGGATCGCTTGCGGTTTCCGCCCCTGGGTCCAACCCGGTCTTCATCAACCCAACGAATGCCGATGTCGTCGGCAGGACATTCACCATCTCGGTCACTGTCCAGAGCGCCGACGGGCGGAGTGCCAGTGCGAGTCGCTCGTTCACCGTCACCGAGTAGACGAATTCCTCAGTCTTGGAGCGTGGCCGGCACGAATGGCATGGAGCCCTCGGCTGTCTGTAGCTCCGCCCCATCGCCATTCATGGAAATCACCGTGGACGCCCCCGTCGCCGATTCGGGGTCCGGATCGATGAGCAGCCGACCAGAAAGCACATCGGCAGCGTCGGTCCCCCATGTCTCTGGCGATGAAGGAACCGAGATCCGAAGGTCGATCGCCGCCCCTCGATCGTTCGGCTTGGCGTCGATCATGAGATTCGGGCTCGTGAGCTGTAGATCGGCCTCTGCTGACCGAACCATCGCCTCTGCCTCCGGGCCCTGGTGCTGGATGACCGTGGTGTGTCCGAGCAATGGAATGACAAGCGGCACGTAGGTGTCGACAGATGCGTGCTCGACGATCGCCAACGCTTGCTCGCGTGTTCGCCCCGTGATCGTCGACGGGGGTTCGAGGTCGAGCAGGCTCGACAGATGGGCCCATCCGATTGTCACCGCGCCAGGGTGCACACTGATCCCGGCCAGCCGCTCGGGGAGGTGATCGCGCCAGGCGAGGAGGATTGCAGCGCTCGGTCGTTGGAAACGTCTCGCTCGACGGAGACGATGAGCGGTCTCGTCGAGGAGAGGTCGGCGGCGCTCCATCTCCTCGAGCCAGTCAGCCGCATCCGATCGACGTCGAAAGCGGCGACTCAGGCTCGCGTGGCGCAGCGCGGGCAAGCTCCACGAGTCAACGACAGACTGCACCGGTTCAAGATGTGCCCCTGGACCATCGAACATGACGAGCGTGCCGGCGATGTCGATGATCGCTCCTGGTTCGATGGATTGGGGATCGGGACCGAGCGCAACCCCGTCGATTCGACTTCCGTTGGTCGAGTCGAGGTCGGCGACCGTGACGTCGGCGCCATTCCGGTGGAGCGCGAGATGTTGTCGTGATACCAGGCGGTTGCCCAGGCCGCGCACGCCGTCGGCCTCGTCGCGCCCGAAAACGGTGGTCCCCGGAGCAAGATTGATGACTCGCCCAGCGATTGGCCCGCTCAGCACGATCGCAAATCGGCGGCTGAGTTCCGCGGCGATCGCCGCCGGGTCGATACGCACCGTTGCGCCCGGTATCTCCTGGGTCTCGCGAAGATCGAAAGTAGCTGCTGCGGGAGGTGGTGTTGCTGCTGCTGAGGAGGCGAGAAGCGAAGCTGCTGCGCCGAGCGCCACGGCGTGTTTCGGATGTGTGTCGACCACCACTTCAACACCCAGCGCCTGGGTGAGTCGTTCGGTGATCATCGGAACACGGGAGGACCCTCCGACGAGGAGAACGCCAGCGGGCTCGGTCGTGAGGTTGGCTTGTGCGATGGCTTGCTCGGTGGCTTCGATCGTGTCATCGATCAACGGCGAGATCAGCCGTTCGAATTCGGCCCGTTGCACGAGGACCTCGGTGACAAGGCCGGGCAAAACGACGGGAACGATGGCTCGCGTGTCGTAGGAGAGACCGATCTTTGCCCTCGTGCATTCCTCTCGAAGTCGTGCGACGGCACGTTGAGCATCCACATCGTCGGGGTCGAGCTCGTCGAAGTATGACCCGATCGCGTCGATCACGAGACTGAAGACAGCGTCGTCGAGATCGAGGCCACCGGCTCGTTCGAGGCCGCCAGCGGCACGAAGTTGATACTGCTGACCCACCCGCTCCAGCAGCGACACGTCGAAGGTCCCGCCGCCCATGTCATACACCGTGATCGTCGACCCGTCGGTGACACGATGACGTGCGTTGTAGTGGATGGCCGCTGCTGCTGGCTCGGTGAGCAGGTGGATGTCGGGCAGTGACTGCTCTGTAGCTGCGGCGCGGAGCAGGTCTTGCTTGTACGGGCCCCAGGTGGCTGGATGGGTGACCACAATGTCGGTGGCGGCGCCGCCCTCGAGCTGTTCGACGTGGTCCACGACCCAGCGAAGGAGTTCGCCCGTGAGTTGGTCAGGCTGATGTGGTCGGCCAGCGATGAACATCGGCGTGGTGTCGCCGAAGCGTCGCTTGAATTCCCTGGCAACATCCCACGGGGCTGTCGCCGACACGACAGCTGCTTCGGGGCCAACGAGCGAACGGCCCTCGATTGGAGCGATCACTGACGGGATGGACACGCGGTCATGCGCCAGCCCGACCATCCGGGGCACGCCCCCGTCGACGATGGCCGCTGCGGTGAACGTTGTACCGAGGTCGATGCCAACGGCGTAGCTCATCGCCGAAGCGTAGCCTGGTTCCATTCGCCGGTCAGAAGGTGATGAGGTCGCGTCGATCAGAGAGATCTTCAGTCGGGCAGGTGTTTCAGGGCCTCGCGAACAGTGAGGCCCGACAAGACGTCGCGCCGTTCGTTGACGTAGTCGAGCACGGTGTCGGGATCGGTGCGGGCGTACTGGCGGAGCGCCCAGCCGATGGCTTTCCGGTGGAAGAACTCCGTGCTCGCCGCATGACGGTCGCAGTACTCGAACAACTGCTCGGCATCGGTGTCAGTCTTGAACATCAGCTGATGCAGGATGGCGGTTCGGTTGAGCCACAGGTCATCAGAGGCAGCCCAGCGGTCGAGGATGACTCGAGCGGCCGTCCGCTCGCTGCAAACTTCTCGAGCACGGCGAGCGACGTGGCCAACCGGATGGATCGCCAGTGCATCCACGGTGTCCCACCACGAGTGTGTGCTGACCAGTGATGCAAGCCAATCGAGGTCATCAGTCCGGAGTACCCGCTGCCAACGGCGAGCGAGATCGACGCCGCAGTAGTGGAACTCCCGTTCTGGTCGGTCGAACAGTTGGTCGACGGCGGCTACGAGCTCGTCACGGGTCGGGACCGTTCTTGTTTGGAGCGAGTTCTTGACGATCTGTCGTCGCTGCGCAGTGGCAACGCCGAGCATCGGGAACTGATCCTTCAGGTATGCCGTCATCTCGAGTGAGCGCTCGACGTCAGCTACGGCTCGGAGACGGTGTTCGAGTTCGGGGAGTTCGTCGAGCAAGGACATGCCGAAACAGGGTAGTTGCAGTCCCAACGTGACCCCGAGAACACCCTGCGCGGTCGAATCAAAGAATTCATCATTCGTTTGCCCGTTTCCATGGACGGAGGGCGACCGTCGCTGCTACCCATAGCCGCTGCGGAAGTGCAACGGGACAGGAGACCCAATGAAAGCCAAAGGACTGTCGCGCCGGATACTCGGCGCGTTCCTCGGAGCGGCGATGGTGGCATCGCTTGCGGTGACAGCACCGGTCAGCGCCGAGGAAGAACCAGAAAGCCGCGACGGCCGAACGGCCGCTGCGGTGAACGAGACCGTGGGCCGCGTCGAACGCGCCTACATCACTTTGCTCGGTCGAGACCCCGACGACGGTGGTCTGCGCTATTGGCTCGATCGTCAGGCTGACGGCCTCTCGTACCAGCGCATCATCCAGTTCTTCCTCGACTCGCCTGAGCGTCGGGCCAACTATCCCGATGGCCAGACCGACCTCGAGTTCCTCGAGCAGCTCTACCTCGATGCCTTCGATCGTTCGCCCGATCCCGTTGGCGTCGAATACTGGACCGGCCAGCTCACCGCAGGCATGCCCCGCGATCAGGTCGCCTTGTTCTTCATCGATTCAGCTGAGCAGCGAGATGCCACAGCACCGAACCCCGTGTTCGATCTCAACATCTTCCACATCAACGATCACCACTCAAATCTGCAGCCCGACGACATCGAGTTCACGATTGGTGACATCACCACCGAAACCGAACTCGGCGGATTCCCTCGGGTCGTGGCTAAGTTCGACGAGCTCGAGGCGGCCAACGCTGGCGAGAACAACTTGAAGCTGCACGCTGGTGACGCCATCACCGGCACGCTCTTCTACACGTTGTTCGGCGGCGAGGCTGATGCGGCGCTCATGAACGAGGTCTGCTTCGACGCCTTCGCTCTCGGCAACCATGAGTTCGACGGCGGGGACGCTGGCTTGGCCACGTTCCTCGACTACCTCGCCGAAGGTGACTGCGACACGCCGGTGCTGGCGGCCAACGTCATTCCCGAGCGCGGTACACCGCTTGATCCTGGCAACGGTCAGAACTACATCCAGGCCTTCACCATCGAGAACTTCGGTGACGAGCAGGTCGGCATCATCGGTCTCGACATCGCCCAGAAGACCCAGGTCTCATCGAGCCCGCTCGACAGCACCGAGTTCTTGGACGAAGCCGAAACAGCGCAGCTGTACATCGATGTGCTCGAGGGCATGGGGGTCGACAAGATCGTGCTGTTGACGCACTTCACCTACGCCAATGACCAGGTGTTGGCGTCGCAGATCAGCGGCGCTGACCTCATTGTTGGCGGCGACTCGCACAGCTTGCTCGGCGACTTCGATGCCTTCGGCCTCGCCAGTGCCGGTGACTACCCGACCCAAACCACCGATGCCAATGGCCTCCCGGTCTGCATCGTGCAGGCCTGGCAGTACAGCACGGTCGTTGGTGAGCTCTCGGCTTCCTTCGATCAGTACGGTCACGTCGCCAGCTGTGGCGGAACGCCGCACCTGCTGCTCGGCGAAGACTTCACCAAGGAAGTCGACGACGAAAGCGTGCCGCTGACAGCTGGGGAAGAGGCCACGGTGTTGGCAGCGCTCGCTGCAAACCCCAACGCCGGTGTCGTCGTTCCTGATGCTGACGCCCAGACGGTCCTCGACGGGTTCAGCGGCCAGGTCGATGCATTGTCGGCCGAGGTGATCGGCACAGCGACCGAGGATCTCTGCCTCTCCCGGATCCCCGGTGACGGTCGGAGCTCGATCGAAGCCTGTGTTGCGGGGGGCACGCCGAACGGTGGCGACATCCAGCAGTTGGTCGCCTTCGCCTTCGCTGATCGAGCGTTCGATGCTGACTTCGCACTCCAGAACTCTGGAGGCGTACGCATCGACATTCCCGCCGGGCCGATTTCCATCGGTGACGCTTACCGACTCCTTCCATTCGCCAACACGATGGTGAATCTGGAGATGACTGGCGCTGAGGTCAAGCAGGCGCTCGAAGATGGCGTGGCGAACATCCTCGACAACGACGGCTCCAGCGGTGCCTACCCCTACGGCGCCTACCTTCGTTGGGACATGGACTTCACTGCGACGGCCGGCAACCGAATCTCGAACCTCGAGGTTCGAGCCAAGGCTGATGGCTCGCGATGGACCTCCATTGATCTCACCGCTACCTACACGGTGGTCGTGAACAGCTTCATGGCATCGGGCGGCGACGGGTACACCACCCTTGAAACCGTCAGCGACGACGGCCGTAGCGTCGATACGTTCATCGACTACGCCCAGGGCTTTGTCGACTACGTCGTCGAGGACAACAACGGCTCGATCGGCAAGATCGATCCTGCCGACTACTCGACGCAGAACTTCACCCCTGCCGCTGAGTAGCAACTGAGAGAGCGCATCACGGGGCACCGGTCGATCGGCCGGTGCCCTTTGCGCGACAAGACGCAGTGTCTCACTGGCAAGATGGAGCGGTGACCCAGACACCGATTGAGGATGCTGTCAAAGAGTGGGACGAGTCCGCTGATGGTTGGGATGGGGACGAAGCCACTCAGGCCTACGCTGCCGGCGCCTTCTCGTCGCTCGTTGCGCTGATCGCGCCCGAAACGGTCGATGGCATGACCGTGCTCGACTTTGGTTGCGGGACGGGCCTGCTGACCCAGCACCTCGTCGCCGGCGGCGTCAGCGAACTCCATGCCGTTGACACCTCGCCAGCGATGCTCGCCGTGCTCGATGCGAAGATCGCCGATCGAAGTTGGTCGAATGTGTCGACGAGCCAAACCCTTCCCATCGAGCGAGGTGGTTTCGATCTCGTTGTGTGTTCGTCGGTGTTGAGTTTCGTCGACGACTACCTGGCGACGGTGAGCGAACTCGTGACGTTGTTGGCCCCCGGTGGCCACTTCGTGCAATGGGACTGGGAGGCGGTCGACGGTGATCCGCACGGCCTGAGTCGCGCCGAGATCCGTGCGGCGCTCGCTGGAGCCGGCCTGGACGATGTCACCGTCGACGTTGGCTTCGAAGCCGATGCCCACGGCCAGACCATGCGGCCGCTGATGGGGGCTGGACGGCGTTCGGTGCGCGACGCTTGAACGTGCCTACTGAGCGCTGAAGCTCGGGAAGCTGACGGTTGGGTCTCGGTCGAGTTGGTCGACCAGAGCGATCTCCCAGCTGAGGTAGTTCTCCATGTGCTCGGCCGGTACGCCATCGTCGTGGTCGTATGGCTTGTACCAGACGTCGTTTGCGTCGGTTGTTGGCCGTGTGAAGCCAGGCTCCATGTCGTGACCCTCGTGGTTCCACGCTCGGTTGCCGCCCTCGAGGACGAGAATCTTGGCAAGGGGCCACTGACGGCCTGCTTCGGGGGCAGCGAGTGCGGCCACCGCGCCATCGCTCGATGCCAGCACAAGCACCGTGGCATCGCCGATGACCGCTCTGGCCTGTTCGAGCCTGCTGCGAACGCCCCACCAGGCTCCGGGGATGTGGCCCTTCTTTCGGTACTTCAGGCTGGTGCCGAGATCGAGCACGGTGATCGTGCTTTCCGTCGATTCGTCGGCAAGCCGCTTGGCCAGATCTCTCGGTGAGATCGTGTCGACGACACGTCGTTCGGTCGCGCTGGTTGCGGCCTCGCCGCTCAGCTGCATTCGGCCATCGAAGGCTGAACCGAGGACCACTGCGTCGGTCCAACCGAGCTGGCGAAGCCACGAAGCGGTCATCGTTGCTCGCACGCCGTCATTGTCGATCAGGACGAGCCGGGCGTTCTGCGTCCCGACGTACTCATCGGTTGCCTGCACGAGCTGACCGCCGGGAGCGCTCGAGCTTCCGGCGAGATGGCTGTCGGCGAACTCCTCGGGCGTTCGGACGTCGAGCAGGTAGGTCGTGCGATTCTGGTCGTTCTGCCAGGCTTCGAGTTCGCCGACGTCGATCGTGCGGACGCCGAATCGTGAGGCAACCCCCGCTGCTGCGGCACGTGACCAGACCTGATTGTCGACCGACGGATCGGGAGCATGCGCGGTCCCGCCGCGAGCCACGTCGTAGCCAGCGAGTTCCCAACCCATCGTCCCGTTCTCGAGCGCAACGACTCGGTTCTCGAGCCCTGCGTTCACGAGTGACTGACATCCAATGATGCTTCGAGTCCGGCCGGCACAATTCACCACTACCAGCGTGTCTGGGCTCGGGGCCATCTCTTTGACCCGGTAGACGAGCTCGGCTCCGGGGCAATCAGTCCCGGTCGGGATGCTCATGTTGGTGAACTCCGGCATCGGACGCGAGTCGAGGATCACCATGTCGGCATTGCTGTCGATCAGTGCCTTGACCTCGGCTGCGGGCATCCGGGGCGTGCCGTATTCGTGTTCGACGTACTCACCGAACGCCTTCGATGGCACGTTGACGCCGGAATAGAGCTCACCCCCGGCTTCGGCCCAGCCAGCGGTCCCATCGACCAGGATCGAGACATCGGTCCATCCCATTGCCACGGATCGGGCTGCCGCTTGGGCCGCAAGTTCGCTCGAAGGCGAGCCGTCATCGCACCAGATCACTCGAGTGCTGCGGCGGGGGACCAGCGCCGGCAAGAGCAGCTCGAGGTTGGAGAGTGGTACCGAGGAAGCATGGAAGAGGTGGGAATTGAAGTAGACACCCTGCTCGCGAGCATCGAGGATCGCCATCTCTTCACCATGCGCCAAGGTGAGTTCATCGATGAGCGTCTGAGGGGTGACGTGACCGATCATCAGGTGTCCAACATCTCCGGCCGAGCTTCGATGATCCCGCTCACGCTGCTGAATGGCTTCCAGCGCTTCTCGGTCGGGTTGAAATACTGGCGTTCGCTCAGCGTTTCGAGTGCGTGTCCGTAGCAGTGGAAGTTGAGGGCTGCACCATTGATTTCGATGGAGTGAAGTTCGTCGGGCAACATTGCGATCCCGGTGCCGGCTTCCACCATGTGTTCGTTGGTTTGCACCACGCCGTCGTCGCTGCGGTTGAAGAAGCGGTTGAGTTCTTGACCGTGAAAACCGACCACGCTGGCCCATGTGTTGTGGTTGTGGACCGGGGTCCGCACCTCGCCATTGCTCGATTGGAGATACAGGGCGAATCGGTCCTCCGTGTCCTGCGCCAACCGGTAGAGCGTGCTCGTGCGTTTGTCGTCAGCTGAAGGAGGAGGGAACTCCTCGGTACTGAAGAGATCTCGACGTTCGCTCAGCTCGATCAACCTGTCGCGGATGGCCTCGATACCGGGCCGCGTCACACCGAGACTGCTCTCGATGTCGCGGATGTCGTCCATGGCCTGGCGTACAGCAGCGGTGCGTGCAGTGATCGTGGAAGTACTCATTCCGCCAGCTTGGCAGACAGACGTGCACTTCATCGAGTGACGAACCTTCGGACCGACGCGAGAAGGCCCCCGGGGGAGGGATCCCGGGGGCCTTCTCGTACAGCGTATTGCTGGATCGTGTTTCTGTCAGCTCATCGGGAAAGAAGTCTAGGATCGACAGGAATCAGAGGCCGAGTGCAGTGGCCACTGTCGGGGGCAGCAAGACCGTGTCGATGACGTGAATCACGCCGTTCGATGCATCCACATCAGCCGCAGTGACCGTCGCTGTGTTGATCTTGACGCCGTCGCTGAGGTCGACGGTGATCTCTTCGCCCTGGAGCGTCGTCACCGGGCCATCGACGAGATCGCCACTGGTGACTTCACCGACGACAACGTGGTAGGTGAGGATGCTGGTGAGCGTCGCTGTGTCGGCCAGGAGCTCCTCAGCAGTGAGGCCAAGGGCTTCAAGAGCGGCGGCAAAGGCATCATCGGTGGGCGCAAAGACGGTGAACTGGCTCCCATCTGCAGTGATGGCCTCGGTCAGACCTGCGGCCTCGACAGCTGCGAGCAGCGTGGTGAAGGATCCGGCCTCGGCGGCGACTTCAGCGAGGTTGCCCGGGCCTTCTTCCATGGCCTCTTCCTCTTCCATGGCGTCGCCACCCAGGCCGAGGGCCTCAACGACGGTCGGGGGGAGGAGGACGCCGTCGACAGCGTGAATGACGCCGTTGCTGGCCGGAACGTCGGCGATCACGACGTTGACGTCGTTGATCTTGACGCCGTCGCTGAGGTCGACGGTGATCTCTTCGCCCTGCACGGTGGCGGCCATCTGGCCATCGGTGAGGTCCGCACTGCCGATCTCGCCCGCCACGACGTGGTAGGTCAGGATGGTCGTGAGCGTTTCGGTGTCGGCCAGGAGTTCTTCGGCGGTGAGACCGAGGGCTTCGAGGGCGGCAGCGAAGGCGTCGTCGGTGGGGGCGAAGACGGTGAAGGGGCCGGGTCCGCTGAGGGTGTCGACGAGGCCTGCGGCCTGGACGGCGGCGACCAGCGTGGTGAAGGAACCATTGGCGACGGCGACGTCGACGATGGTTCCGACTTCAGCAGCCTCTTCTTCGGTGGTCTCTTCAGCAGCTTCGGCAACGGTTGTTTCTGTGGTCTCTTCCGGATCGTCGGAGGCGCATGCAGCGGCTCCGATGGAAAGTGCCATGACGAGGGCCGCAGCTTTGCGGGTAGTGAGGGACATCGTGAACTCCTTGAAAGTGGGGCGATGTGTATGAGGGGGAGTTCGCCCGGTCGCCGGCATTGGATGCACCTTTCTCGTATGACGCTCGTCATGCCGCTCGAATAGGTCGAATGGCTCAAGCCAGCAGACGCAGAGCCGATAGTTCGGAGATGTTGTCCTTCCCTGTGCGCCCGAGCGTTTGGTTGCTGACGCTGGTCGCCTTCGCGGTCGGTTGTTCAGGCCCCCAGCCGACTGCGGCAATCGTCTCGGCCGAAGATGTCGTGCTGGCCTATGTGGGTGACGGGATGGATGCGGCAATCGCTGACTGTCTCGTGGGTCTCGGGAGTCGCGAGTTCGCATTGGACGCTCTCTTGCCCGGCGCTGCTCCAGGAGCAGACACGCTGCTGCTCGACGAGATGCTCCGGAGTTGTACCGACGCAGTCGCAGTCCTGTCAGAACAAGATGTCGAAGCCCGCGCCACGTTCGGCACCGGACCGTTCAACATCGGCGATGATCTTTACCTCGACGAGCTCTACGTCGGTTGCTTGCAGGGCGACGGCGCAGCCTGCGACCTCCTCTGGGAGGAGGCCCCGGTGGGCAGTGTCTATGAATCCTTCGGCGTCAGTTGCGGCAACCGGCCGCAGATCCTCGACTGCGCCAAAGAGATGAATGACCCTGGCCAGGTGCCCACCGCCGCCCGCTGAAGCCAATCGCTACTTGATGAACAACATCTCGCGATACTTCGCGAGCGGCCAGAGTTCGTCAGCGACTTCCATTTCCAGTGCATCGGCGTAGCCGCGAACGGCGTCCATTGCTGAACGGATCACGTCAGCGCAGTGACGCATGTGCGCCTCGGTGGAAGCGAAATCATGGACCGCCATTGCGGTCTCCAGCGACGCCACGGCATCCATCATCGACTCTGAAACGACAACCATGTTCTTGACCCCGGACGGGTCGATGCCGACGCCGATCTCTGAGGCAGCAGCGATCGATGACGACAGCTGAGCGATGGATGCCATTGCCGCCGGGTAGATGGCAGTTCGGGCTGTCTCGATGACCAGCTTCGCTTCGACCTCGATCGACAGGATGTACTGCTCGGCGTAGACCTCGTAGCGGCTCTCGAGTTCCGCCGGGGACAAGACGCCCGTTCGTTCGAACAGAGCGATCACTGCGTCCTCAGTCAGAACAGGCAGTGCATCCGCCGTCGTCGGCAAGTTGCGCAGACCTCGCTCCTCGACGGCCTCGATGTGCCACTCCTCGGCATACCCGTCGCCGCCGAAGATGACCGGGCTGTGGAGCTCCATGAGCTTCTTCAACACGGTGGCCACTGCGGCGACAGTGTCGGGGTCAGCAGCGAGAGCAACTTCGAGTTCGTCAGCGATCCAGTCCAGCGAATCGGCGAGCATGGTGTTCATGGCAACGAGGGGACCAGCAACCGACTGCGACGAGCCGACTGCTCGGAACTCGAACCGGTTGCCGGTGAAGGCGAACGGTGAGGTGCGGTTGCGGTCGCCAGGGTCGCGAGTGAACGGCAGGATCTGTGACAGACCAAGGTCCATCAGCCCACCGTCTTCTGACATCGGGACGTTGCCTTCCTTGATGTTGTTGAACACCGCTTCGAGCTGATCGCCGAGGTACACCGACAAGATCGCCGGTGGGGCCTCGTTGGCGCCGAGGCGGTGGTCGTTGGCCGCAGAGGCGATGACGGCTCGAAGCAGCGGGCCGTAGAGATGGACGCCGCGGATGACGGCGCCGCAGAACAGCAAGAAGTTGGCGTTGTCGTGCGGTGATGTGCCGGGGTCGAGCAAGTTGCCCTGCGTGGAATTGCCGACCGACCAGTTCACGTGCTTTCCCGAACCGTTGACGCCAGCGAAGGGCTTCTCGTGGAGCAGGCAGATGAAGCCGTGCGCTGTTGCTGTTGCCTTCATCACGGTCATCATCAGCTGTTGGTGATCAGCGGCGACGTTGGCAGCTTCGAAGTAGGGAGCCAGCTCGAATTGCCCGGGAGCGACCTCGTTGTGGTGGGTCTTGGCCGGGATGCCCAGTCGGAACAGTTGGTCTTCGAAGTCCTGCATGAACACTTGGACGCGGGCAGGAATGGCACCGAAGTAGTGGTCGTCGAATTCCTGGCCCTTCGGCGGAGCGGAACCAAAGAGCGTGCGTCCGGTCAGCAAGAGATCGGGGCGGCTGCTGGCGAAGTTCGCATCGATGAGGAAGTACTCCTGCTCGGCACCGCAACTCGAGTTGAGGGTGTCGATCTCGGTCTCACCCATCAGCGTCAAGACGCGTTGTGCCGCCTTGTCCATTGCGGCGTTCGAACGAAGCAGGGGGATCTTCTTGTCGAGCGACTCACCCGTCCACGCCATGAAGACGCTCGGAATCATCAGCGTTGCGCCATTGGGGGTGTGCCTAACGTACGCCGGGCTCGTCGGGTCCCAGGCGGTATAGCCGCGAGCAGCGTTGGTGGTTCGCAGGCTGCCATTGGGGAACGAAGAGCCGTCGGGTTCCCCCTTGATCAGGAGGCTGCCGGTGAACTCGGTGATTGCCTTGCCTTCGCTGTTCGTCACGATGAAGCCGTCGTGCTTTTCAGCGGTGATGTTCGTCAGCGGGTAGAAGACGTGAGAGAAGAACTTGGCGCCCTTCGCAATGGCCCAATCCTTCATCGCTGCAGCGACGACATCGGCAACAGCGGGGTCGAGTGGGGCGCCCGTCGCCACCGTTTGCTTCATTGCCTTGAATGCACTCTTCGACAGCGCCTCCTCCATCGTGGCGAGGCTGAACACGTCGGTGGCCCAAATCGAACTGAGCGGATCAGTTGGCTTTGCCACGGGAGCAGGGCGGTTCAGAATTGCGGCGATGGCTTCTCGACGGGCGGGATTGGCAGTCATGCGAGGGTCCTCCTCTGGAGGGACGGCGCGGGATGCGACCGCCCGGACGCGTCACGAACGTATGGCTGCGCCCGGCTCGCACTGCGGGAATCTTCGCTCCGTCATATGCCGTTCATCGCCGTGCGACCTGACGACACAAGGCCGTCGAATGGCGCCATCAGCCCGAAACACAGCGGCAACATGGCCCTGCGATGCTCCAGCTTCCCATGAGCCTTCGAACACTGTCCGCACCGATCAAGAAGATGGTGGTTGGCGTCACGGTCTTTGTCGTTGTGTGCGTTCTTGCGATCCTCGGCTACCTGGTTGCTGGATGGGACGTGGGCGACGCCAGTTACATGGTGATCATCACGATCTTCGGTGTCGGCTACGGAGAGGTGCGACCTGTGACGACGTGGCCGCTCCGCTCGTTGACCGCCATGGTCATCGTTCTCGGCTACGGCGCAGTCATCTACACCGTCGGCGGTTTCATCCAACTCGTCGTGGACGGCGAACTCAATCGAGCCCTCGGAGCGAGACGAATGAACAAAGACATCGATCAGCTCAGCGGCCACACGATCATCTGTGGCTACGGACGAATGGGAACGTCCCTGGCTCGGGAACTCCACGGCGCTGGCCAATCGTTCGTGGCCATCGACACGCTCGGCGGGGTGTCGAGCCTCGCTGGTGACGACGGCTACTTGGTGATCGAAGGCGACGCAACAGAGGAGGACGTTCTGCGCCGAGCGGGGATCGAGCGGGCCGCCGTGCTCGCCACCGTGCTCAGCGATGATGCGGCGAACGTCTTTGTGACGCTCACCGCCAGGCAGATGAACCCCGATCTGAGGATCATCGCGAGAGGCGAACATCGTCAGACCGAACGCAAGCTGCTGACGTGCGGAGCCGACACCGTCGTGATGACGACCACCATCGGAGCGGCGCGCATCTCGCAACTGATTTTGCGACCCACCGCTGATGAGCTGCTCGACCGCCTCACCAGCGAGCGCGACGTTGGGATCGACCTCGAACAGATCGGCTTGGAGTTCGACGAACTCGCAATTGGTCCGAACTCACCGCTCGCGAACAAGACACTCGCCGACATCGAAGTGCGGGGCGCCCACGGCTACCTCGTGGTGGGTATTCGCAGCGGCAACGGCGAGACCGTGATGCATCCGTCAGCTGACACGCTGGTGGCTGTTGGTGATGTCGTTGTGGTGCTGGGGTACGAGGACGACATCCCGGAATTGGCGACGCGGTTTGCCCCTGATGATGTGGCCGCAGCTATTCGCTATCGCGGAGCTGCGCTCTGAGCCCGGGGGCTCGTGATCAGAGGTTGGGCCAGCGAGGCTGGCCGCGCCGGCGCCGGGACTGACCCGGCTTGGGGCCGAGCGACCAGCGTCGACGCCAGGCACCGCCTTCGGGGCCGTTCATGTCGGGCGTGTCGCCCCGGTGCGCCTTCTTGCGAGCTTCCCACCAACCACTGGCGAACTCATCGGCCAGCTCGTTGACAGCGGCCTGGATGCGCTTGGCGTACTCGCGAACGTCTTCGTCGGTCCCGATCTGCATGGGTGAGCCGAAGACGACAGCGCAGCGCGAACGCTTGGGCCAGTTCTTTCCCTTGGGCAAGACCGTGCCGGTGCCGTCGATGTAGACCGGCACCACGGGTGCGCCAGTGCGCTTCGCCACAAACGCAGCGCCAGGGCGGTGCTCTCGGCTCCAACCGTCGGGGCTACGTCCGCCCTCTGGGTAGATCAGCAGGCTTCGACCCTTCTCGATGGCTCCGGTGGTGTTCTTGATCGAGAGTTTCGAGACCTTCTGCCGCTCGATCGGAATAGCACCGATGAACAGCGACGACAGCGTTGCCGCGAGGCGATTGGGGAAGAAGTAGTCGGCGCCGGCAGCAACCGCCAGCTTGCGCCGAAGATGGCGAGGGATCGTGGCCAGCATCAAGGTGGTGTCGGCGTGGCTGTGGTGGTTGGCGGCGAACACGACCGGGCCGTCGACATCGGTCAGCCGATCGGCACCAATGACGCGTGGTGAGCCGTAGATGCGAATCGCCGGCTTCATGAAGCCGTAGACGCCGGCTTCGCGTACGGCGCGTGCACCCCAGCCGCGGCTCCACTCAGCGTCGTAGTAGACGCCGACCGTCGGCTCGGTCTCGCGCTTCTCTACCCCCTTGGGGGTCGTCGGCGGTTCGGTGATGAAACGAAGCCAGCTCATGTCGCTCCGAACACTACTTCAGCCCCTGTGGAGCGTTGTAGCGAGTTCGGATTGTTGACACGCTCACGTCACATCCGCCATCAGGATCGGCGGGTTGTGGAGGTGCGTGATGGTCGGCGCTGGCCCGACGGTGTCAGTGGCCATCTCGAGCGCATCCTGCAGTGTCGAGGCTGGCTTGAAGCCGAGGCGACGAACGGCCTTGGGATCGCCGCCGACCACGATGACACTGCCGAGGTAGTCGAGGGCGTGGGCGCACCAATACCACATGTAAAAGGGGTGCACGCCGTGGTAGGCGTAGCTGGTGCGATAGAGGTGGCGGTACCACTCGTCTTCGGCGTACTGCTTTTCGTACTTCTGCACTTCGAGGGGATCGGTGCTGATGGCCAGCACTTGCTCGAAGAAGTCGATGTAGCTGGGGTGATGGACCGGGTGGAATTCCCACGTGGTGGGGTGGCTCATGATGAGCACACCACCCTCTTTCACCACCGGCTTGTTTCGGTAGAGGTTGAAGAAATAGCCGAGGCCCTGCACCGCGACGAGAATCGGATTCATGATCGAGTTGACGTTGTACGGGCTGAGGTAGGGCAGGCCCATCGTGACCACGTCGGTCTGTCCAACAACTGGCACGATGTGCTGCTTGTAGACCATCTCGGTGGTCTTCTTGTGGACGGCTTCGACCTCGCCGGCTTGTACCGAGGTGAGCTCGTACGGGGCCTTCCACGAGTGGAACGCCTTGCGGCGCTGGGGGCCCGTCATCCGCTTGAGGCCAGCGTTCATTGCAGTGAATGCGGCGCGATCTTTCAGACCCCACTCCCACTCACGCTTTTGCAGCATGGCCAGCGGGCCGTCGTAGCCGAAGGTGTTGGTGTTGATGGTGGTCTCGACCTGGAAGATGCGAGGTCCGTGGTTCTTGATGACTTCGCCCTGCCGCCAGTTGCTCTTGTGGAGTTCTGACTTCTCCTGATCCATGAACGAGGTGCTCTTCACCATCGTCTGCGGGTTGTGATGGACTTTCACGCCCTGGTAGCCGGCGAGGCCGGTGGCGGTGCTCTTCCAGCCGCCGTCCATGCTGACGATGTTGATGTTGATGTAGATGACCAGGTCGGACTCGGCGGCCCGTTTGTTCATCTGTACGTCTTCGTCGTGCCTGGTCTGGCCGAGGATGACCATGCCATCGGGATCTTCGGCATCGTGGTTGTAGAGCAGCCCGTGGGGGTGGAAGGCCTCGAACACGCGATCGCCAACGGCGTGACGCAGTTCGGCATCGGTCATCCGGCGATGCAGGGCGAGCGCGGCAATGATGTGGACGTCGTCGACGCCGGCTGCTGCGGCCATGTCGAGCACGGCTTCGAGCAAACGCTGGCGAACGTCGGGCTTGGCCATGGGAGGCAACGGCAACGAGATGTCGTCGAACGCGATCGTGAGCTTCATCCCCGGCGTGAGGATCTCGGGCAGCGGATCGTCTTCGATGGGATTGAGGAGGGCGTCGAGGATCGTGCCGTCGGGATCTTTGAGACCCTCGAGCGGTTCGCTCGGGTAGATCACCCGGCTGCGGCCCACCGGCAGCTTCTCCATGCGGAAGCCCTCACCGTGATGGAACAGGATCGGTGGGGTCTGGCGATCGACGTCGAGGACAAAACCGGGACGAGGATTCGGGCGGGGCTTGGACATCTATCGACGGCTCTTTCGGAGATGGGGCATGGGGCCGAGTGGGAGCACACGATCGGTGCCTCCCGGAGACTTGGTCCAGTGTTCGGTGAGCCAGCCCCGCTTGATGGCAATGGAGGCAAGGCGAGTTTCGGGGTTCACGGCAACGGGGAATCCAACGGCATCCAGCAACGGAAGATCAGAAGAGGAATCGGCGTAGGCCACGGATTCGGAGAGGTTGATGTCGTGCTTGGCCGCGTAATCGCGCAACGCCTGGGCCCGAACCTCACCCGTTGGGGGGACGGAGATCAATTCACCGGTGTACCGACCGTTTCTGACTGACATCTCGGTGCAGATCACGTCGTCGAAGAGTGGACGAAGTGGATCGACCACGATGTTGAGAGCGCCGGTGATGAGCACCGTGCGATGCCCGAGAGCTCGGTGCTCTCGCACACGACGGACCGCAGCGGGGAAGGCCTTGGTGAGGATGTGATCGGCCAGCAACTCCTGACCGAGCTTTTCCATCTCGGCCACCGAGGCCCCGTCGTAGCGCCGGTAGAAGTGGCGGAGGAAGTCGGTGCGGTCACGAGCGTCGAGTGCCAGCAGGTTGGGTGCCTCTTGAAGCGTCTTCATGGTGAAACGCACACGATCGGCGGGGCCGAGATTGCGAGTGGCCAGCCAGGCGTAGCTGAACACCACGTTGCTGGCGATGATCGTGTTCTCGAGGTCGAACGCTGCGAGTTGGCGGTCGGGGTCGAGCACCCGCTTCTTCAACCGCTTGGCCCGAGCATCGGGATCGGTGGCGGTGGGCTTGGTCTTGACCCGGCCGTGTTCGACAACCGACGGTAGGTGGATCTGGGTGACGTAGTGATCCCAGTCGACGATGGCGGGATCACAACCCAACTCGACCTGGTCGGCCTCGGTGAGGTTGGCGTGGAGGTCGACGAGTTGCTCGACGCCGTAGAGCGCTTCGCACTCGGCGTAGGCGCCGTAGATCTTCACGTAGCCCTTGGCTCGCTCGACCTGCTCCATCTTGTCTTCGACGTCGGCGCTGATCATGGCTTGCTTGCCACGAAGAGGTAGCAGCTTCAGAGCTTTGTCGGCTCGTTCGAGATTGCGATGGGCCCGATCGAGCTGCCGTTCGACGGCGCCGCGGCCGGGGAAGCTGAACTGCGCAACGGCGATCGGCTGACCCTTGCGGTCATACAACGGGTTCTCGGTGAACCAGCCGCTGACGAGCTCGACCAACTGGCGGTACTTCAGGGGGTTGCGAGTGCCGGAAGCGACCTGGGTGATGTCGACGCTGGCTCGGGCTTTGGCGTCAGCGGTGCTGGCTTGCCCAGCGTGACCGCGAGCGGCGACGTTGATGATGGCGGCGACGACGAGGTCGACCGGGATGACATCGACGACGCCCTCGGGAACGCCGGGGAATTCCTTCAGCAGCCCTTGTGCGTAGCTGATGAGGATGGGCTCGGCCATCCGGAAACCCTTGATCCAGCCGGGGCGAGGTTCGGCCCACGCCGACTCGATGATGGAAGGGCGAACGATGCTGACGGGAATGTCGCCCTTGGACTCGAACAGTGCCCGTTCGCCGAGCGCCTTGGTGTAGGCGTACGCATCGGGCCAACCAAGCGATGCCGCCCGAGCGCGACCGGCTTCAACCAGCTGCTCGCTCAGCCAGCGCTGCCGCATCTGTTCGGTCTTGGCGGCCAGAAGAGGAGTGCCAGCAGCACCCAGTTCGTTCTCGGCCCGCGAGCGGAACTCGGCGAGACGATCAGCGGTGCGGCTCTCGGCATCGAAGTCAGAACGAGCTCGACGTGCGGCCTTGACCTCGGCCCGCCAGTCGACGTCGATGTGGAACGGGCTGTCCATCAGCAGCTGCTCGGGAGCAGAGCCTCGACGGTTGCCGGCGACGTAGCAGGTCGACACGGCAACGAAGTGCGGGGTGACACCCATTTCCTGGAGCGTCTCGACGATACGGGTGGGGCCCAGCAGATTGACCTCGACGGCGCCATCGATCGGGGCATCGAAGCTGACGGTGGCCGCTGAGTGGATGACAGTGTCGCAGCTGGCCCAGACGGAGCGGCCTTCTTCATCGAGCCCGAGGCCGTCAGTGCTGACGTCGCCGCCGACCACGGTGACCCGTCGCTCGACGTCGGCCCAGAACTGTTCTTTGCCGAGCTCTTCGATCAGACGATGGAACGCATCGTTGCGGAAGACTTCGCGGCGGGCGCGCTCGGCGGGTGTGGAGCGCTTGCCGGGACGGACGAGCAAGACCAGCTCGCAGTCGGGGATGGAGCGCATGAGACGCTCGATCAAAGCGGTACCGAGGAAGCCAGTCGAGCCAGTGACGGCGATGCGCTTGCCGGCCAAGCGGGCAGCCGAACTCACGATGTCTGAACTCTCTGCAACGGAACCCGGCATGGCCGAGCTCTCTTCCGATGATGTTTCCATGAGCGTCCGCAGTTCCTCTACCATCTGGTAAGTCGTGACTGTAACCGAATCCCCGCAACCCCGGCACGCCACCGCAGCTCGAGCGGTCGAAACCGCCGCCGCTGCCTTCGCCGAGCGCGGCGTGGCGGCCACGTCGCTCGACGATCTCGCCCGGACGATGGGGGTGACGAAGCAGACCATCTTGTACCACTTCAAGTCCAAGAGTGGCCTGTTGAACGCCGTGCTCGTGGATGCCGCCGAGACACTCCGAGACGAACTCGACCGCAGCTCTGAAGCGAGTCCTCCGGGTTGGGCCAGGGTCGAGTCGACAGTGCGGGCTGCCTTCGGTCTGGCCGTGCGGCGACCGGAATTGTTGGGACTGCTTCGTGAGGTGGGTCGACTCGGCCCACCGGTGTCAGATGACGTGATCGAATTGCTCCAGCCCATGGTCGACCGGGCCGTCGAATCGATCGAGCAGGGAATGGAAGCTGGACAGTTCCGTCGCTCGGATCCCCGCCTCGTTCTCGTCTCGGCCTATGCCGCAGTCACCGGCGTGGTGTCTGATCCTGAACTGTTGCGGGCCGTCGGCCTCGAGCTCGATGTCCGGACCGCGACACAGTTGCGCCGCACCGTGCTCGACTTCCTCGAAGCGGCATTGGCGCCCTGAGGTTTCCCGCCCGGGCAGTACCGTGCCGCCATGCGGATCATTCGTTCAGTCGTCGGGATGCTGCTGTTGGTGGGCCTGACCCTGGTTGCTCCCTTTTTCACCGGTGAAGCCGGTGCCCAGGCCTGTCGGGCGGTCGTCGACGAGAGCGGCAATCTCGATCTCGGCCAGGTCGAAGCGGCGGTGGCCGCCGTCACCGGTGGTGACGTCAAGGTCTACATCTTCGACACGGTGCCTGGCGGGGACATCGCCGCCGCTGCTGAGGAACTGATCGCTACGTGCTTCGCCGACGGACCACAGGGTCGCCAATTCGACCTCGTGCTCATTGTGGTGTCGATCGGCGATCGTGAGGCGACGATCCAGTACGGAGGCGAACACAACGTCGAGCTGGCGAGCACTGCAGCTGAGATCAGGGTCGATGTCATCAATCCTCGACTGGCCGATGGCGACATCACCGCCGCAATGGTCGACGGTCTCGAAGCGATCAACGATGCGTTGTCCAGCGACCCCGGCTCGACCCCGGTTGCAGATGACCCGCCATTCAGCAACGGCTCGGTGAGCGAAACGAACAGTGACTCGACAGACGGCTCGGGCCCTGCGCTGGTGGTGTGGGCCGTGGTCCTCGGGCTCGTGGCCCTCAGTGGTGGTGGCATCCTGATCGGCCGCCGTCGCCAGCTCAACGACGATCGCAACGCCCACGAAGCTGCATCCCAGCAGCCCTTGATCGACGTGGGAATGGCGAGAGAACGCATCGGGCAGCTGCGGGGCAGGGCTGACGTGTGGAGTCGCACCGTCACAGGGAAGACCGCTGACCGGTTCGGTGAGCTCCGGTCAACTGCGATTGCCGCGATCAACGATGTCGACGCTTCGATCGCCAGCTACAGCAGGGCGACACAGGGCGGGATTGGTGAGCTGTCTCGCGACGATCTGAGGGTGGCAGCGACCCGCCTCGACGAGCTGAAAGCGACGACGGCGGTGGCTCAGTCGAGCATGGACCGATTCCAGCAGTTCGGCGACCGCATCGAGCGGCTGCGAGTCACGATGCCGGTGAAGCGGGAGACCATCCAGGAGGACATCGTCGAGTCATTGCAGCTGTCCGACCAACGCGACGCCGACGGCTGGGTCGTCACCGAACTCCGCACCACCCTGAAGCGGGTCGAGGCCGAGTTGGCGGTGCTCGATCTGGATGATCTCGCCATCGACACCCTCGCCGCTGAAGCGACCATCGAAGCCGGTGAGGCTGATCTGTTCGCTGCTCGGCACGACCTCGTCACGCTGCCCGATCGCAAGGCGGGCCTGATCGAGTGGGCTGAAGAACTCGTGCGGAGTCTCGATGCCGAGGAGAGCCGTACCGCAATCACCGAGACGCAGCTGGCGGCGTTGGCGGAACATCACGCTCCGGAATCGATTGCGCGAGCGGGTTCGATCGATGCAGTACGAGCGAAGCTCGCGTCGTCGGCTCAAGACCGGGTGATCGGTGAACGGCAGACCGAAGCGCAGACGTGGGAAGCGGCAGCGGGCAACCTCGAAGAGGCTGGACTGTGGCTCATTCGGGCTGACGATCTGCTTGATCACATGGATGATCTCATCGTCAGCATGGAGACCGCACGAGAGCAAGCGCCGGCACTCCTCGACGAGATCGCACACGAGATTCGAGAACTCGATCAGTTCATTCGCCACTTCGACGATGACCTGTCGGCAAGCTTCGATGTCCAGCCCGAACGAGCCGCCGCCATCTATGACGGCTTGCGGGCCGAGCTGGCGCAGCGTCTTCCGAACCACCTGCGCGTGGCCGAGGCGGGAAGCGTCCTTGCCCGTCAGATCGATGAGATCTTCATGTCCGCACGGGAAGAGCAGCAGCGAGTTGCCGCTCTGCGGCGCGAGGTGGCACGCGAACGCGACCGGGCACAACGTGAGCTGCAGCGGGCCGACAAGACGCTTGGTTGGCAGCTGTTCGAGAGTGATGACCAGCGCAGCATCAACGATCTCCAGCGGTACCTGCACGATTCGACGGTGTCGTCCCTCGAACACCAACTCGAAGCAGCCACCCACGTGCGCACCCGAGCGGCAAAGCTGCGGGCGAAGATCATCGCAAAGCGTCGTCGCAACTCGGGCTTCGCCATCGGTGGGTTGAGCAGCGGTGGTTTCGGCGGCGGTGGCGGCGGCGGCTTCGGCGG
>CAYGQE010000071.1:9365-27756 GCA_964351995.1 uncultured Acidimicrobiaceae bacterium | reverse complement strand
CCCTGGATTTCGGGCTTGGTCCGGCTGAAACGCGGCGCCGGCGACTGTTGGGTGACGCCGCCGACTTCGGTGAAGGTGCCTCGCTCGACATTGTGGGGATGCTCGGTGGCTTCCTCCATCGACAGCACCGGAGCGAAGCAGACATCGGTGTGCTCCATCAGCGCACACCATTCGTCACGAGTCTTCTGCATGAAGATCTCGGCGACCGTTTCCTTCATCGCCGGCCACTGGCCGCGGTCCATCTGATTCGGGAAGTCATCCAGTTCGCCAAGGCCGGAAAGGCGGAGCAGTTCAGAATAGAACTGCGGCTCGATCGAACCGATCGAGATGTACTTGTTGTCCGATGTCTCGTAGACGTCGTAGAACGGAGCGCCGGTGTCGAGCATGTTCGTACCACGCTCGGGCTGCCAAAAGCCCATGGCCTTCATGCCCCAGAACATCGACATGAGGGTGGCGGCGCCGTCGACCATGGCCGCGTCGACGACTTGGCCCTGACCCGAGTTCTTCGCTTCGAGCAGGGCACAAGCAATGCCGAAGGCGAGAAACATGCCACCGCCGCCGAAGTCGCCAACGAGATTGAGGGGCGGGGTGGGCTTCTCGCGCGCCCTGCCGATGGGCTCGAGCGCCCCGGCGAGGGCGATGTAGTTGATGTCGTGACCTGCGGCGGAGGCGTAGGGGCCTTCTTGACCCCAGCCGGTCATTCGGCCGTACACGATGGCGGGGTTGCGAGCCATGCAGTCCTCGGGGCCGAGGCCGAGGCGTTCGGTGACACCGGGTCGGAAACCTTCCATGATCACGTCGGCCTGTTCGACCAACTTCATCACCGTCTCGATGCCTTCGGGATGCTTGAGATCGACCCCGATCGACTGACGCCCACGCGTGAGTGAGTCCTTCGGCGGATCTGCCGGATCGCCACCGCGAACAGAACCCGAACGCTCGACACGGATGACCGTTGCACCCATGTCAGACAGCATCATTGCGGCGAACGGGCCGGGACCGATGCCGGCGAGTTCGATGACTTTCACACCTTGAAGTGGACCCATGGCCGAGCAAGGTAGTGCAGGCCGTACGGCGCTAGAAAACGCTCAGCTCAGGGATGTGATGAAGGCGTCGACTTCGTCGGCCAGTCGCGCCCACAGGGCAGGCGG
Source organism: uncultured Acidimicrobiaceae bacterium (assembly GCA_964351995.1). Lineage (GTDB taxonomy): Bacteria > Actinomycetota > Acidimicrobiia > Acidimicrobiales > SZUA-35 > SZUA-35. The sequence continues at coordinate 26,608 of CAYGQE010000071.1, read as the reverse complement.
CAGATCGTGGCCCATGCCGTCGATCTCGACATAGCGAGCGGCGGGAATGACCTCGGCGGTGTGTTGGCCGCCAGAGGGGGTGATCAACGTGTCGGCCGACCCGTGCATCACGAGTGTTGGTGTCGTGATCGTGGCGAGCGCAGCATCGCGGTTGCCCGCGGCGGCGATAGCCCGGTACTGACGAGCTGTACCGGCGACGTCGACGCCGTGAGCGAGCATCGCTCGGCCCTTGGCCTCCACCCACGATGGATCCCAATGCTCGGGCGAGCACCAGATCTTCTCGGTCTCGACCCGGTTAAACAGCCAGCCCTCAGGGTCGGTGGGCGCAGGGGTCAACAGTGCAGCGCGAGCGTCGTCGCCCGAACGCCCGAACCCTGGATTGCCGGTCGCCGACATCAGCGACGTCAGCGAGCTCACGCGATCCGGGACCTCGACGGTCAACTGCTGGGCGATCATGCCGCCCATCGACTGCCCGAACACGTGGGCAGTCTCCCACCCAGCAGCGTCGAGGACCTCGATGGTGTCTTCGACCATGTCGGCCAGCTCGTAGCCCTCGGGGTGGCGAGGGGACTTGCCGACATCCCGATTGTCGAACCGGATGGCCGAGAAACCCCGAGCCGTCAGTTCATCGAGAAAGCCCTGCTCGTAGGACACCATGGGCGAGCCGAGGCCGTTGATCAACAGGAGACGGCGCTCGTCAGCTGGCGGGGTCGGGGCGTCGTGTCGTTCCCAGTGCAAGGTCATGAGCCGAACCTAGTTCGGTTGTTCGCCGCCGTGAACATGTGGGGAACCGCGGCGGAGGTGCACCGATCGCTCGGCAGCGCCGCTCTAGGCTCGCCCGATGGCAGCTTCTCCGTCGCCGACTGTGCATCGTGCAGCTGGCCCCGACCTCACCCTCGGCCAGCTTCATGCGTTCTTGCAGCTGCGGGTCGCCATCTTCGTGGTCGAACAGGAGTGCCCTTATCAAGAGGTCGACGGTCGAGACCTCGAGCCCGAAACGCAGCACGTATGGATCGAAGACGAGACCGGTGTTGTCGCCTACATACGGATTCTCAGTGATCGTGAGCACGGACCCGACGCCCGTCGCATCGGTCGAGTGGTGACCAGGCACGACCGGCGCGGAGAGCAGTTGGCCGCTCACCTGATTCGAGCATCGCTCGACCAGATGCCAGGACAAGACACTCGGCTGGAGGCCCAGAGCCATCTGGTCAACTACTACCGAACGTTCGGCTACCAGCCCGACGGTCCCGAGTTCATCGAAGACGGCATCCCGCACACGCCGATGCTCCGACTCGCCCTCACCAAAGACGGAGCATCGTCATGAACCGCATGCAGTACATGGCCGTGATCGTCGGCCTCATCGCCGTCGGCGGGCTCGTCGCCGTCAACCTCGGAGGCGAGGGCGACCCCGCTGCGGTTGCCGAAACCGAGGACACAACTGCTGCAGAACCGGCCACAGAACCAGCCGCTGCACCGGAGGAATCCGCACCGGCACCAACCACCACCGAGCCGCTGGTCGAAGCTCCTGAGTTCCTCGGCGAGGCGGGCGATCTTGTCGACCTCGATGGTTGGCTCCAAACCGACAACACCGAGTTCAGCGACTTCGATGGCACCGTCCGGGTCGTCCAGTTCTGGACCTTCAGCTGCATCAACTGCAAGAACACCCTCGACAACCTTCGTGGCCTCTATCTGGACTACGAGCCGCAGGGCCTCGAGGTCATCGGGGTCCATGCACCGGAGTTCTCATTCGAGGAAGACCCCGCCGCCGTTGCCCAGGCTGCGATCGATCAGCAAGTGCTGTGGCCGATTGCCCTCGACACACGCAAGACCAACTTCCGGACCTGGCAGACCGAGCGCCGTTTCTGGCCCCGCACCTACGTTCTCGACCGTAACGGCAACATCCGGTTCGACCGCATTGGTGAGGGCGCCTACGACGAGCTCAACTCCACCGTTGCCTTCTTGATCGAGAACCCTGGAGCGTGATCGTCGATCTGCTCATCGAGGGCTTCGACTCGGCACTGCTGCCGTGTTCGTTCGTGGTGCTCGTACCCGGAGCCGCGGTGATCATCGCCTCTCGACAAGAGTCCACATCGGCCTTTGTCGGCTTCTTCTTCGGCTTGATTGCGCTGAGCTTTTGGCGGTTCAGCGGCCGCGGCGGCGACCTGTCGACCACGCTCGTTGCCTTGATGCTGGCGGCCGCCATCGTCTTGGTGGCCATTCCGCTCGTTCGGCGGCTCAACATCGTGACCGGTGCCGGCGGCCTCCTCGTCGGGGCGGGAGCCGGGGTGTTGTGGGAGCCATGCGTGGCCATCCACTTCGCCGATCTGCTGAACGGGCTGCCGGATCGGACGCCGGCCATTGGAGTGGGCCTACTCGCCGTCTACGTCGCTGGCGTGGTCGCTCCACTCTTCGCCGTGGCTGCGGTCCTGTACCTGATACCGAACCCGACGTTGATTCTGGCTCGCCCGTTCATGCTCGTCATCGGCTGCGGAACCCTAGGGATCATTGCCCTCGCCACCGCCGCTGGCTTCTCCGACGACATCATCGGCCGGCTGGTCGAACTGTCGGTGGTCTGAGCCTCACAAACCCGAACTGCGGAGGATCACCCTCAGAAGTGAGGGGGGAATGCCGCAGAACGGGTTTCGGGAGCCAGATTTCGCTGGGCTGACTCGGGGCTCTATCGTTTCGCCGTGCGTAGCCCCAAGGACTTCTTCAAACCTCTTGCTGTTGGTGCCCCCGAGCCCGTCCGAGAGATCCCATTCCGACCATCGCGGATGATCCACTTCTTCCCGCCATCAAACGCCAAGATGGTGTCGAAGGTGCCGGACATCGCCCCCACCGTCGACATCCTCCTCGGCAATCTCGAAGATGGCGTGCCCGCTTCAGACAAAGAAGCCGCTCGTGCCGGTCTGATCGAGGTCGGCAAGAACGTCGACATGGGCAACACCCAGCTGTGGACTCGCACCAATAGTCTCGACTCGCCATGGGGCCTCGATGATCTCACCGAGATCGTCACCGAAATCGGCGACAAGCTCGACGTGATCATGATTCCAAAGGTCGAAGGGCCCGAGGACATCCACTACGTCGACCGTCTTCTCGCTCAGCTGGAAGCCAAGGCTGGGCTCGAGAAGCCGCTGCTGGTGCACGCCATTCTCGAAACGGCTCGCGGCGTGGCCAACGTCGAAGAGATCTGTGGCGCCTCCCCCCGCATGCAGGGCCTTTCGCTCGGCCCGGCCGACCTCGCTGCGAACCGCCGCATGAAGACCACCCGCGTTGGCGGCGGTCACCCCGACTATCTCGTCCGCAACGACCCGCCCGCCGGAGACGACGGTGCCCCAGACATCAACGGCGAGCGAGCCACCTATCAGCAGGACCTGTGGCACTACACGATCGCCCGCATGGTCGACGCTTGCGTGATGCACGGCATCCTCCCGTTCTACGGACCCTTCGGCGACATCGCCGACACCGTGGCCTGCGAGGACCAGTTCCGCAATGCCTACCTGCTCGGCTGCGTTGGCGCCTGGTCGCTGCACCCCAAGCAGATCGATGTGGCCAAGCGGGTCTTCAGCCCGTCGCCCGAAGCTGTGGCGCAGGCCAAGCGCGTGATCGACGCGATGGGTGACGGCACCGGCGCCATCATGCTCGACGGCAAGATGGAAGACGACGCATCGGTGAAGCAGTGCCACGTCGTGGTCGAACTGGCCAAAGAACTGGCCGCTCGTGATCCCGAGCTCGCCGCCAGCTACGGAGATCTCGCATGACCGCCCCCATGAGTCCTCGCCGCTCTGTTCTCTATATGCCCGCTGCCAACGAGCGAGCGCTCGAGAAGGCCAAGAGCATCCCGGCCGACGCCATCATCTTCGATCTCGAAGATGCTGTCGCTCCCGACGCGAAGGATCTGGCCCGAGGCCAGGCGGTCGCCGCAGCTGGTTCCGGCGAGTACGGCAACCGTGAGCTGACCATTCGCTGCAACGGTCTCGACACCCCATGGGGAGCCGACGATCTCGCTGCCGCCGCAACCTCAGGGGCGGCGGCGGTCGTCATTCCAAAGGTCGGCTCGGTTGCGTACCTCGACGAGATCTCTGCCGCCCTCGATGCCGCCGGCGCTCCGGTCGAGATGACCATCTGGGCCATGATCGAGACACCGACGGCGATTCTCGACTGTCGAGCGATCGCCGCCCATCCCCGCGTGAACGTCCTCGTGATGGGCACCAACGATCTCTATCGCGAACTCAACGCCACGATGATGAGCAACCGGCACCCGGTGCTACCGCATCTCGCCACGGCGCTGCTTGCGGCTCGCGAGGCGGGCAAGGTCATCCTCGACGGCGTCTACAACGACGTCCGCGATCCTGAAGGCTTCGCTGCCGAGGCGCAGATCGGCTTCGAGATGGGCTTCGATGGCAAGACGCTGATCCACCCCACCCAGGTCGATCCAACCAACGACATCTGGTCGCCCACTGCTGAAGAGGTCGAGCACGCAAAGGCCGTGATCGCTGCCTTCGACGAGGCCCAGGCTGCTGGCAAGGGCGTGGTGACCGTCGACGGCAAGATGATCGAGAACCTCCACGTCGCCATGGCCCAACGCACCCTCGCCTTCGCCGCCTCCATCAAGTAGCCCCGACCACCACCTCACCGACCACCACATCACCGACCAAACCCCGGGTTCTGGACCCTCACTTTCGATAGTTCCAGCCCCCGATTGAACGGGACAAACACATGGCACTCGCCCCTGACTCACTCGCCGCTCAGACCCAGTGGCTCGATGCCACGGCTCAGGCAGAACTCGTGGCCTCTGGTGAGGTCAGCGCTCTGGACATGGTCGATGCCGCGATCGAGCGGGTCGAGGCGCTCGACGGCCCGGTCAACGCCGTGATCATGCGTTGGTTCGACCACGCCAGAGAGGTAGCCGCCACCAATCCGAGCGGACCCTTCGGTGGTGTGCCGTTCCTGCTCAAGGATTTGTGGTCTCACTACGAGGGCCAAGTGCTGACCAACGGCAGCATCGCTCTGAAGGATGTGCAGCCGGTCTCGACCAGCAGCACCAACTTGGTGAAGCGGTTCAACGAAGCTGGCCTGGTCACGCTCGGCCGATCGAGTTCACCCGAGCTCGGCAGCGTTCCCGTGAGCGAGGCCGTCGCCTACGGGCCCACCCGCAACCCGTGGAACACCGAACACACCAGCGGTGGATCGAGCGGCGGCGCGGCCGTTGCAGTCGCCACTGGCATGGTTCCGGTCGCCCATGCGTCAGACGGTGGCGGCTCGATCCGCATCCCCGCCTCATGCTGCGGCCTCGTTGGCCTGAAGCCCACGCAGGGTCGTGTCTCGCTCGGTCCGGAACGGACCGAGGCCGACCTCGGTGTCGACTTCTGCGTCACCCGCACGGTGCGAGACACCGCTCGCATGCTCGACGCCATCAGTGGCCCCGGCATCGGCGACGTGATCATCGCTCCCCCACCCGTCCGGTCATACCTGTCCGAGGTCGGCATCGACCCAGGCAAGCTCCGCATCGGCATCCTCGATCACCACCCCCACGGCCACGCCGTGCATGCCGACTGCGCCGAAGCGGCCAACGTCGCCGGATTACTTCTCGAATCGCTCGGCCACGATGTATCCCCCGGCTTCCCCGAAGCGCTCGCCGATGCCAGCTTCAACGCCCGCTTCATGGCGCTGTGGGCGGTCAACCGAGCCATGGGCATCAACACGCTCAGCTCGATGGCTGGCCGTGAGATGACCGCCGACGACGTCGACGCTGCCAACTGGGCCCAGGCCGAATTCGCAAAGAATCTCAGCGCAGTCGACTTGGCCCAGGCCAACGCCGCCGTCCTTGCGTTCCGTCGATCGGTTCACCAGTGGTGGGCCGACGGCTGGGACCTTCTGCTGACGCCGACGCTCGGGCTCCCACCGGTCAGGATCGGCGAGGTCGATCCTCAGCCCGGTGACCCGATGGCGGGCATGCGCAAGTCGGCCGAATTCGTACCGTTCACTCCTGCTTTTAACACCAGCGGACAGCCGGCGATCAGCCTGCCGCTGCACTGGAACGCCGAAGGGCTACCGATCGGTGTTCAGCTCGTGGCCGCATACGGTCGCGAGGACCTTCTGATCCAGGTCGCCTCGCAACTCGAAGCCGCGGTCCCCTGGGTCGATCGCAAGCCCACGCTCGCCAGCTGATCGTCAGCCCGAGTTCTCACAGTCGGCGAGCACGGGTGCACGCTCGCCACGCTCGTTGGTCTCGACAACGGCATCGATCATCTCGAAGATTGGGGTTGTCTCCAGGCGAGGGGACGAGGCCACCAGGCAGGCCAGCACGTCGTGTGCGGTCTGACCGTTCGAAGACTGAATGTCTCTGAACCCACGACCTGGTTGATCGGCATCGAGATCGTGGCTGTAGCGAACCCACATGGGCACAGGATCGTTGATGGCTGTCGGCGACACGAAGAATCCGTACCGTCCACCAATCTCGACATAGCCGAACGGCACTCTCAGCATTTCCGTACCCGCAGTATCGCGGAGATGGCGCTGCTCACTGTCGAGATCGAGCCACAACGACGAGTCCACCCGCACATAGATCTCGTCGAATCCTTGCTCGTAGTACCAGGTGCCAGCTCCGGGTTCAGGATCCCAACGATCGACCGAGATGACCTCACCCTCGATGTAGGCCGACGCATCGTCGGCAGCACCGATCGGGCTGGGGTTCACCACTTCGCTGTCGGAATACCAAAGGCCAAGAACAACGAGCAGAGCGACAACTGGCAGGGCGAGAACGATCTTGAACGACATGGTGCTCTATCGACAGACCGAGTTCATCGTGAAGTCGATCCTGCAAGCCAGCGTCAGTTGTCGGCGCTCGACCAGGCCGCTCGTGGGGAAGCCAGCTTCTGCGGACTACTCACAGCATGAACGCTCTGGACCAATCCATCGGCAAACTCGATCTCCCAGATCTGGTCGAGCACGCCGTCGATGGTCACGGCAACGGCAACGCCTCCGTTCACCCAGGCCGGATGCCATTCGTAGCCAGAGTCGTTGCGCTTGTTGATGCCAATGATGAAGCGAGCCAGTCGATACGGACCGGTGATCACATTGCGTGCGGCGCGGACATCTGCACCGCCGTCAGAGACAAGGGTGACATCGGCAGCCAGCAATGACTCGAGCGCATCGGGATCGCCGGTAAATGCAGCGAGGAGCACGGCATCGAGCAGCTCGCGCTCAGACGGATCAGCAGGAGGGGACGGCGCACGGTCGGCCTTGACCTTCTCGCGAGCTCGTCGAGCAATCTGCCGACAGTTGGCTTCGGTCCGGTCGACGACGTTCGCCACTTCGGCGTAACTGAGGTCAAAGATGTCGTGCAGCAGGAAGACCGCACGGTCCACCGGCCCGAGCCGATCGAGGACGTGGAGAAAGCCCATCCGAATCGACTCATCGAGTTCGACGATGTGGGCGGGGTCACGATCGGTCAGGATTGGCTCCGGCAACCACGGTCCGATGTACGACTCCCGCTTCGCCGTGGCGGAACGGAGACGATCGATCGACAGCCGCGAGGCCACGGTGGTGAGAAACGCTGCCGGGTTCTCGATCTCATCGCCTCGTGCATTCGCCCGGTCGAAGCGGACCCACGATTCCTGCACGATGTCGTCGGCATCCATCACCGACGATGTCATTCGATAGGCGAGACCGAACAACCGGTCCCGTTCCTGCTCGAAGGCTGTTGTTCGATCGTTCACTCACTGAACCCGTCTGATTCGATGCCCGAGCCTCGGTTGAAGCGAGCTCTCGCATGTTCCCACGCGATCGTGTTTGCCAACTCAACCATTTGTTTCTCGGTGAACTCGGCTCGCAGGCGTTCGCGCAGTTCGTCGGTCACGTCGACCGGTGTGCGAGACACGGAGTCCGCGTACTCGACGACGAGCCGCTCGGTGTCGGTGAGGTCGGGAGAGTGCATCCAATCGTTGATGGCGTCGATCTTGGTTTGTTCGAGACCCAGCTCACGGCCGAGTGCTGTGGTGAAATCCTGTCACCACACGCAACCAACCATCGACGCCGCTCTCAACGAGGCCAGCGTCTTGAGGTCCTGTGGCAACGCCCGTCCCATGGACAACCAGCGTTCCATCGCAAGCTTGCCGAAGAAGGTCGGCTTGTGGCGCCACGCCACTCGATAGGGAGCGGGAACCGTCGGACCGCGACGGCTGGTGCGAACGAGAGCGGAGAACAGCCCCGTCATGAGGATGCCTTCGTTGCACGGACCAAGACGGCCGCCGATGCAACAGCGATGATCACCAACGGGATCGTGCTGCTTGCGTTCTCGGCGGACGTCAGGAGGTCCGATGGGTTCAAGAGATGGAACAGCGCATGTGGCCCGGTGAACGCCAAGAGCCCTGCGCCAGCCGCCAGGTGAGCGTCACGACGACCCAGAAACGCCGCTGCCGCAGCCAGCACTCCGACGATCAAGAGACCAGCGCCGGCATCGACCACCAGGTGCTCGTTGAACGGCGGGTAGGCCGAAATCACGTGTGGTGCGGAGCCGGGAAAGTTGTCGAACCAGCCTTGCGGTGAGAGCAGCGCCCACAACCCGATCGGGATGTTGAACACGGCAATCAACCAGAGCACGATGGTCGCCCAGCGGGGCGCTGGCTCAGTACTTCGAACAGGCGAACTTGACGTCGCAGATGTTGTGGTCACACCTGTTCGACGGACCACCGGTCATCTTTGTGACACCTGGTTTGGAGATTTCCTCGAAGGCACCGAAAACCCGGTGGAGTTGAGAGCGTCAGCGAGCAACTCCGGGAGGAGAGCGAACGGCTCCGACCCCTCCCAAATTGGGGTCAGGGCTTCCAGGCGGCGGCGACGGCTTCGGCGACGCGGATCGAGACGGACTTGTCAAACACGCTTGGCATGATGTTCGACTCGTTCAGGTCCTCGGGAGCGACGGAATCAGCGATTGCCACCGCGGCGGCCAGCTTCATCTCCTCGGTGATGTCGGTCGCACCAGCATCGAGGGCGCCGCGGAAGATGCCGGGGAACGCCAGAACGTTGTTGATCTGGTTGGGGTAGTCACTTCGGCCGGTGGCCATGATCCGCACGAGACCCTCGACCTCTTCCGGGCGAATCTCGGGATCGGGGTTGGCCATGGCGAACACGATTGGTTCGTCGGCCATGGCCTTCACGTCGTCAACGGTGAGAACACCAGGGGCGCTCACACCAATGAAGACATCGGCGCCGGTGATCACATCGCTGAGGGCACCCATCTTGTCGTCGACGTTCGTGTTGGCAGCGAACCACTGCTTGGACGAGTTGAACTCTTCGCGCCCGACGTAGATGGCGCCCTTGGAGTCGACGCCCACGATGTGCTTCACGCCAGCACCGAGGAGGATCTTTGCGATGGCAACGCCGGCAGCACCGACGCCGGAGAGCACGACGAAGATCTCGTCCATCTTCTTGCCCGTGATCTTCAGTGCGTTCTCGAGCCCGGCAAGAGTGACCACGGCGGTGCCGTGCTGGTCATCGTGGAAGACCGGGATGTCGAGGCGACGCTTGAGTTCTTCCTCGACATGGAAGGCGCCAGGCGCAGCGATGTCTTCGAGGTTGATGCCACCGAAGGTCGGAGCGAGGCGGATCACGGTTTCGATGATCTCCTCCGGGCTCGACACGTCGAGGCAGATCGGGAAAGCGTCGACACCGGCGAACTCCTTGAACAGCAGTGCCTTGCCTTCCATCACCGGCATGGCGGCCTTGGGGCCGATGTCGCCGAGGCCGAGAACTGCGGTGCCGTCGCTGACGATGGCGACGGTGTTCTTGCGGATCGTGTACTCGTTGGCGAGGGTCTCGTCAGCGGCGATGGCCTTGCAGACACGAGCCACGCCCGGGGTGTAGGCCATTGAGAGATCATCGGCATCGCCAACGGGACAGAGCGACAAGACTTCGACCTTGCCCCCTTCGTGCATGCGGAACGTGCGGTCCCACCAATCGACGAGCGTCACCCCGTCCACCGCTTCGACGGCGGCGACCACTTCGCCCTGGTGATCGACACTGGCGCAGTTGACGACCATCTCGCGCTCGAGCAGTGGGCCCTTGGCCACGAAGCCCTCGACGGCGAAGATGTTGCCCCCGGCTGCACCGATGGCAGTGGTCAACCGGCCGAGGATCCCCGGCTTGTTGTCGAGAACAACTTTGATGGCGATCGAGTATTGGGTGGCGGGAACGGCTGAAGGCATCCCGGAAAGCTAGCTGCGTTGCTGGAGCGCACCACACGCTTGGTCTCGTGATCGCGAGCGCTCCCGAAGGCCTCATCGGACGACACCGACGTCAAGCCTCTACGGTTGGAGAATGGGCGACGCCTGGTACTGGACCCTCCCTCCCCCGGACGACCTCGAGGCATGGCTTGTTTGCTCGTGGGAAGCCGAGCCCACAGGGTCGACAAAGCTGACGCCCGACGGCTGTTCTGACTTGCTGTGCACCAGCGCCGGGCACATGCTGCTCTGCGGCCCTGAACACCAAAGCTGGGAGTTCACGCTGGCCGATGGTGTCACGGCGGTGGGTATTCGTTTCCGCGCCGGTCAAGTCCGGGCCCTGTTCGACCTCGACGTCTCGACACTGACCGATCGCCAGGTGTCGTTGACATCGGTCATTGGACAGACCAATGCAAACCAGCTCACGACCTGCACCGACGACACACTTCCTCTCAGCGGTCGACGGGAGGCACTACTCGACTGGTTCAGGGTGTGGTCGACCGATCGCACGCCCGACCCACTGAGCGAACGGGTCGTTCAACTGCTGCTCGCCTCACCCCGAGCATCGCAGCAAGCGCTGGCCAACGACATCGCTGTCTCGCCCCGCACCTTGCATCGACGAGCGATCGAACGCTTCGGATACGGGACCGCAACACTGGCCAGATTGCTTCGCTTTCAGCGATTGGTCGCGCTGGCGCTCACGGCACCGAACGGCACCTCGTTGGGCGATCTCGCAGCCTGGGCTGGCTACGCCGACCACGCCCACCTCGTCAGAGATTGCCGAGACATCTCTGACCAGGCGCCCACAGCGTTCCTCGCCGAGCATTTCCCAACGTTCCCCAACGTGTCCGACCCCTACCGAACCGGCGGCAACCAGCTCTCGTAGAGTGGGTGGTCGACGGCGATCGGCAACGACTCGAACCCGCTGTTGCGAGCCGACGAGTACACGGCGGTGACGAACTCGAGAGAACGGCGGCCGTCCTCCAGCGTCACCTCTCGACCCGGCCGACCGTCGAGGGCATCAGCCACGGCGGCGAACATTCCGACGTAACCGACCGGGGTGCTGGAATCGACCGTTGCGAGCACGGCATCGACCTCAGACTGGCGCTTCGGATTCCGAGCGGTGAACGTCCACGCCGCAGCGGCCGGAGCGTAGGGATCGTGGCTGCTCTCGACGGTGACGTGTTTGCACACCAGGCGGAGTCGACTGGTGTCCTTCGCTGCGCCGAGCGTGACCGAGCTGGTGACCAGCGCCCCGCTGGCCATTCGTATCGACATTGCCGCGCAATCTTCGACCTCGATGTCATTGACCCGAGTGTCGAGCATGGCCGACACGTTGGCCACCGGACCGAGGAGGTGGGTGATCAGATCGTGGATGTGTATGGCGTGTCCGAGGATGGCCCCGCCCCGCTCGGTTGCCCACGTGCCTCGCCAGTCGACGGCGTAGTACCCGGCCGACCGATTCCAATGTGTCTCCAAGGTGGCCACATGGGGCGAGCCGATGAGCCCTGCCGCTTCCAACGCCTTGAACTGAGCCGTGCCCAGCCCGTATCGGTACTGGAACACCGGCGACAAGAACCCTCCGGTCGATGCCACTCTTTCGGCCAACTGGTTGGCTTCGGCCAGGCTTGCCACCAGCGGCTTTTCACAGATCACGGCCTTCCCTGCGTCGAGAGCGGCGAGGCAAGCATCGAGGTGCAGGTGTGGCGGAAGACAGATGTCGACCAGTTGTACATCGCTGGCCAGTACATCGTCGAAGCTGGCGGTGACCGTCGCCTCTGGCGCCTGCTTTGCGAGTTTCTCGGCCCGAACAGTGTCGAGGTCGCAGATCGTGGTGACTTGAAAACGATCGGGCAGCTGCAAGTACGCGGCCAAGTGCTCTCTACCGATGCCCGCCCCGATGATGGCCACGGTGGTCGGCGCCTGCCCGGTCAAGTGTCCGCCTCGGCGAGCGTCTGCGCCCGGATCGCCAGCTCCATGGTGAGGAACGTATGCGCTTGCGGGCAGGCGGTCTCGGTGCGATCCCGCATGTCGGCCCGGAGGCGACCGAAATACCGCAGCGGCTCATCATCGCACTCGATGCGGGCATTCTCGGTGCCGTTCACGAGATAGAGCGTGTTGGCACGGTGCGGCTGGCCGATGTCGGTGTACTTACGCACCTCGATCGTGCCCTCGGTGCCGAGAAGGAACAGCCGCCCATCGCCCCATGTCGGTAAGCCATCCGGGGTGAACCAGTCGACCCTGACATAGCCATGGCCCTGCGAACTCCGCAGCGTCACCTCGCCGAAATCCTGGAAGCCGGGATGCTGCGGCAACGTCGAGTTCTCGACCAGAGCATGAGCAACCTGCGCCTCCGTCGAACCGGTGAAGTGCAAGAACTGGTCGATTTGGTGGGACCCGATGTCAGTCAAGATCCCGCCGTAGCGCTCACGCTCGAAGTACCAGGGCGGCCGAGTGGCGAGGTTCTGCTTGTGTGGCGCGAGGTTCACCGTTTGGATCACTCGCCCGATGGCGCCGTCAGCAACAAGCCGCTCTGCTGCTGCAACTGATCGCACCTCGAAGCGCTCAGAGAAGTTGACCGACCAAATGCGGCCGGTCTCGCGCTGGACGGATCGAAGCTGGTCGAGTTGCTCGAGCGTCGTGCACCCTGGCTTGTCGACCATCACGTCTTTGCCTGCCCGCATCGCTTCCACGGCCAAGGCCGCCCGGTCGGCAGGCACGGCCGAGATCAGTACGAGGTCGACCGCGGGATCGTCCAGAATGCTTCGCCGATCCTCAACACGATCGAGGGTTGGAAAGATCTCGCGAAACTTCGACTCGGTGGCCGCTGAGCCATCGCTCCACCAATTCCCACACTCCCCGCCGAGCGCAAGCATCCGGCCAAGCATTGAGAAAATGTGACCATGGTCGATGCCGAGCACGCCAATGCCGAAGGGCTGCCGGTCTTCTGCCGAACTCACAACACCACCCTTTCTCTCGCGGCCGCCGACCGCTCGATCGCATCCACCAGCGCATGGACACCAAGCGCGTCCCGCCCACTCACCAACGGCGCACGACCCTCGCGGATTGCGCCGAGCATGTCGGCCACGACCGCGGCGTGCCACTCGGAACTGAAGGCCATCGGGTTCTCACCAAAACCCGTGGCCGCTTCCTGGCCGATGGTCTCGGTGCGACCGTCGCGCCACGAGAGCGTGAGCAGGTCACCGGCCAAACGGGCGCTGGCGTGCTCGAAGTGGAAGCGGATGAACTCACCGGATCCAGGGAAAGCCGCCGTCGTGGCCATGAGGTTGCCCACCGCGCCGTTGGCGAACTCGATACCCACCGAGGCAAAATCTTCGGACTCCATCCGATGCAGCTTCGTGGTCGCCGTCAGCGCCGTCACCGACTGGACTGGCCCGGTCAGCGCGAGCATCACGTCGAGTGTGTGTATGGCTTGGGTGAGCAGCACTCCGCCACCGTCTCGGGCGTAGGTTCCGCGCCCCGGCACGTCGTAGTAGGCCTGCGGCCGCCACCACGGCACAGCGACTTCGACCACGCCAAGGGCTCCGAGCTCATCGCCCGCGATCAAACCGCCCAAGCGCTGCACCGAGACCTTGTGCCGGTGCTGGAGGAAGACCCCCATCGCCACCCCAGTGGACTCGGCTTGCTCGACGATCGCCGTCGCTGCGGCCAGATCTCGCTCGAGCGGCTTCTCGATCAGCAGGTGTTTCCCGGCGGCAGCGAGGGTGGCCACGATGTCGTCCCGTGCGTCGGGCGGCGTGGCCACCAGCACGAGGTCGATCGAGGGATCGTCCGCAATCTCGTTGATCGACCCGTACGCCACGCAACCACCAGGCAGCAGAGCGGCTTGGCGCTCGATGAACCGTTCGGTGCTCGCCATCGACGAGGCGGCAACGCCACGCAGAACAGCAGCGTCTCCGCAGCGGCGAACGGCGTCGGCAATGACCGGGGCGACCATCCCCGTCCCGACGAGCGCAAGACCGATCGGCGAGAGTTCGCCCGTTCCGCTCAACCGCCCGCAGGCGCAACGCCGAGGGTCGACACTCGTTCGCCGTAGCGCGAGTTCGGGTAGTAGTCCCAGACCGCGTGGTGTTGCACACGGCGGTTGTCCCACATCGTCAGTGTGTTCGGCTTCCATTCGACCCTGGCGTGCAGCCGGGGCGTCGTGGCGATGAAGTTGTAGAGCGAGTCGAGCAGCGCCTTGCTCTCCCACCGCTGTAGGCCGACGATGTGCGAGGTGAACGCGCTGTTGACATACAGCAGCTTTTCTCCGGTGACCGGGTGCAGGGCAATGACCGGGTGCTCGTTGCGGGGGTAGCCGCCCTCGGGTGGGGTCGATTTGTAGGCGCCGATGTAGGGAATGCCGCCATCGTGCACCGCAGTGAGCCCTTCGAGGAACGACTGCATGGTGGGAGACAGCAGCTAGTAGGCCATGGCCATGTCGGCATACAACGTGTCGCCGCCACCGCACTCGGGCGTTTCGGTGATGTAGAGCAACGAGGCGTACGGCGGGTTGGCGTCGCAGGTGACGTCGGAGTGCCAGGCGTCGCCGGCGGTATAGGGCGAATCGGCCGTGGTCTTCACGATCAAGATCTCGGGGTCTTGCTTGCGAGCGAAGTTCATCGGGTGCACGTGCAGCTCACCGAAGTGGCGACCAAACGCCTTGTGTGCTTCTCGGTCGAGCGTCTGGTCACGGAACACCACCACGCCCCAATCGGCGAACGCCTGGCGCACGTCGGTGAGTTGTTGAGCGTCGAGCGGGACCGACAGATCGATGTCGTTGATCACGGCACCAAGATGAGGAGTCAGCGTGTCGACAGAGAAGCTGGGGTAGCTCGTGGTTGTCGTCTCGACGGCGCCGGGTCGCAGCTTTCGAGCCTGACTCGTGGGTTGGGCGGTTGCGGGTACTTCGGTCATCGCCATGGGCGGACGTTACCGCTTCCGCTCCAATCTGTCCGATTCGTTCAAGACCTCGCGCCGCTGGTCCATCACCATCATGAAATGACCGAATCCATCGCCGATCGCCACCGCCGCCTCGCCGCCGACTTCCACTCGACAGTTGCCGCCGTGCCACCTGAGGCCATGAGCCGAGCCACACCGTGCGAGGGCTGGGCGGTGACCGACGTCATCGATCACGTGACCAACACGCAGTTGGATTTCTTGGACCAGCGTGGTCTGGCGGCACCGACCGACGCGTCACTGCTTCGATCCAGACCGCTCGCGGTCACCGCCGCAATGCAGGCCGCACTGGATGACCCGGCGACCGCCGACGCAACGTTCGACGGCTACTTCGGGCCGACCACGATTGCCGAGACCGTTGACGCGTTCTATTGCCTCGACCTCGTCCTCCACCGATGGGACATCGCGGTGGCTGCCGGACTCGACGACGACGCAACCATCAGCAACGACGACATCGAACGATGCCGGGCTTTGATGGCGCCAATGGGTGACAACATTCGGATGCCTGGCATCTTCGGTCCCGAAGTCGAGGCCGGCCCCTCTCCTACGCCGACTGCTTCGTTCGTGGCCTGGGCCGGCCGGACGCCGCAGTAGCGGTCAGCCCAACTGGGTTCTGAGCCGATTGATCGCTGCCGGCGTGCGTGCGCCCCACCAGAAGAGGTCCTGACCATCGACCTCGATGATCTCGCCGCCGACGTCGGCGAGTTCGTCGAGGTGCTCGGCGTTGAATTCGTAGGGCTCGGAAGGCACGAGCACGAGATCTGGCTGGCGGGCCGTCACCTGATCGAGATCGACCTCGGGAAAGTCAATGGCAGCATCGGCGAACACGTTGCCGATCCCGAGCGCTTCCAACAGGGTCGAGCCGTAGGTCTGGGCGCCGATGGTCATCCACGGACGGCGCCAGATCGGAACGAAGGCCGTCCGCTCGATGGGCCGGGCAGACGGCGTCTCGATCGGCGCCAGGTCGACCCCGACGGCCTCAGCAACGATCGCCATCTGCGAGCCGACATCGCTGAGCAGTTGCACATCAATGTCGACCACGTGGATGCCACGAGCCGTCAGTGCGTCAGCGTCTTCCTTCCGGTTCTCGACCCGATCGACGAGCACGACATCAGGCTCCAGCGCCACGATGGCATCGATGTCGGGATTCTTCGTGCCGCCGACGTGCCGGAGCTGTGGTTGCTCGCAGTACTTCGTACAAGCGGCCGGAGTCACGCCCCACGCAAGCAAACTCTCGGTGATCGATGGAACCAGGCTGATGGCGCGCATCTCGCGGTCGGTTCAGATCCGACGGAGCAGTTCAGCCTTTTTATCGGCGAACTCCTCTTCGGTCAGGACGCCGTTGCGGCGCAGCTCATCGAGCTTCTCGATCTGCTCAGGGATGGAGGCACCCATCGCTGCACCACCGAGGTTCTGGCCGACTCGATCGAACTTGCGATTCTCGTTGCCTTCCATCTGGCGGTAGATCTCGTTCTGCACGTTGAGCGGTCGGCGGATGTCGCTGAACTTGGAACTGCCTTGCTCACTGGCCGACTCGATCTCCAGATCGCCAGAACGGATGAATCGTTCCCAGAGGTTCTGCCGGAAGAACACCGTATTGATGCGTTCGAGCGGGATCTCGATCCCTTGGCGAGTGAACACGCCGGACCGACTGATCAACCGGTCGGTCGTGACGACGAAGTTCGTGGTGGCCCAAACAACATAAGTGAAGCCGAGCCAGACGAGCGCCAAGAGAATCAACACAGCAACCACGATGTCGACGCCAGACGGAGCGTCGAACGCAAGGGCGACGATGCCGATGGCAATGGCTGCGACCAGCGCAATGATCGGCTTCGCGAAGTACCACCAGTGCGGACGCAGATCGAGGACGACAGATTCGCCGGTGTTCAGCTGATTTCGGGGATACGCCACAGCTGAGAGACTAGACCGAACCCAAGGATGCGAGTTCTGAGCGAAGCGAAGAACTCGGGGAACGCCAAAGGCGCCCCAGCGCCGACGCGTTCACGTGAGCGAAGCGAAGAACTCGGGGAACGCCAAAGGCGCCCCAGCGCCGACGCGTTC
>CAYGQE010000071.1:0-9265 GCA_964351995.1 uncultured Acidimicrobiaceae bacterium | reverse complement strand
ACTGTCATACGTCGCCGCTAACTTGTGCCGAGTGGATGCAGATGCCCTTCTCGCGGGATTGAACGAGCGCCAGGCCGAAGCGGTCACCGCCAAGGGCGGCCCCCTTGTGGTACACGCCGGCGCTGGGTCGGGCAAGACCCGGGTCCTCACCCGTCGCATCGCCTACCGAGTGCTCAATGGCGAGACCGAACCCGCTCGGGTTCTCGCCCTCACCTTCACCAGAAAGGCGGCTGGAGAGCTTCGCTCTCGGCTGCGAGCAAGCGGGCTGCGAGACGACGTCGTCGGCGGCACGTTCCACGGCATCGCACTGACCCAGCTCCGACAGCGCTGGGCCGAAAAGGGCATCACGCCTCCCACCATGCTCGAGAGCAAGTTCCGGTTCGTCTCGCAGCTGGTCAAGCGACAGCGCGGCGTCGAAATCCTCGATGTCATGAGCGAGATCGAGTGGGCGAGGGCCCGCTTGGTCGCCCCCGAGCACTACGGCAACGCTGCCGATCTCGCTGGGCGCACACCCCCGATGCCAGCCGATCAGTTCGCCGAGCTGATGGTTCGCTTCCAGCAGGAAAAACGCAAGCGGCGAGTGGTCGACTTTGACGACCTCCTGGCCCTCGCCATTCGCGATCTTCACGACGACGAGCACTACGCCGCCGGCGTGCGCTGGCGTCACCGCCATCTCTACGTCGACGAATTCCAGGACGTCAACCCACTGCAGTTCGAGCTGCTGAAGGCATGGCGAGGCACCACCGACGATCTCTTCGTCGTGGGCGATCCGAACCAGGCCATCTACGGCTGGAACGGTGCCGACCCAAACCTCCTCACCAACTTCGCCAAGCGTGAGCCGAAGGCCACCGTCATTCGGTTGCTCGACAACTACCGGTCGTCTCCGCAGGTTCTCACCCTCGCCAACGCCTCGCTCGAAGGCACCGGTGGCCAGCTCATCCCTCACCAACCCGACGGTCCGGTTCCCACGCTTCGTTCGTTCGCCACCGACACCCACGAAGCCGCCGGTATCGCGGCGAAGGTCAAAGAAGCCAAGCACGCCGACACCCGCTGGTCTGATCAAGCCATTCTTGTTCGGACCAATGCGCAACTCGTCCCAATCGAGCAGGCACTGCTCGACGTTGGCGTGCCGGTGCGGGTTCGGGGCGGTAGTGGCCCACTGTCGACGCCCGAGGTCAAGAGCGAGCTTCGTGCCCTCGGCCGCGACGGCCTCGATCTCCGAGACGCGCTGCGACGTCTCGATGCCTCGCTCGACGATGGCGGTGGTGTCGAACTCGGCGCCGATCCCGACAACGACGATGCCATCGACGAGCTGAACGACCCCGAGCCAGAAAACGAAGAAGAAGTGTCCCGTCTGGGCGGTCAAGCTCCCTGGGCGAAGAAGAGCAATCGCTCGGCCGCAGCAGTCACGGCCAATGAGCAGGAGCGGCGTCAGAACCTGGGCGCGCTCAGCCGTCTCGTCCATGAGTACCTGGCCATCGATCCAGCCCCGACAGGCCCCGGGCTGATGGCGTGGATCGCCACTGTGCAGGCCAACGAAGTCTCCACCACCGCCGATGCCGTCGAGCTGTCGACGTTCCACGGCGCAAAGGGCCTCGAGTGGCCCGTGGTGCACGTCGGCGGTCTCGAGAAAGGCTACGTCCCGATCGGCTACGCCAAGACCGGAGCCCAGCTCGCCGAAGAACGACGCCTGCTCTACGTCGCCATCACCCGAGCCGAGAAAGAACTGCACCTCACGTGGGCCGCCACCCGAACCTTCGGCAACAAGTCGGTGAAACGGCAGCCGTCGCCTCATCTCGACAGCGTGGGTTCCGCCATCGAGCATCTACGCAAAGGCCACCGGCCTGTCGACTGGCGAGCCGAGATGGTGAAATCAAGGGCTGCCATCCCGAAGAAGGGAAGGGGCTCACCAACTGACAAGAATCCAGTCGGTGATCCATTGTTCGAAGCGCTTCGCGGGTGGAGACGAGAGAAAGCGCGTGGCGCCGACGTACCGGCCTACGTGATCTTCAACGATCAGACCCTTCGAGCCATTGCCAAGAAGCAGCCGTCGAGCCGCTCGCAACTGGCATCGGTCTCCGGCATCGGCCCGGCGAAGCTGGAACGGTTCGGCACCGAGGTCCTCGCCGTTGTTGCCGAACACAGCGACTGACATGCGGGCATTGCTGTGCCTGGCGATCGTTGCGCTGATCACCAGCTGCTCGGACTCCGTCGAGGCAGCATTGGTGCCGATCAGCGTCGTCGCCACGACCGAGTCGTCTCGGTTGATCGTCACGGCGGCGATCGACGACTGCGCAGACCCGACCACCGACGTCACGATCGAAGAGGGGCCTTCAGAGGTCACCGTGTCGGTTCGGTTTGCTGCTGGCGATGTCTGCACCTACGGCGGGTTCTTCACCGACATCGATGTGCAACTCGACGGCCCGCTCGGGGATCGGACGCTCGTGCTCTCGCAGCCGGCGGAGTACCAGCGCGTGGTGGGCAACGACGTCTGCATCATCGATGGAGACCAACAAAGCCCCCGTTGCGTTGTCGAGGGGATGACCGAAGCTCAGTAGTTGGACTCCGGAGCTGCTTCCACGGGCTCGAGCGATTGCACAACGATCGTCATCTCGTCGTCGATCGCGTTCGGGACCGGATCGAGTGTCATCGTCAGCGGGTGCCCGTAGAACTCATCGAGCTCGGCCTCGACACCCCCGCCATCAGCCAGAACCGAACGGGCGCGTTCGAAGAAGTCGGCGACCGTGAGCATGGGGATCTCTGGCAGGATCTGTTCGGAGATGGCATCGGGATACGTCACGTTGACCACACGCCCGTCGGCGACCTCGACCCGAATCAGGCCTCCTTCGGCGCTCGCCCGGCTGATCAGATCGAAGGTCATCACATAGCTGCTGCCGACGCTCGAGTTGAAGAGCTCTTGAGCTTCGTCGAACACGGCCCGACCCGTGTCTGTCAGAGGCACATCGTCCGCTTCCCGATCGGGGGCGACACCAGTCGTCTGCGAGGTCTGTTCTTCGATGGCTGCCGTCAGATCGAGATCGTCTTGACCGCAAGCGACCACGAACAGGCTGAGGGCGGCGACAACAGAAACGGCGACGATGTGACGGCGGGTCGATCGCGACATGAGGTCATCATCGGCACAACGGCCAGAATTCTGCATACCCGTCTTCTTCTCCATACCTCTTGAGACGTTGGCAGCGGCCTTCCAGTTCCCCGGGCCGTCGGTACCGATACGTTGCGGGGCATGGCACAACTCGATGACATCGGCGAGCAAGACGGCTGGCGTTGTTGGCTGTGTGATGAGCCCGTCGACCCCGATCGCTCGGTCAACGATGACCGCGGCCCCAGCGTCGACGGCCGCATGACCGCCAAGAAGGCGAAGAAGTCAGCCAAGAAACGAGGGCGTGCAGAGCCGACCGAACGTCTGGCTCACCGGGGTTGCAACACCGGCAAGGGCAACGTCGAAGCCGTCGTGCCGTGGGCCGACGATCTCTTCGTGATCGACCCGGTGCCGATCATTGCAACCGTCGATCGGCTCGCGGCCAAAGGAGGCCGGGAAGCAATGTGTCGATGCCTCAACGAAGACGACGCCGAGCAGACCGCTGCGTGGCTGCTCGACCGGATCAGTCGACTCGAGCCGACGCTGAGGCTCACATCCACCGTGAGCGAAGGCGGCGGCCAGTACCTCGTCTCACTCAAGGCGTGAGAAAAGTTGTCGGCTGCCCTTCTGCAGTGACTCGGAGTCGCTGGTGATCTCGAATCACTCCAGAAGTAGACGTTGACCTCGGGCGATCCAGTGGTCAGCCACCTCGACCTGGCCGGTGCGGAGCGCCCAGTTCGAGAATCGCAAGATCAGGTGCGCGATGGCTGCGTCGACCAGCGTTTCCGGCACCCGACCTCTCGCCTCTTCGAGCATCGCCGCCGCCTCGCCCGCTCGCCCCGGCAAGGACTGCGCCGCCAGCGCAAACGTGATGAGGTCAAACCCACGCGGGCCCGGCCCTGCGTTGTCGAGATCGATGACGGCGCTGATGCGCCCGTCGACCACGAGGAGATTTCCGGGGTGAAGGTCCCAATGGATCAAATCGTCGGCGGTCCCGAGGTCTGCCCCGACGCTGGCCGCCCCGATGTCCTCGATGCGCTCAATCAATCGGCGACCTGCCTCACTGTGATCTCCCAACGGAACGTGTGAGCAGTAGACGGTCGGCTGGCTTGGTTCAGAGATGAGCGTGTCGATGAGGCGATGAGGCCAATCATTGGCCTCACCCCGCCCGAGGCCAGCAGTTGATTCGGTCAGCTCGAGCACCTGACGCCACGACTCTTCGGTCAGGTCCATCAGCTCAGCGCCCGGCATCAGGCTCTGACACACGTAGAGCCAGCCATCACCCTCGACGAGTTCGAAGCTCGGCACCGGCCACCCCGCAGCCATCCCAAGCCGTTGAGCAACGCCGATTGCCTGACGCCGTCGAGCCTTGGAACCCTCGTCGTCGTCCCACTTCAAGACAGAGCGCCGGTTGTCGGCATCGACGATCTCCAGCGCTCGTCCACCTGGCAGGACCCGAGACAGGTCGAGCGGGCGGCCAACGAGGGCGCTGTATCGGCGGACGTGGTGTTCTGCAGTGACCCGGAGCCGTTGGCGTTCTGCAGTCACGTCAGAACGGCACTGGTGGCGGCGGGCACTACGACGGCCGAGCGTCCGGGATGATGGCGACGACCACGGTCTGGGTGGCGTTTCGCAGGATGTACTCGACGTTCTGGCCGAGGAAGGCTCGTCCCTCGAGCCGGCGGAGCTCTGAGCCAAGCACGATCAAATCACTGTCGGACTGCACGGCCTGTCGGAGGATTTCGTCACCCGGCGACACGGCAAAACGGACTTCGGTCTTGTAGTTGGCGCGGAGCTCCTCGGCATGACGAGCGGCTTGTTGCAGGACTCGCTCCGCCACATCGCTGCCGTCCTTCATCCCAACCGAGGACGCCGAACCACGCTGGCGAGCACGCAACCCACCCGTTCGTGCTTCGTCGGGCGAGTAGACGATGTGTGAGAACAACACCTCGGTGCCCAACCGACTCGACATGTTGCAGGCGATCTCCTGAGCGGCTCTCGACGACTGACTGCCGATCACAGGCACCAGCGCACGGGCAAAGATGCCAGGCAGGCGACCGTCCTGATTCCGAGCACCACGAACCAAAACGATGGGGATGTGCAGCTCGGCGAGGATCTCGTCCACCAGGCTGGAAACGAAAGAGCCATCGGAACCCGCGTCGTCGACACCAACGATCAGGGCGCCGTAACCCAACTTCGATTGGGCGATCATCTGTTCGGCCGAGGCCTCGGTTGTCGCTTTCAACTGGTCGACGTTTCTCCCGAACAGCACGTTCTCGATGGGGGCCAGGTCGGGTGCGTGCTCGCCTTCCTCGATACCAATCACCGTGGCAGGGATGCTTTCGGGCCAGACGAAGTGGGCGATCTGAGCGGCCACGATCGAGCTGGGCTCACCCTTGGAAGGCAGTAGCAACCGGCCATTGCGCACGACGAGGTTCTTCTCCATCGCCTCTTCTTGGGCCAGGCGCTCCCGCTCCGCTGTGGAACCTTCGAGGTCCCGACTCAGCAGACGAACACCAACCGATGCAACAAGGGAGGTGACCAGCGGAATCATCACGATCATGGTGAACGACGTCTCGTTGAGCACGCCGAGGGAAAGGCCGACGGTGGCGATGATGATCTCGAGCGCACCTCGAGCGTTCAAACCGGCGCCGAGCACCATGCCTTCCCGTGTGGTGAGGCCGGCGGCGCGGGCACCGAGGAAAGCACCGAGGAACTTGAGCCCGAGAGCAACGGCGAGCAAGGCTCCGGCCCAGGCCAGCGCCTCGCCCCGCAACAGGCCGAGGTCGAGGCGAAGACCGGCGGTGGCGAAGAACAACGGAGCAAAGATGACCGAGGTGAGATCCTCCACGATGTGTTGGCTGTCGACCTGTCGGTAGCGAGATCGGGCGAGGACCACACCGGCGACGAAGGCACCGAGCACCGCCTCGACACCCAACCACTGGGTGATGACGCCGAAGCCGAGCATGGCGCCGATCATCACCGTGAGCGCCCCCTGGATGTTGGCGCCGTCTCGGCGGACATACCGCAGCGATGCGTCGACGATGCGCTGCCCGATCGTGAGCGCACCGATCAAGAAGGCGGCCAGGCCGGCCACCGTCAGGAGCACGCCAACAGCGCTGGCTTCGCCGGCGGCCAGGCCGGCAATGACGCCGAGGATGACCCAACCGACCAGGTCGTTGGCCATGCCAACGGCAACCGTGATCTGTCCGACGTCTCGGCGCATCAGATTCAGATCGCCAAGGATTTTGGCCACGACGGCCAACGCAGAGACCGCAACGCTGACACCAATGAAGAGCGTGAAGACCAGGCGCGTTCCTTCGTCGCCATAGAACGTGTCTGGTATTTGGGAACCGACGGCCAGGCCTCCCGCCAAGGGAACAACCAAGCTGCCGATGGTGACCAGCGCCGCCGCTCGACCGAGGCGTTGGATCAGCGCGAGGTCGGTTTCGAACCCGGCGACAACGAGGAGAAATGCCGCGCTGAACCAACTGACAGCCAGCAGCAGGGCCGACTGCACTTCCGAGCCGGGCAAGAACCAGTCGAAGCCGCCCTCCCAGACCGAACCGAAGAACGAGGGGCCCAGGACAACGCCAGCGGACAGCTCACCAACGACCGAAGGCAGGCCGAGTCGGCGCGCCCCTGCACCAAGCAGCCGCGCCGTTGCGTAGATGACCAGTAGCTCAGCCCAGAAGACGAGCAGTTCATGGTGGTCGAGGCTCGAGAGCATTCGCCAGTGTTACCCGAATTCGAGCCCGCCGACCCTTGGCTACGAAGAACCCTCGTGGCGATCGGCCCGCATCGCCGCGATCAAGGCGAAATCGATGCTGATGAAGAGACCGGTTGCCTCGGCACACAGAGCGTCGCCGTTGTAGACGCGGCCAGAGGTGTAGATCTTGCGGCCGACCACGTCGTCGAGCGTCGCTTCGAAGCGCAGCGGCACATGCAGCGGCGTCGGTGCTCGGTACGAAACGTCGAGCTGAGCCGTCATGCCCGGCGAGCCAGACAGCGCCTGAGTTGCACCGAGCAGTTCATCGAATGCGGCGGCAATGAGGCCACCGTGGACATGGCCGGGTGGGCCTTCGTAGGCATGGCCGAAGGTGACGTCGGCGCAGATCTTCGGCCCGTCGTCGGAGAGATACAGCTGCATGGGCGGGGCCAGCGGGTTGGCTCGGCCGAGCAAGGGGCTGAAGTCGACGTGGCCTGACGGCGGCTTGGCATCGTCGTCACCGGCTGCGTCGTCGTTTTCGTGACCGGTGCGGGGACTTGATGCGTCCACACTTGCGTTCGCCGCTTCACCGTAAGAGTCGTAGCGGCGCCCGTGTTCGAACTGACGAAGCCGGGCGGCGACGTCTTCGAGTGCAGCGGTGACCTCGACGAGATCTTCGACGTTGGCTCTGGTGTCGACCAACCGGTCGATGATCTCTCGTAGAGCGTCACCAACATCCCACGATGCTCGCCGATGTGGGTCGAGCGAAGCGCGGTCGTCGTTGGCGAAAAACGTTGCAGCCGCCTTGGTATCAACCGGGAAATCCATCGGCATTCAAGCGGCATCCCGGTACACGGCGACCACGGGAACGTGATCGCTCGGCTTGGTTCCCTTGCGGCCGTTGCGGTCGATGACGTCGAACACACACCGTTCGGCCAGGCCAGGCGATGAGAGGACGAAATCGATCCGAATGCCCTCACGCTTGTGGAAACGACCGGCCTGATAGTCGTAGTACGAGTAGAGCTTCGGACCGGGGTGACGCTGACGGAAGGTGTCGACCAGTCCCCAATCAGTGATGTTGTCGAGCGCCGCGCGCTCTCGTTCGGTGACGTGCGTGGCGCCTTCGAACGCCGCCCGATCCCAGACGTCGTCGTCGGTGGGAGCGATGTTGAAATCGCCGGTGACGATCACGTCGTTGCCAGCAGACGTCGTGGCCTCGAGGTGGTCACGGAGCCGGCCGAGCCACGACAGCTTGTAGTGGTAGTGATCGTGATCGACCTCTCGACCGTTCGGCACGTAGACGCTGTGGATGCGCACGCCGCCGCACGTCGCCGAGATCAGGCGAGCATCGGTGTCGGCTTCGATGCCATCGGCGAATCCGTTGATCGGGTTCTCGATACCGACCTTGGACAGGATCGCCACACCGTTCCACCGACCCTCACCGTGATGGACCGACTCATACCCCAAGGCCGAGAAGGCCATGGCCGGAAAGGCATCATCGGCCAGCTTGGTCTCTTGCATGCACAAGACATCGGGCTGGACTTGTTGCAGCCAGTCTTCGACTCGAGGGAGGCGGGCGTTCAGTGAGTTCACATTCCATGTTGCGACGAGCACCCGCACGACACTAGTGATTGAGCGTGCACATCACGGTCTGGAACGACTACATCTGCCCTTGGGCGTATGCCGCAAGGCCCCAGACCGCGTGGCTCCGGTCCCGAGTCGAGGCTGCAGGGCTCGGCACGGTGACCGTCCGAAGCTTTGAACTCCACCCCGACATTCCGCTCGAAGGCCGGACCAATCGGCCGGGCGGACGTCTTGATCAGGTCTTTGATCACATCGCATCCGAGTGCGCGTCTCGGGATCAGGCGTTCGTCAAACCCCGTCGAACGCCGAATTCGCACGCCATCTTGGCGCTCGCCGAGCTGGTCAGTGTTCGCTATCCGGACAACTTCGTTGCGTTCGACGACGCCGTCGCTTCCGCCCATTGGGTCGACGCCGCTGCCATCGACGACCCAGCGGTGGTTCGCCGTGTGTTGACCAACGCCGGTCTGGACGCTGACGATCTTACTGGGGAAGCGGCAATCGCTGAAGGCGAACGCCTGCTCGCCGAAGCTCGAGCGGCGGCGATGGACGTCGGCGCGACCGCCACGCCTTCGTGGCAGATCGGCGACTTGGTGGTCACTGGTCTGCACGACGATGCCCAATTTCAACGGTGGGTCAGACGTATTCTCGACCAATCGGACTGAGTAACTGAGACGAGCGATGTAGGCTCCTCGACCGTGGCTTCCACATCTGATTTCTCGGGTCCGAACGACTGGCTGATCGAGGAGATCCGCCAGCAGTATTTGGCCAACCCTCGCTCCGTCTCGCCCGAATGGCGAGCCACCTTCGAAGGCACCGCCCCACCCACCAACGGCAACGGCCACACCAACGGCCACGCCGCACCTGTTGCCACC
>CAYGQE010000070.1:0-27925 GCA_964351995.1 uncultured Acidimicrobiaceae bacterium | reverse complement strand
AACAAGTTGGCCGCCGTCGATGCCCGCATCGAGGAATTGCATCAGCTCCGAGGCGAGTTGACCGCATTGCTCGACCGCAGCGCTCGTCTCGATCCCTCCGACTGCCGGGCCGATGAAATCTGCCACATCCTCAACCGCTGACCTGAAACCGTCCAGGGCGAGTCGAGGAGTGTGCGCAGCTCAGAGTGCCCCCGGATGGGTGGCCCACCCGGCGGCCTCGCTGTCGGCCAGTCCGTCTCGGCCCGAGATCGGCACCCGAAGACATCAGCCAAGTCACCAAGAGTGAATCACCTCGCCGACCGCAGCATGCAACGCCGTCCCCCTGCCAGTGGAACCGCGGCGGCCGCGCATTGATCTCGGCGCCACGGTGCAGAAGGTCCAGTGCAGCATTCCTCGGTTGAGGCTGGCGGCATGTGGGCCGATCTGACCCGCCTTCATTCTGATCACCGGAGATGGCCGATATGCGCCTCAATGCAACGGACTATCGCCTGATCAAGATCGATGAGGCGCTGGCACGAATCAGTGACTCGGGCCGCATGGTCAGCGCTGGCGCCGACCCGACATCTGCAAAGCGGACACGGATGTTGTCAGAGACCACGTCGCTCGCAGCGACCTCAACCGACGAGCCCAGGTCATCGCGAGAGCTGACGGCACGTTGAGCAGCGATGGCCTCTGAATGGGCGATTCGACGCTCCACGTCCGCGATCAGGTGATCGCTCCGGCGCAGAAGAACAAGGTTCGAGCTGTCGCACATGACGCGGTCGTTCGCAGCGGTCGTGGAAACCGACCAGAGTCTGCACGTCGACCGACCGAAGCCGTGCACCACATGAGCACCGGTCCTAGTGGTCATGAGGTGCGAGACGTGGCGGAAGGCTGTGGCTGGAGCGCACCGCGATGCACGGACCTCGGCCAGAGTCACGCGGAATCGATCGAGGCCCCGTCGGAGGGTGCCACAGCGACGTCGGGGAGGGTCAGGGTGAACTCGGCGCCGTGCCCAAGACCGTCAGAGGTGGCGGTGAGATCGCCGCCGTGGCGGCGGGCCAACGTGCGGCCGATTGTCAGCCCGATCCCGCTGCCACCAGTAGCAGAGCGGTCCGCCCGGTAGAAGCGCTCAAAGACCAGCTCGAGTTGTTCAGTAGTGAGACCTCGCCCGGTGTCGCTCACCGTCACCGCCCGTTGGTTGGTGATCGCCGTCGCCGCGATCCGAACAGAGCCGCCCGGGCCCGTGTAGGCCAGGGCGTTGCCGATCATGTTGGTGAGAATCTGGATGACGCGGTCCCGATCCACAACCGATGTCATCGCCGGTAGTTTCTCGACGATCAACGTGACGTCGTTGTCCACGAACTGGCTCGAAAGTCGTCCGGTCACATGGGTGATGAGCTCCCCGAGATCGCACGCTTCGGGTTGAAGCTCGATCCGGCCTTCCTCGACCTTGGACAGAGTAGAGAGGTCGGTGGCCAAGCGTTCGAGGCGTGTGGCCTCCACGATCGAGGCCGCCAGGATCTCGTCATCCGGTTCAAATACCCCGTCGAGGAGCCCCTCCAGATAGCCCTTGAGGGTGGCCACTGGAGTCCGCAGCTCGTGGGCCACCTCGCCAACCAGCCGTAGGCGTCGCTGTTCGGTTTGATCGAGGGCGGACGCCAGCGAGTTGACATCAGCGGCCAAGGCGGCGAGTTCGGCCTCCCGAGGCAGCGGTACTCGTTCGTGATAGGCGCCCGTTGCGAGCCGGCGAGTCATCGTCCGGACTTCCTCGACCGGAACCAACAGCCGCCGAGCCGCGAACAAGGCTGCGCCCGCAGCCGCCAACGCGCTGACTCCCGCCGCCCACCACAGCGCCCGGTTGAACGACGACCGCACGCCGGCTTCGAACTCTGCGGTGTCCATTGCGTTGGCCTGGCCGCCCATCATTGGACCCATCGACGACAGGTGGTCGTTCACGAAGGCTTCGCCGAGCTGCCGGGCCGCAATAACCAATACGCCTACCCCAATCACCACCACCATCAGATGGGACCACAACAGACGAGCCCGCAGAGTAGAGAGGAGTCGGGTCATGACGAACGTGCAATGAACTTGTACCCGATTCCTCGAACGGTTCCGATGAAGCGCGGTTGGTCGGCGTCATCGTTGAGTTGTCTACGGATGTTGGCGATGTGGACATCGACCACCCGGTCAACTCCGTAGTAGTCCCACCCCCACACCTGTTCGAGAAGCTGGGCTCTCGAAAAGACCCGACCCGGAGCCCGGGCCAACGCGAGAAGCAGATCAAACTCGAGAGTGCTGATCTCGACCTCGATACCCGCGGAACGGACCTCGCGGGCCGTCTCGCTGATCGTGAGGCCATCGAAGTCAAGTGTGGCGTCGCCGACGTCGGGACCGTCCCCGCGGGAGCGGCGCAGGACCGCTCGGATGCGGGCGACGAGCTCCCGGGGGCTGAACGGCTTGGTGACATAGTCGTCAGCGCCGACCGTCAGCCCAATCACCCGGTCGATTTCTTCGCTGCGAGCCGTCAACATGATGACCGGGACGTTGTTGGTTCGACGGAGCTCCTGGAGGATCTGGAATCCGTCCCGTCCCGGCATCGACACGTCCAACACGACAATGTCGGGCGCAGTGCCCGCGATTGCTACCAGCGCGGCGTCGCCGTCGCCTGCCTCGGTGACGGCGAAGTCTTCTGCTTCGAGATAGCGACGGACCATTTCCCGCAGCTCCGGTTCGTCATCGACGATGAGAACCGAGGTCATCCGGGGAACCACCGTCGACCCCGCCCACACGAGGCGAGGTCGAGAGTTGCGGGGCGTCGGCAGACGGGGATCATCGGCCCATGAACGACCCGCGTCCCATGTTGCCGTCGCCCATCCCAGCGCCCGGGTCCATGTCGTCGACATCGAAGCCGTCGTTCATTCCCATGCCCCTCCCCATTCCCATGAAGTCGCCCATGTGGCTCTCCATCTCGTTGTGCAACTGTGCGTGTTCTTCGCCGTCCCATCCTTGATGGTTGCCGAACTCGTCACACCATTCGCTGATGGTGCCGGATCCGCTGCCAGGGTCGGCGGCGGCGGCCGAGAAGCCGCCGGCAATCGCCACACCGGTGAGTCCGGCGACGACTGCGGCTGCAGCTGCTGCTGTCTTGATTCGGTTCCTCATTTTCATCTTTCCTTTCTTTGGTGGCGTCGCTGCTCAGCGGGTGAGCTCAGCGCGCCGGGTTTCGTACTCACTGCGATCGACTTCGCCTCGGGCGAAGCGCTCGTTCAAGATCTCGACTGCTCGGTCTTGGCTTCGGTCTTGTTGAGGCCCTCGTAGTCCCCAGATCACTGCGGTCGGGACGGCGATCCAGATCAGCAGCATCCACAGGTAGCCGAAGCCTCCAATTCCCCACATCATTTTCTGTCTCCTTTGTTCGGTTGCTTCCTTCACCTGTAGTGAACGACTCGCCGATGAAGGATTGATGGCCGCTTCGGTCAAGCTTTGGTAAAGCTCGTTTCCAACCCGACGGCGATGCGGGTACGCAACAGCGAACCCCGACGCGCCGACAGCCCAACACCACCCAGGACGGCGCGGCCACGCCAGCCCCAATGTCGACCCGGGCAGAGAGCCCACTCCGAAGCCAAGTCCGTGGGGTATCCGGCGGAGACCCGCGCATTCTGTCGCGGGCCTCCGCCAGCCGTTGCCGAACCGCGGCGATGCGGCGTCGGGTCGGAGGCAATCGCCAGGCGTCTACTGGTGTTGAAAGTCCCGGTCATCGGAACGGCGCCGGGAATCAGCGGCGACCAACCAGAGCACCGCACCGAACATTGCGACACAGCCAAAGATCGCCACGGCGGCAACAGCACCCACTCCCAAACCGAAGACCATGGCGGCAGCTATGGCCACAAGGACAATTGCCAGGTGACTGCGGTGGTTGGTGAAGAGATTCATGCTGGTTTGCTCCCTGATCGGGCGTTGTTGTCGATGTGCACGTGAATGCGGCCACCCTTGCCTACGTGCTTGACGCACACCTGGCCGTCGCCGTTCGCATCGCGCTGAGCCCCCACGACCCGATGGTCGCCGTGCGCGTGAGAAGGGTGCACTGCGTGTGACGAGAAGCCATCCGGACAACCGCCTGGCGCTGAACCCTGGCCCGCAGCGGCCGGGAGCGCACCTCCTACCAACCCAACGCCTAAGAACAGAACGCTTGCGACCAGGGACTTGCACATTCGATTCACAGTGGACGACCTCTCGATAGCTGGCTAGGATGTCACTACTATACTCTGTAGTATCTTAGGTCGCACGGCGGATCCCGTGTCCGAGAGCGCAGCATCGACGCAGGAGTGAGCGAGCGACTCGACTCGGCAAATTGCTGTGGTCGGCGAAGAGATTCATGGTGGTACTGGCCAGGAACGAGCTGCGGCACGAACCTCGCTCAGCCGCCCGAACCGGATCTGATCGAGCCGCTCGGCTCGGTCGACACTGGGGCGGCGTGACGCTATGCCCGGGAGGTCGCCATCGTGATGGTCCCGACCATGCCGGCTTCGTAGTGGCCTTCCACGAAGCAACCCAACTCCCAGGACCCTGTCGCGTCCGACGGAATCCTCAACGTGAGTTCAACTTGGCCCCCAGGCTCGACGGTGACCCCGGTCCCACGATGTTCGACGGTCTCTGATCCATGGTCCTCGTCGAGATCGCTGTCCATCGCGGGGTCATCGTGGTCGTCCGTCGAGTCCTCCTCGTGGTTGTCGCCTGCACCGTCGGAACCGGTGGCATCGACCATCATGTCGAGCAGTAGGTCATCGACGTAGCCGCCCCCGGCGGCGACTTCACGGCCAACCATGAACTCGTGGGGAGCGACACCCTCGTTGACAAGGACAACGGTGATCGACGAACCAGCGGTCACGGTCAAGTTGGCCGGGCGAAACGTGAATTCGTCCATCACGACAGTCACCGCGTCTGAGGGTCCGACGGTCGCCGCATTGGGGTCGGGGTCGTCAGCGACACACCCGGCCATGGCCACGGCTAGCGCCACAGTCAATGCGATGAATCGCGCTCGGTGGTTGCGCACAGCAGTCCTCCAGGATTCGATTTGACGTGCCGAAACGTTTGCCGTTTCGTAGTGGAGAATGATCGACCTGAATACCCGAACCGGGTAGGGGCTTATGACCCGACTTCAACTTCGGCGATCGAGAGACGGATCGTCGGCTGCAGCAGAATGCTCCTCGCGTCGACTGCAGCCGACGACTGTTTGTCCTGCTGCCATCCCACGCTACTACAAGTAGTCGTACTACATTTCGTAATGCTCCCTTGTTGTAGCACTTCGCTGCGTCCGTGTCGCCTGGCGTTGTAGGCAGGTTGGCCGGACGCCAAGGGTCTTCGTCTCAGATGAAGCTCGGCCGCTCGACATTCCCGGCCCCGACCGCTTCCCAGCGATGCGTTCCCGAGCCTCAAACTCATTCGGATGGTTGTGCACGCCGGGACGGCGCCCTCGAGCGTCGACATCGGTGTTGACCATCCGAGGGCGCGGTGCAGTTGAGACCCGGGTGCCGACAGTGCCGATCAGGAGCTCAAGATTCGTGGCGCCCTTGACTACCCCCGTCCCGGATTAGGCCGCATCGCACCAACGACGGCGACGCCGATACTTCGTCGCACCTTCGCTCGACCAGGCGCTCGTCCGCAGCGATAGCACGCAGCCGAACCTCAACTGACTTCAGGTTCGTTGGCGGTGTTCGTGTCATGGGATGCCGAGTTCGTCGCGAAGTTGGTCCCACTCCTTCGTTGACACCAAACCCTCCGTGTGGGCATCCTCGGCCGCTGCTCGCAGCCGGGATGCCATGACGAGGTTGCGGCTGTCGAGCAGGGCCATTGCCCCGCCAGAGTTTTCGGTTCCCACCAATCCGGCGATTCCCGATTGGGCCGCGGGCGTTGACGCCAACGCCCGCTATGTGGTGAGTCTCGGACAAGCCGAAGACGGTTGGCCCCAGTGGCGGTTCAGTGGGGCCGCGTTTCCCTACGGTCAACCAATGGCGCTGACCGGGGGGAACTTGAACAAGATCCGGATCCTCAACGACTCCCGGATGCTGCATCCCATTCATCTCCACGGCCAACTCCTCAAGGTCGTGACCCGCAGCGGCGTCGCGGTCGACGAGGACTTCTTCCGCGACACCGTGTTGTTGATGCCGAGCGAGACGATCGAGATCGGTCCCGTCGCCGTCGATGCCGGCACTTGGGCGTTGCATTGCCACATCCAAGAACACGCCGAGGCCGGAATGATGACCATCTTCACCGGCAGCGCGTAGGCCGACTCAGGCCCGCAAGAGCCGTTCGATGGATCGGGTTGCTTCGGTGATGCGTTCCTCGCCCAGGTCGGCGTCGGTTTCGCATCCCTCACGGACGCAGGTCCGCATGTATTGATCGACCAAGCCGAGACCATGGCTCCGTAGGACGCTGGTCGCTGACGCAACCTGTGTCAGTACCTCGATGCAAGAGCGGTCCTCGTCGACCATGTTGGCGATACCGCGCACCTGACCCTCGATGCGGGTCAGCCTTTTCAGATAGTCGTCGCGTTCAAGTCCATACCCGATAGTCGTGGCCATCCTCCTCTACACGTGGGCGGGCGCGTCGGACGGGAGCGGGGTGGCGACGATCTCGCGCCAAATGCTCAAGCGTCGAACCTCGTCGATACTGAGACCAGCGGAAGTCACGTTGTGCTCGGTTCGTCGGTTGATGTCTGGACCAAGGAGCCGCCGAGTCAGCGGCGTCAACCGGTCGAAGAGCCAGCCAAACACGCGGCTGGTTGGGCGGACGTGTTCGAGGAGCAGGATCTGGCCGTCGGGTCGGACGACTCGCCCGAGTTCTGCGAGTCCGGCGACGGGGTCGGCGACTGAGCAAAACACGCACGTCGCGGTGACGGTGTCGAACGTGTCGTCGTCGAAACGCAGGTAGTGGACGTCGCCGATCTCGAGGCTCGTCTCAGGCCGATTTCGTTCTGCGGCGGACGTTGCCTTGGCCAGCATTCCCGGCGACAGATCGATGCCGGTGAGGGTGACGTCGGCCGGGTAGAAGACAAGGTTTCGTCCGGTACCCACACCGACCTCCAGCGTGTTGCCTCGAGCTCGCGCCAGCAATCGCCGACGCCGGCGGCGGACCCCGAGCAGATCCATTGGCTTGTCGTAGAAGTCATAGAAGCGGGCCGTCCGGTCATAGCGAGCGGTGACCTTGGCTTGGCGTTCGGTGGTCGACGTCGGGTCGTTCATTGCAGTTCGCTGACCCGTTCCCGGTACTCCTCGGTGCTCAGGTCGCCG
The DNA here is from genome assembly GCA_964351995.1 of uncultured Acidimicrobiaceae bacterium. GTDB lineage: Bacteria > Actinomycetota > Acidimicrobiia > Acidimicrobiales > SZUA-35 > SZUA-35. Next base: position 20,654 of record CAYGQE010000070.1, on the reverse strand, counting down.
CTGGCGTACCGCTCGGCCAGGATCTGCTTTGCTCGATCGGACGGGTCGCGGGTGGGCGGTGCAGAAACTCCGTCGGCGGACCTGAACATCCAGACGATGAGGGTTGCGAACAGCACCATCATGGCGACGCCCCACAGCCACATCCAGCCGCCACCCCAACCGCCCATGTGATCCCAGCCGTTGTTGGTGGTGTCAGCAAGGATCGTCGCGAAGCCAGCCATAGTGCACTCCCTTTTGCTCTTGAGCGCCGCCCGATGCGACGACTCTTGTTCCTCATGATCGCCGTGCGGTGGGACTGGGCCCAGAGCCCAAGGTCCCTACCCCCTCCCCCTACCGGGCATCACTCGAGGCGGCGGTCCGGCGGGTCGCTTCGGCCAGTGCTATGTGGCGCGGGTGACCCGCCGGAACGCCGCCGCGGATGCCACACCCAACGCGATGAGCCATGCCATTGCGGCTAGTGCCGCGCCGGTTTCGTCGAAGCTCGGGGTGAAGGCGGCGTCGGTCATGACCCGGACGGCGCCGTGGCCGGGCAGGAACCGGGCCCACGTGGGTGGCGCAGCGTCGAACATGGGGTTCTGGGCCAATCCAATGTCGATGAATGGCAACACCAACAGCACGTAGAGGCCGCCGAGACGCCCCAGAACGGGGCCGACCATGACCCCGATCGTTGCATACGTCAGAGCCACCATCAGGTTCGCTGCGATGAACACGACCCAGTTCTGCGGAGAGAAACTGACCGCCGTGACTGCGATCGACACCAGGGTGGCGACCGTGGCGGCCGCCGCGATGACCACGAGGCGGAAGGTCAAGATGTCGGCGGGTCGGTAGTTGGTGAGCGAAAGCCGCCGATCAGCCTCCGCGGAGTCCAAGATGACGAACAGGCCGGCCAGGGACCCCAAGAAGGCGACGGTGATCGGGACCATGATCGCCCCATGAACATCAATCATCGACAAGATCTGCAGGCTCCGGATCCCGCCCTCGGCCAGCTCGACCGGGATCGGGTCGTCGGGAGTGATGGCGATCGAGGTCGAGATGAACGCCACCGGCAGTCCCAGAATGAGGATCCACATGACCGGCATCCGTCGGAGCTGTTGGCTCGCTGACCGCAATCCCGCGACACGCCGAAGCTGCGCCGATGAACCCTTCGCCGTCGGACGCTTCACGCCGGTCGTCACTCCCAGAGCCACAGCAGCCACCGTCATCGACGCCAGAGCCCAAGCGACGGCGAGGCCGAGATCCCCGAGGGGGCCGCTGTGTCCCGATGCCACATCGGTCACGACCAACGTCGGGAAGTGGAGTGGGAAGAACCGTATGGCCGTGGCAGCGCCGCCCATGGCTGGCCCGAAGAACACGTCGAAGATCCAGGAGAACACGATGATCAGCGATCCGTTCATTTCCGAGCGGACGAAGGCGGCGACCACGACCCCGAAACCGGCATAGATGACGGCAAACACCACCGTGGCTCCGATGACTCGGGGTGCATCGGCCACATCGGTGCGGACCCGTAACGCGGCCAACGCTCCAAGCGAGGCAAGCAGCGCCAACATGAGCGTCGATGCCAACCGGGACGCGACGACCTGGGCCGCTCCGCCGCCAGCGGCAGCGAGACGTCGATCGGCGTCGCGGGCGCCGGCGACATGAAAGAACCCGGCCACCCCCGCCAGGACCGACGCTGCCCAACCAGCGGTTGCGGCTTCGACGACACGAAGCTCGCTGGTCCCGCCTAGCAGGTCGGCGAATTCCGCCAACGAGCCCGCGGACAACGTCACGAAGATGACCGGCACCGCTACGAGTAACACAACGTTGAGGGGGCGGCGGCCGTAGTCGACGAGCCAGCGACGACTCAAGCCCAGCGTGTTCATCGTTGTTCCGTTACGCCCTCGACCAGATCATAGATCCGGTCGAATCGTTCCTCATCGGCGATGAAGTGGCTGATGATCAACAGGCTCGAGCCGGCCGATCGACGGGCTGCGGTGAGGTCCCAGAACCGCTGATAGGTGTCCCAATCGAACCCGGCGTAGGGCTCGTCGAGCAACAACAGATCCGGGTCATGGATCATGGCCAGCGCCAGGTTGAGTTTCGAGCGGGTCCCGCCCGACAGTTCCTCGACCCGGGTGTCGGCAAACCGGGCGAAGTCGAGCTCGTCGTAGAGACGTCGCCTCGAGGTACTCAGCACCCCCGGATCCAGGTCGTAGGCAACACCGAAGAGATCGAGATGCTCGTCGCAGCTGAGGCGCTCATAGAGCACCGGTGTTTGGGGGCAGTACCCAAAGCTTGGGGTCCGTTCGACGGTGCCTCGATCCGGTTGAAGATCGCCGACGAGTGTCTTCATCAGCGTGGACTTGCCCGACCCGTTCTCGCCGACCAGGCCAACAATCTCACCCGGCTGCAACGTCACGGCGGCGCCTTTGAGGACCTGCAGGGTGCGGCGCTGTGGCCACCAGCCCCGCCGGTAGGCCTTCCACAGCCCCTTTCCTTCCAGCAGCGGCCCAGCCGGCCTGGCGCCGTCGGATCGGTGGCCAGCCGGAATGGTCTGGATGGATGTCATAACGATGCCTTCGGGTGATCAGAGCCCGTGGAGGTCGCGGTCGATCTCCGCTGATCGCGGCGCCGCCGTCTCTGTCGTGGACTTCGGCGTTTCGACTTCATGAAGCCTCCAGGCTTGGACTGCGGTCTCGCATCACAGTCTCTATCCCCATACCCCCCAGGGGTAGGGACCTTCGGCCCTAGGTATCAACGACGCCGCGTCGTAGGTTCCGAACACAACCGAACGTCAATCCCTCGCACCAACCCCGGCCCGAGGACACGGAGACAAACCTCATGGGTACTACAGAACGACTGGTCACCACCGCCAGCATCTCCACCGCAGGCTTCTTGTGGCTTCGGCTGATGCGCAACTCACGCACCGATCGTTCGGCTTGGCTGATTCCGGTGCGGGCCCGAGCGAATCAACCCAGAGGCAATCACGACGGCGCTGCAACGAAGGAGCAGTCATGACCGCATTCCTCATCGACAACTGGCTTTGGCTCGGCCTGATTGCACTCTTCGTAGCCATGCACCGCGGCGGTCACGGCTGCGGCATGCACGGCCGCCATGGGAGTCACTCATCACGTGAACACACACCGCCAGCGACAGACTCCCCGCCACGCTCGAAGACCTGATCGTGCACTCCCGCTTCATCGGAGCCGCCACCACAGGAGTCCAGGACCGACTCGATCTCGCTCCAACTCTGGGGCCAGCGATCGACTCCACCAAAAAGGACCCAGCCCAAACGGTCCCGGGCCGCATGAGGGTCGCGGACTACCGAGATTCGCTGACGGTGAAGGTGGTCATCATGCCGGCCTCGGCGTGCTCCTGGATGTGACAGTGCAGTGCCCACGTTCCGGTGTCGAGGGGGACCATGCCGATTTCGATTGTCTGCCCCGGCATCAGGAGCACCGTGTCGCGAAAGTGTCCCTCATCGATCGGCTCGCCGTTGACCGAGAGCAGCTTGAAGAACTGCCCATGGAGATGGATCGGGTGAAGCATCTGGGAGTCGTTGAAAACAGCGATCTTTGTGAAGTCGCCCTGTGTGAAAGCTGCGGGAGCGCCGTTGGGAAACGCCGCACCGTTGAATTGCCATTGAGGTAGGCCGTCAGGCCCTCCGGCGAGACTCACGACGTAACGGAAGTCGACGGGAGCGTCCGCTGCGTCGGCCCATTGGGGAACAAGTGCGTTGCGAGGAGCCGCGAAGCCCGGCGTCACGACAGCCTCACCGTCGCCAACGATCGCCCCGATGGCGAACCCTTCTCCATTGAAATTGTCGAACACGATCGCTGGCTCACCCTCCGCAGGCATGATCAAATCGACATCGATCCGGTTGCCAGGCGCGAGCACGAAACCATCTGGGGCGATCGGCTCCGCAGCGAGCATTCCGTCAACAGCGATGATTCGAGCATCGAGTGAGCCGAACTCAGGGGCGTAAGTTCGCGCATTCGAAGCATTGATCATCCGGAGTCTGACTCGCTCCCCAGGGGCTGCCCGCAAGACGGTGTCAGTTGCACCGTTGGCCGTGACGACGTTGCCCCAACGACCATTGTGCGTGACGTCGTGCATTTGGTTGAAGCTTTCAAACAGGGCTCCGTCAGACTCGAGGACCCAATCGTCGATCATCCACACGACATCTTGGGAGTAGCCAATGGGTTCAGCCTCTTCGACGATGAGGCTTCCGTGGAGGCCACGTTCGAGTTGCTCTGAGCCGTTGGTGTGTGAATGGAACCAGAACGTTCCCGCATCCGGTGGGGTGAACTCGTAGACGAAGGAGTCTCCGGGTTCCACCGCTTGTTGGTTGACGCCGGGCACACCATCCATGCCATTGGGGACACGCAGTCCGTGCCAGTGAATGGTGGTGGACTCGGACAAATCATTCACCAGGGTCGCCCGGATCGTGTCGCCGAGACGCACGCGGATCTCGGGGCCCGGAACCTGGCCGTTGTAGGTCCAGACGTCGGTTGGACCGGCATCGACGAGGTCAGCGACGCCAGCCTGCGCTCGAAGCTCGACCTCCACCAGAGCCCCACTTTGAGCAATTGTCGCCGGGTAGGCCCCAGCGAACTCTTGCTCGAGTCCTGCGGCTGCAGAGCTCCCGCCCCGAAAGATGAGCGCAGCACTCGCTGCGACGGCCGCCACGATCGCCACAGACAGAACGACCCGAACGCCGGCGCGATTGCGTTGAGGAACAAATTCAGATTGAGTCACTGAGTCAGACTACTACTCGTTGTAGTTGCCACCTTGATCGCAAGGGGTGCCTTTCACGACACCGAAGAGGCGGCGACCAGCAGGGCTGTAGCGATGACGACGGAACCGATGATGGCGCCTTCGATGGTCACGGCTCGACGAAACTCCGCCTCGGCCGTGACCGCAAAGCCATCACCACCAGCCAGTTTCGGAATCAACACTCGATGGTTGTAAAGGCCGGCGAGGCCGGCAAGCGCTACGAGGACGGTTTTCACGATCAGCAGTTGACCCCAGCTCGTTGTCCAGATGTCGCTGACACTGTCGATGATGATGAATGTGAGAGCCAAACCGGCGACGCCGGCGGCGCTGAGAGCAATCGCCGCCACGACCGAGAAGCGAACGGCAAGCTCAAGGGCTCGCGAATCGTCACCGCGGCGGTGACGTCGCCAAATGACTTGCGCCATCATCACAAGACCGCCCGCCCAGACGGCGCCCGCAAGCACGTGCACGATGTCGACGATTGCGGTCACGTATCGATTGCCTTCAGTGACGGTGTGACCATCGAAGAGGAAAGCAACGAGGAGCAGAAGCGCTCCGATGGGCACGGCAAGCGAGTTGTCGTGACTCCTCCACACGAAGTCCAATGCCTTGTCAGCCGAGTCGTCGGGGAGCGAAGTTGGGGCGCTTGGTCGTGCCGCCTCGATCGGCCCGGCGCCTACCGGCACGAGTTGGTGCAACGACAAGACCGGGTCAGCGGTTTCGGCTGCGGCCACGACGGTGACGTCAACCCGGGACAGCATCCATCCGCCAACGAGCTTGAGCGCCACGGCAATACCGAACGAGGATACAACGACCTCACTAATCGCCCCGAACGTCAGGGCTGTCCAACCACCGTTCGTCACGGCAAGTCGAGCAACCAAGGACATAACCGCACCCGCCATCACCAGCCAAGCAGCGACAGTGATCGAGTCGACGATCATTGAGAACTCACGCTTCGTCCCGTGAATCACAAACGCAGCAAAGACAGCGCCGCCGATCGCCACGAGCGCACCCCCGAGCACCAGCACACGCCCCAAACCAGCGACGAGGCCCGTCGCGTTCGGCCGTTCTGGCTGACCCAGGAAGTCTTCCATCGCCATCGCTGCTTGAGAACTTGGAACCGCATCGACTGTTTGCTCAGAAAGCGCTTGCACATTGGCTGCATTGTCAACTTCCGCCTTGCCCCCCTCCCCCGCCGGAGCAGGCTCGGGAGTCACTGCTTCTTCAGCCACGGCAAGTTCAGCGTCGGCTGCCGCCACGTCGCCATCGACCGGATCCGACGGCAGCGCAGCATCGACGTTGAAGGAAAACGATCCGTCGATCGGGTGCGCATCGGGGGCGGCAACCGACCACCGCACGCCGACCTGACCGCCGGACAGGGGCGGGTCAAAAGTCAACACGTAGGTCAACTGGTCGGCAGTCGTTGCTGACGTTGGTGTCCGCAGCGTCCCGTCGCCGTCGAGCACGACGAAGCCCTCGCCCGCCGGTTCGGCCACTCCGGCGAAGGTCAACTGAATCTGTCCGGCGACCTCGTCGACCTGGCTCCCGTCCTCAGGAGTGGAGGACTCGAACGCAGTGTGAGCTGCGGCCGGCGACATCGACAAGGCAATGATCGCAACCACAACACTGAGAGCAGCGATCGCCCTGTTCAGGATTTTCATAGCGTGCTCTCCATTGATCATCTATCGAACGACGAGCGCCGACGGTGGCGCGAACACACACTCTCCTCATCGAGCGGAGCGTGGCGCAGCGATGAAGCCTACGACGACTCGTAGTAAGTGTCGGTTCGGGCCACGAGATTCTTAGCGTCGATCCGCCGAGGCCAGGCGACAGCACTGTTGTTGGTCGACAGGTTGTCGAGCGCACCGGCACGGCGGCCCTACAGATTCGAGGAAACCGATGAGGCAGCGACGAGCATGGCTGTGACAACGACGACTGATCCAATGATGACGCCCTCAATCGAGAGCGCTCGCCGAAACTCGGCCTGAACCTTGCCAGTCTCGCCAGAAAACAGCTTCGGAATCAGCACTCGATGGTTGTAAAGACCGACCATCCCAGCAAGAGCAACCAGCATCGTCTTGACGATCAACAGCTGGCCCCAACTGGTCGTCCAGAGATCGCTGACGCGTTCGATGATGATGATGGCAAGCGCCACGCCCGCAAAGCCGGCAGCTGTGAGGGCGAGAGCAGCAACCACCGAGAAGCGGACCGCGAGCTCGAGCGCCCGAGAGGCCTCCCCGTTGCTCTGGCGCTGACCGATGAGACGCGTCATCAACACCACACCGCCCGCCCAGACCGCCCCGGCAGCCACATGCACCACGTCGACGACGCCAGTGAGAAGTCGGTTGCCTTCACTCACGGTGTGACCATCGAACAGAAACGCAGTGAGAACCACGGCGGCACCCAACGGGACGGCAAGCGAACGGCCACGAGTGCGCCAAACGTAGTCGCTGTCCTGCTGAGCATCTCCCGACAGAACTGATTCAGCGTGTGATTCGTGAGCCTCGATCGTTCCGGCCCCAACAGGCACTCGTTGATGCAATGAGCGCACCGGATCAGCTGCGCTGGTAGCGGCAACGAGAGTGTGACTCGCCAGGGACAACAACAGACCGCCGACCGCCTTGAGAGCCACGGAAACACCGAATGCCGACCCCGTCACATCTACGACATCGCTCCCCCCGATGGCCACAAAACCGTCGTTGACCAAGCCGAGCTGAGCCACCCACTCGGCGAAGGCACCTGAAACGATCATCCAGCCACCGCCCTTGATGGACCGGACAACCATGGCCAGCTCCTCCTTGGTTCCACGAATGACGAAGGCCGCGAAGACAGCCCCGCCGATTGCCAGGAGTGCGCCACCGAGCACGAGTACTCGACCGAATCCGCCGATAAGAGCAACACCGCGTGGCTGCGTCAGTTCACCGAGAAAGTCCTCCATCGCGACCTGTCCCTGCTCACTCGGGTCCTCGCCAGCTACGGCGTTCGCCACCGGCAGCGACGCAGCGTTCACTGTGAAAGTGAACGCTCCGTCAATGGGGTGGGCATCGGGAGCCTTGACCGACCACCGAACACCAACCTCGCCGCCCGAGAGCGGTGGATCGAAGGTGAGGAGGTAGGTCAGCTGGTCGTCGGTGGACACCGTCGTCGGCGTTCGGACGAACCCGTTGCCGTCGAGCGCCGCGAACCCCTCTCCTACAGGGTCCGCTTCGCCGGCGAATGTCAATCGAATCTCTGACACAACGCCGTCAATCTGCGCGTCGTCAGCTGGATCAGATGAATCAAAGGAAGTGTGAGCAAGCGCTGGCGAGATAGAGAAGGTGATGAGTGTGACCACCACGCTGAGAGCGGTCAGCCACTTGGCGAATCTGCGCATCGGTTTGTTCTTCATCAATCACCTTTGGGCCGTTGGGCTTTCGAACCGGTCGCTCAATGCGGTCGGTTCGATGGCAAATACTACGACAATTTGTAGTATTTAGCCCCCTCGCACGGAGATTCGCTGCGCAAATCGAGAGCCCCGCTCTAGCTGCCAGCACGCTACAGGCGACCACGCCAACTATCTACGACAGATTGTCGTATTATGGATCTGTGCATCTAGGAGCCGTCTTCGCCGCCATTCCGTCACCATCGAGCAACAGTCTGGAGATCGGGCCCCTCACGTTCCGTTACTACGGGCTGATGATCGCGCTCGGTGTCCTTGCCGCTGTAGAGATCGGGCGGAGGCGATGGGCTGCCCGAGGTGGAGAGGCTGACGATGTCATTGAGATTGCCAAATGGGCGGTGCCCGCTGGACTGATCGGAGCACGTGCGTACCACGTGCTCACCGACTGGACCCGCTACCAAGGACGGTGGCTGGATGGGTTCAAGGTGTGGGAGGGCGGACTGGGAATCCCCGGCGGTCTCGCTGCGGGTGTCGTTGTCGGCGTCCTTGTCGCTCGATCCCGCGGCTGGTCAACCCAAGGACTACTCGACGCGACGATCCCCGGTATCCCGGTCGCCCAGGCCATCGGCCGGCTCGGCAACTGGTTCAATCAGGAGATCTACGGGCGACCCTCCGACCTACCGTGGGCGGTCGAGATCGACGATCCGAGTCCTGAATTCGCCGGCTTCACGACGTTCCACCCGACATTTCTCTACGAGGGTCTATTGAACCTCGCCATCGCCGTCACCCTCATCGCCGCCGACAAACGCAAGTGGCTCAAGCCCGGCGCGATCCTGCCGTTGTGGATTGCGCTCTATGGAGCAGCTCGGTTCGTGGTCGAAGGCATGAGGACAGACGAGGCCTCCCTCGTCGCCGGCATTCGCGTCAACCATTGGGTGAGCGGAGCTGCGGTGATCATCGGCGGTCTGTGGTTCTTGATTGCGCAGCGGCGTTCCTCACCCGCTTCATCTGGCAACTCATCGCCAGGTGTCTCCACGGCCGGCAAAGGCCGAGCAGAAGAAGCAAACCTGACCCAGGAGCACCTCGATGACTCTCATCACTGACCGCCGCCTCCATGTCGCCCTCGCCGCAGCCCTACTGGTGCGCGGGTCGTTGTTTGGTTGGGATGCAGGCATCGTCGCCGCTCTTGTGCTGCTCGGCTGCCTCGCCATGGTCCCTGTCGGAAAGAGCCTGACCCTGGGTTCACGACGCCCCGCAGAGCGCAAGCATTGGAAGCACCGATGAGCGCCACACCAGCACTCCCACAAGTGCTTTGCAATGAGGATGTCGCCACGAGGATGCGTAGGAGACAACGATGACCAAGTCGAACGCTCGCAAACTGAGGCGCGATTCGGGAGGCGAGCAAGGAAACGCTTCGTGGATACGACACTTCGTGCTGGCAGCAGCCTCTGCCGTCCTTGTCGCAGTGTTCTGGGCGACACGTCCGAACTGGGTGGCCGAGATGCGGCTCTGGAAGGCCGTCGGTGACGCTTCCTACCTGCTCCTCCTGGCCGCAGTGACCCTCGGCCCGCTCAGCAAGCTCCTTCCCCAAACCCGTTCCTGGCTTCGATGGCGACGCCAGATCGGCATCTGGTTTGCCATCACCGCGGCCCTCCACGCCACGCTCATCCTCAACGGATGGGCTCGATGGAGTCTCCGAAGGTTCCTCGGGTACGAGTTCGTCCCCCAGCTCGGCCGCGAAGCGCGTCTCGAGCCAGGTTTCGGCCTGGCGAATCTGATTGGAACAGCGGCGCTTCTCCTTGCGCTCGTTCTCGCCGCCACTTCATCGGACCGCGCAATCCGACGACTCGGCAGGCCAGCTTGGACTTGGTTACACCGTCTCGCTGAAACGGTCCTCGTGCTGTCGCTCCTGCATGGCAGCTACTTCCTGTTCATCCACTTCACCGACTCATTCCACAAGGCTCCGGCCCCCGACCCCGACTGGTTCGCCGTTCCGTTTCTCCTCAGCGGTGTCGGAGCGATCGCCCTGAAGTCAGCTGCGTTCTACCGCAGCGCCATCGACTACCACGCTCGCGCTTGACGCGATCCCGTCGACCCGGACTGCCGATCAACGCCCGTTTGTTGACCAGTGCCAGGGCTCGCTCGGCAAGTTGAAGAGCCCGTAGTTCGAAGCGTTGGCGTTCAGCCAGTCCCACGCTACGCCCGAACGCCTACCAATGATGCGTCCGTTGAACGTGAAGTCGACGGCAAGCCCACGTTCATGCATCGACGTGCCGGGGCGGGCAGTCGGTGGTCGACACTGGCTGGCCGGCATCTCGTAGATCGCGTAATCACTCGTGCCGCAGTTGTTCTTGCGAACACGGATCTGCCCAGCCGGGTCCCGATAACCGCCACCCGCAAGGGGCACGCCATCGGCTGCAGCGTCAGCCAAAAGCTGACGGATGCTGTCAGCGATCGAACGGTGAACCCAGATTCCGTTCCCGACACTGACAATCTCGCTTGAGTCAGTGACCGGCGCCGTCGGGGCGCTGCCGCCACCGCCACCACCGTTGCCGCCGCCAGTGGTGGGGGGCGGGGCTTGCCTCGCAAGCTCAGCCGCCAAAGCTGCCTGTTCAGCCTGCTCCTCTTCTGCGAGCTGAACCCCAAGGGCTTCGAGTCCTGCTTGCTCGGCCAAGAGCGAGTTGAGTCGCTCCTCCGCTTCCGCTGCGAGGTCAGCCTGAACACCCTGGCTCGCCTGAAAGATCGACAGCTCTTCGGCGAGCTCGACGCTCTTTGTCTCAGCGTCAATCGCTGCTTGCTCGGCAACGCCGACCTCAACCTCCAAGTCCTGACGAGCACGTCGGAGACTGTCGACTAGGTCGACACCGGATTGGGTCACTTCCTCAACCAGGGTCTGCATACGCAGACCAAGGTTCGGATCCTCGGCCTCGACGAGCACGGTGCCCGTCTCTCGCTGACTAACGAACGACGAAATCGCCGAACTAGCCAGCTGCATCTCGAGCGCAGCAATCAAGGCCTCACCGTCGGCAACGGCTTGTTCGGAGTCAGCAAGAGCGATCTCGGCGTCTGCCAACTGCCGTTCTGCGTTGTCGACTCGACCCTGTTGCGAGTTCACCGCGGCGTTGATGGCCGCCAAGGCCGCAGCAACCTCTTCGAGCTCTGCGTCTGCAGCGTTGACCTCGCTCGCCTTTTCGGTTGCCGCCGCCTCATTGGCGCGGCGCTCCTCGCGGATGCGATCGAGTTCATCGGACTGCTGAGCCAGCGTCGGACTACTTCCAGCAACGACAACGACCGCAAGCGCGAGCGCAGCACCTCGAAGGATGGTCTTCATGAATCGACAATGACCTGAGTACGACACAGTGTCGTATGTTAGGGCTACGGCCCGGGGAAGTGCACCACCCGAACCTCACGGGCAGGAACGATTGCTCGATCCTTCGAAGGCCGGCATCTCACGAGCGTCAGCCTCGGCAGCGGTTGCGGCAACACCGTTTTGCTCGATGTCATCAATCAGCCACTCCATTTCGGCGATTTCCCGATTCTGGGCCTCAATGATTGCGACTGCGAGTTCACAGACCCGCACGTCCTCGATCTCCGCGCCTTCACTGGTAAGAATTGCGATCGAGTGGTGCGGAATCATTGCTCGCATCCACGACTGATCCTGAACGGTCGCCTGAGAACGCACAAGTGTCAGGGCCAGAGCGAATACAACGATGCTACCGACCACGATGCCAGCGTTGACCGCCTTGTTCTTGTACATGCTGAGCATGAATCCGAGCATGATCAGCGCCATTGCCGCCCCCATATAGAACACCATGTAGAAACGGGTCTCGCTCCACGTCACATGACCCAGCTCGTAGGAGTTGACATAGGTGAGGGCGAACATCACAAGCGTTGAGGTGAGGATCATCGCCCCGAATCGCAGGTACTTTTTCGCCTCGGCCGAGAGTCCCGGCTTTGAGTCGGCGTGGGCTGATTTGTTGGTGGTATCTGTTGCCATACGACGTGACCTACCCCGCAAGAGAGCCCTGAAACGACAATCTGTCGTTTCACAGACACATCGAAGCGGGAGCACATCGATTGAGCCCTTCCAGCGGCTTGGAGCCCTGTCGATCGATTTCCTACAGAATGTCGTAGCTATCCTGTCGAGGTGCTCCGCCGAACCATCCTCCTCAGTGCCGCAATCGCAGCGGCGGCCTGTTCGCCACCGGCAGATGTCGTGGAGCCCGCCGCTGTACCCATCGTTGACGCCATCGCTACCGCGCCAGAGCCTCAGCGCTGGGAATTCAGCTACCGAGCCATCAGTGCGTCTCCTTACATTTCGTGCCTGAATGGAATCGACCAAGTATCGGGAACGGTAGATCTCACTGCCGGCCTGGTACTCGTCGAGCCGGATCGCGTGGCGCCGCCAATACTGGTGACCGAATCGACACTCTTCGTCGCAGGGGATCTCGAATCCGAGTTCTGGGTCGAGACGCCGTGGAGCGCTGCGCCAGATAGCCCCGATCTCGTCGAATTGTTCGGCGAGATCGCTGCCGGCTATGTGAGCACCGGCCTCCGGGCCCCCGACCCGAACATGACGTCGCTCGCCTTCATCGGCATTGCTGACCGGGTCGAACTCACCGAGACTCGGGCCGGGCTGGAGGGCCAGACCATCGAGGTCACCGTCAACGGGGACGGCTACCTCGAAGAACTGGCCAAGGGCGGCGATGCAGGCGTCGCCGACGGTCGACCGATACCCATCGTCCGGATAACCGTTGACAGCAACGGACGGGTGAACGCTCTTGAAGTTCGCATCGAGGGCCAAGCCGACGAAGTGCACGGAGACGGCTACGTCACGACGTTCCAGTACCCAGAAAGCAGTCTCGAGCTTCCAGAGGCTGAGCTTGTCGAACGGGTTGAATTTGCGTCGCTGAGCTACCCCAAGCCTGCAAGTTCTTGCCGCTTTCAGTCCTAGCTGTCCAAGAAGTCGTTTGCCGGCGATGCATCAGCACAACGAGCCTCATCGTGTCCGATGGTGCAAAGACTACTACTGTGTGTAGTATCCAAGGATCGGGCCGTGTCTCCCTCGCCCAATTCGGGAGCTCCTCTCGGCTCGACAACCCTTCCCGGATCGCAAAGGTTTCCCACTGCGGTCCGGGAGGGGCCAAGTTATTCGATTCCCAAAACGGGCATGCCAACTGGTCCCCGCTGAAGATTCGCCGAAATGGCAACTACGACAACGTGTCGTCGTTATGTTTGTTCAAGTGACGAAACAGGCTCCGGACACAGGTACACCTGGCGAGACAGCCAACAAAGGGCGTTCGCGCCGCACTCGAGCGTTTCGGTCGATCGCTCTCCTCTTTCTGCTCGTGTTCGTGGCGACTTCAGTCTTCGGTGTTGCCGCTCTTGTCTTCGGTGTTGGTTCAATCTCGAGCCCTGCGCTCGGGCGCCGCGAAGAAGCCGCCTTCATTCTTCCTGATGACGTTGCAATCCCGATGTTGGTCGACTCGACGCAGGTCTGGGGCCTCAACGATCGTCCTACTGTCGCCGGCGTTGACGCCATGGCCGGCGGGCTCTCGATTGGCGACCTCGACAACGACGGCGACCTGGATCTCTTGGTGACACACGGGAGCGTCGAGGCCTACCTGTGGAATGGTGATCACTACGACCAGCCGCAAACGCTGACGGGCGCTGCGGTCTCATCAACGGTCTCCGATGTTGATCTCGACGGCTGGCTCGATGTGCTTGTCGCCCGGGACGGGATCACCGACCTCATCATCTGGGGCGGCCCTTGGATTGGAGAGGCGGCAGCGCCCCAAGATGTCACATCGCTCCCTGGTGCCGCTCCGACTTCGCTGTTGTTGGCCGGCGAGCTTTCCGGCGACGGACTCGTTGATGTCGTGCGGTTAGGTCGTGGGACAGGGCGTGGAATCCCAGACATCTTGTGGCAAGCGGACCCCGATGACCCACGCGAGTTTCGCGAGGTTGCATTAGGTGAAGATCGTCGAGTCTCGCTAGCAGCGGAACTGGTCGACGTCGACGAAGACGGCCTCCTCGACATTTGGGTGACTCGAGACGTGGGATGGGACCTTGGCGGAGACTCGGTCTACTCGCGCCAAGGAGAACCAGACGGCCAGTGGGTTGATATTGCGTCTGAAGTCGGTGTCGAACTGGAAGTCGACGGGATGGGGGTCACCATGGCTGACCTCAACGGCGATGGTGCACTCGATGCCTACATCTCGGATCTTGGCGACAACGAGGTTCTGCTGAGAGACGAGGATCGGTTCGAGGCAGCTGTTGAGACTGGAGCTGCCCGGATCCGGCCGACCGGTGCACCTTCAACCACGATTTCGAGCAGTTGGGCCGCTGGGGCGACCGACGCCAACCTCGATGGGCGACTGGATCTGATCGTAGTGAACGGAGGTTTCGCTGACGGAGGAATGCGCAACAAGATTCCGGGCACCGAGATCGCCGTCGCTGACCCACCGGCGATCTTGCTCGGGATCGGTGACGGACGCTTTGTGGACGTCTGGCCGCGGATGAATCTCTCCATCGATGCTTCGAACCGGGGCCTTGCGGTCGCAGACATCGATGGTGACGGCGACGATGACTACGTACTACTGAGCGACAGCGGCGTCGTCCATGCGTTTGAGAACGTGACCAACGGTTCCACCGTCACCGTCGAAGCTGCCGATGGCTGCGACCCGACCGGAGCAAAGGTCACCGTCAATACCGAGAGCAGGACCTACACCACCTTGATGCGTCCGCATTCCTACGGAGGCAACCACTCCCCTGCTGCCATCGCTGGTGTCAGCGACGCTGCGGTCACGGTGCGGGTCGAGTGGGCCGATGGAACTGCAACGATGTTGCCGCTCGGCGCAAGGACCCAGCGTTCAACAGTTATCGCTCAATGCTGAACGACTCCTCGACCACTACAGTCTGTAGCATTCGCCGAGATGAGCAACGGAAGGTGAGCCGGGAATGAACGACGTGAGGAAGGTTGCGATGTTGGCGAAGAAATCGGGAGGAAACCGCTGGCGTCCCTGGTGGCCGGTTCTAGCACTGGCGCTCTTCGCGCTCGTTGCAGGCGCGTGTTCACAAGACACCACAGAAGGCCAGGCATCCAATGATCCGATTCGGCTTCTCGACTCAGCTGAGTTTGCTGACTTCATTGATGCCAATCCGGAAGTTGACGTGATCAACGTGCATGTTCCGTACCAGGGGCACATCGCAGGCACCGATGACTTCGTCGACTTCTCGCGAATTCTGGAACACGAAGGACTTCCGACCGACCTCGACGAGGCGGTCGTGCTGTATTGCCGCTCGGGCAGCATGTCGGGCCAAGCTGCTGAGGATCTGGTGTCAGCGGGCTACACCAATGTCGTAGACCTCAGCGGAGGAATGAACGCATGGGAAGCGTCCGGACGCAACCTGCTGACTGATGACCCGGGGTCGAGCTAGTTGCGTGGATTGCTGAACCACCAGGGCCCGGCCATCGCGGCACTTCTTTCCGTACGTGTTCGCTCCGTGGCGTCGTGATCACTTCCACCCATGCGGCAATCAACGCGCTCGTCGCAAGACAACTACCTCGAGTTCGCCTCGGCGGCCTTGTCCAGGGCACGGCTGCGCGGTGGTTTGTGATCGGTGGGCTCGCGCCCGATGTCCCTGGCCTGGCGCTCACCATCGGGTCGTTCATCTACTACCCGGTGGCCAGATCAAAGTCGTTGGACGAGACGTTTCGGCTGATCACCGAAGACTTGTTCTTCAACTCCCCGTTGTGGATCGTCGCTCACAACTCGCTTCATGCGCCGTTGATCTTGGTCGCTTCATTTCTTGGGGTCAGCCGATTCGGTGGTCGCCTCAGTCAAGCTGCACGAGCGGTGATTGCAGGAGCCGGCCTTCACGCTCTCCTGGATGTTCCCGTGCATCACGATGATGGGCCACTGCTGCTCTTCCCCCTCAATTGGACGTTTCGGTTCCAGAGTCCGGTGAGCTACTGGGATCCAGCGCACTTTGGGCAGTGGATCCGACCGGTCGATCTCACTGTCAGCGTCGTTGGAGGGCTGCTGCTTGTTCGAGCTAGCGCCCGGCGGTGGTTCACTCGCTAGGCCAGTAGGCGTCGATCAGACCATTGAGCTCAGCGCGTGTCACACCGCCGAGGATGCGCTCGACGACGAGGCCGTTTGGTGCAACGAGAAAGGTTTCAGGTACAGCGGTGGCGCCGAAGTCGATCACGATGGGGCTGTACTCCTGCCCCAGAACGGGCCAGTCGCCCCCACGCTCGTCAAAGAACGCACGGACCGTTTCGTCGTCATCGGCGAACACCACGCTAACCAACGACGCGTCGCCGAGGACTGCGTGTTCGTCGCTGAACGCGACGAGTTCGGGGTGCTCGACCTGGCAAGGGACACACCACGTCGCGAACAAGTTGACCACGACCCATTGACCACGAAGAGCATCGATGTCGAATGGTTCACCAGCAAGTGAAACGCCTTCAATGTTGGGGACCACCCGTCCAACCGCCGGCGACACCTCGATGGCGTCTTCGGCGCGACCGTAAGCAAACAGAGCAATGGTGCCGACGAGGATCAGCCCGAGGACGAGTGCACCGACGCGAATCGGGTTCGATCGAGAAGGTACCTCTTCGCTGACCGTTGCCGAAGCTTCGAGTTCATCGACCTTGCTCACTGTTCGAATCCTTGCCGTTCCTGTTCAGACCGCACGTAGGCAATAACGGCTTCCACGTCGTCGTCAGAGAGCCCGCGAACTGGTTCCATGTTTCCGAATCCCCAGTGATGCTGAGGGGCGCCATTGGCAATGGCGGAACGGAACGAGTCGTCATTGTGATGATTCGGTTCGTACACAATCGACAGGTGCGAAGGGCCCTTGTCTGTTCCGCGGAGGTCGATACCGTGGCACGACGCGCAGCTAGTTGCGTAAACCTCCGCACCGCGTCCGTCAGCGGCTGCAGATGGCGCAACGGCATTGTCGGCACTGGATCCGCCGCAGGCGCTGATCGCCATCGACAAAGCAACCAATGGAACGATGTACTTCATGGGTTCTCGCAATCGGTTCATGACGCTGCTGCAATCAGGAACGCAGTGACGATCACGACAGCGGCGAGCACCACGCCCTCGACCGTGACGGCTGTGCGGAACTCTGCAGCAACTTGTGAGCTGTTGGGTGATGCTTCGAGCTGAGGGATGAGCACGAGGTGGTTGTAACCGCCACCGACGACAGCGACACCGACGAGCACTGTTTTCGCTATCAGGAGGCGACCCCACGGCGTTTGCCAGAGTTCGGCCGGCGAGTCGAGAACGATGATGGTCAGGGCCAATCCGGCTAGGCCAACCACGGCAAGCGCACCGCTTGCCACGACGGAGAACCTGACGGCCAGCTGCAACGCTCGCAGCTCGTGATCTCGGCGATGACGCCGCCAAAGTACCGAAGCCAGCATGATGACACCTCCGACCCAAATCGCCGCCCCTCCGACATGGATGACATCAACGAGCGAAGTGAGCAACCGGTGTCCTTTGGACACGGTGTGTCCATCGAAAAGGAACGAGGCAAGAACAGCCAACGCACCGGCGAATCCGACTGCGGAGTCCATTCCCGCTGACCATGCGCGGTCGCCCGGGTGAAGATAGGGCTCGGAGCTTGCTCCCGGGGAGGCGTCCTCTTCGAGGAACGCAGCGGACCATCCCGCCGAAGCACTCGGCCCAGCACCGACGCCAACGAGTTCTTTGATCGCGACCACCGGATCCGTGGCCTCCTTGGCACAAGTTGTTGTGAGGCGAGAACCTGCAGCAAGGGCGAGACCACCCGCAGCCCGCAAGCCGATCGCAATACCGAGTGATGACAGCACGACGCTGCTGAGCGCTGAGTAGCTCCACAGTGCAGAAAGCCGACCGCCTCCGGCAATCGAGACCTGAGCCAGCAGTTCGATCATCGCACCCAGCAGGAGGAGGATTCCTCCTCGACGAACCCAGAACAGCACGAAGCGGATGTCACTGGGGTTGCCTCGCAGGACTGCGGCGGCAAAGACGAGAGCCCCGACCCCGACCATGGCCCCCATCAACGTGATAATTCGGGCAGCAGCAGCGAACCAATCCGCTCGTGTTGTGCTGCTGCCGTCACCGGCAAGAAAGGTGTCGAGGTCCACTGTCTCGGCAACCGCTGGACTACCAGGCTGACCGGAGGCTGCTGCTGGCTCCGCCGCTGCTGCAGCGACAGGATCTGGTGCTGTGACGGTGAAGCTGAAGGCGCCATCGATTGCATGAGCGTCTGGGGCCTTGACCATCCAGCGCATACCAAAGGTCCCGCCGGCGAGCGGTGGCTCGAACGTCAGCAGCCATGTCAGGCCATCTGCCGATGTTGCCGTCGTCGGTGCTCGGAGTTGCCCGGCGGCGTCGAGGACTTGGAAACCATCGCCAGTCGGTGCCGCTTCACCAGTGAACACCAACGCGACCTGGGCGAGGGGCTCGGCAAGTGTTTCGCCGTCAGCAGGCGTTGAGGACTCAAATCCGGTGTGCGCCGCTACCGGTAGAGCGAGAACAAGGATGAGCGTGATCGCTGTGAAAAGGAATCCGGCGACTCGGCGAGCGTGGAACATGTAGGACCTCAGTATCTGGTTTGACGTCAATCATCAGGGGTCGCTTCCATCCCCGGCCCGGCGCGGTCGCCAACATTACTACGGTTCGTCGTAGTTCCCACGCTCAGAGCGTTTGTGGCACTGGCGAAGAGGTTTGTTGGCCTTCGAGAGCGGTTGCTCCGGAGACAGCGACGCGCATGCGATCTGCGCAGACACAGCATTGGCTGCGAGGTCTGCGTACTTGGGTTCGAGACGGTGAGTTGATGCACTCACGAGTTCTGAACAGATGGCATCCATTGCTGACAAATGACGCTGGTCGAGATCGTTGTCGGAGCAACGATCGCGGAGCCACAGGTGGGTCGTTCTCAGTTGAGCATCGTCAGGCTCGTCCCACCGGAGCTGACCGGCGAAGTGGAGAAGTTCTCGTCGATAACGATTGCAGGCAACCGCAGAAGCGGCTTGCCTGGCGTCAGCTGCTCGTTGACGACGGCGAGCTCGGGCGGCGCGTGCCAAAAGACCAGTCATAGCAACAGCAAGAAGAACCAGGAGCCCGGTCATCGTGGTTTTTCGATCGTTCGGCGGGTGGTCATTCGAGCATTCTACGACATACTGTCGTAGACATGAGATCGGACGAATACTGGTGAACCAGGCACCATTGGCCTTGGCGTTCGCTGCTGGGATGGTCGCCAGCTTCAATCCGTGCGGCTTCTCGTTGCTTCCTGCCTACCTAGCGATGTTCGTGTCCGGTGATCGGGCGCACGAGCGTTTGGACCGCCGAGTTGTGCGGGCTCTGGCGGTTTCGGCTGCGGTGTCGGTTGGATTCGTTGTCGTGTTCGCTACCGCCGGCGTGGTTCTCGACCAAGTGACAAGCGGCGTGAAGCAACAGCTTCCGTGGATCACCGTTGCCGTTGGCGCCCTGTTGATGGTTGGGGGGATCGCTGCCATTGGGGGCTGGAAGCCGCAGCTTCAAGTCGCATTGCCTGACCGCAGCAACTCAGGGTCAGGTTTCGGATCAATGGTGGGATACGGCGCGACCTATGCGGTGGCGTCGCTCACCTGCACGCTCGGGCCGTTCTTGGCAGTTACTGGAGCGGCCTTGAACCAGTCAGCGGTTGGCGGCGTTGTCACCTATGTCAGCTACGCCATGGGCATGGGAACCGTCATCCTGGCGTTGAGCGTGACGGCGGCGCTGGCTCGATCGAGTGTTACATCACGCTTGCGGGTGATCTCACGGCATGCGGGAAGGCTTAGCGGCGTATTGATGCTCGCCGCTGGGTCATATGCGGTTTGGTACGGGCGTTGGGAGCTTGCCGTTTACCGAGGGAACCTCGCAGCAGACCCGATAGTCGAGGGCGGGGAGGATGCGCGGGTCTGGCTGATCTCACTCATCGATCGGGTCGGTGCCAGCCGGATCGGTCTCGCCGTGGGCTTGGTGGTCATTGGAGCGGTTGGTCTCGGCTGGGCCTCGAGACACCAGTCCCCTCACATCTCCGGAGATGAGCGCAGGCCTGAGGGCAGCGTCAGCTCGCAGGGTCGATGATGCTCAGTCGTCAGCGGGTTCGTCAGCGGGTTCATTGACTTGGCTAGCGGTGGGACTCTGAGGGACCGGTTCCCCTTCAGGCACCAGAGCAAGCGTGAAGATCTGGCCGTCGGTTTCGAACCGATAGTCAGCAAGACCCGTCCGCACCACTTCAGGCTCGGCGGTCAGGTCGTCGCTCGACCAGACACCTAGGACGAGCTCAGAAGGTTCACCACCACAGCCTTCGGCTTCAGTCAGAACCGTCGGAAGCTCTCCCCTTCCGGGCAGGTACTCGTCGTCAGTCAGGGTTGCGCCGGCCGTCTCTAGGAACTCACCCAACGTCGCATTGGGTCCCGCTGCTGCCGTACTCGAGGGATGAATGTGAATGAGACCGTCAGCGTGACTGTGGATGCCGTTCCCATGCTCGGTGT
>CAYGQE010000069.1:0-27929 GCA_964351995.1 uncultured Acidimicrobiaceae bacterium | reverse complement strand
TCGCCCAACCCGTGCCCCGCAGTGTGGTCGACGAGCGGGCCGAGCCACCCCAGCCGCCTCCCCTGCCCGCATCGTCGTCTTCATCGCGGCGGTGCTCGGGCTGGGGTGGCTGGGTGGGTTGTTGCGCCGGGATCGGAGGTGAGCTGTTGGTGCATGTTTCGATCATGAGCAGGTCACCCAGCTGGTCACCAGGGCCAACCATTGACGATTTCTGCCAGCATTCCGGTGCCCGCAGGATTGGCAGGAATCGTCAACGGGCCGACCTTGACGCCTACCGACCTCGGGTCAACGATGGATGGATGCGTCATCGCTCCGTGGTCATCGTTGCTTTCGAAGATGTGCAGGGTCTCGATGTCTTCGGGCCAGCTGATGTCTTCTACTTCGCCAACTACCTGGCCGAGATCGCCGGGGCGGATCAGGCTCCATACACGGTGCACGTTGCCGGCCACGTGCCTGGCCCGATTCGCACTGCAGCAGGTCCGATGATCCACGCCGACGTCTCGGTGTCAGACCCCCGGCTACGGCCCGATGTCCTGCTGATCGCCGGGGGCGAGGCGGTTGGAGCCGCCGCGAGCGACGCGCAGTTTGTCGCCGACATCGCCGATCTGGCCGGTCGAAGCGAAGAGGTCGGATCCATCTGTAGTGGAGCGCTTCTGCTGGCTGAGACGGGACTGCTCGACGGACGGCGCGCAACGACCCACTGGGCCAGCGCTGCGAAACTTGCCGAGGCGCACCCCGACGTCGAGGTGGCGCCCGACTCCATCTACGTGCACGACGGCGTCTGGAGCTCAGCGGGGGTCACTGCCGGGATCGACCTGGCGCTCCAACTGCTCCGCACTCACCACGGCGCCGAGATCGCGGCGGATGCTGCACGCAACATGGTCGTCTACGTCAAACGCTCCGGGGGGCAACAGCAGTTCAGCGCCCAACTGGCTGCCCAGTCTTCGACGCACCCGACGATCGAGGACGTCTGCGCCCACATTGTCGACAATCCGGGCGCGGATCTGTCGGTAGCGGCGTTGGCTGGCCGAGTCGCGATGAGCGAACGCAGCTTCCAGCGTCTGTTCTCGAAAGAGGTCGGCACCAGTCCCGGCAAGTTCGTCGAGCAATGCCGCATCGACGCCGGCCGGAGACTCCTCGAGTCCACATCGGAGGGCCTCTCGAACATCGCACGCAGGTGCGGGTTCACCAGTCCCGAGACCTTCCTTCGGTCCTTCAAACGACTCGTCGGCGTGAGTCCCACCGAGTACCGCCAGCGCTTCTCCGCCTGACCGCCCCTGGCCCGCAACGTCGAGCTCGGTCTGAATCCGACAGTTTCGCGCCGAACGACGACGGTGGCCGGAATCGTCAATCTGGGCCGGACTCCACTGAGCCTCTCTACCAGTAGCCAACGTCGGGACTACCCCATGCGTTCAGCGGCGGCGATGTGCGGTTGCGAGTCGAGTAGTGCCAGCGAGCGCGGTGAAGAGCTCGGCGGAGTCTGTGCTGGGTGGTGTCGCTCGGAGGCGGGTCGGTAGGACTTGTGGTGCGCTCTTGTGGAGTGTGTGTCGCGTGAGCGAACTCGGTGTGAATGGCCATGGATCCAGATTGAGGAGCGGCTGGTCCGAGCACATCGACCGACTGGCTGGTTCCGGGTGCAGCGGGAGCCTTCGAGCGGAAGCCGATCGGTTGATCGCAGATGCAACCGACTGGTCGATGTGTGCACGATGCGACTTCTTCACGATGGGTGGTGCCCATTCATCACGTTCGGAGATCCGCCATGACCATCCTCAACCGCCTGCTCACCATCGCCCTCGGCTTGTTCCTGATCTCTGCGGGGATCGCCAAGTTCACGACCGGGCATGTCTTTCAGTACATCGAGTTCAAGTCTGGCATCGATCTCTTCTACCCGTTCGTCAACAACCTGACGGGTGTTGCCGAGATCCTTGCCGGCGCGGCGATCCTGTATCGCCCGACCCGTCTGCTCGGCGCTGCCGGTGCGGTGGCGTTGATGGCCGGTGCCGTCGGGTTCCATCTGTCCCCGTGGCTCGGGACCTCGATCCCCATCGGGCTGGTCGATGGTGCGGCCTCGCCGTGGGATGCGGCCGACTTCGCCACGACGACGAGCTCGATGACCTTCGTCCTCGCGATCGTCTCCGCCGTCCGGGCTGCATCGATCGTGCAGACCGAGCTGCGGAACCGCTCGACGCGCCACGCTCCAGTGCCGCGTGGAGGTCGAAGCGATGAACTCGTTGAGGCCTGAGCCGAAGCGTCGACGCCCACTAGCGTCTGGTGAGATGAGCGAGACACTTCGTGGTGCAGCGCCTGTGGGTTATCAGTCGCCGCTGTCGACGCTTACCAAAGTGTGGATCGGCGTCGCCGTCGCGTCCTGGGCTGTTGGGCTTGCGCTGACCACGACCCCTCCGCTCACTGACCCGGCCACGTCTGGCTGGATAGCCTTGGCTGTCGCGGTGCTGTTGGCGGTGGTGTTTGCGCTGAGCGAGCGCCTGCGGACCTGGCCACAATCCACCGTGTACGTCGGTGCCGCTGTCGCGATTGGCGGGTGGGCTGCGCTGATGTTCCACGACGACCGATGGTCGGTGTTTTCCTTCGCTCTGCTGTCGATGTGTTTCACCAAGGGGAGGGATGTCGGCATCGTCCTCGCTGCGGTCGTGAGTGGTGTTTGGCTCGCGGCCGAGATCGCAGCCGATAGCCCGCGGTGGACGCTCATGTCCCCGTTTACTGCGTTCGCGGTGGGGTCGATCATCTCGATCGTCATCTACCGGGTCGGTGACGAGAACGAAGAACAGGCCGCACTGATCTCGCAGCTCGAGGAGACCAGGGATGAGCTCGCTGCGTCCGAACGCGACCGCGCCACGCTCGCCGAACGGGCGCGGTTCGCTGGTGAAGTGCACGACACTCTTGCGCAGGGCTTCACATCGATTGTCCTGCTCAGCCGGGCCACGCAACGCAACGAGGACTGGAATGCTGGCCTTGCCAAGATCGAGAACACGGCGCAGGAGCACCTCGGTGCTGCTCGCAGGTTGGTGGCGGCGATGGGACCGCCCGAACTCGACCAGACCAGCCTCATCGATGCTCTTCGGCGCCAGCTCGAAACCCTCGGAGACGACATCGTCGCAACGCTCGCTGTCGAGGGCGTTCCTGTCGAACTCGGGAATGACACCGAGACGGCACTGTTGCGTGCAGCAGAGGAGGCACTTCTCAATGTCCGCACCCACGCTCGGGCATCGACGGTGCACATGACGCTCAGCTACGTCGGCTCGGACGTGCTGCTCGACGTGGTTGATGACGGCATCGGCCTGACTTCCAACGGGGTCGCCGACCGGGGGAGTCTCACCGGGGGACAAGGCCTCGCAGCTCTCCGGCAGCGTGCCGAAACCCTCGGTGGTGGACTCGAGATCGAAGTCGGGCACGACGGGGGCACCGCCGTTTCCCTCCAGCTTCCAGCGAGGCAGCCATGACCATCACGCTCGTCGTCGCCGATGACCATCCCATCGTCCGCGGCGGCATCGTCGCACTGCTGGCCGCCGAGCCCGACATGGAGATCGTGGCAGAAGCATCCAACGGCAACGAGGCTGCCGAAGCGGCGCTTGCGCTTCGGCCATCGGCGGTGCTGATGGATCTGCGGATGCCCGAACTCGATGGTGTCGGCGCGATCGAAGCCATCCTGGCTGAGTGGCCTGACGCCGCGATCGTCGTCCTCACCACCTACGACACCGATGAGGCGATCGTCCGCGCGATCGAGGCCGGTGCCACCGGGTATCTACTCAAAGACGCACCCTCGGAGGACTTGATCGACGCTGTGCGCCGCGCCGCCGCGGGCGAGACGGTGCTCGCCCCGCCGGTAGCGAAGCGACTCGTCGAACGCATCCGCGACCCCGGGGCCGGTGCCTTGTCGCTACGAGAAATCGAAGTCCTTCGGGGCGTTGCCAGCGGTAACACCAATGCTGGGATCGCTGCGCACCTCCACATCAGCCAAGCCACCGTGAAGACCCATCTGCTGCACATCTACGACAAGCTGGGCGTCTCCGACCGCGCGGCGGCCGTTGCCGAGGCGTACGAGCGAGGTGTGCTCACCAACTCCACCGCAGCCCGACCAGACTCCTGGTCGTAGCAACTGCTCGGCCGTGCCTTGAGCAGTCAGCTGCCAGCCGCCGTCTTTGTGTCGGCGACTTCGACCGGTGCAGTAATGATCGCTGGACCGTTGGTCGGGATGAGCGCGTTGCCGCGACCAAACGCCCGTGTTCTCGAACGAGCCGTCGCAACTTCTTGTCCGGTTCACCTGGGTGAGATCACACCAACGGGTGAGGACAACCCGAGAGCTTCGATCGAAAGTGGGTGCAGAAGGGAACACAAGTAATGACAACAACGATTTCAACACACCGGTCTGAGCAGCGGCGACCCGACCAACGTTTCGCCGATCTTGGTCGCAACGTTGCCGCCTTCGCCGTCTTGTGGGCGGCCTACGCCGTCGTTCGTGGCATCACGGCCGGCGATCTCGCCTCCGCGACGCGGAACGCCGTGGCGATTCTCGAGCTTCAACGATCGCTCGGCCTCCCGAGCGAAGCAGCCGTGCAGCGAGCCCTGCTCGATCAACACTGGCTCCTGCGAAGCGCCAACGTCTACTACATCGGGGTTCACTTCCCGGTGACGATCGGCTTCCTGGCGTGGGCGTGGTTGCGCCACCGTGCGGTCTTTCAGCGGATCCGAAATGCGCTGATTGCTACGACGGGCACTGGACTGGTCATTCACGTGATCTATCCGCTGAAGCCGCCGCGCATGATGGCTGGGTTCGTCGACACGGCCGCGCTGCTCGGCCCTGATCCCTATGAGCTCGGCATCTCAAGTGGGGCGAACCAGCTGGCCGCCATGCCATCTCTTCACGTTGGTTGGGCGCTCCTTGTTGCCCTCGGTGTGATGGCGACGGGCAGGACCAAGGCGAGATGGCTCGCTCTTCTGCACCCGTTCGTGACACTTGCCGTCGTTGTCGTCACCGCCAACCACTACTGGGTGGACGCCATGGTCGCTGTTGTCATCGTGTTGGCAGCCTGGGGCGCCCCAAAGCGTGGAGCTCGGCCGCGGGTAGCCCGTCGGGTCTGAGAGGCACGCGTCGGTACCACTCACGAGTACCACCTCGAATGGCACCTTCGGGTGACGACTGATCTCGCCTCGGGCAGGACGATACGTCCATCCAAAACGGCACGAGGAGAAGACCTTGAGATATCAGATCGACGTCGGAACCGACATCGCCCCAGCGTGGTCGGAATGGTTCCAGGGCATGGAAACCGAGCGCCTGGCTGAGGGGCGGACCCGTCTCACGGGCCCGATCCAAGATCAGTCGGCGCTTCATGGCGTCATTGCTCAGCTTCGAGATCTGGGCATCGAGATCGTCTCCGTCAACCGTGTCGATCACCAACATGAGGAGAACACCATGCACACCAATCAGCAAACCCTTGTCCTTGGCGCCACCGGCAAGACCGGTCGTCGCGTTGTCAGCCGGCTCCGCGATCGCGGCCTTGCAGTCAGAGAAGGTTCTCGCCAAAGCGAGCCCCGGTTCGACTGGAACGACGACACAACGTGGGGGCCAATTGTCGACGGAATGGACGCCGTCTACATCGCCTACCACCCTGACCTGGCTGCTCCCGGCGCTCCCGAGACCGTGCGAGCATTCGCTGACATCGCGATCGAGAGCGGCGTGCAGAAGCTGGTGCTGCTTTCGGGGCGGGGCGAAGTCGAAGCTCAGCGAGCAGAACAAGAACTGCTGAGCACCAGCGCTGGCGTCACTGTCGTGCGGTGTGCCTGGTTCATGCAGAACTTCAGTGAAGACTTCATGCATGCCTCGGTGATGAGTGGTCAGCTGGTGCTTCCGGGCGGTGACGGCCGGGAACCCTTCGTCGACGCCGACGACATCGCCGATGTCGCGGTCGCTGCCCTCACCGAAGACGGCCACGACGGTGAGATCTATGAATTGACGAGCCCTCGCATCTATTCGCTGGATGATGTTGCCGCCGAGCTGAGCGCCGCCACCGGTCAGCCCATGCAGTACGTGCCGATCTCGATCGAGGAATACGCAGCCGGAGCTGCCGAACACGGCGTGCCACCAGAACTCGTCACCTTCCTCACCTACCTCTTTGGTGAGGTCTTCGGAAACAACGCCTATGTCACCGACGGCGTTCAGCGAGCCTTGGGTCGCCCCGCTCGCGATCTCGCAGCCTTCGCCCGCGATGCCGCAGCCGCAGGAGCCTGGACTCCGGCGCCGGTCGCGTGACACCCCCGTGCCCGTCGAGGGAGAACCCAAGACCCGAACCCTCGATCCGTTCCCTCCGATGGGCCCGTCACGTCATCACGCAGCACTGGCTTTCTCTGATCATCGCTGCCCTGATGCTCGTCCTGGCGGTGACCTATCGGGCGGGCCTCTTCCCTTTGTTCGACTGACCGCATCACTCACCTATCAGCCTTCGCTTCACCACGAAAGAAAGAACGCCATGAACCTCACCGACACACTCCTCGGCTCCAGCATCGTCGCAACCGGCCTCATGTCCGGCCTCTGGTACGGGTGGACCGTTTCGGTCATCCCCGGCACCCGGCGGGTGACCGACCTCCAGTACGTCGACACGATGCAACACATCAACCGTGCAATCATCAACCCCGGCTTCATCATCCCCTTCATGGGGATACCGCTTCTGATCGGTGCCGCTGCCTACACCCAGTTCCGAGCCGGAGACAGCCGACGAGGCTGGATCCTGATCGGCGCCGCTGGGACCTACGTCGTCGGCGTGCTCGGCGTGACGATCGGTGGCAACGTGCCACTCAACGACGCTCTCGACACGTTCGAACTCGCCACGTCAACCGACAGCTCCATCGCCAGTCGACGGAGCAGCTACGAGACACCGTGGAACCGCTGGCACTATCTGCGAACCGTGGGCAACCTGGCGGCCTTTGCCCTCACCACCGTTGCGTCGATCGTTGCAGCCGATGCCGACTGATGCTCGAGGTCTCAGCGAAATCAACCCTCCCGGACCGTCGGGGATGACGGCAGCAGCTCCCGGCAGCTTCGGCGATCTCACCGATCGGGAGTTCGAAGTGTTCCGTGCGCTCGCTGTCGGCCTCAACAATCGCGAGATGGCCGACGCTCTCTTCATCGGTGAAGCAACCGTCAAGACTCATGTTGGGCGAGTGTTCAGAAAGCTTGGCGTCCGCGATCGCGTTCAGGCGGTCGTGTTGGCCTACGAAGTGGGCGTGGTGCAACCGCATCAGCCAGCCTGATAGGTCGATGTCAGCAACGCTGAAGGTCGCAGGGGTTGCGGGGCGCGGCGCACCTGTCCGACCATGAGACAGACGTCGCTGTGCCCCAGCGGCGCTACTTCATACCCCGCAATCCATCTGAGCGAGAGGCTTGGGCGTACTCATGGCAGAGTCCAACGACTTTCACGCTGACAACGATCGCGTCGGGTCCGGTTTTGAGGACGGGACGGTGCTGTCGACAAAGTTCCACGTCCCGCGTCGCCCGCAGTCGTTCGTTTCGCGACCACGGCTCACCGAACGCCTTGACGGCGTAGGCCCCGGAGCTGTCGCAGTGGTGTCCGCTCCTGCGGGATGCGGAAAGTCCGTTCTCGTCTCTGACTGGTGCGATCGCGTCGGATATGAGGTTGCGTGGCTCTCGCTTGACGCTCGCGACAACGACCCGATCAGGTTTTGGCGTCACATCACTTCGTCGCTCGAACGATCAGGGAGTGACGAATCGTCGTCGATCGGCGCCGACGTCGACCAGTTGATCCGACGGTCGGGTGACCCGTCGCTCGACCAGATCGCTACCGCCGTCCTGAACGGAATCGACGACGGATTCGATGATGTCGTGCTGGTGCTCGATGACTACCACATCATCGAACACGGCGACGTTCACGCCGGTGTCGAGTTGCTTCTCGAACGTGCCCCTGAGCAGCTACGTGTCGTCGTGATCACCAGGGTCGACCCTCCGCTGTCGCTGGCGCGCCGTCGAGCCCGTGGTGAGCTGACCGAGATCCGCGAAGCCGAACTGCGGTTCAACCCAGATGAGGCGACCGACTTCCTCAACGAAGCAACCACCGAGCAGCTACCAGAAGAGGCAATCTCGACTCTCACAGAACGCACCGAGGGATGGGCAGTCGGCCTTCAGCTCGCAGCACTCTCGCTGCAAGGGCGTGATGACGTCCCAACGTTCCTTGCGACCTTCTCCGGCAGCCACCGGTTCGTGCTCGACTACCTCGCTGAGGAGGTGCTCGATCGGCAACCGGCTCCTGTGGCCGACTTCTTGCTGTCGACTTCGGTGCTCTCGCGGCTCTCGGGCCCGCTGTGTGATGCAGCCACCGGCGGCACCGACGGGCAAGCAATGCTGGAGGCTTGCGAGCGGACGAATCTATTCCTCGTGCCGCTCGACGATGATCGCCGCTGGTGGCGCTATCACCACCTCTTCGCTGAGCTGCTCCGGCTCCGGCTCCATCAGCGCTTCCCAGAACGCGTTCCCGAGGTGCATCGGCGAGCCGCAGGCTGGTACGAGCAAAACGGATTCATCGACCAGGCCATCGAGCATGCGATCGCCGCAGGTGACGTGGATCAGGCCGTGCGACTGATCGAAACGCACTCCGATGAGTTCTTGTTCCGGCGAGAAGGAGCGACGCTTCGGCGGCACCTGGCGTCTCTGCCGACCCGAGAGAGTCGCCGACTCTTACTCGCCCAAGCAAGGACTGCGGCCTACGAAGGACGTTTGGCCAAAGCCGACAGCTTGATCGATGCCGCTGCAACGACTGCGGCGGAACCGTCTTCGTCCTTCGAACCATCGGTCGATCGGATGGTGAGCCCGCTGGCGCAGCTCGACCAGATGACAGCGCTCATCGAAGCGTTCGTCGCACACCTCAGAGGAGAGGTTGATGCGGTATCAGACGTGGCGAGCGAGACACTCGCCGGACCGGTCGACAACGATTCAACGATCGGCCTGATCGCACAGTGGTATCTGGGTGTCGGCCCGTGGTTACGCGGCGCCGTGGAGGAGGCTGAACTGTCGCTCATCGCAAACGTCGACGGTTGGCAAGCACTTGGAGATCCGGGTCGGGGCGCACTCACGAGCCATCGGCTCGGACAAGTTCAGCGCTCGCGAGGGGACCTCGATCGTGCTGTGGCGACCTACGAGCGTGCGCTTTCAATGTCGACCACTGGCACAGGCTCGCTGCTGCCAGCGTCCGCAGTTCCCCACGTGGGTCTCGCCGAAATCGCCTACCAGCGTGGCGACCTCGATACAGCGCAACGACTGCTCGAGACAGGAATCGTGCAGGGTCGCCAGTTCGTCTTCACTCAGCCGCTGTCCAACGGGCTTGCCACGCTGGCGTGGCTCCGCCGAGCGACGGGAGATCACAACGGAGCCGTGGAGGCAATGGACGAGGCGGTCGAAGCCGGCCCAGATCCCGACGTCGTCGACCTGCTCAACCCTGTTCCCGTCCAGCGGGCACAGCTACTCCTCGCCGCCGGCGACGAACGGCCAGCAGAGCGATGGATCAAACACCGCGGCGTCACCGCGAGCGATGAGCCGCGCTATGCCGTCGAGCCTGCCCAACTGCTTCTCGCCCGGCTCATGATTCACCGATCCCAGGGCGCCCAGGTCCTTCCCCTCCTCGATCGACTCTTGTCTGCTGCAACGCAAGACGGCCGGACCGGGATTGTCATCGAGATCGAAGTACTTCGGGCCCTCGCCCTGGCCGCCGACGACCCAGACAACGCCAGCTCAGCGCTTCGTCGAGCCGTGACGCTCGCTGCACCGCAACGACATGTTCGTGTCTTCGTCGACGAAGGCCCGCCGATGATCTCACTGCTCGGCACGGTCGTTGCAGCGCTGCCAACCACCGAGGAACATCGAGCCGTTCTTGACCACGTGGCGCTGCTGATTCGAGACCTTGGAGGCACCGCTCGGAACGGTGCTCGCCCAGGCCAAGTCCGTCAGCCGCTGGTCGTTCCCTTGACCGAGCGTGAACTCGAAGTCCTCAGCAAACTCGCAGTTGGCCATTCCAATCGGGAGATCGCCGACGAGCTCTATGTGTCGCTCAACACCGTGAAGAAACACGTCACACACATTCTCGAGAAGCTTGGTGCTACGAATCGGACCGCTGCGGTTGACCGCGCCCGCGCGCTCGAACTGCTTCACTGACCGGCTGGCCAAGCACAGAAGGCACGAGGTCGTCAGTACTACCGCTTCACCGGACATCGGTCTTGCTCCCGGTCGACTCTCCCGGGGATCCTGATCACGCGAGGTCAGCGTCGAGAGCGAGGCCCAGCTGGCTGAGCATCGTCGCAGTGTCGTAGTACTCACGGTCCTCAATGATCTGGCCGCCGACCAGCTTCGTGAAGATCGCAACCGGCAAGCCGAGTTGAGCACCGGTGGGCGGGATGCCGTCGAAGTCGCCATCATGAGTGCCCGTGAGCGTCACGGTCATCGCTACCACATCGCCGTCGGCGATTGAGGTCGCAACGTGCGCTTCGAGGTCGGAGAACCCTGTCCGGAAGCCTCGGAGCAGGTCGGCCAAGGCGTCGCGGCCGACCAGCTGGGTGCCGTCAGGGCCGTAGTAGCGGTAGTCGGGGTGAATCAGGTCTGCGATGAGCTCGAATCGGCCTCGATTGAGGATCTCTTCGATGAATCGGCGGACCACGTCTGAGTTGGTCGTATTCGGATGATGGTTGTTGGTGGTCTTCGCAATTGTTTCCATGGCGCCAGTGTTGGCAATCAGGTTCCGGTCGTCGTCACCCGAAAGTAGGCGCAGAGGTGGTATCCGGTGTCATTCCGGTGAGTGAGGGACACCGACCTCGAGGTGTGGCTCGCTGCCTTCTCAGCCGAGCCCCGGAAGTTCGTTGACCTTGGCTCAGTTGGGCCGGAGGACGAGAGCGATTGCCCGCCCGGAACAACGTCCGGCTCAACCTCGGATCGATGCCGGATGGTTGACACGTGCTGCGATATCGTATTAGATAGTGCGATATCGCAGTAATGTTCCGAACACTGATCCAGGGAGAGTCCGATGAAGACCATGAGCGAACGCCAGACACAGAACCCAAGGGACCGCAGCCCGAACGATCCTGGGCACGAGGCAGCGAGGGCCGCGTCTCGGTTGGGATCGTGGCGGACTCTTGCTTTGGCTGCTGCCCTCTTCTTCCCTTTCGCTGCTCTACTGTTCGCGTCATCGGCTCCGTTTTCCTTGCCCACGGTCGAAGAGGCGTGTGGCGTGCCGGCGCTCGATGTTCGCTTCTACTCAGGCAGCGACGACGTCAGCCAGTTCCTGCGTGACTGCGGCGAGTCAGGTCGAGATGCGTACCGCAATCTGCAGATCGCCGATCTCTTCTATCCGGCGGTGTTCGGGCTCTTCTTCGCCTCAGCGCTGGTCATCGTGGCATCGCGGGCGTTTGCTGACCGCCCCAGGGCCGCCTGGCTTGCGGCGCTGCCGATCCTCGGAGCCGGCTTCGACTACGTCGAGAATGTCCTTGCCTGGCGTGCGCTCACTGCGTTCCCAGACTCCGTCAGCTCCAACAGCTTGCTTGGGTTCGCGTCCGCAGCCAAGACATCGAGTTTCTGGCTTGCTGGGGTGGCATTGCTCGTCGCCTCCGGCGTACTTGTGGCTCGCAGGGTTCGCATGCACGTGCTCGGCTCCGATCGGTCGAGGGCGTCGCGGGCGCCTCGTCACTAGTTTGACGCGATGTCCGACGAACTCGACCGTGGCCTCGGCAACGTGCTCTTCGACCTCTGGTTGCTGTCCCGAGCGACCAACGCACTGATCGACGAGGCGCTGAAGCCATCGGGCCTGGACGCCGACGAGTTTGCCGTCTACTCCGTACTTGCGTCGCCCAATCCGACAACGCCGACCGAGCTCGCCCGGTGGATGGCTGCGCCGAGCACGACGGTCTCGAGCTATGTGAAACGGTTCGAGAAGCGAGGCCACGCGAAACGAGTCACCAATCCGAGCGACGGCCGCTCCCACCGAATCGAGCTGACCGCCGCCGGCCGGGAAGCACACCGCTATGCGGGCGAATTGTTCCTGCCAATACTGAGTGACGTCACCAATCGACTCGGCGGGGACGCCGACAGTCACGAGCGCCTGCGGGCGCTCCACCGCATCATCGAAGCGACGCCTCGCTGACATCCTTGCTGGCACCGAACAGGAGCCAGGGCCCCATCCAGCCTTCGGCGATGACCGAGGGCACGGCAACCATGACGATGAACGCCGTCTCGTCATCGGTGTAGTTGCCGAGTTCGGCGGAGCCCGGCGGCAGCGGCACTCGACGATTGGGGGACACGCGATCAGACATCTGGCGGACGACCGGGATGCCCCTGTTCTTCACAATGAACTTCAACCACCCCGACCGAATCCAGAAAAGAGCGACGCCATGCACCTCTTCCACCCGCAACACCAAATGATCATTCACCAACAACAGGCCCGAAGCCTCCAAGCCGAGGCAGCCGCCCGCCGCACCGTCCGGGCCACAGCGGCAACGACCACAAACGTCGGCGCCGAGGTGCCGGCCTTCACGGTGAGGCGAGTTGGTCGACCTGCCTGGTTCGCTGCGTGATCCGCACGCAGCGAACCACGATCACCCAGGCGACCACAGTGCCGACCCAGTAGCGATTGGCTGTCACTCTCTGGGTGATCGATCGAGCGGGTAGCTCCACCGATCGGTGGAGTCAGCATCACGCTTTGGCCTGACGACCAGATGGCTCGCAGTTTCTACGATCGGAGCATCGCGACATGAGTCTCAACGAGGAGCACCGATGACACGCTACGAAGACGCAACGATCAGAATCGATGACGACATCGTCGTCATCAAGGGCGGGGGGCCGCTCCGCCGCGACCGCCACATCAACCGGGCCGACATCCACGGGGTCGAAACCTTTGAGATGGGGCTCTGGTCCGGCCGCGCCCGGTTGGTCGGAATCTCGCCCCTGCGACCACGCAACTGGTTCTACTGGGACCGAGCCCGCCGCCACAAGACAATCGCCGTCGGCATCGACCTCGGACGCTTCCTTCGCCCGACGGTTACACCTGACGTCCCAGAGACGGTCGCCCAACTCCTCCATCCACAAGCCGAACCCCACCAGCCTGGAAAGCCATGACGCCGCCAGCGCCTCAGGACCCAACGTCCAGAGACGCCACGCACAGCACATCTCATCCGAGCCTGTCTCGGGTCGCCCGGAACATTCAGGCGGTTGGCGCTCGAACTCGTCGTACTCGGCGGAGGCGTCTCAGGATTTCTCGCCTACGGCCCCGCAACCGTCGGCGTCGCAATGGCCGCTCTCTTGAGCCTGCACTACATCGCCTCGGGTCCCCGCCTTCGCTGGCTTCTCAACCAACGAGGACAAGTGGAGGACGCCGGCGACGGAACCCAACCATGACCGAGCGGGACCCGCTGCAAGGTCACTCCTGAACGCCCGACTCACTGGCCGCACGCGCTGGAGACCGTGGGCCCAAACTGGCGCGATCAGAGCGACCCTCGAGCCGCTCGTCAGGGCAAGTCGCTCAGCTCATCCCGCCGCGGGCACCCCCGTTGACGGCGATGACCTGGCCGGTGGTGTAGTCCGAGAGCGGTGAGCAGAGGTAAAAGATCGAGTCAGCGGCTTCGCGAATCGTCCCCGATCGGCCGAGCGGAATCATCTTCATCGGCTTGGCTGCGTAGATCTCTTCGTCAGTCGGGACGTGATCCGGATTGATCTCAACGCCCATACGCATAGCTTGTTTCTCGGGCATCCCGACCTTGATGGTGCGCCCGCCGGTCTCGATGACTTCGCTGTCGGATTGCGGCAATCCGAAGCGGGTCTGAATGACACCAAAGGCCACGGCGTTGACGTTCACGTGATACTGACCCCACTCCTGAGCCAGGGTGCGCATGAGTCCGAGCATGCCGGACTTGGCCGCTGCGTAGTTCCCCGCCCCCATCAGACCCCATTGGCCGGCAAGCGAAGAGACCATGACGGTCTTGCGGTGGCGCAGAACGCCTGCATTCTTGTCGGCGCCAGCGGCCGCACGGAAGATCGGTGCGCAGGCTCGGGCCAAGCGGAAGGGAACGACGAGGTGGATGTCGAGCATTGCCTGGAACTGGTCGTCTGTCATGGCGTGGATGCCGCCACCCCATGCGTAGCCAGCGTTGTTGACCACGATGTCGAGGCTGCCGAAGGTGCCGGTCGTGTGCTCCACGAGTTCGTCACATGCGCTTGGTGCAACCAAGTCGGCAATGAATGCACTCGCCGTGTCAGCGCCGAATTCGTCATTGATCGAGGTGACGGTCTCGGCTGCTTTGTCGGCGTCGACTTCGGCGATGACGACCTTGGCTCCGTTGGCGGCGAGCGTGGTTGCGGTGGCGCCGCCAATGCCTCGAGCGCCGCCGGTGACAATGGCGGTCTGACCTGCGAGCAGCTCTGACCGCAGCGTTGGCTCGACCACCAATGTCATCAGATGCCCTTCCAAACTGGTGGCCGCTTCTCAGCGAAGGCAGCAAGGCCCTCTTTGAGATCCTCGGACTTCATGACCGGCGCCGCGAACTCCATCTGTTTGCTCCAACCGTCGGCATCGTCCCAGTCGTAGGCCTGTTGAACGATCTGCTTGCTCGCTCGCACCGCAAGAGGGCCGGCCTCGAGGATCTGGTTCGCCAATTCGATGGCGCCCTCGACGGCCTGACCTGGCTCGGTCAGCTTGTTGACCAAGCCCAGCTCGCCCATGCGTTCGGCTGACCACGGCTTGCCGGTGAGGGCGAGTTCCATCGCCAGGTGGTACGGGATGCGTTTGGGCAGGCGGAAGAGTCCGCCGCCGATGGCGACGAGCGATCGTGCCGCCTCGGGGATGCCCATGGTGGCGGTCCGGGACGAGACAATGAGATCACACGACAGGCAGAGTTCTAGGCCTCCGGCAAGTGCGTGGCCTTCGACTGCAGCGATGATCGGCTTGGTTGGTGGCTTGGCCATGATGCCGAAGCCGCCCCGGTTGGGAGCGGTGCCCATGTCGCCGTAGGCGGCGGCGATGAGGTCCTGGCCAGAAGAGAAGGCCTCGGGTGAGCCTGCGAGGATGGCGCACCGAAGGGTGGTGTCTGCCTCGTAGGCGTCGATCGCCGCTTCCATCGCTCGCGCCGTAGCGCCGTCGAAGGCGTTTCGCCGGTGTGGCCGGTCGATGCGGATCAGCAGCAGGTGATCGCCGATCCGTTCCTGGATGATGGCTTCTTCGCCGTTCGGCGCGGCATTTGGAACCTCAGAGGTTGACACTGAAGCCTCCGTTCACTGGGTAGGTCTGGCCGGTGATCCAACTGGAAGCGTTCGAGGCGAGGAAGGTGACCATGCCGGCGACGTCACTCGGTTCGCCGAAGCGCCGGATGATGTAGCTCTTGAGCACGCGCTTGGCGAGCTCTTCGTTCTCGGTCATCGCCTGCACAGCGGGTGTGCGTGTGGCGGCAATCGCAACGTTGTTTGCCGTGATGTTGTAGCGGCCCACGGTGCGGGCGAGCCCTCGGGTCAAGCCGCCGGCCCCTGCCTTGGCTGCCGAGTAGACCTCGAGGCCGGCTTCGCCGACACGGCCGGCGTCGCTGATCACCGTGATGATTCGACCACCGTTGCCCGCCTCGATCATGCCGGGCAGGACGGCTCGGCAGCAGTGGAGCACGCCATAGAGGTTGACGTCGAGGAACGGTCCCCACTCGGCGGGGTCCTTCTCCCAGAATGGCTTGCCGGTGAGGCCCGACGGGTTCGCTCCAGCGTTCCCAGCGTTGTTCACGAGCACATCGACGGCGCCGAAGGTCTCGTTCGCGACATCGACCATGGCGATCACCGAGGCGAAGTCGGTGACGTCGCCTTGCACGCCAATGGCGGTGCCGCCGTCGTCGTTGATCTGGGTGGCAACTTCCGTCGCTCTATCGGCGACGAAGTCGTTGACCACGACCTTGGCGCCCTGCGCAGCGAGGTAGTGGGCGGTCGCAGCCCCGACACCTTGCCCTGCTCCAGAGATGAGGGCGATACGACCTTCGAGGTCGAGCATGTTCTCCGGTGGTTTGGTTGTGTTTTCAGACATGGTTGGCTCAGACATTGCGGTCGCGGTCTTTCCAGTAGGGGGCACGTAACTCGGTCTTGAGAACTTTGCCCATTGGGCTCACGGGGAGGGCATCGATGAACTCGATCTGGCGGGGCTTCTTGTACGAAGCGAGACGACCGTCGAGAAAGGCAAGAATGGCGTCCGATGTCACCTCGTGGCCGGGTCTGACCACGACGAACGCAAGGGCTTGCTCACCAAAATCGCTCTGTGGAATGCCGATCACCGAGGCATCTTCGACATCGGGGTGTTCGAGGATGGCCTTCTCGATCTCGGCTGGGTAGATGTTGACACCCCCGGCCACGATCATGTCCTTGATGCGGTCGGTGATGAACAAGAAGCCGTCTTCGTCGAGATGGCCGACATCGCCGGTGCGGTAGAAACCGTCCTTGATCGTGTCGTCACCGAGCACGGCCCCGCCCAGATACTTCTTGAGCACCAGAGGGGTATTGACGGCGATCTCGCCGGTTTCACCGACGGCAAGGCGGTTCCACTGCTCATCGATGATGACCACTTCGACACCGTCGAACGGCAAGCCGCTGCTGCCTGGCTTGGTCAGCTGGTGTTCGGGGGCGGTATAGCTGATCATCCCAACTTCGCTCGCCCCGTACCCCTCCCACAGCACGTCGGGGCCCATCCGCTCGATGATCCATTCCTTCAACGATTGCGGCACCGGGGCAGCGCCGGTGTTGAGCGCAGTGATCGACGACAGGTCGTACCGGTCGACCACCTCGGCCGGCAACGCCTGGATCCGCAGCAGCATCGTCGGGACACCGGTCCAGACCTGCACCTTGTGCTTGTCGATCAGGCTCAAAACCGTTTCGGCGTCGTACGGGTCGTGCAGGATCGCCGTGCCACCCTTGCCACAGGCGGCGGTCGCCGCAGCCGGCCCCGCCCCGTGATGCACCGGCAGGGTCATCAACACCACAGCATTGTGGGGGTGAGGAGGCACCGCGCCGACGGACGCCCCGTAGGCCATGAGCCGTTCGAAATCGGTCACAGTCGACGGGTCGAGCGGCGGCACACCTTTGGGAAGACCCGTTGTACCTGAGGTGTAAAGCACCATGTTTGGCCGGAGCGGTCCGAACCGTTCGACTGGGTTGCCGTTGGCGAGAAGGTCCTCGAAGCAAACCCCTGCACCAGCCTGCGACTGCCCGACCGTGATCAGCAGCCCAAGGTCTTGCTTGGCCCATCCGGATACGTCGACATCATCGCAGGCAAGGCCTGTGGCTTCGCTGTCGTTGACGATGTACATCGCCTCTTCGGGTGTCAGCTTCCAGTTCACTGCGACCTGCACGACGCCGATCTTCTGCAGTGCCCGCTGGATGACGAACCACGGCAGGCCGAGACGGAATCGCATCCCGATTCGGTCCCCGGGTTCGAGGCCCATGCTGGCCAGCGAGTCAGCGACTCGGTTGGCTTGGTCGTTCCACTCGCCGTACGTCAACGACGCGTCGCCGTCGACGATGGCGATGGCGTCTGGTTTTTCACTCGCCCAGAATTCGAGAGAACCGTCTTCGGCTTCAGGCAACATCAGGACTCCTCGTTGAGTTTCTTGTTGGGTTTGGTCTTTGTCGTGTCCGCCCCTGCCGGGCTAAGTCCGGCGAGCACGAAGCGTTGGCACTCCGCTCGAACGGCGGGGAGGTCGAGAGCGGAGGGGTCAGTCAGGTGCTGAGCGATCACCCCGCGCAGCATGCCGATCAGCGCCGCTGAGAAGGCCACTGGCTGCACGTCACCACTCACTGATCCGTCGACCTGTCCCCGTTCGATCCACATGGCAAGGGTCGCCCGAGTCCGTTCGTCGGCTTCGGCGATACCAACCACTGACGACTGAGCTGGGAAGGTGGCGCCCCACATGACGAAGAGCGCCCTCGGTCCAGACGACAACGCTTCACTGTCGTTGAGGTAGGTGCCGACGATTCGCAAAACGGCATCGAGGGCGTTGTCCGTTTCGGAGATGGTGAGCGAATCGGCGAACTCGGCTTGCACTCGGTGGGCGAGACGCTCGACCAACGTCGACTTCGACCCGAAGTGGTGGTTGGCCAACCCTCGGCTGTAGCCGGCCCGCTCGCCGATCTGAGCCATGGACGTCTCGGTCACGCCGCGCTCTGCGAACAGTTCGGCTGCTGCATCGAGTAGTCCGTCCTCGGCCGCTGTCCGGCGCTCGATCTGAGTCCGTCGACTGCCGGATTCGTTTTGGACAACGGTTCTCTGGACAACCACGTAGTCAACCTAGTAAGTTGCTGAACGCTTAGCAAGTAAGTTCCCTCTGATGGCAACGTGATTGGTGGTCGATCGTGGCAAACACAAAGGCAGCGCAACCGGGGCTCTACGACCCGGACGATCCCACGCCACGGTTTGCCGCCAGCAGATGCGAGGCGTGCGGGACGGTGTCGTTCCCGCCGATGACGATTGGATGCGAAATGTGCGGCGCCCTTGACGATCGACTCGCTGCCATCACGATCGCAGCGGCCGGCACGTTGCATTCAGTGGCGACGGTCCACCTGCATCAGGGCAAAGACATCGAGGCCCCCTTCACCATGGCCGAGGTGAAGCTCGATGACGGCCCACTCATTCGGGCCACACTGCTCGAGGCGATCGGTGACGGCGAGAGTGATGTCGATGCGATCGGCCAACGAGTCGAAGCGCAATGGGTCCAGACTCGCACCGATGATGAGGGAGACACGATCGTCGAGCCTCGGTTCGCACTCAGTCCTTCAGTAACGGCGGTGGCGTCATGAGCCGCCCTTTGCGAGATCTTCGCCCGGTCAGCGTGGTCGGCGTCGGCCTCCACCCGTACCAGCGCCCGAGCGACACGCCCTACACCGCACTTGGTGTGCACGCGATTCGCCAAGCGCTCGACGATGCCGGACTGCAGTGGTCTGACGTCGAGACCGCCTACACCGGCACAGCCACGACGGCGATGGGCATGTCGCGGCTCATGTACCGCCATCTCGGTGCCACCGGCATCTCGATGGTGCAGGTCGAGAACGCATCAGCGTCAGGCTCGAGCGCGTTCCGCCAAGCGTGCATCGATGTTGCCGCTGGCCTTGTCGATGTTGCGATAGCCGTTGGTGTCGACAAGCCGCTGAAGTTCGGTATGCCCCAACAGGCCGCTGGCCTGCGAGACCTCGGCGGCAGCCGTGTCGCGCCCTTCACCCACTTCGCATTGCTCGCGAATCGCTACATCCACGAGCACGGTGCCACCGCCGAACAGTTCGCTCAGGTCGCGGTCAAGAACAGCCGCAACGGAGCTCTGAACCCGAACGCTCAACGCCAAAAGGTGCGCACCCTCGAAGAGGTCCTCGCACCACCACAGATCAGCGGCCCGCTGACCCGCCTCCAGTGCTGCCCGATCGGTGAAGGCGCCGCCGTGGCGATCGTCGCATCCGATGAAGCCATTGAACGTCTCGGGCTCGACAATGGCCGTGCGATCCGAGTGAAGTCATCGGTCGCCCGCTCAGAAACCGTCTACCAAGACGAGAACTTCGACGCAGCCCTCACCACCGAGACCGCCAACGCCGCCCTCGTTGACGCAGGCATCACGGCTGCCGATCTCGACATCGTCGAGCTCCACGACGCATTCACCGTTGAAGAGCTCCTCTACATCGAAGCGCTCGGTCTCGCCCCGGTCGGTCAAGCAGCCGCCCAGCTTGCCGAAGGCCAGTTCGACATTGGCGGACGTGTCGCGGTCAGCCCATCCGGTGGCCTCTTGTCGATGGGGCACCCGATCGGCCCCACCGGCGTCGGCCAGATTTGTGAGATCACCACACAGCTGCGGGGCGAGGCCGGAGCACGGCAACACGCTGGCGCACGAACCGGCCTTGCCCACATGGTTGGTGTGGGTGCCGTCTGCGTTGTCCACGTCCTCGGGAACGACTGACCTGGCCGGATCCGTTACGGCAAGAGCACGGGCTTGATGACCCCGCCAGCCAACGACGAAGCCTCGGCTTCGTTGATTTCTGAAAGCGGGAACGTTTCGATCAACCGGTCGAACGGAAACTGCCCGTTCTGCCACAGATCAATCATGCGCGGGATGAACGTTTTCGGATCGACGCCACCTTCGAGGATGTTCACGATCGTCTTCCCCAACGGCGCGAGTCCTTGGAGGACGAGGGGATCGGTCTGAATGCCAACCAATCCCAACACGCCTCCCATTCGAAGTGCCGCAAGCGCTGACTGCATCACCGCGGGCGCACCCGTGGTGTCGAACGCGTAGTCGGATCCACCCTCGCAGATCTCGCCGATGCGCAGAACGAGGTCGTCGTAGCCTCCGACAACGGTATGAGTCGCGCCAAGTTCTCGATCAAGGTCGAGCCGATGCTGTTGCAGGTCGACGGCCACAATCGTCGTGGCCCCGGCGGCCTTCGCCGCCATGATCGCAGCCATACCAACGGCTCCCGAGCCCCACACCACGATGGAAGAGCCAGCCTCGACGCCCATCGCCACCAGCACGCTTCCAGCGCCAGTTTGAATGCCGCAACCAAGCGGCCCGAGAAGTTCCAGGGGAAGCGACTTGTCGACGACGACCGTGTTGCGCTCCTCCGACAACGCATGGGACGCAAACGATGACTGTCCGAACCAACGCGAACCAATCGGATCGCCCTGGGCGTCGGTCATCGAGATCGATCCATCAGCACTGCGACCCAGAAGATTGCGAACAAGGAACTCATCGCAGTACGGAGGCTCACCGCCCCTGCAGTTCTTGCACGTTCCGCACGAATCGATCGTCAGCACAACGTGGTCTCCAACCGCAACCGTGGTGACCTCAGTACCCACTGCCTCCACCACACCCGAGCCCTCGTGTCCGGTGACAATCGGCGGCGGGGAAATGGTCTCCGCCGCTCGCCCTGGTGCCACAGTAGGGCCGCTGTCGGACTTGTTTTCTCTGTCGCCCGTCAGCCCATCTACCAGTAGCCGACGTCTGGCGACGCAGCAGCGGGCCGGGCGGCTGATTGGTCCGCCAGTTGGTCGTTTGCTCGTGGGCTGCTCCTCATGACACCAGTCGCTGTTGGTGCGACCGAAGGAGTGTTCGGTCGCACCAACGAACGGTGCCTCAGTGGGAGATGGCGTCGAGCACGTTGAGTCGTCCGGCTCGTCGAGCAGGGAGCACGGCTGCGAGGACGCCAGCGCCAGCGGCGACGATCACCAGCGTGATGATGGACCGGAAGGGGATGTCGAAGCTGGAGGCGAACGACGTGGGTAGTGCTTGGACGACGCCCCAGCCGAACAGGATTCCGACCGAGATGCCGAGGACCGCTCCGAAGGTGGCGACCAGAGCGGCTTCGAAGCGGACCATGCGGCGGAGTTGACGCTTGGTCATGCCGACGGCCCGAACGAGGCCGAGCTCACGAGTGCGTTCGAACACTGACAGGGCCAACGTGTTGGCGATGCCGATGAGTGCGATGACGACCGCAAGGGCGACCATGACGTTCACGATCGTGAGCAATTCGTCGATCATCGCCGCCGCTCGATCCTGGAACTCCTCGGTGGTTTCGATGTCCGCTGCGGGGAGTTCGGCCGAAAGGGTGGCGATGGCTGCGTCGATGTCGGCCTGGCTGGCTCCGTCGGCGATCGAGACGGCGATCCACTCGTGTCCGGTCCGGTCTCCGGCTGCATCGAACACGGATTCGTCGAACAAGAAGTCCGACGTGATCAGTGCCTCGTCGTGGAAGATGCCGGTGATGGTGGCATCGACGAAGGCGCCGTTGGCGAACTCGGTTGAGATCACATCGCCGACACCGAGGCCGGAGTCCTCGGCGTGCTTCGAAGCGACCAAGACTGCGTTGGTGATGTGTGCGTCGTAGCCACCCTCGCGGATGTCAGCGTTGAGCAATGGTGCGAGCTGGTCGAAGTCTGCAGCGGCGTTGGTGGTCACTTCGTCGTTGACGCGAGTCTCGACGTATCGGAACCCGCTGACCGCATCGAAGACGTCGTTGGCGGCGAGTCGAGCGGGTAGGCCGAGGGGGAGTTTGACGTCTTCGAGTTGGTCGGTGACGTAGTAGTCAGCCGTTGCTGATCCTTCGAGTGTGGTGCTGACGCTGTTCTTGATGGACTGGCCAACAACGAGGGCGGTGCAGACGAGAGCGAGGCCGATCATCAGCGCCGCCGCTGTGGTCGCCGTACGACGAGGATTCCTTGCGGCGTTCTGTTGGGCGAGCCGGCCAGCGACTCCGCTGGTCTTGGTCAGCGGCCAGCCGAGCACCCGTGTGATGACACCGACAGCCATGGGGCTGAGCAGCGTGACCGAGAGGAAGATCCCGATTGCTCCGGTCGCCATGAGCGTGATCGTTGCCGCCGTGCCACCGGAACCGGCAAGTCCAAGGGCGCCGGCGCCGATTCCGATACCGAACAAGCTGAGGCCCGACACGATGCGGGTGCGGCTCCCGGGTGCCGAGGTATCTGCACCGCCGCGGAGGGCCTGGATGGCGGGAACGGTTCCTGCCCGCCGTGCTGGGCCGACGGCGGCCAGCATGGTCACGCCGATGCCGATCACGACGGCCGCCACGATGGTGCGGGTAGCAATGATCGTCGGTGAGTCAGGCAGGCTGCCGCCGGCTGAGTTGACCAAGGCTTCGAGACCCTTGGCCACACCGACTCCGCCGGCGATGCCGCCGGCGGAGGCCAGCACACCGATGACGAGCGCCTCGCCGAGAACCGATCGTTTGATCTGTTTCGGGTCGGCACCGATCGTGCGGAGCAATGCGAGCTCTTGCGTGCGCTGTCCAAGCACGATGGCGAAGGTGTTGTAGATGATGAAGATCGACACGAAGAGCGAGACGCCGCCGAAGCCGAGAAGGATGTTGCCGACGATGTTGATTTCGCCGGTGAACTCTTCGCTTGATTCTTTGGCCACGGTCTCTTGATCGATCACTTCAGCATCGGGAACCGCAGCAGCGACGGCGGCTTGGACGGTGGCTGGGTCAGCGCCGTCCGCGACCTGGATGTTGATGGCGTTGACACCGTCGATACCGAAGAGCGGGCCGGCCTGATCGGCGTTCATCTGCATGAGAATCGCGCCGAGGGTGTCGTTGTCGCTACCGAACGATGAGGTCCCAGAAAGCGTGAGCGACTGGCGTCCGGTCGGCGTGGTGAAGTCGTAGGTGTTGCCGATCACGATGCCGTGCTTGGCCGCCGCGTCGATGTCGACCACGAACTCCCCAACACCTGGCGGTGCTCCGTCGATGAGGGTGTAGGCACCGAGTTCGTCGTTGTCTGACCATGCTTCAGCGATGTGTGGTGGTCCGTTGGTGACGAAGGGCTGGCCTTCGCTGTCGAGCACCTGAACAGCGTCCCACCCGGCCTCGATGTCAGGGGCAATGTCGGCGACGCCGTCGATGCTTGCGACGACCGTCATGAGGTCGACCGAAAGCGGGGGAGGGTCGCCGAAGTCAGCCTTGGGTCGTGCTTGCAGATCGATACCTGCGGTGGTTTCTTCTGAGACGTCGCCGAAGCTGCTGCGGAGTCCGTCGCCGAGGACAAAGGCGGAGACGACGAAGCTGACGGCGAGGATGACGCCGAAGGTTGTGAGGGCGAAGCGGACCTTGTTGGCCCGGAGGTTCTTGAGGGTGAGTCGCAACATGACAGTGATTCCTTTCGAATCGAATCGAGCGGGTTAGTTGCCGAGCCGGAGCATGTGATCCAGCACGGTGTCGGGGGTCGGGTTGGCGAGGTCGTCGGTGATTTGGCCGTCGGCCAGGAACACGGCACGGTCGGCGTAGGACGCTGCGACCGGATCGTGGGTGACCATCACGATGGTCTGCCCGAGTTCTCGGACGGCGTGGCGCATGAAGGCAAGGATCTCGGCGCCGGTGGTGGAGTCGAGGTTGCCGGTTGGCTCGTCGGCGAAGATCATCGCTGGGCGGCTGGCGAGCGCCCGGGCAACCGCCACTCGTTGCTGCTGACCACCGGACAACTCGTTCGGTCGGTGGCGCAAACGGGCAGCGAGGCCGACCGTAGTGACGACGTTGTCGACCCATGCTTTGTCTGGCTTGGTCCCGGCCAGGTCCATGGGGAGGGTGATGTTCTCGATCGCGGTCAGCGTCGGGATGAGGTTGAACGCTTGGAAGATGAACCCGAGGCGATCTCGGCGCAGCATCGTGAGTTGACGTTCAGATGCCGTGGCCATGTCGGTGTCGCCGATGATGGCGGAGCC
Source organism: uncultured Acidimicrobiaceae bacterium (assembly GCA_964351995.1). Lineage (GTDB taxonomy): Bacteria > Actinomycetota > Acidimicrobiia > Acidimicrobiales > SZUA-35 > SZUA-35. The sequence goes on along the minus strand of CAYGQE010000069.1, from coordinate 3,701 downwards.
TGAGTCGAGGCGATCGAGGCCGGCCATGCAGTGCATGAGCGTCGACTTGCCCGACCCGGATGGGCCCATGATGGCGGTGAACTGGCCCTGCATGAAGTCGACGTCAACGGAGTTGAGGGCGATGACTTCGGTGTCTCCTTGCCCATAGATCTTGGTAGCGCCTCTGGCCGAAGCAGCTGCGGTGGTAGTGGAGCGGTGTTCGAGTGTCGCAGTCATGAGTGAGTTCCTTCGTGGTCGGTTGGATGTGCCGGAGGTGGATCCGGCGTGTGCTTCCAACGTAAGAAATCGACCTGACTGCGTCGTCTGGCCAAAGCGTGATTCGAGCTCACGACAACGGTGGGCCTGCGGACGCCGACCGTCCCCGATTCGACGGACGCGGCATCGGCACAGGTCCGCTTGTTCCAGCCGATATCGCGGGACATCGATGCGGCAATTCATCCCTTTGGGGGAACGACGAACCAACGAATGCCGGACGCTCCGAACGAGCCAAACAACTACTGTCGCCCCATGAGCGTCCCCGCCCTCACAATGATCTCGGCCGCTCGCCGTACCCAGGAGTGGTTGCGGTCGCGCCCGTTGTTGATGGACGCGCTCTTCGCTGGTCTGATGGCGCTGATCGCACTTTCCGAGCTGTTCAGCGACCCGGCCGTAGGCCAGCCACGCGAACCAGACGTGACAGGCGTTGCCCTCGTCCTCATCGGCGCTGCCTCTCTGACCTGGCGCCGAACGGCTCCGGTGACGGTTCTGACACTTGTCGTCGGCGTGTCCTGCGTCTTCTACCTCCGCGACTACGCATCGTTCATGGCTGCGGTCGGTCTGGCAGGCATCTATGCAGTTGCGGCGCACGAGGGCAACCGCAGATTGGCGTGGATCTCGCTAGGAATCGGTTGGTCGATTCTGTTTGTCGTCGCCTATTTCACGGTGCTGGATGGCGTGGATGGGTTTCGATGGGACAGCGCCCTCGGCATGACCACGACGATCGGGGCGACGATGCTGCTCGGCATGGTCATTCGGAACAAGGAAGAAATCTTCGCCGACACCAAGGCGCGGGCGGAGCGGGCCGAAGCCGACCGAAGGGCCGAGGCCGAGCGTGCGGTGACGCAGGAACGACTGCGCATTGCCCGCGAGATGCATGATGTCGTTGCTCACGGAATGAGCCTGATGACGGTCCAGGCCGCCGCTGCCCGAGAGATCACGGCGACCCGACCTGACGACGCCGCTCGGCTGATGCACAGCATGGAGACCACCGGTCGCGACGCTCTCGCTGATATGCGGCGCATGCTCGGCGTGCTGCGCAACGACGAGTCATCTGGCTTGCATGGCCAGAGCGGACAGATGACGCCCCAACCGTCGCTCGACGACCTGGGCACGATCGTCGCCCACTGCAACGATGCAGGGACACCGACCGAACTCAACGTCAGCGGCGATCGGCGACCGCTCGCACCTGGGCTCGAACTCGCAGCGTTCCGGACGGTGCAAGAGGCCCTTACCAACGTCGTGAAGCACGGTGGCGATGCAGCTACAGCCTCGGTCTCGTTGCACTATGGCGGTTCGGAACTCCACATCACGATCAGCGACACGGGCCGGGGTGCAGCGTCCGGCCTGACCCAGACTGGTAGCGGCCACGGGCTCATTGGTATGCGAGAACGCATCGAGCTCTACGACGGCCAACTCACGACGGGGCCACGATCCGGCGGCGGCTATGAAGTGACTGCATCACTGCCCATCAACCCAACGAAGACTCGACCAGCCGTCGTCGCGGCGGATACGGAGACCACCTCATGAGCATCCGCCTCGCCATCATCGACGACCAAGCCCTCATGCGTGACGCGTTCACGATGATTCTCGACGCCCAACCCGATTTCGAGGTCGTGGGTGATGCCGCCGACGGCCGTGCTGGTCTCGAGCTGTGCCGGCGGACCAGGCCCGACGTTGCCCTGATGGACATCCGAATGCCCGAAATGGATGGCATCGAAGCAACACAGATCATCACCGACGACGCCTCCCTCGACACCAAGGTCCTCGTACTCACCACATTCGACCTCGACGAGTACGTTTATGGCGCCGTCCGAGCTGGCGCCAGTGGGTTCCTCCTCAAAGACACTCCAGCTGAAGAACTGACCTTTGCCATCAGGGTGATTGCCGAGGGCAACGCGCTGCTCGCCCCAGCGGTCACGAAGCGCCTGATCGAGGAGTTCGCGAAGCGTCCGGAGCCCGGCGAGGCCACTGCAGCGCTCCCCGACGATCTGACCGAGCGCGAGCACGAAGCGCTGCGATTGCTGGCCCGCGGCATGAGCAACCGTGAAATCGCAGCGGAGATGTTCGTGGGTGAAGCGACCGCCAAGACCCATGTCAGTCGACTCCTCACCAAGCTTGGCGTCAGGGACCGTGTCCAGGCCGTTGTGCTGGCCTACGAGGCCGGCATCGTCACGCCTGGCTCGAACGAGGCAGGTCTTCACGTCGACCCGTGACGAGTTCCTGCGCACGCGGTGTGCACTGCTCCGTCTTTCGGTGACGCATCGGGCGTTCATCTCCGCCGATCGGTGGAGCCACGATCACGCTTTGGCCTGACGACCCAAACAACAGCAGTTTCTACGGTTGAGGTACTGACAGTCGCCCGCTCACCAGGTACTTCATCTCATGACTTGCACGATCACTGCACCCACTCGGACCGCAATCACCAACTCCCGACGATTGTTCGACGCACCGACACAACTGTCGGTCTTGGCCGGGCTGTGGTTTGCCTACGCCGCAGTCCGAAACCTCGTCGGCGACACCCGTCTCACTGCGCTCGAGAACGCGTCCAAGTTGCTCCAGATCGAAACAACTCTGGGGCTCGATGTCGAAGCGCAGGTTCAGTCAGCCATCACATGGCCGGAAGCGTTCATCGCAGCGAACAGCTATTACCTGCTGCACTTCCCGCTGACGTTGGCCGTGATGGTCGTTGCCTTCTGGCGCAGCCGAGCGACCGTGTTCCCTGTTGTGCGGAACTCGCTCATTGGGTCGACCGCCGTAGCGCTCATTGTGCACCTCGCCGTCCCCATGGCGCCGCCCCGCATGCTGGCCGGCTTCGTCGACGCAGGCGCCGCGTTCGGACCGGACCCGTACGCAATCGCTGGGAGCGAAAGCGCCAACCAGTTCGCGGCCATGCCATCCATGCATGTCGCTTGGGCCGTCCTCACCGGCTACGCCATCTGGCACCTCTCGTCCTGGCATTTGGCGAGGGCGGTGGCATTGTTGCACCCCATACTCACCAGCTTCGTGGTGGTTGTCACCGGTCATCACTTCGTCACCGATGTTGCCATCGGCGCCGCCGTGGCCGTTGCCTTTCTCAGCTTCGCCGCAAGAGCGGTCTCGTCGCCTTCTTCGTCCATGCCGTTGGCAGGCCGATCTCGTAGAAACTCATACATGGCTCAGCGGGCGAATCCGGGAGCCGGGGGTTCGAGGACTACGGTCCGGCTATGAACGAGAAGTCGATGAAAGACGAGTTGTGCACCTACGACGTCGACGGTGGTGTGGCCGTGCTGTCGTTCAATCGACCTGACTCGATGAATGGCATGACCGGCAACATGGAAGTCGAGTACTTCGAGCGTCTACTGCAAGCCGAAGCCGATCCTGACGTACGAGTGATCGTGGTGACGGGCAAGGGTCGTGCGAGCGAGCGTCTGGTTCGGCAACGGATGGTCGTCTGGGCCGGGCCG
>CAYGQE010000068.1:0-27998 GCA_964351995.1 uncultured Acidimicrobiaceae bacterium | reverse complement strand
TCGCTCGGTCACAGCAGCGATGGCTTCGCAGCTCGTGTTTCCTGATCCGGCCCTAAAAGTTCGGGTGTACACGTAGATCTTCACCGCGCCAGCCTGGACGGCCGCGATCGTGTTGGCGAGTGAGAGCGACAGGTTCTCATGACCGTGGAACCCGACTTGGGCATCATCACCGAGCTCGGCAACAACAGCGGCGACTCGCTCGCTGGCGTCATCGAGGATCATTGCGCCTGCTGAGTCGACGACGTACACGCACTGGCAGCCGGCATCGGCCATGATTCGGGCCTGGGCAGCAAGAGCCTCGGGCGAGATGGTGTGCGCCATCATCAAGAAGCCGCCGGTTTCCAGGCCAACCTCACGGGCGAGTGCGAAGTGCTGCTCAGAGATGTCAGCTTCGGTGCAGTGCGTTGCGATCCGGACGATCGAAACGCCGATGTCTCGGATGGCCTTGATGTCATCCTTCGTGCCGAGGCCTGGCAGCATCAGCGCAGCAATCTTGGCGTTGGTCGCTGTGTCGACCGCCGCCTTCATGAGGATGCGTTCGTCAACCAGCGACTTGCCGTAGTTGTACGACGAGCCACCGAGGCCGTCACCGTGGGTCACTTCGATGACAGGCATGCCAGCGTCGTCGACCGCTGCGACGATGTCGCGCACGTTTTTCTCGGTGAACTGGTGACGCTTGGCGTGCGAGCCATCGCGCAGACAGGTGTCGGTGACTCGGACATCGAGCGTGTCGGAGAAGGTGCGAGGGAGTGTTCCGGAGAGATCCATCAGGCTGGTGCTTTCTGATCGGAGTGGTGGTGTTGGGCCATGCGGTTGCCGACTTGGGTTGCCGCTGCGGTCATGATGTCGAGGTTGCCTGCGTAGGGAGGAAGGAAGTCTCCAGCGCCTTCGACCTCGACGAAGATTCCTACGCGCCCGGTCGTCTCGCCCGACCCTGGCGGGTCGAACTGCGGGTCAGCGGTGAGTGCGTAGCCGGGAACGTACGCCTGGACCTCGGCAGCAACCTGGTGGATCGATTCGGTGATGGCGTCAGTGTCGGCATCGGCGGGAATCGAGCAGAAGATCGTGTCGCGCATCAGCAGCGGCGGCTCAGCGGGATTCAGGATGATGATCGCCTTGCCCTTGGTCGCCCCACCAAGGACTTCCACGGCGTTCGATGTGGTGCGGGTGAACTCGTCGATGTTCTGGCGAGTGCCAGGGCCCGCGGACTTCGACGCAACAGTGGCAACGATCTCGGCATAGTCGACATCGACAATGCGGGAGACGGCATACACCATCGGGATCGTGGCTTGGCCACCACAGGTGACCATGTTGACGTTCCACTCATCGAGGTGGGCATCGAGGTTCGCTGGCGGGATGACGTACGGCCCGCGGGCCGCGGGGGTGAGATCGATGGCTCGGATCCCCGCTTCTTTGTAGCGAGGCGCGTTGCGGACGTGGACGTAAGCAGAGGTCGCCTCGAACACGATGTCAGGGAGTTCGTCTTGGGCCAGGAGCCAATCAACTCCGTCAGCTGACGCCTCGAGACCCTGCTCTCGGGCCAGCTTGAGACCAGCAGACTCCGGATCGACGCCGATCATCCAGCGGGGCTCGATATCGGCCGAGCGTAGGAGCTTGTACATCAGGTCGGTTCCGATGTTGCCGGAACCAACGATCGCGGCGGTAGCCGTCATTGTGGGCCTTTCAGGCTGCTCGATGAACAGCGCCTTGAATTGCTTGGAGGTTTGAGGTCGGGTGGTTCAGCTGGTGGAAACGTGGGTGGTGACCGTGCCGAGGTCGCCGAAGGATGCGGTGATGGTTTGGCCGGGACCGATGGGTTGCATTGGCCCGAGCGCACCGGTCATGACGACGTCGCCAGCAAGCAGCGGCGTGTTCCGGGCGCACATCGTGTCGGCCAACCATCGGGCAGCGTGGAGCGGGTGTCCGAGGCATGCCGAGCCTGCGCCGTTCGAGACTTCGCTTCCATCGATTGTCATCGACATCGGGATGCGGTGCAGATCGACGGCACCGAGTGGTACGGGACGGCCACCGAGCACGTAGAGGCCACAACTGGCGTTGTCAGCAATGGTGTCGAGGATGCGGATGTCCCACCCGGCGATGCGACTATCAACGATTTCGATCGATGGCAGCGCAAAGGCGGTCGCTTGGATGATGTCGGCGAAGGAATGCTCGCCCTTGTCCAGATCGTGTTCGAGCACAAGGGCGACTTCGGCCTCTGCTCGAGGTTGCAGCAAACGATCTGCGGGAAGTTCGACGCCGTCGCCGAACTCCATATCGACGAACAGCGTGCCGAAGTCGGGTTGGTCGACGCCGATCTGCTCCTGGACAGCCTTGGACGTGACGCCGATCTTGCGGCCACTCACGCGCCGACCGGCAGCAATGTCGAGGTCGGTGTTGATCTGTTGGATGGCGTAGCCAGCATCGACATCGGTGCCGGTGCCGACAAGATCCCGAAGGGGCGAACAGGCCGTGGACGATGCAGTTGCGTCGCGGAGTTGCTTCGCTGCTTGTTCGATGAGTGCGGGGTCGACACTCATTGTCCGGGCACCGGGGCCGAGGCATCGTTGGCTCGAGCCGCCGCTTCGGCTGCGGACTCCGCAGCAAGGCGAGCCTGCTTGTCGGCGAGCAGTTCACCACCGGCCATGAAGTCGGTGTTGGGGAATTCATTGATCCACACCCGCACGGCGTCACGCGGTGCTCCGATGTGGTCATGCATGGCATCAGTGATGGCTGCCATGAGGGCCTTCTTCTGGGCCGGTGTTCGACCAGCGGCCATCTGGACATTGACGAGTGGCATGCTCAGGAGTCCTTCGTCGTCGCAGCGGTCAGGGTGACCGTTTCTAGGTGTGAGTACCGAGCCGTTGCCACCGTTCCATCAACGAGTGGGCGGGCATCCGTGGCTGCTCCAGCCATCACGATCCACCCTGCATCGAGTTGCTGGCCGTGCTTGCCCAGGTGGTTTGCGAGCATGGCCACGCACTCTGCTGGATCACCGAGTAGCGCTGCTCCGGTGGCATTGCCAGTGATCTGGCCGTCGATCTCGAACACACACCCGAGGGTTGTCAGGTCGACCTCGCGTGGTTTGACACCACCGTCGCCGATCATGACCCGAGCTGCCGAGGTGTTGTCGGCGATGACGTCGGTGAGAGTGAAGGAAAACGCTTCGTACCGAGAGTCGATGACTTCGATGCCACCGACGATCTTCTTGGTGGCATCGAGCACGTCGTTCGCCGTCACTCCCGGCCCGGACAGGGTCTCAGCGAGAACGAACACCAACTCAGGCTCACACCTCGGATGAATCAACTCACCGAGTTGCACGGGGTTCGCTGCATCGAGAACTGACGAGGCCGGCACCCATCCATAGACGGGTTCAGACACCCCCATTTGTTCTTGTTTCGCAACCGACGTGAGCCCGAGCTTTGCTCCCGCCAGGACATCACCCCTACCGAGTTGCAGCTCGAGCAGTGCGGCCTGGATTGCATAGGCATCATCGACCGTGAGGTCATCCAGCTGCTTGGTGATGGCCTGGAGCTCACGGCGCTCGTCGATCCCAGCGAGCAGGTACGCAGCCCAGTGTCCATGGTCGACACCCATCAAGACCCCGCCAACTCTTCGCGAGCAGCAGCAGCGTTCTGGTGGAGTTGCTTGAGTTCCTCGGCAATTGGGCTGTAACGCATCGATCCGTCGTTGATCCAGTCCGTTGCGAATTGCGCGCCTCGCCCGAACTTGGATCGTTCGAGCGGGAGTTTGATTGCGTCGTGCGGTTCGCGCACGACGGCGATCGGATCATCGCCATTCTGGACAGCGTCAATTGCCTCTTTGAACATCCGTCGGCATGCGAGAACGCCAACGTCGCTCTTGGTGACCTTCTCATTCACTCGGTCAGCGACGGGGCCCTGTGAGACCCAGGCCATGATGTCTTGACCCTCGATGTAGTCGACGATGTAGCGACCGTCGTCGCCCATCCACTCGATGTTGTAGTCGACACAGCGGTTGCCCTCGGGTGCCGGAGCGCCTTCGGGAGCGTGAACGGTGTAGAACATCACGTGGGTGTGGGTGTCGTCGACAGGAACTCGAATTTGCATCTGGAAGACGCCGTTGCCGCCGACCCACATCTTGTAGGGGAACACCAACGGGTGCCCGATCTTCCAGTCGTCGCTGTCTTCTGATTGCCCGACGAGTAGGCGACGCTTGATGATGCCGTGCTCGAATGGGTCGAAGGCGACCTTCTCGTGCTTGTTGCCGCCGAATGATTCCGGCATCGGTGTGCCCTGTTGCTTGGCAATGAACTCGAAGTAGTTCCCGTGCAATGCCTCGACGTGGTACGGATCAACGGCGTTCTCCATGATCTGAAGCCAACTGCACGGAATGACGGCATGGCCGATGTCTCGGATCCCTTCCATCGTGTACGCCTCGTACCGGGGAAGCTCTGGGGCTGGCCCGTCGCCCACGTAGGCCCACACCAGACCACCGAGCTCCTGGGCCTGGCCCGACCGGACGCTACAACCGGCCCGAAACTTCGGAGAAGAATCTGGCTCGGCCAGAATCTCAACACACGTGCCTTCGGTGTCGAACTTCCAACCGTGGTAACCACATCGCAAACCATCGTCCTCGACAATGCCGTAGACCAGCGATGCGCCGCGGTGTGGGCAGCGTTCATCAACGATGCCGTAACCACCATCGCCAGTCTTGAACACCGCCCACTCCTCGCCGAGCAAGCGAGTCTGCTTGACCGGGAACTCCTCGAGCTCACGGGTGAATGCAACCGGATACCAATAGTGGCGAAGCACATCGCCCATGGGCGTGCCCGGGCCGATCTGGGTCAGTTGTTCGTTCTCTTCTTGGGTCAGCATGAGGTAGTCGCTCCGTTGTGCGAGTGAGTGGGTGCGGTGATCGAGCGCATCAGTCGAGAATGGTGACGGTGCCGGACGAGCCGTCAACACGAATTCGGTCGCCGGTCTTGATCCTGTCCGTGGCGAAACCAGTGCCGGTGACGGCTGGAACGCTGTACTCGCGGCACACGATCGCGGCGTGGCTCATCATTCCGCCGATGTCGGTGACGCAGGCCTGGATCTTCGGGAAAACCGGTGCCCAGCTGGGTGCGGTGATCGGAGCGACGAGGATCTCGCCGTCTTCGATCTCGCCGACGTCAGCCGGACTGAAGACCAGGCGGGCAAGGCCCTCGACAGTTCCAGGCGAGGCAGCCATGCCGGTGATGACACCTTCGACATCGTCGTCACTGCCGAGCCATGTATTCACCGAGTCGGTGGTGATTCCCCACAGCATGATGGTGAACGGCTCGGTGATCACTTCCGGTGGCTCGCCGAGTGCCTTTGGCGCCTGCCAGCCCTTGAGCTTCTCGTGGATGGCGCGGCGACGCTCGATGGTCGGGGCCCAGTGTTGCTTAGAGATGCTGGGGGCGTTGACAGCCCAGCTCGAGTAGTAGTCCCACAAGACGGAGTCGACCTCGTCGGGCCGCACGTAGAGCAGGTCGTCGTCGGCGTCGAGCAGGCCGTCCTTTGCCAACGTGGCACCGAGTTCGCGCACTTTGCGCCAGATGACCGACATCGTCCAGTGCTCGATGTAGAAGTTGTGGTTCTCGACGTAGGGGAACACGGTGCGGGCGAGCCCGAGCTTCCCGTCGAATGCTTCACGATCTTCATCGGTCGCGAGCAGGTCTCGATATTCCTCGACGATGCGGTCACGCTCGGCTTGGATTGCCTCGATCGGACGGCTGATGTCGTCGCCGGCCTCGATCTTGGTGATGTAGTCCTTGATGAAGGCGTAGGGCACCTCGGGGTGCTCCCGCCAGATCTCATCGAAGTGGTAGAAGCCATTGCCGGAGGTGAAGTTGAACCACGGGTCAGCAACGTCGTCCCAAGCTGCTTGCCACTCGGCTCCTGCATCGCCGGTGAGGTTCACGTTCTGCGGGTCATCGAATGTCCCGGCGATACCGAGGTCAATGGCCTTCTTTGCGAGGACCTTGAGTTCTTCGTTCGGGCGGAACAGATCGACTTCAACGCCGGCAACCATCTTGGCGATGCCGAGGTCGGGGATCGACGGGAACGCTTCCTTGCAGAACCCGAAGAAGTCGAGGTACGCGGCGTAGCCGAGGTTGAGGAACTCGAAGTGGTACTGCCAAACCTGAACAATGAGCTCTCGGAGGCGGTGGTAATCAGCCATCAGTCGATGGCCGCTGCCCAGCGCCGTGCCTTCGGTGATGATCGACAGGTCTTCCATCTCGGGGAGTGGCGAGAAGTTGAGCGCCTCGAGCTCATCGATCGAGCCCTTGACCTTCACCAGCCACGACTCATAGAGGGCATCCCAGTTGCCGAAGTAGTGACCGGCGCGTTCCATGAACTGCGGGATGCGGTCCTCGATCTTTTCTGGGTCGACGCCGACCGGCGACAGGTAGGCGTAACCGTTCAGCACGCGTACATCGATTCCGTCGGCCGGCGGGATCCGATAGTGACGACTGTTCATCTGACTGAGCGTGGCAATTGCGACCTCGAAGAAGTGCGCGTCCCACGGCGTGAGCGCCGTTCCCCAGTGCATCGAGTCCCAGAACCAGAACCGGTTCTCCTCGTAGTCGCGCCGTGTTTCGCTGAACGTCAGCGAGTACGGATACAGGTCTTCCCAACCTTCGGCGCCCTCAGGCCCCTCGAGCTCGAACGGATTCGGAAATCGCTTCTCTGTCATGCTGCTTCCCCCTTGGAAACGCCCGGCCGGAAGCCGTTGCTTGTTTTGGATTTGGACACGCTTGGTGCGCTCACTTCTTGGTATGGAGCGGTGAGACGAGGGTCGAGACAATCGAGGCCACCGGATCACCGGAGTTCTTCTGGATCGGGCTGACCGCCTTTTGCGACCACACCGTCTCGGGCCGGCTCTGCAACATCACGATGTTCTCGCCTTCGGGCAGATGGCGATCGACTGCCCACTCGACGTCTTGAGGACAGCCGTAGTGCTTCTCTGATCGCCGGGCGAGCATCGCAATACCGATCAGTTGCTCATCGGTGACCGAGGTCGAGTTGCGTCGCTCCGCTTCGATTTCGACCTTGTCGACCGTTCCTGCCTCGGTCAGCCGGTACTCGATCGCCTTGTCAGAGATCTCCCGCTTCACCACTTCACGCAACACCTTGTCGACAAGGAAATTGTCGGGGGTCACCTCGCCGGACACGACAGCCTCGCCGAGCCCCCACGATGCATCGATCGCAACCTGGGATCGGTCGCCGTTGGTCGGATTCAGTGTGAAGGCCACGCCCGATGCAATGGGGTCGATCATCTTTTGCACGCCGACCGACATGGCGATCGAGTCATGGAGGTACCCCATGGAGTGCCGGTAGGCAATCGCACGATCAGTGAACAGCGATGACCAACACTGCCGCACGTGATCGACGACGGCGTCAGCTCCCTGGATCCACAAGTAGGTGTCTTGTTGCCCTGCGAACGATGCATCGGGAAGGTCTTCCGCCGTTGCCGAGGAACGCACAGCAACCGGCAGGTTCTCAACACCGCAGTGCTCGCAGAGTGCCCCGTAGGCCTCCGTGATGTCAGCGACGACTGCTACATCCATGGGCACCGATTCGATCCGGGCTCGGATTCGGTCGGCGCTGACCTGGTTGGCGGCGTAGTCGTCGTGGTCGATGCCGCGCAGCATCTCGTTGATGTCCTCGACGAGTTCGGGGTCACCCCACATCACCTCGTAGGCGTTCGTGGTCACGGCGAAGCCAGGAGGCACCGGCAGCTCGGCCATCATCATCTCGCCGAGACTGGCGTTCTTGCCTCCGACGAATGGCTTGTGAAGCTCACGGTCATAGCGGTCAAACCACACGATGTGATCGGTCATATTGCCGGCCACCTTTCTGGCTGTGAAGGAACGGACAGTCGGGAGTTGTTCAGCCCAATCGATGACTGGACAGGCTTCGCACATCTCATCGACCGCGCTCGGTCGGTGTCGGTGGGTCCGACACAGGCTGTTCCGGCATGCCGGCCCAGTCGTCGTGCACTTGCCACGTCGGCAAGAGATCGATGTCGGGCACTTTCATCTCTTGCACCCGGTTGCGGTACGCAACGGTCGCATCGCTGCCACCGGCGGTTACAGCGGTGTCACCGAGCAGCTTCACCCGGACGTGTTCGGTGTTGTACGGCTCGCCCGGGTCATAGCCCAGCGCCGAAACTGCGAAGGCTCTGATGCAACCCGAGTGCGTTGCGATGGCCAAGCGAGCTCCGGGGAACTCGCCCGACAAACGATTGATTCCGGCCCAAAACCGTCGGACGGCCATCGCTGGCGGTTCGAAGTGCACGAGCGGAATGGTCAACCAATGCTGGATTGGGTCGCCACCGCCCTGCTGGGTGCGCCAGAAGCGGTCCATTTCGACCAACCAGAGTGGACGGTCGCCGGCAGCGGTTCGCTCGTGGCCCTCCAGCAAGGCGCTGTACTGGCGGAAGGCAGCAGTGACGTCTTTCAAACCGTCGGGTGCCACGAACTGGAAGTTGCGGAACTCGTTCGCCGGCTCCGGCTCGATGATCGTGATGTCCTTCTCGTACTGCCGCAGACCATCGACAAGCCCTCGATGAATCTGTTCAGCAGTCTCGCGAGCACGATTCGTCGCGGCATGACGGAACACGATGGTCTCGCCAGACTTCATCCGCCGACCCAGCGTTCGGCCGTAGGTGTGCGCCTGCCACACCCCCTGGGGTGTCAGCCCCGAATCGGTCGAGTAGCCCTGCGTCTCACCGTGACGGATCAAGTAGACGTCGTTGAGGAGCTGCCGAGCCGAGCTGGGTGGCGGCGAAATCTCCTTGTTTCGATTGTCCTCGGTCAGCGCCTGTTGTGTTGCCAGGTCGCTCCGCTGCCACAGCGGCGTGTCTACCGGTGCCGAGGGAGCGGTGCGGTCACGGAACCGCTGCAAGTAGAGCGGGCCGTCGCCGTCAGTACCGGGCTTGGTACCCGGTTGACCTTGACGATCTCGATAGCGGGCGAGATACATCGGCGCATCAAAACGGTCAGTCGAGGTGCTCGACCCGTTGGTCGTCGATTCAGTCATGAATGCACCCGCATGAACTTGGGGTCGACTTGGCCGCGGTAGGAGAAGATCGCCCGACCCATCTCAGCTTCGGTCCACACGGTTGGTTCGTCGTCTGGATCGAAGTGATAACCGCCGGTGTAGACCTCGTTGCGGTTGCCGGCCGGGTCAAAGAAATAGAGACCGCAGCCTCTGGTGGCTCCATGACGTGTTGGCCCGGCGTCGATGGTGACCCCGTGATAGGCGCAGGTATCGGCAGCAGTCCGCAAGTCGTTCCATTCGTCGACCCAGAACGCCAGGTGATGGAAGCCGCCATCAGGTCCGGTGAGGAATGCAATGTCGTGCGGGGTGTGTGTGCGCTCGAGGAACGTGGCCAGTTGGTGGCCATCGTCGGCCACGATCTGCTCGGTGAGTCGGAACTCGAGAACCTCTTGGAAGAACGCCGTGATGCCATCGACGTCTTCGCACAACAGGAAGATGTGATCGATACGTGGCGGGTGCATTCCGACGAGATTGTCCGGGGCAGGTGGTGGGTTGATCAGCGAGAGCCCGTTACCGACCTGGCCCTGACCACACTCGAGATCGATCGTGTGCCCGCTCGGAGCGACGAACCGGGCAGTGGCCCCTGAGGCCTCGGCAACCTCGCCAGGATGGAAGCGATCGACGCTGATGCCGGCATCGGTGACTCGGTCAGCGAGACGATCGAGCTCGCCTTCCTCAATGACCTTGAACGTGAGCCCATCGAGGCCATACGTGGGTGCCTGCTGCAGTATGAGCGAGTGGTGTTGCTGCTCGTCCCATCCCTTGAGATAGGCCCGTTCGCTGTCGCCACCAGTGACAACCAACCCAACAACCTCGGCGTAGTACGCCACGGCGAGTTCGAGATCAGGGACACGCACGGTGGCGTGCGACAACCGAAGAATGCCGGGAGAGCTCATGTGTGCACGCTCGCAAATCGTTCGTTGAGGACACCCTCGTAGTAGAAGACCGCACGGCCGGCGCGATCGTCAGTCCAGGTGATGGTCGGGAAGTCAGGATCAGGTCGGTAGCCGCCGGAGAACACCTCGTTGCGGGTGCCCATTGGGTCGAAGAAGTAGATCGTGCTGCCCCTCGTGAGCCCGTGCCGGGTGGGGCCGATGTCGATCGTGACACCGTGGTACGCCAAGATGTCGGCGGCTCGGCGGACGTGATCCCAGTCATCGAGCCAGAATGAGAAGTGGTGAAGACCCCCGTTCGTGCCCTGCACGAAGGCAATGTCGTGCGGCTTGGCTGAACGTTCGAGGAACGCAATCGTCTGGTGGCCGCCCCCGTCGAGCAGCTGCTCAGTGAGGCGGAAGTCGAGCACGTCCTGGAAGAACCGGGCAGCTTCGGGCACTTCCTCGGCCTGAACCAGCAGGTGATCGATTCGGGGCGGTGCGATACCTCGCAGGTTGGGAACAATCGGAGCCGGGTTCACCAGTGGCAGACGACCACCGACCTTCTCGACGTCGTAGACCAACTCCATCTCGTGACCAGACGGAATCTCGAAGCGGATGGATTCGCCCTGGCCGACCTCGTCGCCAGCGGCGACTCGCTGAACCGGCGTCCCCGCACGTTCGATACGAGTCTCGAACAGGTCGAGATCTCCGGGGTGATCGACCTTGAAGGTGAACCGGTCGATACCCACCCTGGTGTCGTGACGAATCGCCAGACAGTGATGGTCTCGTTCGTCCCAACACTTGAAGAAGATGCGGTCACCGTTCTCGTCGTTGGTGCGCTCACTGATGTCGAGGCCGAGCACCTCGGTGTAATACGCCGCAGCGAGCTCGAGATCTGGAGCTGTGATGTCCACATGGCTGAGCCGAAGAATTCCCACGCCCTCGAACATAGAGATGAGACGGACGACACACCAGTGAGATCCCGCAGAGCGGGACAGACTAACGTCAGCTTCATGTCCAGGAACCGTCTCTCGTCGGTCGCCAACGCCGTCGCACTCCTCAAATCCTTCACGTCGACGTCACCGAACTGGGGCGTATCAGACCTCGCTGCCCATTCGGGTCAATCGAAATCGTCGGTCCATCGCATCCTCAGCACCTTCACCGATGAAGGACTCCTCGAACAAGACGCCTCAACAGGCCGATACCGGCTCGGGCTGGCCCTCTACGACCTCGCAGCGGCGGTGCCGTCACAACGCACCTTGCACGAGGCCGTGTTGCTTCCAATGACCGATCTGCGCAACGCATCTGGCGAGACGGTCCAAGTCGGCGTGCTCGATGGCCGCCAAGTTGTCTACGTCGAACGTCTCGATAGCCCGAACACCGTGCGCTTGTTCGCTGAACTCGGCCGTCGCAACGATGCACACTGCACCAGCTCCGGGAAAGTACTGCTCGCGTTCCTCAACAAACCCGCGCTCGAGAAGGTACTCAAGGGCTGGGAACCCCGTCGCCAAACCGAACACACCATCGTGACCCGCAAGGCGCTGACGGCCGAGTTCGAACGAGTCCGGAAGGTTGGCTTTGCCGAGAACCGCCAGGAGTTCGAACTCGGCGTGGTGTCCATCGCCGCACCCATTCGCGACTCGGTCGGGACGACCATCGCTGCGATGAGCGTTGCCGGTCCAGCCAACCGCATGGACCACCGTCGAGATCAACTCGCCGAAGCAGTCATCGCCATGGCACTCGCCACATCACGCCGACTGGGCTACCGAGGTCGCCGATAGAGCGTCCCGCTCTGCGGGACGGCCCTTCCTCGTTTGACACCGAGCGCGTACCGTCCACCTATGGCACGCTCCGAGTTCGATCTGCTCCTGCTGGACTTCGGTGGGGTTTGCCTGCTCAATCCTGTTGAACTCCACCACCGCGCAGAGTCTGATCTCGGCCTGTCCCCCGGCACGTTCAACTGGATGGGGCCCGTCGACCCGACCACCGATGAGCTCTGGCAAGAGATGGTCTCCGGCGAGGGCCTCACCGAGCGTCAGTACTGGGCCCAACGAGCGATCGATGTCGGACAAGCAGCCGGACGCACACTCGACCTGCGCGCGTACATGACCATGCTCTACGACCCACCAGTTCCCGAGCTGATCCGACCAGAAGCCACCGCCGTGGTCAAGGCTGCCTTGGCCGCGGGGTACGGCGTCTCGGTGCTGACCAACGACATGCGGGCCTTCCACGGACGCGAATGGGAGCAGAAGGTCGACTTCCTTCAGCTCGTCGACCACATCGTCGACTGCTCCGACACCAACATTCTGAAACCAGATCCGAGAGCCTTCCAGCGTGCGGTCGACATCATCGGCGTTGACCCGACCCGCACACTGTTCATTGACGATCAACCCCTGAACGTCGATGGCGCCAACTCCTTCGGGATCAACGGACAGTGGTTCGACATCGCCAACGCCGCCGATGCGTGGAACGGCATCGCAGACCAGCTCGGCGTCGCAGTGTGACTCTGCGCTCTGCGAACCTGAGCGCCGAAGATGCTCTCGGCTTTGCCGAGCTTCTCAGAGACGCCGAGAACGAAGGATCCACGGCGCCGCTCGCCAGCACCACCTTCCCGGGGCTCGACTGGGAAGGTGCGCGCCTCATCGCTCTTGCCCGTGACGATCTGCGCAGCGCCGATGGCGACAAGTGCATTGGCTACAAGCTCGGCTGGACTTCAGCCGCGATGCGCGAAGCTCTCGGCATCGAACGCCCCAACTGGGGAACCTTGTGGGAGTCGCAACGCATCGATGGTCGGCTGAACCTCACAAAGCTTCGCCACCCAAAGGCCGAACCCGAGATCGTGTTCAGCAGCGGAGCCGATCTGGGCGGCGAAGGCATCACCGCCAACGATGTTCTCGCCAGTGCGGCCGGGTGGTCCGTAGGTATCGAGGTCGTCCACCCCCGGTGGGCCTCGTACGATTTCACGTGGCTCGACAACACCGCCGACAACTCATCCGCAGCAGCCGTCACCCATGGCGCCGCGAATCAACTGGACAACGACCCGGCCGACATCGTTGCGACGTACTCCAACGGCATCGAAACTCGAAAGGCGAGCGGTACGCAAGCAATGGGCTCACCTGCGGTAGCCGTGGCATGGCTGGCGAGACAGCTCGCCACCGAAGGTCGATCGATCGAGCGCGGCCACGTCGTCTACACCGGAGGGCTGACCGCTCCATTCGATGTGCAATCTGGGCGGCGCTACACCGTTCAAACCGCACAACTCGAAAGCGTCGAGTTCGTCGCTGATCTCATCGATCATTCGTGAGCGAGGACGAGACGCTCAAGCCCGAACGCCTCACCATTCAGACCGAGGGCGCTCCGTGTCGAGGGCACCCAGAGATCTCTTCGTAGTCGACCGTGCACAGACGCGGGCGCGTCCCGTAACTCTTCCAGCCGAGCAGTCGCTGGGCACGCTCGGACATATGTCTCGCTGCACTCCACGGAACGGAAATCGGAAGCGCCTCTTCCGTCGTCAACCAACCGAACACGAATGACACATGAAGGCCGAGCCGTCACTCGTTGTCCGTCACGTTCGCTCCGCCGTTGTGAATCACTCGCCCGGAATAGATCTGACCGTCGCCGGGCGCCATCTCCGCTGTCGCCACACGGTCGTAGTCCTCCCAGAGATGGCTTCAAGCGTTCAGCGTCAGCCGATGATGAGGACCCCGTCATCAGGCTGGTCGGCAAGGAGCCGCTCGACCTCTTGCGAACGCTCGAGCAGCGCTCGACCTTGGTTCACATAGCCCTTGTCCGTCGTCTCGCCGGCATCAATCGACGGCGGCGAATCAAGGACCACGACACGACGAATTCTGGTCGAAGAGGTGTTGCCGTTCGCTTCGTTGTGTTCGGCCAGCAACGACTGCAGCAGCGTGCGCGTCTCGGCGTTGTCTTCGTGACCTGGCGCCAGCCACACCAGGAGGCCGAGCTGCTCGCCGCCGTGCCCGGTGACGACACAATCCAGGACGAGCGGTGCAGTCGCCGACACGAGTTGGGGTCGGAGGACACCGACGTTCACCCAGGTGCCGGTCGTCAACTTGAAGTCTTCGCCGACGCGACCGTCGAACAGGAGTCCTGCATTCGGGTCCAACGGATCGGCGAGCCGCACGGCATCGCCAGTGATCAGGAAGCCTTCGTCATCGAAGGAAGCAGCGCTACGCTCGGCATCGTTGAGGTAGCCCGCCGTCACCGACGGCCCGGCCACACGGATCTCGGTCTTGTCGTTCGATGGAACGAGCTTGAGCGTGAGGCCCGGCAACGGCGTGCCGATGACGCCGGGACGGTCCAGTGGGAAGTGCGCGCTCGTGACACCCGGAGCCGTTTCGGTGAGTCCCCAACTTGATGTCATCGGAACGACACGCCCAGTGGTGCGGATGCTCACCGCCTGCAGCCGACGCCACACATCCTCTGGCAGCGGCGCTGCCGCGTAGAAGATGAGTTGGAGGCGAGAGAAGAACGCGTCTGCGAGGTCGCTGTCGGACTCGAGCTGGTCGACGAGTCGAGCGAAGCCCGCTGGCACGTTGAACGAGATGGTCGGACGCACGTCGGCGAGATTGGCGACGGTCGTGTCGAACAGGCCTGGAGCCGGCTTGCCTCCATCGATGTACAACGTGCCACCATTGGCCAACACGAGATTGAAGTTGTGGCTGGACCCGAAGGTGTGACTCCAGGGCAGCCAGTCGCAGATGATCGGTGGCGTCTCGGCCAGGAAGGGCCAAACGAGCGCCATCGACTTCTGGTTGACGCAGAGCATTCGGTGGGTGGTGAGAACGCCTTTGGGCATTCCGGTGGAACCGGAGGTGTAGAGAATCTTGGCCACGTGATCAGGCTCGATGTTGCTAAATGCCTGGTCGACCGCTGCGGTGACCGACGTTTCGATGAGGTCCTGCAACGCAACACCAACGTCGCCGTCGCCAGAGGCGATCTCCCGATCAGAAAGTGCATCGAGCACCCGGGCGAACGGCGCCGATTGTTCAACGAACACGAGGCCGGCATCGGACTGGTTCACGATGTGAAGCACTCGAGTGGGGTCCTGGACGACCAATGAGTAGGCAACCGACACCGGCACGAAAGGGACGCCGACGAGATGCGCTGCCAGCATGAGCTGTGCGTGAGCGATCGATGGGCCGGACAGCACAACGAGGGGTCGATCTGGCCCGAGGCCGCGGTCGAGCAGCGCCTGACCGATGGAGCGAGCGGTCGACCATGCGTCGCTATACGACAGCGGAGTCCATGCCTCACCATCACGCTCGGCGACGAACGTGCGATCAGGAGCAGCGCTGGCCCATTTCTGCAGCCATTCGCCTACTGAAGATGCGTATTCGCCCAGCGGCGTGCGGGACGACAACAGGCGGACACCATCCGGGCGCTCCATCACTTCGATGTCGGGAGCGGCAAACAGCGAGCCAGCAGATTCAGCGGCGACCGTCACAGGCTCACTCATTCGAACTCCACAGCCACCGCACCGATGCCCGAGATCTCGACATCGAAGCGGTCACCAGCAACCACCTCGACCATCGGCCCCAATGCACCGGTGAGGATGATGTCGCCGCGTCGCAAAGCGTCGCCTCGCCGAGCCAGTTCCGCCGCCAACCAACGAGCAGCTATGAGCGGACTCCCGAGGCAGTCCGCCCCGGTTCCTTGGCTCACGACCTCGCTGACTCCGGCGCGCCGTCTGGTCATCGTCATCTCGCAGCCGGCGAGATCGACGTCTCCGAGCTCGCGAGCTTCGCAGCCCAGCACGAACGCTGCAGATGAGCCGTTGTCGGCGACGGTGTCGACGATCCCGATCTGCCAGTTGGCGATGCGGCTTCCGACGATCTCGATAGATGCCTGTACTGACCCAATGGCGGCAACGAGATCCGCCTCGGTCAGATCTTCTCCGGCCAGATCTTCGCTGAGAACAAGGGCGATCTCGGCCTCGACTTTCGGCTGAAGGACCTGGCCAGCGGGAACGATGTCAGCGTCGGCGAACGCCATGTCGTCGAACAAGACTCCGAAGTCGGGTTGGTCGACACCCAGTTGCTGCTGGACTGCTGGATTCGTGAGGCCGATCTTGCGGCCGACGATCCGCCGACCACCGTCGAGCTTGGTCGCGGTGGACAGGGACTGCACCAGGTAGGCGCTGTCGATGTCTCCCGCGGGGATCGTGCCGACGACGGGAGGAATGGCTTCGCCTGTTCGTTCTGCTGCGAGCAGTTGAGCCGACAGTGCAGCGGCAGTGTCGTGATCGATCGTCATGGTGTGTCCTTGGAGATGGTGGGAGAGATGGGGAGCAGCGGTCGGGTCATCGCAACGCCGTCACCACAGTGCTGATCACTTCAACCGACGTCTCGGGCGCTGGCGATGCTGCGAAGAGGTTCAACAGGTTGCAGCCGGCCTCGACGTACGGGACGAGCTCGGCATGGATCTGTTCCGCCGAGCCAGCAGGCGTGTACCGCTGGAACGGAGCCGGATCCATGCCGTAGAACTCGTTGATCACTCGGTCGGCATGCGCTCGCCCGTCCGGACCGACCCCGACCCACGCCTGGTAGCCGAACACGTCGGGTTCATTCGAGATGGCCTGCACGGCCTCGCGTCCTGAGGCGAATCGACTGGCGGAGCAGAACGTTCCGAGCCATCCGTCTGCCGCTGCGGCACGCCGATGAGCGGCATCGGCACGGCCACCGACCAGCACCGACACAGGTCTGCCTTCGTTTCGGGCAAGGCCAGGACCGGACGCTGCATGGAAGCCACTGTGGTCGATCGATGCTTGCGGGCCGAGCAATTGAGCCAGCATCGTGAGGCTGTCGTCCATGCGACGACCGCGTTCGGTCACCGACATGCCAGCCATGGCGTATTCCTCGGGGTCGTCGCCTCCGACGCCGACGCCAACCACGATGCCGGGCTCGTGAAGATCGGCGAGGTCCAGGAGCTGGCGAGCCAGGATCGTTGGATGTCGCAGTGGCAGGATCAACACACCGGTGTGCAGGGGCTTCTCGATTCCGAGCCCGGCAAGAAAGGTGAGCGCCGTGATGCCGTCCGAGCCCCGACCGCCTCGGAACGCAACGTGATCGGTCACGGCGACGTGGTCGATGGGGCTGGCGTTGATCTGTTCGACCAGGCCTCGCAAGCGAGGACGTTCCAACCAGAGAACGTCAGGGGCAAAGCCGAGGCCAATCGCAAGGTGGTCGACGCTCTTGTTCGAGGCGTTCATCGTTCCGCTTGCCGCCGGCCGCGAACGCCGATGCCACCGTCGCAGTTGTGGACCGAGCCGGTGACCGTCAACGAGTTCTCACGCGACGCAAGGAGCACGTAGTGGCCCGTGTAGTCCTCGGGAGCGATCGCCCGTTCGAGCGGGGTGAACTCCTTCATGATGTCGTCGACGGGCAGGCTGTCGAACGCCCGGTCGGCCTGACCGAGCGCAGCTGGGCCGCGAAGATCGCTCGGCATCCCGCCAGGGGCCACACCGTTGACTCGTACCTCAGGTGCGAGCTCGTAGGCCAACTGTTTGACCAGCCCCATGACAGCGTGCTTCGACGCTACGTAGAGCGGCCCTCCCCCACTCGGCCAGAATCCTGCGTTGGAGACGGTGAAGATCATGGCCCCTCTCGACGCCCGAAGCGCTTCGAGCGATGCTCGAGCCCCCAGCATGTATGCCATGACATTCAGCCGGAAGATCTGGTCGAATGCCTCTGGCATCGCAGCGGGGTCCAATCGCTCGAGTGGTTTGGCGTAGTCCCACAAGCCGGCGTTGCCGACGAACACATCGAGCGAGCCGAAGGTCTCGATGGTCTGAGCGACAGCAGCTGCGTTGTCGTCATATGAGGTTGCGTCCCCGACACTCACGGTCACTCGATCGCCGAATGCGTTGCGAAGCTCGTCCGCCTTCTCGGCGCTGATCTCGAGAACGCCGACGTTGGCGCCCTCGGCGATGAAGCGTTCGACGAGGGCCCAGCCGAGCCCAGAGCCACCACCGGTGAGCAGGATCGACGTCTTCTCCAACCAGCCCATTAGAAGAACACCGACAGGTTGGCGGCGGTCAGAACGGTCTGTTCAAGGTAGATGTAGCGCCGAGCGATTCGCAGGTCGTCGCCATCTCGACGGAGCAGGTCGGCTCTCGACCCAATCCAGTGGTCTTCTTCGTTGTTCAGGCGCGTGCGATATAGATGGAAGTTCGATGCCACCTCGAGTTCGCTTCCGTCGTCGGCCGTCACGCGCACGTTGGTGATCAAGTGGCGGGTTCGAGACGGCGGGTCTTCGGACCACGAACGACCGGTGGCGAGCTTCATGATCCGGCCGTCGAGCAGCGCCTTGGTGTCGTCGAAGAACGCCATCTCCCCTGGCTTGGTGAACTCTCGATCGAGCTCTTTGGTGCTTCGAGTCCGACGGATCGGCATGAAGTAGTGCGTGTCGTCGGTGAAGAGGTCGACCCACGCCTGGTACTCACGGCCGTCGAGCAGCGCTGACTCGCGGAAGTAGAACTGCTCGACTTGGTGCTGGCGCAGCATCTCGCTGAGCTCTTGAGTCGTTTCGAGTTGTGCCATCGTCGTCCTCAGATTCGGTCGGGAGGTTCGGTGGCGTTGCGGAGTTCCTCCCAGGTTCCGCCGCGCAACCATTGCTGCCAGCAGTGGTAGAGCCAGAGCTGGGGGTGTTCGTTCGTGACCGTGTCGATCCGAGCCAATCCGTTCTCCTTCACGACCTCGCCCCGGCCGACACCCATGTTGATCATCACCGGGATCTCGCGACTCGCAGCACCATGTGTCTGCTGGGTTGCTTGAGCCCAGTTCTCGCCGTCGTCTTGTTCGAGAACACCAGCGGGGCCGAAGACCCGCACCGCAGCTGCGACAGCAACCCTGCGCTTGCGTGCGTCGAGATTCTTATCGACGAAGCTGAACCACCAGAGTTCGGTGACGGTCGGGCTTCGGGGAATGCGGACCGAGATCTGCGCCGTCGCTCCGACGAACACGTTCGGAAAAATCGCCGGGTGGCCGGCGATGTCTTGGGCGTGATCGCCGAGTGTCTCGGCCGCCTCGCCATCCAGTCGCCAGCTCGGGTCGTACTCGCCAACGTGCGCTTCCGTGGTCGGTCCACCGATCGAGTGGCCGTATTCACCGAGCACGACGACGTTCGGGAACTTCGTGCCGCTGAGTCCGGCATCTCGAGCCATGTCGAGTGACTGGCCGTCTTGCATGGTGATGGCGTCCTGATCGAGGTGATCGATCGACGGACGCTTCGGCCCCGGCAACACGCCCTTCATCGCCGATGCGTGGGTCACCTGCGGGTGATACCAATCGAGCGCGTTGTCTTGCGCAAACTTCCAGTTGCACTCGATGGTGAACTTCTGGATGCCGGGGATCACTTCCATGTCGCCCCGAGCCGCGATTTGTTCAATCCCGAGGATTCCTGCCGGCCCGAGAAAGTCGGGCAATGCTGGGGCCTCGGCATCGTGTGTGGCGAACACGAAACCCTTGTAGGAGTCGACCTGAGCGACCGGGCGAAGGTCATAGTCGGCCTTGTCGAAGTCTTCGTGGTAGAGATCCTTGTAGCCAGGCACACCCTTGAGCCGGCCGTCGATGCCGAACGACCAGCCGTGGTAGGTGCACAAGAAGCTTCGGGCGTTCCCCTCTTCCGCCCGGCATACCGCGTTGCCCCGGTGGGTGCAGGTGTTGAGCAACGCCTTGACCGAGCCGTCCTTCTGGCGGACCACGAGCACGTTGTCGCGACCCATGACCGCTTCGAAGAAGTCACCCCGCTCAGGGATCTGACTCTCGTGGCAGAGAAAGAGCCAGGCCCGTCCGAAGATGAGCTGCATCTCCGCATCGAAGATCTCTTCGTCGCTGAAGACACGACGATCGACTTCACCTCGTTCCATCGAGACGAGCTCATCCAGCTGATCCATCGCCGACATCACAGCCCCTCGGCGACGAACTGACGCAAGGCCGCAACGAACTCCGGACCTTTTTCGATCTGGAGCCAGTGCCCGGTGTCGGCGAAGACGTCGAGTCTGGCATTCGGAAACTGTGCGGTCAGCCATTGACTCGACTCGATCGAGACCACTTGGTCATCGTCGCCGTGGAGCAGCAGAACCGGGAGGGTCAGCTTCGGGTAGTCGTCCATCGACAGGCCAGCTCGGCCTCCGGCTCCGGAGAACGTGGCCAGATGAGAGCGACGGACCTCGGTCCGAAGTGCGTTGGGCAGGCGAGCCTCAGCGATGCTTCGGAGATCACTCCCGAAGATCGACGAGTCGTGGAGGAACCCTTCGAGCAGGCCCTCCATGGCATCCGCTGTTGGGTCGCCATAGAAGCCGATGAGCCGCTTGAGCCCGTCGAGCATCGGGGCCTTGCCGCCTGCAGATCCCATGAGCACCATGCGATCGACCAGATCTGGTCGCTCGTTCGCGATCAACATCGAAATGAGGCCACCCATCGAGTTGCCGACCAAGACCACCTGGTCGAGGCCCATCTGCTCGAACAAACCGATCAGCGTTGAGACACGAAGATCGGTGAACGGCCTGAGCCCATCGGGCGCCGGGTCCGGGTGGGTCGAGTGCCCGAACCCAACGATGTCGGGGGCGACGCAATGGAAGTCGGAGCCGAGTTCTTCGATGACGGCCTCCCAGTTGCTCAACGCATCGGCCCCTGGACCGGATCCGTGGAGAAACACCAGACAGGGGTTGTTGCCCTGTCCGGTTTCTGAAACGTGAAAGTTGACATCACCGACGGCGATGTCTGTGGTGCGAATAGTTGCTGGCATGTCAGGCTCCCTGTGACTCAGTCTCATCGTGCTTCGGTCTGGCTCGGTTGAATGCGCTGCAAGATTCCCGGACGAAGCGGACCATCGGCCGGCGGACGATGACCCCACAAACTGGTGGTGTCGTAGGTGTCGGTTTGCCACTCCGCATCGTTGATCGTCACACCGCCAGCTCCGACTTCAAGGTCGAACCCTGAGGGAGTACGGACATAGAACGACGAAACGAGATCGTTCGGGTGCCGCCCGTAATCCATCGACAACGCGAAGCCAGCGTCCCGCACACGATCAAGGGCTCGGCCGACGTCGTCGACATCGGAAACTTCGACCATGACGTGATGGACTCCGCACCGCCCGGGCACTTCAGTGATGGCCAGGCTGTGATGGCGCGCAGCCGTACCGGCGCAGTGGAAGAACTGAATGGTCTGGCCAGCTTCGATGGTGTCACTCAACACCAGTCCGAGTGCCTCGGTCACGAATCGAACTCCGTCGTCCAGACTCGGAAGCATCAGCACGATGTGACCCATGCCCTGGTCAGCGGTAACGAAGGTCCCGTTCATCTGCGGAGCGGGCTCGAAGTCATGGACTTCCTCCACGCCGACAACCAACTCGTGATGCAGGCCAAACGGATCGACGAAGGCTGCCAACTCGCCCGCATTGCGGGCCTTGGCCTGGGCGGGTGATTGTTCGACGACACAGCCGAACCGTTCGATCGCCTCGATCGCAGATTTGAAGCCCTGAGCGCTCACATCCCAGCCGATGCACTCCAGCTCGTCGCGTTCGCCTGGTGCCACAGCAATCCGCCACGGCCGAGCATCGAACCGGACACGAACCGAGCCGTCTGGTCCGTCAGGAGCCAGTGCTGCACCTACGACGTCTGAACCAAAGGTACGCCACTCTTCGGAGGCTGCCGAACGAAAGACCACGTAGGCCAAGTTCTGAATCATCCGAACACTCTTTCCGTCACGAGGCAACCTGTACCATGCGTTCCAATTAGACCTATCGGTACAATTACACAGACTTGGGCTATCGTCAACCAATGGAGTCGCAAAGGCGCATTCGGGCTGATGGTGAGGAATCGAGACGTCGGATTCTCGATGCCACAGCCGAACTGGCCGGCGCTCGCGGCTTCGATGGGACCACCATCTCAGCCGTCAGCAAGCGATCTGGGCTGCCGAAAAGCTCGATCTATTGGCACTTCGATGACAAAGACACCCTGATCGCCAGCGTCATCGAGGACAGCTACCGCCGATGGATCGAGCGCATCAAGTACGCAACGACTCCGGCAGACCACGAGACACTGGGCGACGGCTTCGGCACGTCCATCTTGGCCATCACCGACTCGCCAGACTTCCTGCGACTGGGCCTCTTGCTGACATTGGAGCAGCGAAGCGAGCCGACCCCTGCCCGTCAACGATTCGTGGCGATACGAGCAGAGGTACAGGACAACCTGCACCGTCTCTATCGCGGCACCTTTCCTGGTCTTGGCGGTGAGGCCATCACATCATTGTGTCACCTGACCATGGCGCTCACCGACGGCTTCTTCATCGCGAACGAAGCCGGTGAGCTCGACCTCTCACACCATCACGAGCTCATCACCGATGCTGTCCTTGGCGCAGCCGCCCGCCTCGCCGCACGTCCGACGCCCAGTCCGGCAGGCAAGTAACGAAGCCCGCTCACGTTGTCAGCGAATCCGCTGGCGCGGTCGATTGCTGGTTCGGATTCCAGAGGCGGCACTACGATCGGGCGACGCCAGTGACACTTGATCTGTCGGACGAGGTGCTCGCACGTTTGCAGCGCGAAGCAGATCGTCGCGGAGTGAGCTTGGCTGCTGTCGTGGCTGAACTGGCATCGGCATTGCCCGAGTCGGAGCCCGAGGAGCGGAAGCTCGGGTTCGTAGCGCTGGCCGCCTACAGAATTGACCGGCGGAGCAGCGCAGAGACCGAAGCCAGGTTCTTCCGATCGATCGCCAACGCGGACCTTCTCATCGACGCACTGATCGACGATGATCTGGTTCGGGCCGCCGATCTTGTTGACCTAGTCTGATCTACCGCTCGGCGGGACCGACGCCAGTCTGATCGCGTTGGCCGAGCGATGACATCAGGACACGAGCGCGACGCTCGATGGCCTCTGACCTGCGAGGATGGATGTGCTCGCTGGTCGGACTGGGTGGGCCGGAAACTAGCGTCGATCTGCTGGGTCAGTCCGGTCGAGTTTGGCCATCGATTGCGGACATGTTGTCAAGCAGGCGCACGAAGTAGTGCAGCGCGTGGCTCATGTCCTCGACCGAGAGGCCCGCTGCGGCGTCTTCGTAGAAGTCGTGGATCAGGGGGAGTACCCGCTCGTTCCAGGTGTCGAATCCATGGGGGGTGAGGTGAAGCAGGCGCGATCGTCCGTCGTGCGGGTCCGGCTTGCCGGCGATCAGCCCTTCGCTTTCAAGGTGGTTGACGACGCCGGCGAGGCTTTGGCGGCTGACTGCGAGGTAGCGGGCGAGGTCGCCGACTGACATCCCAGGATCGCGGTCCGGTGGTGGGAGCGCTCCGAGTACGGCCCATCGTTGTGTTGTGAGGCCTTCGCTCTCGACGGCTCGAGTGCCCACTTTGTGCAACATATTTGCGCACTGGTACAGCCGAAAGAACAGGCGATTCGCCAGTTCGAACCGCGTCGCATCCATGGAAAGGTCTTGTAGGGCTTCGCCTTCAGGGGCATTCGCGTCATCCTTGGGCATGGGTCGCATGCTACTCATCCTGGATTGCTCTGGACAGGTATGACAATATCTTGCTATAAAATTGCCAGACGTCAGAGGAGGAAGCCATGAGGAGATTCGAAGACACCACGGTGGTGGTGACCGGGGGTGGGGGAGGAATTGGCAGTGCGTTCTGTCGCGGCTTCGCCGCCGAGGGAGCCAACGTCGCTGTACTCGACCGGGCTGAGGACGCCGCGGCGAACGTCGCTGACGAACTCTGTTCCCAAGATGTTCGTGCTCTCGCTGTGGCGTGCGACATCACCGAGCGAGCTTCCATCGATGCTGCGATCGCCCAGGTGGTCAATGAGCTGGGCCCGATCGATGTGCTCGTCAACAACGCCGGATGGGACCTCTTCGTTCCGTTCGTCGACACCGTCCCCGAGGATTGGGCACGCCTGATCGACATCAACCTGGTCGGCGCGCTCAACATGCATCACGCGATCTTGCCGGGCATGGTCGAGCGCAACGGCGGTCGAGTCATCAACATCTCCTCGGACGCCGCTCGTGTCGGATCGTCGGGCGAGGCGGTCTACGCCGCGTGCAAGGCGGGGCTCGTGGCGTTCTCGAAGACTCTTGCCCGCGAACACTCGCGCCACGGCATCACGTTCAACGTCGTCTGTCCGGGCCCCACTGACACCGCCCTGCTCGCCACGGTGACCGATACTTCAGCGAATCCGGAGAAGTTGCGCGAGGCGTTCCGACGGGCGATCCCGGCCGGTCGACTCGGTCAACCCGACGACCTTGTTGGCGCCGTCTTGTTCTTCGCAAGTGCCGAAGCCTCGTTCGTTACCGGTCAAGTGCTCAGCGTCTCCGGTGGCCTGACGATGGCCGGATGACTCGCGACCTCACGCAACTCGACACCGCTCCATATCTGTACACGCCCCCTCCACCCAACTGAAGGACTGCAATGGACTACACCGACCTCATCGTCGAATACCGCAACCACGTCGCCTACATCACGATCAACCGGCCCGACAAGATGAATGCGTTTCGCGGCCAGACCTGCGACGAGCTGATCAACGCGTTGCATCGCGCTGGCTACGACAGCGACATCGGCGCCATCGTCCTCGCCGGTGCCGGTGATCGTGCCTTCTGCACCGGAGGCGACCAATCAGCCCATGAAGGGCAGTACGACGGTCGCGGCACGATTGGCCTACCGATCGAGGAGCTACACACCGCCATCCGGGATGTCCCGGTCCCTGTCATCGCCCGGGTGCAGGGCTTTGCGATCGGTGGCGGCAACGTACTCGCAACGATTTGTGACCTCACGATCTGTTCGGAGTCCGCAACGTTCGGCCAGGTCGGCCCGAAGATGGGGTCGGTCGACCCTGGCTTTGGCACCGCGTTCCTTTCGCGAGTCGTCGGTGAGAAGAAGGCTCGCGAGATCTGGTATCTGTGTCGCCGCTACACCGGCAAGCAAGCAGAAGAGATGGGCCTCGCCAACATTTGTGTGCCGGACGATCAGCTCGATGCGACGGTCCAGGAATGGGCAGAAGAGATCTGCGCGAAGAGCCCGACGGCGATAGCCATCGCCAAGCGCTCGTTCAACATGGACACCGCACACCAGGCGGGCATCGCGGGGATGGGTATGTACGCCCTGCGGCTCTACTACGAGACCGACGAATCCCAGGAGGGCGTCAACGCGCTCAAAGAGAAGCGCCAGCCGAACTTCCGAGAGTTCGCCACATGAACGTTTCCCCGAACCCGTACCTCGACGACGACCTGCTGGTTCTCGCCGAAATGGCTGGCAAGTTTGCTGACGAACGGATCGCGCCTGGCTACGTCGACCGCGACACGTCGCGAGTTCTCGATCGCGATCTGTCGGCCCAGATGGGCGAACTCGGTCTGATCGCACCCGAGCTTCCCGAACACCTCGGAGGCCAAGGCACCTCCAAAGTCGCCGCCGGTGTCATCCACGAACAAATCGCTGCCGCCGACCTCTCCATCTCCTACATCAACCTCCTCGGATCACTCAACGCCCAGATCCTCGCCGACCACGGCGAGGCCGCCATCGTCGAACCGTGGCTCCACGAACTCACAGCGGGACGCGTCATCGCGTCGCTCGGCCTCACCGAACCACGCGGCGGCTCCGATGCCGCGCAGCTCGCGTTGAGGATGACTCGCGACGGGGACCACTACGTCCTCGATGGCGAGAAGACCTCCATCTCGGCCGCCGATCAGGCCGAGATCTCCGTCGTATTCGGCCGCACCGGCGCATCTGGCGCGCGTGGGATCACCGCGGTGCTCGTCCCGATGGACCTGCCTGGCATCACGACCACACGTTTCGACTGCCACGGTCAGCGAGCCATCGGACGTGGCTCGATCTTCTTCGACAACGTCCGCGTCCCGACCAGCCACCGGCTTGGCGACGAGGGTGGCGGTTTCGTCCAGGTGATGCAGGGATTCGACTTCTCCCGAGCGCTGATCGGGCTGCAAGTTCTCGCTGTCGCCCGTGCCGCCCTCGACGACGCATGGACCTACTCAACCGAACGGACCGCCTTCGGCCAACCACTGTCGGCGTTCCAAGGCGTGTCACATCGACTCGCCGAGTTCGACACTCAGGTCGAAGCTGCACGCCTCCTCTGCTACCAGGCACTTTGGGCCGCAGACCGAGGTCTTGCGCACACCTCCGAAGCGGCAATGTGTAAGTGGTGGGCACCAAAACTGGCCTATGACGTCGTGCACGAATGCCTTCTGGTGCTGGGCCACGGAGGCTACGACCGCGGTGTCATGGAACAACGCCTCCGCGATGTGCTTGGCTTCCAGATCGGCGACGGCACTGCCCAGATCATGAAGACGGTGATCGCCCGAGACCGAGTCGGGCGAGCCAACGTGCCGGCCTGAACCGTCTCGAGTCGGATCACCGAACGCGAAGACCGCCAACGAGACAAATCCAAAAAACGAACGACGAGGGGAACGCCCGTGCATTTCGACGCCGACAACATTCCAGTCCGCCGACCAGCGATGATCGACGCAGGGTTCTGGCTCGACCAAACCATCAATGAATCCCTCGACGCAGCTGTCGCGGCCCACCCGAGTAGAACGGCGCTCACAGCGGTCCGACTGGATGGCGACACGCTGTCGATGACGTATCGGGAACTCGGTGCCGTCGTTGATCGTGTCGCCCTCGGACTCAACCGCCTCGGCGCACGCGCCAACGACGTCGTCGCAGTGCAGCTCCCGAACTGGTGGGAGTTCACCGTCACCTACCTTGCATGTGCCCGCATCGGAGCGGTCATGAACCCGCTCATGCACATATTCCGAGAGCGAGAACTCGAATTCATGCTCGGACACAACGAGGCGTCGGTCGCCATCATCCCATCGACGTTCCGCGACCACGACTACCGGGCCATGTACGACGGCCTCCGCGACCAGCTGCCGCACCTTCGCCACGTCGTCGCCGTCGACGACGACGGCCCAGGCGGCTTCAACGCCCTGCTTGCGGCAAACGACGGTGGAGCCCGTTCCGACGTCGATGATATCCTCACCGGGTCGCGGCCGGGCCCGGACGACATCACGCAGTTGATCTTCACCTCGGGCACCACTGGTGAACCCAAAGGGGTGATGCACAGCTCGAACACGCTCTACTCCAACATCGTGCCGTATGCCGAGCGGCTGCGCCTCGACAGCGATGACGTCGTACTCATGGCTTCGCCGATGGCGCACCAGACCGGGTTCATGTACGGGCTCATGATGCCCGTGATCCTCGGCTGCCCCGCCGTGATCCTCGACGTCTGGAACCCCGACCGAGCGATCGAGATCATCAACGAACACGCCGTCACCTTCACCATGGCATCCACCCCCTTCCTCACCGATCTCACCGACCGGGTGCAGGCCACCGACGCCGTGCCCTCGCTTCGCACCTTCCTGTGCGCCGGCGCACCGATCCCCGGGCCGCTCGTCGAAAGAGCCCAACGCACACTCGGAGCGAACATCGTGTCTGCATGGGGCATGAGCGAGAACGGTGCCGTCACCACAACACTCCTCGATGACGACCCGAGCCGAGCGATCGACACCGACGGATGCCCTCTTCCGGGTACCGAGGTCAAGGTGACCGACAGCAACGGCACCAACCAGCCGACCGGCGAAACCGGACGCCTCCTCGTCCGGTCCAGCTCGAACTTCGGTGGCTACCTCAAG
Source organism: uncultured Acidimicrobiaceae bacterium (assembly GCA_964351995.1). Classification (GTDB taxonomy): domain Bacteria; phylum Actinomycetota; class Acidimicrobiia; order Acidimicrobiales; family SZUA-35; genus SZUA-35. The sequence goes on along the minus strand of CAYGQE010000068.1, from coordinate 405 downwards.
CGGCCGCATCTCAACGCGACCGACGACGACGGATGGTTCGACACCGGCGACCTCGCACGACTCGATGAGCACGGCTACATCCGCATCACCGGACGATCCAAAGACGTCATCATCCGCGGCGGCGAGAACATCCCCGTGGTCGAGATCGAAAGCCTGCTCTACGGGCATCCCGCCGTCGCCCAAGTCGCCGTCGTCGCCATCCCCGACGAACGGCTGGGCGAGCGGGCCTGCGCAGTCGTCGTCACCACGCCAGGTGAATCCTTCGAGTTCGACGAGATGATCGACCATCTCTCCGCGGCCCGCGTCGCCAGGAACTACCTGCCGGAGAAGCTCGTCGTGGTCGACGCGATGCCGAAGACCGCGACCGGCAAGATCCAGAAGTTCAAGCTGCGCGACCAGATCACC
>CAYGQE010000067.1:1670-28208 GCA_964351995.1 uncultured Acidimicrobiaceae bacterium | reverse complement strand
ATCCCCGACCCCCCGGCCCCACGCTCACCACTCGGCTACGACTGAATGCTCCGCCACGAACGGCGCAGACCAAGTGAATATGTGGCGGCAGAAACGAAGGCTCAACCGACTTAGTTCGCCGGGAGTGGGCGGTGGGTCGAGCACCGGCAGTCGGGACTATGCGCTGGCTACTTCCCGACGAGTACACCTACGCAGAGGTGAGTGGTTCATAGCTCGATGTCAGCACTGATTGTGTCGGGAGGGGCGGGAACCAGCCAAAGCGTGCGTACTGCGAAGGGGTGCGAGTCAGCGATCGTGGTTGTCTGCTTCGTCGGCATCGATCCAGGCTCTTGGTTGCCAGGTGGCAAGCCACGGCTTCGGTATGTCGATTGCTTCCGAACCCTCGAGCGCCGTGGGATGGCAGCGGGACGCATCCGGCTTCTTCGTACGGGGAGTTCGGCCCTCATCGCCAGCGGCGGCCTCAATCGACGTCGGTTGCATCGAGCGCCCGCATGATCATGGTCAACATCAGTTCGAGCTCATCGTCAGAAACGCTGCTGTTGTCCACGATGCGTTGAGAGATCAGTGGACCCTGGATGACGTGCATGGCCATGTCAATGTCGGTGTCGGCATCGATCTCGCCTCGAGCGATGGCTCGTTGGAGAGCAACGACCGTTGGACCGCGGGGCTGAACGCGAACCTGACGGAACAGCTCGCGGTTCTCAGCGCTTTCGATCGACCGACTGACCATCCACGAAAACAGCGAACGCGTCTGCGGTACGGCAGCGACCTCGAGGTAGCGACGGTGGATCTGCTGAAGATCAGAACGCAGCGCGCCGGTGTCGGGAGCGACTGAGGTCGAAACGCTGTCGCCCACCGCAGCGAAGACGAGCGCCGTCGTGGTGCCGAAGTGTCGATACATCGTCGTCTTGGCAACGCCAGACAGCCGAACGACCTCGTCACCGGTGACGGCCTCGGGCCCCTCGATGGCGATGATCTCTAGCGCAGCGTCCATCAAGCGACGTCGAGCTTCTTCACTGAGTGGTCGAGCCATAACGATCTGCAGCATAGCGCCCTACGAGTGTCGATTTCCGCCGTTCCATAGTACATTTCGTCCATGACGCTACGATCTGGAGCGTAATAACGCGATGCCACCTCACCCGAAGCCGTCACCACACCAAGGAGCCCGCCATGAATAGCGAATCCCAGGCCATCCAGCTCGCCACCCCCATCGACACCCGTCTCAAGATCTCCGCACTGTGGATCGCGATGGTCTTCGTTTTTGCATACGTCGACATCTTCTCGCTCTACAAGCCCGGAATTCTCGACGACATCCAAGCGGGCAAGATCTACGTGTTCGACATCACGCAGACGTTCCTGTTCTTCACGACCCTGTTCATCGTGATCCCGTCACTGATGATCTTCTTGAGCCTCGTCCTGCCGCTGAAGATCAATCGAGTCGTCAACATGGCCGTCCCAGGGATCTATGCAGTGATCGTGGTCGGCAACTCCGTTGGAGAATGGGGCTACTACATCTTTGGCAGCGTCGTCGAAGCAGTGCTGCTGATCGGCGTGATCTACTACGCACGCGGCCTGACCAGTTCAGGTCTAGTGATCGAGCACACCGGCGACGGACTCGACCGCCTGTGACCACGGGTCCGGCGTCGCCCTTCAGCGCTGCATCGATGGCCCGGCTCAGATCCGAATCAGGCGGCAGCTCGGCGGTCTCATCCGGCAACCGTGCCACGGCCACAACAAACTCGATAACACCCTCTCGGAATCACCGCTCTACTCCTGAAGCATGTGTGCGATATCGGCCCCTTCGTGGCACTGCAGTTTCACGGCGTGTCGACCGGCCCCAGCAACAGCGCAGCTGGCGCCGCAGTTCACGGGCCAGGGTGTCGGAGTGCTACTGAGCAAGTCGCTCTTGGATGACGCAGAACTCGTTGCCCTCTGGATCACTCATCACGACTGTTTCGTACGGCGTGGGTTCAGCCTCGCGAGCGATGACCCTCGCTCCGAGTTGCTCAAGCCGGCTGACCTCACTCTCGACTTGCGAAACGACGACATCGAGGTGCATTCGGTTCTTGACAGCTTTCGGTTCGGGCACTCGCTGGAGCGTGAAACCCATCAGCCCTGAACGAGCGCCCTTGCCACGAAGCAACACGTAGTCGCCTTCGGGTTCCGGCTCGAGGTCGAGCGCTTCAGACCAGAAAACTGCAAGTCGTTGAGGGTCGACGCAGTCAAGAGTCACGCCTACATGCACAATGCTCATCTCACGATGATGGCACCGATCAGGTGGGCAAGGCACTCGATAACCACCGCCCGGAATCACGTCAGGGCTGCTTTGTCAGGTGTGCGATATCGGCCCAACGGCGGCGCAGCAATTCCACGCTCCAAATCAGCTGCTTGCGGCCGGGCAGCCATCAGTCGCCTTCGACCGCAGCCCAAAATCGGATCGGCTTGCCGAGCGACTCGCCGAAGGCAATCTCGTCGGTTGTGGTCTCACCAATCCGGCCGTCAGGCGCGATCACGAGCAGCTCGTCGGCAAGTTCAATCTTTCCGCGATGCAGCGCTTGAAGACGTTCGATCTCATCGTTGCTCCACGGACGACCGTCAGGCTGGGAGTACAACCAGGGAGCCAGCACCACGTTTCCCCTCAACGCCTCCGCTTCCTGTGCTGCCACGAAATTCATCCCTGAACCGGATCGAGCCGCAGAGACAGACGATTCGCATCAGCGAATTCTGCCACTGATGTTCGGCTGGGACGACGACTACATTTTTGCTATCAGACCCATCCGCGGTGCGGCTTCGGTCCCATTGCGGCGATGGATAGCAGCGAGGTCCGGCGACCCGGACTAGTGGCCATCGGAGTGCGAGCACCAACGGCCATCGAACGCCTTCAAGTGTTAGTCGAGCGATGGACGTGGTTTGGACGTGTGTAGATCGGCGACACGCAATCGGATCTACCCTTTGCGGATGTCACGCGGTGTAGTGCTTTGGCCAGATCTCGATACGGACATCGTGGTGCAGGAGATCTGGGAAGACTTCGCCAGCCTTGGTCTTCCGTCGGCGGTTTCCAGCGTTCCTCCTGGCCACAGACCTCACGTGTCGCTTGTTGTGGCGGACGAGTTGGGCGTCGAGGCTGTGCTGGGTCAGGTTGGCAAGGTGCCGGGGAGTCCGATCGAGGTTCTGATCGAGTCCTTTGCGGTGGTCAAGGCTGGTCACCTGTTGCTCAATCTCACACCGACTATCCAACTGTTGAACGAACAAGCTCGAGTTCATTCCCTCGCTGTTGCTCATTCGACCCGTCCGTGGCCGCATTACACGCCGGATCGCTGGCTGCCGCACATGACGCTTGCTCGATCGCTCACGCCGGCTCAGTTGGCTGAGGCGGCACCGATCGTGACTGAGAAGCTTCCGATCCGCTGTGTTTTCGCAGCGGGTGGGGTCGAGGACGGAGCTACCGGCGAACGTTGGGAATCAGCTGCGAGCTAGCTGCGCTTCGCGCGTTCGTGTCTAGGAAGGCCGTGCGATCGCGTGGCGCTCGGATGCACGTCCGGCGACGACTAGTTTCGGCTGATGGCTTTTTGCTACCAGTGCGGAGCACCGACGGCGGACACCGTCGATGGCGGCGTGACCGTGCCGACATGCCCTGAACACGGACCGTTGTGGCTGCTGGTGAGGACTGGGGCGACTGCTGATGTTCTGATCCATGACGGCGAGCGTGTGCTCCTTGCACGCAGAGCAAGGGAGCCCCAACGTGGTCTTTGGTCAGTGATCGGAGGCTTTGTAGATCCTGGGGAGACGTCGGAGCAGACGGTTCGCCGTGAGGTCGCTGAGGAGCTCGCTGTCGAACTCGAGATCGACGGTGTGATCGCCACGTACGGGGCGACCTACGGCGAAGGCGAATGGCTGCAAGCAGTCGCCTTCGCTGGACGGATCGAGGGCGAACCCGAACCGCGCACCAGTGAGATTCTCGAGCTGGGCTGGTTCAGCCCTGACCGCCCGCCGCCCGATTGCGCTTGGAACCTTGAGAAACGGTTGGCCGACTTCAAACAATGGAAGCAGGCTCGATGAACTCGACAGCACATGCACGACGCTCGAATCCGAGTGTTCCGAGCTTGCAAAGCGTCTCCGCTGCTCAGTCCGCTGAGTCCATACAGATCCAGATTGATCCGGTTGCGTCGTAGCTAGGGCGCTAACCAGTGTTCGCCTGTGGCCCCATCTTCGACCCCTCCGGAGGTGAACATGCCGCGGATCGGGAGCTGGTTCATCACGATCGGGATGGCCTTGGCCAACTCGTCCGCAGGCATCGACATCGCCAGGGTGATGTGAGGTACCCACGCGTTGTACTCACAGAACGGCCACGGCTCTACCGCCAGCGGAGCGAGCGCACGGTGCACGCGCCGTTGTTCGGCCAACAGTTGCTCGTTCACTACACAGGCAAAGAACAGTGCCCCGTGTGGCGGGAACACCCCGATCGATTCGATCAGCAGCGGAATCGGCTCGGTCGGAACCTTTCCGACAGCGGCGAGGGCTTCGTCGGCTGGGAGTTCAGCTGCGACGCTGAGCGAGCAGTGGGGCCGATGAAGCCGATGGGTATGGGTTGCCTGACTGGACAACCCGTGCTCCGCGAGGCTGTCCCAGAGTCCGCGAACCACCGCAGAGGTTTGTTCATCTGGCCAAAGAACCACGCCACGACTCATCCAGAGAAGCTATCAGCGCGGGTGATCCTCGACGGCTGCCGGTATCTCCGTGAGGCGGTCTTGAGCAGATCAACGTCGAGCAGGTGATGCGTCGCGTCGTGGACAGCGTGGCGGCAGATCCAATGCGCATCGTGATCTTCGCCATCGAAGCGAACAATCCGGCTAGGAGTGCGTAGTTGTTGCGAGCCATTCGTCTACACCGGCACAGGCGCTTGCAATGAGCGTTGGTGGGGCGTCGCTTGTTAGTAGTGATGTTCTTGCCAGTGCTGCGAGTTGTTCGTCGGACAGGCCCAAGCCCGTTCGGGCCGATTCGTATTCGTCGTTGAGACCGACCCCGAACATGAGCGGATCGTCAGCACCGAGAGAGCACTTCACGCCCGCCTCTAGTAGCTGCGGCAATGGGTGCTCGGCGATCGGGTCGACGACGCCAAGCTTGACGTTGGAGGTGATGCAAACGTCGAGCGACACGTCTCGAGTGACCAGCATCTCGAGCAGCTCTGGGCTTTCAACAGCGCGAATGCCGTGTGCGATCCGAGTTGCACCAAGGGCCTCGACAGCTGACCGGACGCTGTCCGGCCCGGTCATCTCCCCGGCGTGAGGAGCAGAGGTCAGTCCAGCGTCAACGGCAATCGAGAACGCCTTTGCGAAGTGTTCAGCAGGTGCTGCCTCTTCGTTGCCTGTCAGTCCGAATGCATGGACACCCTCACCTGCGTACCCGGCCGCGTATTCGGCGAGGCTCTCGGCAACAGAAGGGTCTGCGTGTCGTGAAGCTGCCATCGTGAGTCCGAATCCCACACCGAGCCGCTCACCCGTTGACCGGCCTTCATCAAGCACGAGCTTCATCACTGAATCAGCGTCTCCGAGGATCCGGAACGGGTGGGGGTTGAAGTGCGGCTGTACCCACACCGCACCGTCGGCAGCGGCGTCTTCCACGACCTCACGCACCAGGCGTTGCATGTTCTCTGGTCGAGCGACGCACAGCTTGAACGACGACTGAAAGCACTGCTGGAACTCATCGAAGTTGGCGAAAGCCTCTGGGTCGGCGACTTCGATTCCTTCGGTCTCGGCAAGCTCCATCATGGTCGCTTTGCGCATCGCTCCGATCATGTGAGTGTGGAGCTCGGCCTTGGGCAGTACTCGCAGATCAGGCATCACCGAATCTAGCTCACCAGCTGCGAGATCTGGGCTCACCGGAGTGTCCGAATTGGTGCTCGGACAAGACCGAATTCGCAGTCACGAATCCACCAAACTCAAGCACCACTCTGGCCAGAGACCACTCGATATCGCACGCTCGTAATCACGGACGCGGGCATCGATCGACCACTCGGTATCGGCCCCGTTTGCGGCGCTGCATATTCCCTACGCTCGATGCAGTTAACTGCCCGATCTCCATCCTGAGCTTCTGCTGCGGGTGCTGGGCATCGGATGGTCAGGTGCTATTCCAGCCAGAAGTCTCAGATGGAAGCGATCAATGCGAGCGTCATCGCGAGGATCACCGCTACGACGACTGCTGCGATGACGACGAGTTGGCGTGCCTTGGCTCGTTGAGCGTGAGCTAGCTCGATTTGATGTTGAGCGGCTGCGGCCTGTTGTGCGGCTGCTGCTTGCTGGGCTGCGGCGGCTCGTTGTTGTTCGACGAGTTGGGCGTGGGCTGCTGCTTCGGCTGCTTGGCGTCGGCGCGCTGCGACCCATTCTGCGGCTGCGGTGGGTGTGTCGGCTGCGTGGTGGGCAACTGCGTCGGCTGCCGTGGCGTCGGTTGCGTGCCCAATGCCGGTGATGATCGGGCAGCGGGCGGCAACGATGGAGTCGACAATGATGGTGGTGTTGAACGGTGCGAGGTCGGTGGCTGCTCCCCCGCCGCGGCACACCAGCACGAGGTGGTGTTGTTGTGATGCGAACTCGATGGTGTCGGCAATGTTGTCGACTGATTGGGGTCCCATCATTCGGGTTGGGTAGACCTTGACGTGGAGGCCGGGGAGCAGGTCGAGGACGCCTGCGGGGTCGTTGAGGCCGGCTCCGCCTGAGGCGGCGGTGATGAGTCCGATGCTTTGGATGTGTTGAGGGATGGGGAGGCGTTTGTTGTTGTGGACTGCTCCGGTGTTGCAGAGGCGTTCGAGGTGGGCGTTGAGTTCTTCGCCGGTGTCGTGGGTGCTTGAGTAGAGGCCAACGATCTTGGCTCGGAACTGCAGCGGCGTGTAGAGGGGGTGGGTTTCAGCGAACCCGGAGACCTCGACGACTGCGCCGATTTCGACGCCTGGTTCGACTGGTGTGCCTGGTGAGATGGCGACAGCGAGTTTCCCGGTGGGGACGCCGTCGTTGTCGAGGCTGGCGATTTCGGCTCTGATCCATCCGGAGTTGTATGGGCGCCAGGAGGTGACGGTGCCGTGGACGTGGTAGGTGCCGAGCATGGCGAGTCGGTCGCCGAGTGTTTGATGGAGTTCGGCGACGTCGACGCCTCTGGGTCCTTCGGTGTCGTAGTAGGTGTCGTTGGTCATCGTTGGATTCCTTGGTCTCGAGTGTTTTCTGCTGAGCGGGCTTTGGTGAGGTGGTTGATGGCGGTGGTGAGGGGTTTCCAGTTGGCGTTGGGTGTGCCGGCGGCTCGCTGCAGCGGTGTCTCGCCGGGCTGGGGTCCGTGATTCGGGGTGAGGCCGTTGTTGTGGCGGACACGTTCGATGAGGTGGGCTGCCCGGTTCCATTCGTTGCGTGCGGGGTTGGCGCCTTCGGGTCGGGGGCCAAGAACGTTGGTCAGGTAGTTCGCTGGTTCTTTGGTGGCGGTGTTGATGCGCCAGGTGAGGGCGTCGTCGATGAGTTGGCCCCGTGCGGCTCCGGGTTGACCGTTGGTGCGGTATTGAGCGAGGTCACCTTGCGCGACGGTGAGCTTGGCGGTGGCGAGGTCGCGTTGTTCGGTGGCTTCTTCGAGTCTGAGTTGGGCGCCGGGTTCGGGAGCTCGCCGCAGACTTCGGGTGTTGGCGAGCGGGGTGAGCCGGTCGACGCTGCGTTGGGCGAGGGTGAGGGCGTGTTCGGCTTGGGTGACGGTGTTGGTGAGGCGTTCGAGCACGAACGATCCGGAGTCATCGCGATACATCGCTCGTTCGGCGAGGAGATCGTCGAGGGGCATCGAGGCGACTGCGGCCCGTCGGGCTTGGGTGGTGGCGATCTCCATTGCTCGGTGATCTCGTTCATGTGCTGGGTTCAGCGCCGGAGCGCTACTGGGTTGCGGGACCGAGGTGATGGTCCGTCCGCTGGTGTCGTAGCGGTGCTGGTAGATGGCTTGGGTTGCGACGGCTTGGTCCCAGGTGTGTTGGTGTTCGCTTCGCCTTGGTGGCCGTGGGCCGAGCACTGCGAGCTGGATCGGGTCTGGTTGGGTGATGGCGGTGCCCGCAATGCGGGCTTCTGCGATCGCTTGGGTGCGGTTGGTGGGGCTAAGTTCATCCAGCGCTGCGGCGATGCCGGCGTCGGCAATCGACGCGACAGGCGGCCGCTCGGTGCGTTCGAGGGTGTCTCGCAGCGCTGCGGTCATGGTCCGCTGGTCAGCGGGCGTGGGGATTTCCGCATCGACGCGGCCGGGTGTTTGGTTGGGGTCGATCGAGTAGATGGCGAGGTCGTCACGGCCGCGGGTGAGGGTCACGTACATGCCTTCTTTGTTGACTGCGCCGGGGGCGGCGAGGCCGAGCGCTGCGTCATAGGTTTGGCCTTCGGCTTTGTAGGAGGTGACGGCATAGGCAGGTGAGAGTCCGCCGCCTCTGCCTGGTCCGATGGGTTCGGCGACGAAGTCGTGGGGGACGGTGACCCGGCCGATGTCGTCGAAGTCGACCACGAGATCTGGTTGTCGTGGCGGACCGTCGAATCCGATGACTCTTCCGGTTGAGCCGTTGACCAGGTGCCGGGCTTTGTTGCCGGGTTCGGTGATGTCGTAGCTGAGTTGTTGGGCGACGATCCGGTCGCCGATGTGGAAGGTGGCGTCGCCGATCTGGAATCCCGGGCCGAGACGCCCCGCTTCGGTCAGGAGGGCTTGGGCTCGGGTGTTGAGCGCTTCGCGGTCTCGGTTGCGTTCGGCGATCATCTGCGAGGGTGCCCGCCCGGCATCAACTGCTGAGGTGTGATGGGTGAGCCAGTCATCGGCGAGCCGATCGAGGAGTTCGGGCCATGTGTCAGCGGTTTCGATCCGGCCGTCGTCTTCCAACACATCAAGGGCTTGGCCGACTTCGCCGGTGCGGTAGGTGGCGAGCGCTTCGCGGACCACACGAAGCGTTTCGGGGTTCTGGCGCCGGTTGACGTCAAGGACGGGGGTGGTGTCGGAATGCAGTTCAACCAGAGCGGACCACAGGCCGCCGGCTTCGACCGAGCGGTGCTGTTGGGGGTCGCCAACGGTGATGATGCTCGCCCCGGTGTCAGACGCGGCGTGGTAGAGGGTGGCGAGCTGATGGGTCGAGATCGTCGATGATTCATCGATCAGGACCACGGTGTTGGCGTCGAGGACACGCTCGGCGCCGTTGTTGCCGATGTTGACCAAGAGCGATTCGACGGTGCGGGTTTTGGTGTCGATCTCGTCGCCGAGTTTGCGGGCCGCAGCACCGAAGGGGGCCGAGCCGATCACTTTGATGCCTGCGGTGTGCCACGCTTCGACCGCTGCGGTCATGGCCGTGGTTTTTCCTGCACCTGCGAGGCCTTGGACTGCTTGGAACTGGTGGCCGTCTTGGGTGATGGCACGAACCGCTGCGGCCTGGTCTGGTCCTAGTTCGCTGCCGAGCGCGGTTTCGAGGCGGTCGATGGCGGCTTCGACCACTGGGGTGGCGAGGCGGATGTTGCCTTGGTGGAGGCCGGCGGCGTGACGGTCGATAACGGAGCGCTCGGCCCGGATGATTTCGGGTGTGGAGTACACGGTGTCGTGACTGAGCGCGACCTTGCCTTTGTGGCCAATGGTCTCCCACGTGTTGGAGATCTCCAGCGGCACGGCCCGTTCGGCCAGCCACCGGTCCGCCAACCGCGTGACCTCGTCGTCGGCGATATGGCCTCCGACGCGGTCAGCGACGTACTCGACCACGGTCCGGCGATCGAACACGGCGTCGAATTGGGCGACGCCTTGGCGACCAGACATGACGTTCATCAACTGGTCTTCGCGTGCCGCTTCAAGCGATGTTGAGAGTGGTCGTGGGCCTGGGGTGAGCGTCGCTGCGTGTTCGGCAGTGAGACCGTGTTCAGCCAGGGTGTTCCGCCACCCGGTCACGAGCGCTTGTTCGTTGACGCCTTGCGCTTTGTCAGGGCGCGTCATCAACGCTGCGGTTTGACGGCCCTGGGTGGTGAACGCTCCGACCTCTTCGGCCAGGTCGATGACGGCTTCTCGCCGCGATGACATGGCCTTGATGGCTTCGAGGGGGACGCCGTCGATCTCGCCGATTCCTTTGTGCACGGTGGTCCACTCGACACCGAGGTGCTGGGTCAGTTCCCTTCGCAGCGTCGCGGCGGCGACGTGTCCGGCGGTGGTGGCGTGGGCCATCAAACCTCGGGCGTCGACCGCTCGAACTTGCCCGCCGTTGGTGGTGGCCATGTTGGCGACAACGACGTGGTCATGGAGCTGGGGTTCAAGAGCCCGCGACGTGGTGTGGCGATACGCCGCGGCGGTCATGCCTGAGGCGTGGTCTGAGCCTCGACCGGCTCGAACCCAGAACGCTTCGTCTTCGATGTAGGCCATCCCTGATTCCACGGCCCGGGTGAGCGAGTCGCTGATGGTGTCTTGCACTTGCGGGGTGGAAGCTGCCCACAGCACCGACACCGATTTCGGCACCGAGAACGTGATGTCATACCCGTGGATGATCTGTTGGGGTTTGCGGGCGTCGATGAACCGTTGAGCTTCGTCGAGGTCGATAAACCACGCCTTGCCATGCTTGGTTGCTTTGAGATGCGTGGCCGGGAGCTCCGGGACTGGGAGGCCCTCTGCTTGAGCTTGTTCTTGGGCTTCGATCGCAGTGTTGGTGTTGCGGATCGTTCGGGAGATGTATGACCGGTCGATGCCGTTTTCGGCGGCGAACTGTGTCGCCCCGATGGTTCCTTCGGGGCCTTGCAGGTGATTTGGTGATGCATCACGGCTTGCATCGCGTGATGCATCGCTGGTTTGGGTCGGTGAGTGGTTCGGGTTGCTGACTCCGTGACCAGCGGTTTTGTTGTGCATCACAGAATGCAGGTCTGCATCGCGTGATGCATCGGCGGTATTGGCACGTTGGGACACCCCGCTGTTGTGCATCAGGCGTTCACCGGTGTTCGGGTCGGCTCCCAACAACAACTTCTCGATCTGGTCACGCTCCACGAACCCTTCGAGAGCGAACCCTTTGCCGCTGGCGCCGTTACCAAGCCAGCGTCCGTCACCCGAGTCGGCGTAGTACCGGCCCGGTCCGGCCATCTCGGCTGCGTCGAGGCTTTGCGCCGCCGAACCAGCAGCGTCCAGGCGCCGGTCCTGGGGTCGTTCGGAGCCTTCGAGGTAGTTGACGATGTTGCCAACCGACCGGGCGGCGCCACCAGACCCAGAGCCCAGTGTTGTCACGTTCACGATCACACCCAGTAATGAGCAACCCAAACACCCAAAACGCGACAACAAACTCTGAGATTTATTGACTTCGGTCGGTGGCGGGGTGAGTGCGGTGGGGGTTCCTGCATTGCCGGATGTGCGAGGCGCATCGGAGGTCCCTATGGGGACCTCCAGATGTGTCTGAGTTTTTTCGTGAGCCGCGAATGCAGTTGGCGATGCAGTGAGGATGCGGTGCGTGAGGCAATGGTGAGCTCGCCGAAGGCGGCGATCCGAGCCGAACTGCACGCATGGTCGCTGCATCGGCGAGGCGGCTGTCCGCTGGGCTCTTGGATCGCCCTCGTGGGGCGGTCGGTGAGTGGTCAGGGGGTGAACACTCGTTGATGGGTGTGACACGAATCGGGGGGTGATCGAAAGAAATTCTCGGATTTGTTGTCGCGTTTGGGCCTCGGCGGCTGCTCATTACCTCATATCCGGACAGATCGTTCGGGATGAAGGAGTAGGTGACCATGAAGTTCGGAATCGCGATGATGCAGATGTTCCGTCAGATCGAGGACGTGACGCCCTCGACTGATGGGCTACCGGGAGCAGAGCTGTGGACACAGATCCTCGGCTGGCTCGCCTGGGCGGGCCTGGCCGGATCTTTGGCGTCGCTGTTCATCGGTGGCGCCGTGTGGGGTCTTTCTCACGCTGCGGGCAACTCGATGCAGTCCTCGAAAGGCAAAGCGTTCGCGCTGGGCGGTGCAGCCGGCGCAATCGTGACCGGGCTCGCTCCCACGATCGTCAACGAACTCTCCGGAGCGGTCTGATGACGTTGCTGAGATCTTTCAATGGATCGAAGTTGCTGTCATGACTACCGCAGCGCAACGCCGCTCGATCCTGCGAGGTGGAGCAGTGGCAGGACTAGTGTTGGTGTTGGCGGCGGCGTGCAGCTCGCCAGCGGCCGACACTGCTGCCGCTGGGCCTGTTGTGAGCACTGAGGGAGTGCAAGCGGCACCGGCTGCGCCGGGCACAGTGCAAGCCTCCCCCGAGCCGTCATCGGCGGCCGGGGCGGGCTCCCCGCTCGAGGCGGCGGTGGCGATTGCCGAAGCGAAGGAGACCATCGCAGCCGGCGACGTCGAGGCCGGGGTGGAGATCACGCGGGGGTTCGCTCATCCCGACGGGGTGGACCAGCTCACTGCTGGGGTGCGAGCCGATCTGCAGCGGCGTGACGACGTGGCCCCGGCGGGGTTGTTGTTGCGGGTCGCTGTGGTGGAAACAATGGTGGTCTCCTCATCAGATACCGAAGCGTTGGTGGCGTTGTGGACTGCTGAGTTCGTGACCGGTGCGGGCAACACCCGGGTCACCTACAACACGCTGCGCTACGAACTGGCTGTCCATGACGGTGACTGGCGTCTGATCGCTCAGACATCGACACCGGGTCCGGTGCCGACACCAGTGCAGGAACCATCTGACCCGTCTGCGTTTGAAGCAGCGCTTGTGGGATTCAGCGACGAGACCGGACAGAACTGATGGCGGCTGAAGAAGAACCCCCTGTGGCCGAAGCGCCGCCGGCTGAGACTCCTGCGCCGGAGACGCCAGCTGAAGAGCCGGGTCTGATCGACGCAGCGATCGATGCTGTTGTGCCCGATATCGAACTGCCTGGCATTCCTGGTGTCGGCGATCTGGCATCGGGGATCTCCGAAGGGTTGTTGGATGGGTTCTTCACCATGGTCGGCGAAGCGTTGGTGTCGGCAGCGACCCGGGTCAACGAGTTGGTCTTCGGGTCGTTGAACTCAACGACGACGGTGGATCTCAACTCGTTGCGTGGCGGCGGGTTGTTGGCCATGACAACCAGCATTGGTGTTGCGATGGTGTTGGCGTTCTTCTTCGCCTCGATCATTCGGGGGTTGTTGCGGGGCGAGTATTCCGCCATCACCCGTGCCGCGCTGGTTGATGTGCCGTTGGCGTTGGTCGGCACGATCGGCCTGGTCACCTTCGCTCAGATCTTGCTCAGCATCACTGACGCCGCAACCGGCGCTCTGCTCGACAACGCTGCCGCCGATCTCGGCGAATCAACCCTCGGGGTGATGTCGTCGCCCGAGGCCGTCGTCACAGGAGGGTTGTTGAGCGGTTTCATTTTGATCGTCTACATCATCGCTGCGTTGTTGACCTGGCTTTGGCTGTTCCTTCGCGCCGCTCTGATCTACTTCGTGATCGTGGCTGCCCCGCTCGGGTTGGCAACACGGGCGTTCCCACCCGCTGCGGTGTTCGCTCGACGCACCATCGAAATGGCTGTCGCGTTGATCGTGTCGAAGTTCTTCCTGGCGATCGCGTTGTCGCTCGGCGCTAGCCAGTTCAACGCGACAGCAACCGGCGAAGCCGACATCTCCACCATGTTGATCGGCGCCGGAACGATGATGCTCGCCGCGTTCATGCCCTCCGTGGTTCTGAAACTCATCCCGATCGCTGAAGGAGCAACCGCTTCGGCGGGAGTCGAGCGAGCGCCGCTGAGGATGGCTGCAGCTGCGGGCGGTATCGCCGTGGCGGCATCCGCTGCCGGTGCAGCCGGAGCGGCAGGCGCTGGCGCAAGTGCCGGCGGCTCCGGCGGCGCTGCTGGCTCGTCGAGCCCTCCAGCACCCGGTGGTTCCGGCGGTGGGGGCTCAACTGGCGCCCCCGGTTCGGGAGGCGGGTCGGGGTCTCCCGGCTCGAGCGGCGGAGAACAAGCCGGAGGCGCCGGTGGCGCCGGCGGGGCGGGAACCCCTGGAAGCTCGGGAGGTCCCGGTTCGTCTGGGTCATCTGGTTCGTCGGGTGCGCCTGGTGTTGACGGCGCAGACGGCGTGAGCGTCGAGTCGATCGGTGGCGGCGGTGTCGCCACCGTGTCCGGGGCTGGGCCTCGGCCAGAACCCACCGGATCGTTCGCCGATCTCTGACCGCCCCGTGAAGTGCTGTGAATCAAGACCGTTTGATCGATTGAAGGAGTTGTTGTGACTACTGCTGTGCAAGAACCGAAACGCCGGTATCGGCTGGCCCCCCAAGACGAGACGGGGCTGATGTTTGGTCGAACCATGCCCCAGCTGCTCATCGCTGCGGCTGGGGTGGTGATTGGTGCGGTGTTGTTACTGACCGCCGGGTTCGTTCCCGGGCTAATCGTTGGTGGGGTCCTGGTCGGGTTCGGGATGACCTCGATCGATGGGAAACCGTTGATCGAATGGATTGGTCACGGCACCAACTACGTCCGGTTTGCGAAACAGTCATCAACGGAGTGGTTCTCAGTGGTCCCCCTTCTTGGCGGCACCGACGAGATCTCCGCCCCCGGCCCGCTGGTCGACCACGATCTGTTGGTCGTCGATGCCGGAGTTTTCGGTGTTGGCCCGGCCGGCCAGAAGATTGCTGTGTCGCGGGACCGGCGGGGCAACACCTTGGCTGCCACGATCAAGGTCACCGGCCGACAGTTCTCACTGCTCGAGGAGGGTGAGCAGGATTGGCTGATCAGCCAGTGGGGCACCGCACTCCAAGCATTCATTGCCGACCGCACCGCGGTCGCTTCGATCCGGTGGTCAGAGTGGGCGGCGCCGGCCGGGCTTGAGGAACACCGTCGGTGGATTGATGAGCACCGGACCGCGAACCCGCTCAAGAGCATTCGTGAGTCCTACGAGGCGCTGCTTCGTGAGGGCGGCGCATCAGCGTCACGACATGAAGTGTTGGTGACCGTCACGGTGGCAACCAAGAAGGTCAACATCCGCAAACGGCACAACAAAGACCAAGAGAAAGCAGCGATCGAGCTGTTGTTGGATGAGACCTCGATGTTCACCCGCCGCTTGACCGGCGCCGCGTTGCAGGTCTCGGCTCCGTTGTCGCCATCGGCATGGGCCAGGGTGATGCGGCTGCGCCTCGATCCGAAGTGCCGGCTCGGGTTGGATGTCCGCCGCCAAACCCTTGGTGAAGAGGCCGGTGGGGTGAATCCGAAGAACGCAGCGCCGTTGTCGGCAACGCATCGCTGGGACTCATGGCAAACCGACGGTGGTTGGCATCGCAGCCTGTACGTCGCTGACTGGCCACGCCTGGACGTGCCTGCGGCGTGGATGAGTCAGCTGATGCTCTGGTCAGGAAGCGTGCGAACAATTTCGGCGTTCTTCGAACCGGTCCCCCGGTCGAAATCGTTCACCCAGATCACCCGTGCTGCGGGCAAGATCCAATCCGACGAAGACTCTCGCCGCAAAGACGGCTGGCGGGTCGGCGCTCATCACCGCCGAGCCAAACAAGCCGTGGACGAACGAGAAGAAGAACTCGTCGCCGGTTACGGCGAGTTCAACTACGCCGGTGTCGTGGTTGTCTCCGCCGAATCTGAAGAAGCGCTCGAGACCGCAGCCGATGAGATCACCCAAGTCGCCGCCGGGATCGGCATCGACCTGCGGCCGTTGCATGGCCGCCATGACCAAGCCGTGTGCGCCACACTGCCCCTCGCACGGGCGCTGGCACCAAAGAAAGTGTTCTGAGATGCCCACACTCCCCCGCCTGCTGCGACGCCAACCCGGCCTCCGCATCCCACGCCACCAAGCCACCACAGCGCACATGCCGGCGATCTATCCGTGGCACGCCAACGAAGGCCTCGGCATGTCCGGGGTCTACATCGGCGAAGACACCAAAACGCATTCAGCGTGGTGTTACGACCCGTTCCAGCTGTACGCCGACAAAGTCATCTCCTCACCGAACATCTTGATCGTCGGCCAGATCGGCTCCGGCAAATCCACTGCGGTGAAGACGTTCGTGTCTCGCAGTGTCGGCATGTTGGGTAACGGGTATGGCGGGTCACGCTGGTGCGCGATCGTCGACCCGAAAGGCGAATACGGGCCGCTCGCTGAGATGCTGGATCTTCGGCAAGTGAACCTCTACCCCGGCGGCCGCACGCGGTTGAACCCGCTCGACGGTGGCCCGATGATCGCGTCGTTCGCCGACCTCGCAGTGCGTCGGACTGAGACGATGGCGGCGTTGACATCGGCGTTGGTGCGTCGGGACCTCTCCCCCACCGAAGAAGCCGCGCTCTCGCTCGCTATTCGGGCCATGACCGCAGTGGAGGAAGCATCAGTGAACGCTGGCGGCGCCGTTGAGGTCCCGACCATCGAAACCCTGATCCGGCTCCTTGTCGCACCAACAGCCGAGATGGTGAACGATCTTGGTGTCGCCAACGACGAAGCGTTCGTAGCGTTGGCGATGGACATGCGCCACGGCCTCGAATCGCTCACCAAAGGCCGTCTCGCTGGAATGTTCGACGGGGAATCAACCGAAGCGCCGAACTGGGACCGCAACGGTGTCGTCATCGACGTCTCGTCGGTGTTCGGCGACGACCGAGCATTCGAGCTGGTCATGATCGCAGTGACTGGTTGGCTGCAATCGTTGATGGCCGCCCCCGAAGGCCCAGAGGTCCCGAGACGGATTCAGGTACTCGAGGAGATCTGGGCACTGCTCGGCTCGAAACGAGTGGCGTCGTACTACCAATCGTCACAGAAACTCGCCCGGGCCTACGGGGTGTGCAACATCGCAGTTGCCCACCGGCTGTCGGACCTACGGGCCCAATCTGATGATGGGACCGCAGCAGCAAAGATCGCGACCGGGATCTTGTCCGACACCGAAACCAGGATTCTGTTTCGCCAACCCACCGATCAGATCGCCGAAGCCACCAACATGCTCGGCCTCACCCCAACCCAAGCCCGCACCCTCCCAACGCTCGGGAAGGGGGTGTCGTTGTGGCAAGTGGGGTCGATGACTGCAGAGATCAAACACAGGGTCGCCACCCCCGAGGAGGCCATGTGTTGGACCGACGGAGCGTTGGCAACGTGACCAGCTGTGCACCTCGCCGATGTCCGCGAGGCTTTTGTCGATGAAGCATTCAACGCAACACTTGCGGAGCCGGGTGGGCAGTCGATTCAGCGCCCGGTGTCATCGAGCATCAGCGGTGGGTTTGTGGCGTGTGACGAGGATCGACGGGGAATTCCGAATTTCGGCCAGCATCACTTGCGACGCTGGGACCCCTCGCCGAACTGGGGGGCCAGGGGGTTCGCTTGCTACGAGTCCGACAAACGGTCGACCCGTGTGGTTTTGGTATCGATTTCAGGCCCACCACACCCGTTGGTGAGGAAGCACCGAGATAGACCGTTTCTGTGCGTCGGATACCTGGGTCTGCTGTTTCAGGGGTGGTGTCGGGTGAAGCCGTTTGCGTTGCACCATTGGGCGATGTCGTTGGTGTGCAGGCTCCATCCGCTTTGGCCGTGTTCGGCTTTGAGGTGTCGCCCGAGTGCTACCGCTGCGGTATCCAGCATCGGCGGCACTGCTTGTTTCTCGTAGCCACAAGCAGCGTTGACCATGACCGCAGCCAGCTCGGTCCATGACGCTTCGTATTTGAGTTTGAACACCGATTCCGCCCCGTCGAACACCGTGTGCAACGCAACACCGGCTGGCCCCCACTGTTCGGTGTCGCGGTGTCCCCATTGATCGTGACGCCAGAACACCTCGGTTCGGCCCCGATCAGAGGGCCAAGCGTTGAACACACCCGCCGATGGCTCGACACCCATGGGTGGCACCACGAGAGGAATCCGCCGTTTGCCGGCGGACCGATACGTCGGGTCGGTGAACGCGACGGCGACGGCGACAAGGTCGTCTCGGTGTTGGGCGAGCATGGTTGGTGAACGACCAGACCCAGACAGCGTTCGTTGGGTGTTGCGCAGCGTCAGTACCGCTGAGTCCGCGAGCCGGTACCGGGCCAGCATCAACTCGTGATCAGGATCGTCGAGGCTGATGCCGCCCAGGGCTCCTAACGCGTCGGCGACGAGTTCGGCAAGGGAAGCCACGACCGGGCGCAACACGGTTGGTTTGTTCAGATCGGCGGGTGGGACGTGGCCGAGGTTTGCGGCGTCGGACAATCGTTGTTGCAGCGCTGGGGTCCACCCATCTGAAGACCTTGATGGTGGGGCTTGGGTGGTGGTTCGGCGTGCGTGGTAGGCGTACTGGCGGTGCGTTGTCGAGCAGTACTTCTTCGGGCGGCCAGTCGTGCCGGGTTCTATTGGGTCGCCACACCACCCACATTTCGTCATAGACGAAAACTTATGGTGCCCTGAGGTGTTTCGTCAATAGACGCAACAAGGGAATGGGCCGGGGTGGACGGGACCATAACCGAAGTCAACCCACCCAAGTTCAGGATCCCCCTCCGATCGTCGCCACACCCCTTTGTCATCGTCGGACCTGCCGTCTCGGCCAAGAGCGCTATGGGGCGTGCCGGACCGCCCGGTCCTTCCTCGACGCGTTCGACAACGCTGTCGATCAGCGAGTTTGTCGCGAACAAGCAACCTTGATCGGTTGGTGGCCAGCAGTGTGGCGGCGGTCGGGCCCCGATGGCGCTGCCGTCGCCTCGGCTGACCTGACCCGTGCACCGGCGTATCAAGTGTGCAGGCGTGACACGTGGTTGTTTGCTGCGGTGAGCTAGTTCGCTGCGTTGCTCAGTGCTCCGTGGGTGCTCACTGCTCGACTCCGGCGGCCAGGGTCCGGGCTGGGAAGTTCTTGGCGAGGGATTGCACGATCCAGGCTTCGTCGACGTCGTAGCCGATGGCGCGGATCTGGTCGATGAGGCTGGCGATCTTCATGGTCGACAGTGGACGGTTTTCGGCTTGTCGTGCCGCTGCGATCGTGACGCCACGGTTGTCGGCGACCTGGGCCAGGGTCATGCCGGCGCCTTTGCGGAGCACGGCGAGAATGTGGCGTTCCATGACTGCCTGGTAGTTGCGGTTGACCGCGTCGGGGTCTGCATCGGCGAAGGGGTCACCTTCGAACACTTCGGTGTTGCCTGCGTCGAAGTCTGCGGCGAGCTCGCTCAGGGTCGGGGTGTGACTGGTGGTCATTCTGTCATCTCCTCACAACGAATGATAGTTGTAGCTTTCATTTCTGCCAATGGGTGGACATGTTCGTGGGGGCTGCTTGGCCAGCTTCAAGCGTTCGAGTTGGTGCTCGGCGGTGCGATCGCTGAGCGGGACAGCGATCCGCTACCAGTCGTTGCCGGTGTCGGGACCGACGGACTTGTTTCCACAGACGGTGAGCAGGATCCAGCTGGTGCCGGTGGCGCCAATGAACAGGGCGCGCCAGGCGTCGTCGGGGTGTGCTGATTGTTCTTCGGGGTCGGGCCAGCGGACTTCGCCGCTGCTGCGGCCATAGACCGAGCTTCGCAGATGCCACTCGACATCAGGGCCCACAGCGGCACGGCCGTGCTTGATCAGATAGCGAACCGCTCCGGCTAGGCCACCGGCCACCTCTGGCCGGACCGTAGTTGCGGTAGTGTTGAACTGCGCGAAGTACAGAAGCCGAGGCATCGCTGGTCAGTATTCCTCGGGCCACAGGATCGTGGTGCTCGCGCGGTCGGCTTCGGTGATGACCCACAACTTGGTTTGGCGGACCTTCCTGGCGAGGTCGTCGGGGAGGGTATAGGCCGACAGGATGCGTTCGCCGAGAAGTGCGGCGTGATCGTTGGCGGCTGCGTCTTGGCTGTCGAGGTCTCCCCAGTCGCCGGCTTTGTGACGTGCCAATGCGAGGTACGCAAATCGGATGAGCGCTCGACCAAACGAGCCGTTGAAGCCGGCGGTCACGCCTTGGCTGGTGAGAACGGTTCCGGTGAGAATCGCGAACGTTGCGGGCTGATTGTTGGTCATGACTGACCCCTTTCGGTGCTGGTGGACTCGGTGGAGCGGATGACTGGGGCCATCGAGTAGGCGCCGTCGGGAAGCGCCCATTCGGTGCCGTCGCCGTTGGTTCTGATTCCAACGCGCTTGGGCTTTGCGTCGTCGTGTTCGACCACGGTGATGAACTTCGCAGTGCGGGCAACGACAGTCCAAGAAAAAGTCATGGTGTGGTCGCCTGCTGAGCGGGCGGTGTAGGTGGTTCCCACTTGGAAGGTTGCGTCTGGGCTGGCGGTGGTCATTGATCCTGTCCTTTGGTTCGAGAAACGAACGAGGCTCCGCTTCGTTCGGCACAAGCCGAACCACCAGCGGTTGGGGACGGTGTCCACGTGGAGCGCCCGAAAAAGTGCCCGCAGGGTCGAGCGCAGCGAGCTTCCGGACGAACGACGTTGACGACGTCACCCACCGCGGACACCCGCACCGATCTCGGCTCCCCTGACACACCCGCCCGCCACCGATGCAGGAGGAGTGGCGTTGGCGGTCGTGGCCTCGATGGCCCCGCCGACGCCGACGCACGCACGGCCCTTGACATTCCCGGCTGCGAGGGGCCAGCTTTTGAGCGCGGAGCCCTCGAGTGTCAGGTAGTTGGCTTGATTCTGCAGGTTGCGCTGTAGGCGAACGGGGTGTCAACGAACTCGTCGACAACGGTCCAATCCAAAAGGATCGTGCGTTGTTCTTCGTGGCTGTAGGAGCGGGCTTGGCACCACGCGAGCGCTTCGGCTTCGTCGGCCGCTCCGTGAAGCGTGATCTGAAAGTCGATGCCGACTCCCCCGCCGTCCTCGTCGCTCCATTCGATACCCACCAGCAGAATCGGGTCCGGCGCGCTCATCGCTGTGCCTCGGCTCGGAACGGGTTGCCTGCAGTGTGGTTGGGGTTGTGAACGAGCGAACCGCATGACACGAACGGGGCGTCGCATTCGGTGCACCACACGGCTCCGGAGCGGGGACGGACAAGCACGGAAACCCATTGCGGGGTGTTGTCGTCTCGCTCGATGACTTCGGCGGCGTCTTCGTTGATGCACCACGCGCACCGGTCCTCGTTGTGGTTGGTGCGGGTGCCGCACGTCGAGCACTGGTGAAGATCTCGGGCGCAACATTTGGCGATGCCGATGTCGAGCATGATTCCACCGCGGACTTCTGCCCAGATCGTGCCGTTGTTGTCGATGTGGTTGGTGGCGATGGTCATTTGATCCTGTCCCTTTGGTTCGAGAAGCGAACGAGGCTCCGCTTCGTTCGGCGACCGCCGGACTCTTGTGCCGGGGAACTGCTGTCAAGGAACAAGTCCCGAAGGTGCTGCAATAGGTGGAACGCAGGAGCGCAGCGACGAGCACCACCCAACAAAGACAGACGCCCACGTGTGGGCGACAAGCAGCGCCTGGCACGGACGCCTTGACAGCGGTGGACCGGTACAACACCAGAACGCTTGGGCCCGCCATCACCGGTGAGTGCCATGAGTGTTGGGCAGCGGCGTTGGCGGTCGTGGCCTCGATGGCCCCGCCGACGCCATCTCAACACCGCAGTTCGAGCGGCCTGAGCGATCGGACACGACTGGTCTGGGGTTGGTGGTGCTGCGGTGAGGGGTGACAGCCCCCGGACGGCAACACAGGTGCCCCGCTTCCCCAAGAGGATGCTCCTGTGCTGGCGACCGGGCCCCGGCGGGTGCCGGGGGCGGCTGTGGAACCGAAAAGCCAGACCGGCCCGGATTGGATGAAGGTGGAGGCCCCTGCAGCGCAGCGAAGCGGAACGACCTTCGTAGTGACGGGCGGTGTGGCAGGGTCCATCAACAGCCAACCCCAGGTATCCGGCGAGGAGTCACCAGCACCTGCAGCAACCGGCCTCGGGAAGCGGGGCGTGTTGGTGTCCGGGGGCGCCCCGAACCGCAGTGCACAAGATGAGTGGTGAGGGGGCGGCTCCCGTTTGTGGGAGCCGCCGTGTGGTTCATCCCCGCTCGGGGTGGAGTTGGAGGTGGAAGTCGGTGCCGAGCCGGCTGATGGTGGCGTCTTAGTAGGTGCGGATCTCGGCGCGGCCGGGTGCGGGCAGGTCGTTGACCTTGCAATGGTGGCCAAGGACCGCTTTGGCGGTTTCGAGCGGGCCGGAGCCTTGGTAGCCCCACGTGAAGTTGGCGGCGTATTCTCCGGTGGGGCGAAGGACGGTCGGGGTGAAGTCGTCGCCGGTGTAGGCGAGGATCGTGCCGTCGGAGCTGTTGGTGTAGGCGGTGTAAACCATGGCGTGGACCTCCTGGTCTGGGCTGGGGCGTCTCCCCAGTTGTGGCAGCGGGAGCAGCCCGGCAGGTTCGGTCAAGACCGACCGCAGGGAGAACGAGCGAAGTCCCGGAGCGCAGCGAGGACACCAGAGCTCTGTGCCTTGACGGGTTCTGACGGGCCGCTTGACTGCGGACACTGGGGGCCGGGGTGCAACGATCCCGTGCCAGCGCAGACCCGACGAGCCCTGCGAGGAGTGGTCGAGTAGGCCGTGTCGTGTGGAGGGGCGGCGATGCGCCCTCCGAACCAAAACAGCGGAACGCACGCCCCACACCGAAGGTGTGTCGAACCCGTCAGGGTTCGTGCGTGCGGGCCACGATCAACCAGCGGAGCGACACCCAACCAACTGGTGGGCGGTATTCGGTGCGAGGCCCTCGAAGGGCCGACGTACCGACCCGAAGATCACACCGAGCCGGGCACGGGCGTGTACCGGTTGGTCATTGGAGCCATTCGGGCCACACGAGTGCAGGGTGGGTGCCGAGAGCGCATGCGGCTTGGTCGGCTTGGGCTTCGGTGAGTCCGTGGCGTTGCCACCGGCACACGGTGCGGCGCGACACCCCGATCTGTTCAGCGAGGCGTCGAGCGCTGACTGGTGCCACACCTCTCAGCGGACCGAACGGGTACGGGCGTTGCGGGTTCATGCTGCGGCCTTTGCCAGCACTGGGGCCTCTCCCCCACCGGCCTGCTCGACGTCACCCGTGCTGTGCGTGGGGCTGGTTGAGAGAATGAAATCGGCGGCGGCTTGGGACTGGTTGGCCACCGACAACAAGGTGTCGGGCTTGGCTCCCATGATCCGGAGCCATGAACCGAGGTAGTCGGCGTGATCGCTGCGTGCCTCATTCGCCAACCCGTAGTGGGCAGTCAACATCGCGGCGGCAAGCTCCGCGGTGAGTTCCTCGATCGCGTAGGCGTCATCGGCGAATCGCCCCCCGAAATCTCGGGCGTTGCGGCTCTGGTGTCCGGTCCAGTGCGCCATCTCATGGAGGCATGTGCCGTAGTAGCCGGCGGTGGAGGTGAACCGCTCGAGGTCGGGTAGTTGGATCACATCGGCGGCGGGCCGGTAGAACGCTCGGTCGCCTCCGTGGAGGATGACTGCGCCGGTTGCTTTCACATCTGTGTCGACCTGGTCGACGGTGTCGATCGGGTTCGGGTTGGTGGCGTGGGGTTCGTAGCCATCGACCTGGTCGGCGTTAAACACGGTGAACATGACCGGCACCATCCGGCTGGTGCCTTCTTTGATCTCGGGCTCGCCAGGCTTGGTGTGCTGGGCTTCCTTTTTCACCCAGCGGGCACAGCGAGTCCCGCGTTCGCCTTTGCGGACCTGAGCGTCAACGCTCCCCCACTGGCGATAAGTAGCCCAATCGCCCGACTGGTAGCCGTGGTTGAGTGCTTGAATCGCAAGCGTGATCGTGTTGCCGCCCCGATAGGCGCGGTTGGTGGTGGCGTTGCGGGGTGCCCACACCGTGGAGCCGTTGTGGTGCCACGGGGCTTGCCATTGGCCGGGGCGGGTGGTGATGGTGTCGATCAGCTGGGCGGTGACGGCTGCTGCGTGGTCGGTGTACTTGGTCATTTGATCCTGTCCCTTTGGTTCGTGAGCGAACGAGGCTCCGCTTCGTTCGGCGGATGCCGGACCCGAGGGCCTGGACGGAGCGGTCAAGGGATCAAGTGACCGAAGGTGGACGCGACGGTTGGAGCGCAGGAGCGCAGCGACGAGCACCAACCAAAATGAGAGAGCCGCCCACGTGTGGGCGACAAGCGCCACCTGCAGGGCGCCCCTTGACGGGTCAGGGAAGGTCCGGACAACGCACCGCCATCAGGTCCCCCACTCCCCTACCGCCCCGCCGAAGTGGCTGGTTGGGGTTGGCGGTCGTCGGGGTTCGTTCCGGGCGCGTCGAAATCGGGTCGCTGGGCCCGCGTCGTTGCGAGCAGTAGATGGCCGGGTTGAGACCTCGGCGGGGTTATCGAGGGAGCAGTGGCGGAACGTCGTTGGCCACGATCGCTGCGATCTGTTCGATGCTGAGGCCGGAGACCTCAGCGATGAGATCGGCGGGGACGCCCTTGCTGACTGCTGAGCGGATCTCGTCGTCGCGGAGCCGGTTGTTGCGATCGGCGATTCTGATGGCCACGCAGATGCGTTTGAGTTCTTCGGAATGATCGGTCACGGGTTGCTCCTGGCGGGGCTGGTGTTGGGTTGTCGGCACTGGTGGGTGCGAGGGCCAGGGGAAGTTCGGTGCGTCACGGCGGCGCGCTGCGTCCAAGCGTAGCCGGGTGGTGGATCACAGCGCCTGCTTGATGATGTGACGGTAGAGCTGGACGAGGTCGTCAAGGACGGCGCCGTGCTGGTCGGTGGTGTCGAAGATGAGGTGGCCTTCGTCGGTGCTCATCACGTCGACGAGGTGTTTGAGGATTCGGTCTGCAAGATCTTGGGGGATGGTGATGGTGGCGCTCATTGGGCTGCTCCGGGTCGGGTTAGTCGCTTGATGACCTGGCCTTGTCCGGGGTCCTGGTTCTGTGGCGATGGTGGAGCGCCCGCAAAAGTGCCCGCAGGGTTGAGCCATCGGCGAATTTGCGGACGAACGACCTCGAAGCGGGTTCGGGAGTCCGGCAGGGTTCGGGGCTTCCAAGCGCGAGCTCCCGACCTCCGCAGCTCAATGTGCACCAGCGTGAACGACTCGCTCCTCGGTCCGGCTCAGGAGCGCGCGTCGCGTTGGCCAGGTAGTGGCCTCAACGCTCAAGATCAGATTCAGCTGGCGACGCCCGACCGGAACTAGTTGGTGTTTGGCGACTGGTTCAGCTCGTGATGCACGAGGTGCAGCATGTGCCGAAGCGCTACAGCGGTCTGTGTGTTGAGACTGGCTGCGAAGGAGTCAATGTCTGCGCGCAGCGACGGCGACAGCCGGAGGGAAATCTGCTTGCGATCGACAAGATCGATCGCGGCGTCTTCTTCCTCGATGGCTCGACGGACGCCTTGCGAGAGTGTCTCGTTGGAGTCCGCCATCAGATTCCTGAGGTGGTGTTCAATCCATCGTCCCCACCGCTTGCCCTCGGCGAGTTCACGCAGTCCGGCATCGGCTGAGGTGTCGATACGAGTCGAGGTGGTGACGCGTTCGGTGCTGGGGGCGACACGGCCGGCGACTGGGGTGCTCGTCGATGCTGGGGGCGGGGCTGCGGAGTCGTCGACACGTTGGCGGGCCGCCCGATCGAGGGCAGCGGCTGCTGGGCTCTTCTTGCCGAGTGTGACTTTGCGCGTGTCGGTCATTGGGTGGGTCCTGTTGCGAGAATGGGTGTTCGAGCAAAGGGAACGTCGTTGAGCGCGAGGCCCTGGGTAGCGAAGAAGGCGTCAACAGCATCGAGATGGACCGCTACTCCGGCTTCTTGCAGGACTTCGACCGTGAGTGCGATGGCGTCGGCGTTGGCTCGGTCGGCCGAGGGGCCGACGTACATCGTTGGAAGGCAGCCGTTCGTGATCGCTCTTGCAACCGCTGCGTAGGAACGAAGTTCCGAGTTGAGGCACTGGTAGCCAGCCTCGGCAAACATGGCACGAGACTCCGCCGCTGTCCTCATCCCAGCGCGAAGAGTGTCGACCATGCCGAAGCCGATCATTGTTTTGGGCAGTCCCCCAATGGCTTCAACGTGTTGCATGAGCTTCAGTGCCGGGGCGAGGTCGGTGTCGCGTGGTGTGGTGACGGCAACGACGAAGTGCGACATCTCAAGGACTGCGTTGAGGATCTCAGAGCTGAGTCGCGGTGGGGTGTCGATGACAACCACGTCGTAAGGGGTGAGCTCGGGGATGCTGGCAAGAGTCGGAAGGTCGAACGCTGTGGCGTGCTCGGGCATAACAGCCGGGAGCGGGTCGTTAGCTTCTTCGACTCTTTGCATCCATTCGTCAGCGCCGGACAGCAACTGGTCGTCGGCATCGACGAGCAGGGTTCGTTGGCCGAGTGCGACGGCGCCCGACGCTATTGAGGTGGCAACAGTGGTCTTCGACACGCCACCTTTTGGTGAAGCGACGCTGATGATGCGTGGTCCGGTCTGGTTGGGAGTCATCGATGGTGACCTTTCGATGGTTGGGGGGTCTGCAAAACACGAGAGGTCCGCACCTCTCCCCTGCCCCACGCAGCGCCGCAATCTTAGTGACGACGCATCGAGGTGTGGGCGATGCCGTTGCGAACGCCCTTCGATACCACATCGGAGTGACATTGTTTGGTCTTTGCCTGGCCTTCGCGTGGTGTTCGTAGCGAAGGCGTCGAGGCAACGACTCGACCCTGATGGTTCTTCGCAGCGCATTCGCAAGCTGAACGATACCACTACGAACCCCCTTCGATACCACATCGGAGTGACATTGTTTGGTCTTTGCCTGGCCTTCGCGTG
>CAYGQE010000067.1:0-1570 GCA_964351995.1 uncultured Acidimicrobiaceae bacterium | reverse complement strand
GAGGCAACGACTCGACCCTGATGGTTCTTCGCAGCGCATTCGCAAGCTGAACGATGCCACTACGAAGAGGCTACGAAGTTCTGTTGCAGTCTCAGAGTAGGCACTCTGCTCTGCCTTCGCAGTTGCACTGAAGGTTTGGAGAAGTGGCATAGGAGACCGGTCGAAGTTAGCACGTAGTCAGAATGTAGACGAGTATTTATAGGGGTTTAGGTCAGTTTCGGTCTCCGGGGCGGGCGAGGTTTTCGAAGCTGGTGAATTGGGGGAGGAAGGCGACTTTGACGGTGCCGGTGGGTCCGGCTCGGTGTTTGGCGACGATGAGTTCGGCCAGGCCGCGGTCGGGGGAGTCGTTGTTGTAGATCTCGTCTCGGTACAAGAAGGTGACGGTGTCGGCGTCGGCTTCGATGGCACCGGATTCTCGTAGGTCAGCGAGGCTGGGGCGTTTGTCGACTCGGTGTTCGACGCCTCGGTTGACTTGGGCGAGGCAGACCACCGGGACGTTGAGTTCTTTGGCGAGGAGTTTGAGGCCTCGTGATTGGGCCGCAACTTCTCGTTCACGGGTGGAGGCGTTGCCGGTACCGGTGGTGTCCATGAGCTGGAGGTAGTCGATGACAATGAGATCGATGCCGCCGGCTTTGGCTGCGACCCGTCGTGATTCGGATCGCAGCGACGAGATTGTTGTGGCTGAGGATTCGTTGAGGTAGAGGTTGGTGGCGGCCAGTGTGTCGACGGTGGCGCCGATTTGGTCACGGTCACCGGGTTTGAGGTGCCCGGTGCGGATGTGGTTGGCGTTGATGCGGCCGTGGGCGGACACGAACCGTTTGAGGGTTTCCACTGCGGACATCTCGAGGGTGAACATCGCCACGGTCTTGTTGTCGTTGATGGCGGCGTGGGTGGAGACCGACGCTGCGAACGCGGACTTTCCCATAGCGGGGCGGGCGGCGACGATGTTGAGGGTGCCGGGCTGGTACCCGGACAGGAGTTGGTCATAGTCAGCGAATCCGGTGGCGACGCCTCGGATCGCGCCGGGGTTCGCTGCTCGCAGATCGATGTCGGCCAACGCGTCTGGGGCGTAGGTGGCGAGGGTGTTGGTGCGGGTGATGGGGGAGTCGTTCGACACGTCATAGATCGCTTGTTCGGCGGCTTGGATGACGTCTTCGGCTTGGCTTTGCCCCGATGCCATCGCGGTGTCGATGATCTCTCGCGCAGTGGAGATCAAGCGGCGGAGGCGGCTGTTGCGGGTGATGATGGCGGCGTAGTGCCCGGCGTTGCCAGTGGTTGGGGTTTCGGCTTGCAGATCAATGAGGGTCGCGTGGCCGCCGATGGCTTCGAGCAGGTTTGCTGCGTCGAGTTGGCCCGCGACGGTGATGGCGTCGATGGGTTCGCCTCGGGCGGACAGGGTTTGGATGGCGTCGAAGATGTGGCCGTGGGCGGGCCGGTAGAAGTCGGCGGGGCTCAGGGATTGTTCGGCGACATCGATGAGTGCGTCGGGGTTGAGCATGAGCGCCCCGAGTGCGGCGCCTTCAGCTTGGAGGTCATGGGGTGGGACTTGGCCAGCGAGGGGGTCCGGGGT
>CAYGQE010000066.1:0-28354 GCA_964351995.1 uncultured Acidimicrobiaceae bacterium | reverse complement strand
GGGAATGCCCCATTCGGTTCGGTGGCGTTCGATGCGGGTGACGCCCTCTCGCCATGCGCTGCGGGCGGTGGGGGTGTCGGGTCGTGGGCCGAGGGTGTCGAGGATGTAGGGGGCGGGTCGGGCTTCTTGGCTGGCGACTCGGTACCGGATTTCGGCGTTGAGGTGTTGGCGGATCTGACGGTACTGATCGATCTGCGGTGCGTGGGTTTCCATCAACTCGACCCTTTGGCCCTGGAGTTGTTGGGCTGATTCGAGGCGGGGCCGGAGGTCGGCGAGGCGTTGCCCGGTTTGCTCGACGGCTTCCATGAGGTCTCGGCGGGCGGAGGTGACGGCGGGTTGCTCGCCGGTCGCCGGGGCTCCCATGGACGTGAGCTTGTCGGCGACTACCTGTCCGTAGGCTCGAGTGGCTTCGATCTCGGAGCGGAGCCGGTCGATCAGGTCGGTCTGGTCGGAGGGGATGTGAGCAAGGTCGTCGAGGAGCTGTCGACGTTGGGCGGCGAGGTCCTCGGGCTTGTCGGTGGGGAGCGAGTCGATGGCGAGTGCTTTGCCTCGGGATCGTTCGGCGGCGGTCATCAACGATTCGAGCGGATCGATTTCCTCAGGCCTTGACCCGATCGGCGTGTCGATGGTGTCCGCCAAGGTGGGTGGCGGGGCGGTGGCGTAGATGGTGACCTCGGTCTTGGCCCGGCTCATCTGGGTGTAGAACATTTCGTTGTAGACCGACAGGTCGCCGAGGGTGAGCGCTTGGTCGCAGGTGGCGCCTTGGGCGCCATGAATGGTGCGGGCGTACCCGTAGTCGACCTTCCCCTCCGTCAAATAGGCCGCTGGGAGTTCGACGGGTGCGGCGTCTCGGCGGTGCGGCTGGAAGGTGAGCGCACCGTTGTCGTGGTCGATGTGGGTGATGGTGCCGAAGTCGTTGTTGATGATTCCCCGTTGGTTCCAGTTCGCTGTTGGCCGGATCTGGTCGCCGACCTGGAACGGCTGCGCACCGTCATACTTGGTCGGGACGATGAGTGGTTCGCCGTGGAGTCGTCCGTCGGCGGCGACGTGGCCACGGATTTCGAGATTGAGGGCGGAGACTTGTTCGCGCCGGGGTGCGAACACCATCACCGACAACGCCTCGCCGCTCACCGGGTCGGGTGTTGTGGCGTCGAGGTAGTCGACGGCCATACGGGCACGGATCTGGTCGGCTTTGGATGAGACGATGATGCGGTCGTTGTCTCGGTAGAACTCGAACGCTCCGTCGATGTGCCCGGCACGGATTTGTTGCAGAGCCCGGATTTCGTTTGGGTCGTGTTGGCGGATCACTTCGTCCAGGCCGGGTCCGTCGAGGCGGGTGTGGAGTCCGCGGAAGACGCCGCCGGCGTCGATCTCGGGGAGCTGCCCTGTGTCTCCACAGAGGATGATCTTTGCGTTGGCTTCGTGGAGGACAGGCATGAGTTGCGCCCAGTCCCGGGTCGAGATCATCGCCGCTTCGTCGATCAATACGACCGCGTTGTCGGGCAACGCAGGGCCTGGAGTGCGGCCGATGTCGTGCATGAACTGGGCGACGGTGTAGGAGTCAATGCCTTCGGAGCCCATCTCAGTGACCGCAGTGCGGGCAGCGGTCAACCCGATGACCGGTTGGCCTTCGTTGCGGTAGATCTCGTTGACCCTGCCGAGGGTCCAGGTCTTGCCGGTCCCAGCCTGCGCCTGCACCACATCAACACCGTTCCCCGATTGAGTGAGACGGCGGATGACGGTGGCTTGGTCGGTCTTGATGTTCGGATAGCCGACAAGGAACGCGTCAACCCGATCGCCGGGCACGACAGCCGTCGCCGTGTTGCTGCGTCCGGTGGCGGTGTCGATGATGCGGCGTTCGGTGTTGATCATCTCCACCGTCGAGTACCGCCGCTCCGCCGGATGAACAGGCAACACGTGTTCCCCGACGGTGATGCCTTGCCGTGCGGTTTCGACCGGGTTCGGGTGCAGGGTCGGGACGATGTCCTGGCCGGATAGGAACGCGTCGGTGACCGCTTCAATCTCGCGAACGTCAAGTCCCTGGTCGAAGCCTTTCGCGAATGCCTGGACCACTTCACGGCGGGTGAACGTGGAGGCGGATTTGGTGAGGCCGTCGATGTCGGCCATCGACCCGGCCAGGTCGGCCAGATCCCGGCCGGTGGGTTGTTGGTAGCGGGTGCGGCCGAGGAACTCATCGACGCGTTCAGGGGTGAGGCCCAGGTCGTGGGCTCGGGTGCGCCATTGCCCGTACAGCGAGTTGGGGTCGACTCCGTAGTCACGCTGATCCTGGAGTCCGGGTTCGGTGCGGGCGTCGGCGAGGGTTTTGGGTTGGCGGGTGCGTTGAGCGGCCAACTCGGCTTCGGACCAGGTGGACATGCCGAACTCGGCCATCTCGGCTTTGATCTCCGCGGAGCGTTGCGAGAACGCGTCGATCCAGGTCCGATCGAACCGGGCGATCTCCGACAGGCCGTTCGGGGTGACGGTGAACTCGAGCCCCAACCGCTGCGAGAGTTCCATCCGGAGCTGTGCTTGGTAGATCATGCCGGCGGTCTTCGCTTCGCCGTAGAGGGCCCGTCCGTCGAGGGTGCGCCAGGTGCCGTCGGCGCCTTCGATCATGTTCGGGACCACGACATGGGAATGCAGCTGCGGGTCCCCAGCCCGGCTCGTGCGATGCCGGAACACAGCGGCAGCGAACCCGTCACCCTCGATCCGCTCGACCCCGTTGCGGCCGATCCGGGAACACGCAGCGTGACCCTCCAAATACTTCAGCCCGGCAGCGACAGCGGCGTCATGGGCAACAACCACTTGATCCCGAATCGCCGGGTCACCAACGGCATAGACGAGCGACACCGACTTGGGTGCCGAGAACGTCGCGTCGAACGCCTGCACCGTCCGGGTCCTTCCCGCATACAACTCCACACCGGTGATCGGGTTTCGGCCTTCGATGAGGGACATGAACTGGGCCGAGTCGACGTCGCCCTCGAGGCCGAGCTTGTCGGCTGCGGTCCCGGTCCAGTAGCCGGGGGCTTCGCCTTTGCCGAGGTAGTAGTCCTCGGCCCCATCGGCCACCGAACGGGTGTAGTACGCAGCGTTGCCGGCGCCTTTGCCGGACCCGATTTTCCCGATCGACAACACCCGCAGCCACCTCCCTCTACTCCGCTTGAGCCGCCAACTTACGCTAACACTGCATCTTGATGCAAATGTGTGCTCCTCCCTCGATCCCGGAAGTCGCCGCAGGCGACTGGAGGGTCGA
This sequence comes from uncultured Acidimicrobiaceae bacterium, assembly GCA_964351995.1. Classification (GTDB taxonomy): domain Bacteria; phylum Actinomycetota; class Acidimicrobiia; order Acidimicrobiales; family SZUA-35; genus SZUA-35. The sequence goes on along the minus strand of CAYGQE010000066.1, from coordinate 25,101 downwards.
GGGGGAGCCAATCCCGGAACCCGCTCGCGGCGGCACCCCTCCCCTGCCGGCGCCGGCTCCGTCTTGTGACGGTGGCTCGCAAGCTTGGTCGCTGGTGGGCTTGTCTTCGGCTGGACGCTGTTCTGGTGGGCGCGGTGGAGCCACCCTTTCGGGTGGCTCGGTACCGGTGTTCTCGGTTGTGGGGGTTGGCGGGTTATCGGTGGTGGCCGTGGACGGCGTTGTCCCAGCAGTCGACGTGCCATCCGCACTCGATGAGGGTGTGCTCTTCGAAGGTGTTGTTCGGGAAGGCTTGGCGTTCGTTGAGCTCGAAGCTGCAGTAGGCGGCCAGACCGTCGGTGGGGACGTCGATGGATTCCCAGCGATCGCATCCGGGGCATCGGATCTCGAGCCGGGACTTGTCACCGAGCGTGGCGGGGGTTGTGGTGGTCATGATCATCTCTCCTGTGGTTCGTGAAGCGAACGAAGCTCCGCTTTGTTCGGCAGCCGCCGAGCAATCCAGCGGTGACCACAGGGGTCAAGGGCCGGCCCGCCAGGGCCGGTCACGAAGTGACGATCGAAGGTGACGCACCCGGTCGAGCGCAGGAACGAAGTGACGAGCACGACCCAACAAGTCCGAGCCCGCCCCGAAGGGGTGGACAGGCGTCGCCTGCAGATCGCCCTTGACGCCTGGGGGCACTGCGGGTCACTCAACAGACCTAGGTCGCCCCACCGACTTGCCAACCACAAAGGCCTCGGGGGTGCTCCTGGCCGATGAACATCTGTCGCCGCTACTCGCTGTCGACGGCCTGCGGGTTGTGGTGCTCGAGTTCGTGCTTGCAGTCCTGGAGCGCACCGAAAGCGCCGATCAGGTAGACGACGGCGAGACCGATGAGAACCCACCGGAACTTGCGGCGAAGACGGCGACCAACCCAGGCGATCCGAGCTGACGTCCGCTTCGGAGTTCGTCGCTTGGTGGTTGAGGTGTCGTGGCTGCTGGCTCGGGTGGCAGTGGACGGGTTGTCGTTGCGCTCGGTCATCGGATCGTCGCCCATGCTGCGGTCGGGTCGAATCGTTCGATCATGCGCAGTCCGGCGTCGTCGAGGCGGTGCTCGAGTTGCTCTGGGCTGATGTCTGGGTGGATGGCGATGTTGGCGGTGACACCGGTCGTGGTGGTGAGGGTGAGGAGGTGAGCGGTCCGGGAGTCCAGGATCCGTCCGGTGATCGGGCAGAAGATCGCTCGGCAGACTCGGGTGTGGATCTCGATGAGGCGTTCGGCATCGCCGGGGTCGAGGTGTCCGGTCATGGCGGCGGTGATGATCTGTTCGCCGAGGTCGGTGGGCATGGTTGGCTCCTTGTGGCGTGAGGGTCGGTTGGTGGCGCCGTCACGCCCGGCGACGGCGGGAGCCGAGCAAGGTGGAGCCCCCGCAACCGAGCGCAGCGAGGGAGGAGGAACGACCTTGTCGGTGACGACGAGCCGAGGCAGGCTCAACCACCCAACGACCCCGCCACAAACCAACCAGCCAGCAGCCGACGCGCCGCCCCGTTCGCCCCTGCCCACCGGACGACCACAGGGCGCATGCTCGAAGACGTGAAGATCATCAACCGTCTTGTCGAGACCGTCCTGGCCTCACCGCTCCACCGTCTGCTCTCGGGGTCGACAGCAGTGATCCGCTACACCGGGCGACGAAGCGGCTGCCAGTATTCGACGCCGGTCCAGTACGCACCCGACGGCGACGAGGTCGTCGTGTTCGCCGGTCGTCACGAGACCAAGACGTGGTGGCGCAACTTCGCCACCGGACGCGACGCTGAGGTCCTGTTCGGCGGCGAGTGGCAGTCCATGATCGGCACCGCTGTCGTCGGCTCCGAAGGACCCGATGGGACCAGAGATCTGCGTGAGGTGTACCTGGCCCGATTCCCCAAGGCCGCCAAGACACTCGGAGCTGCCCGGGATGCGGCAGTCGCCGTCATGGTGGTGTTCGAACCTCGTCGCGCCGGCGCGGCGGAACCCAGCTGACGCGAGGTGGTCCCGGGGTTTGGGACCCCCACAGAGTGCTCGAGCCACCTGGGTTGCTTCCGTGCGCTTGGCGATCGTGGGTTGTGACGCGGGGTTGGGGGTGGCCGACTTCCCCAAGCGGCCACCCCCAGACTTGTTGCCTCAGAAGGCTTCGACCGGCTCCTTCTCCACCTCGACGCTGGCGGCCTCGTCGGTCTTCGGTGGGCTCGAGAGGTACGAGACCCGGTTCCCGATCACTTCGTGGCGTTCCCGGTTCTGGCCCTCTGAGTCGGTCCACTGGGAGTGCGAGAGCCGGCCCTCGATACCGACCAGGCGTCCCTTGGCCAGGTAGGTGTGATGGTTGACGGCTTGGGGACCGAAGCATTTGATGGGGAAGAAGTCGGCGCCGTCTCGGCCGCCCCGGTCAACAGCGATCCGGAAGGTGCAGATCTGGTTGCCGTTGACCTCTTCGAGTCGGGGGTCGGTGGCGAGTCGTCCGACGAGGGTGATGGTGTTCATGATGGTGTTGCCTTTCTGGTTGGTCCCCGGGTTTCGGTTCCGGGGTGTTCGAAGCGGCAACAGCCACGAGGATCGAGCGGAGCCGTCCACCACGACCGCAGGGAGAGCGAGGAGATTCCTGTGGACCTCGCAGCACCGCCGAACGAAGTGAGCGCAGCCCGAAGGGGCGGGGCGAGAATGCTGGAACAGGAATACCGCAGCGGTGGTTGCGGCGAAGCGGCCTCGTGGCAGGGTGACGTGAAGGACTCACCGGTGACCGAACCGGCGAACCCCACCCAAGGCACCACCCCTTGACAGGCGAACGGATCGGGAGACGAGCCGGCTCTCAGGCAGCGACGGGGTACTGCCACCATGTCGGCCATACCGCTCCTGGATGGTGACCGCACGCAACGGCGACCCGGTCGGCCTGCAATGCGGTAAGCCCTGATGCCCGCCACCTCCACACCGTGCGGACCGAGACACCGGCCATCGTGGCCAGATGCGCTGCGCTGGTGGCGCCAACGATCCGGGCCAGAACCGCCACATCGAAGCGGCCCGGCAGCAGTCTCGTGTCGGGCACGTCGCAGAGCGGGCAGCAATCAGGGTGGGAATCGCCGGGGTCTGCGTCGCAGCGGTACGTGTCGGGGTCCTCGACGGTGTGTCGTTCATCCCATGCCGCTTGGTCGAACCGACGGTCGCAGCGCATGCAGGCTCCGAGGATGGTGCTGGCGGGGTCGGCGCTCATGCCGCCACCTCTGATCCCGAATCCTCGGATCCTGTTGGTTGGCTGTAGGAGGCGAGGTGATCGACTGCGGCCTGGGCTTGGGAAGCTGCGGTGATCAGTGCCCGACTGTCGGCTTTGAGGATCCTCAGCCACGAAGCCAGATAGTCAGCGTGATCGGGGCGTGGCTGGTTCGAGATCCCGAGGCGTCCGCAGGCGAACGCTGCACCGAGTTCGGCGACGAGTTCCTCCGCCGCGTAGGCGTCGTCACCGAACCGGTTCTCGAGCTGACGGTTCAATCTCGACTTGTGACCCGACCAGTGGCAAAGCTCATGGAGGCACGTGGCGTAGTGGTCTTCGGCGGTCCGGTACTGGCTGATCGCCGGGATCTGGATCCGGTCGATCAGCGGCCGGTACTTCGCCGTGTTCCAGCCCACGTCGATGTAGGCGCCGGTCGCTGCGATGAACGCTTCGACGGTCTCGATCGGGTCGGTGTCGAAGGTGACGGGCTCGGGAGGTTGGTAGCCGTCGGTTTGGGCGACATTGAAGACCGTGAACACCTTCGGGACCAGCACCCCGACCGGTCCGTCCTCATCGTCGGTGTCGACGGTCTTGGTGACCCACTTGACGCAACGGGTGCCGTGCTCGCCCCGCCGGACCTGAGCACCGACCGATTGGAGTTGACGATATGTGGCGAAGGTGCCCTGGTCCCAGCCCGCTTCGATCGCAGCGAACGCCAACTGCAGAATGTTGGTGCCGGCGTACCGGTTGCCGGTCACGAGATTGGTGGGGGCGAACAGTTCGGCTTGGCCGTTGTGATGCCACGGTGCCCGCCACACTGCGGTGCTTCCGGTGTCGATGGCTTCGATGATGTGGCTGGTGATCTGGTCGCAGAGTTGATCGAATCGCATGACCGTCACCGCCCCATCCCGGACTCGACGGCTCGGTCGTGTTCGGCTTGGAGCCACTCGGGCCACCGCTGGCGAAGCGAGAGCGGGACCGGCCCGAGGTGTGACCAGACCCGGAGGCTGGTCCGGCCGTCGCCGACCCATTGGGCTGCGCTGTAGCGGACGAGGCGATCGAGGGTGCGGCCGATGACCGAGTGCTTGGCTCCCGACCCTGGGATCCCGCAGGCGGCGCCGAGTGCCGGAAGGGGGACGGTGATGCCGTCAGGTTCGGCGGTTCGGGCGATCAGGCGGAGGACACAGACGGCGGAGGGTCCGAGGTGGCTGAGCCAGAACGTTTCGACGTAGGCCGAGTCGATCCGGTAGCCGTGTTCGGCCCGCAGCGGGTCGTGGGCGAGGCGGATCGTGACCTGCAGTGCCGGTGGTGACTCGGCGGGACGGACGGTTGAGGTGGTGGACATGTGGTGCTCCCTTTCGTGGGCTCGTTTCGTGAGCCGACCCCCGGGCCACGGGGACGAAGAGAGCGGAGCAAGGTGGAGCCCCCGGACAGAGCGCAGCGAAGGAGGAGGAACGACCTTCGAAGCGAACAAGCCCGTGGCAGGCTCACACCCGAAACGAGCCCAAAGGGACCAAACCAACCAGTCCAGCACGCCTCGACCGCAGCACCCGTCGCGGTTGCGGGCTGCGGTCACAGCTCCGATCTCCACATCCGAGGTCACAGTTCGAGACTGAAGACCATCACCCCGGGCATCCAGCTGACCGGACAGCATCCGCGCTGGCGTCTGCGGCGGCACGGAGAACCGCTCTGCTCACCGGCGGTTCGATCGAGCCCTAGATTTGACTCGTGGGGAGTGACGTCGTGTTCGTGGTGGAGTTGAAGATCATCGACGGGAACCCGTTCGTGCTTCTCCCTCCGACCGTACTCACCGACGTGTTCGAGGCAGCCGGTCACTCCAAGGGCCGATCCCGGTGCGAGGCACCATCAACGCGAAGCCGTATCAGCAGACGCTGGTGAAGTTCCGTGGTGCGTGGCGGCTATACGTCAACATGAAGATGCTCGACGATTCACCTCGGCGGATCGGTGAACTGATCGAGGTGACCGTCAGCCTCGATCGCAGCGACCGCACTATTCCACTGCACCCGAAGCTGGTTGCCATGCTCGACAACAACCCGGCTGCGCGGGAGGTCTTCGACGGCCTGGCACCATCGAGGCAGAAAGAGATCGTCCGCTACATCGACGGCCTCAAGAGCGATGAGAGCGTCGACCGAAACGTAGGTCGAGCACGTGACTTCCTCCTCGGCAACGGACGCTTCGTCGGACGCGACAACTCGTAGACGGGCCGAAGCCGATCGCCAAGAGCACTCCAGCGGACCTCCAGTCGACGGTGGACCTGGCTCGAAAACCAGGACCCGTGAACTCAAACTCCGGTCGACGACGCACAGCAGGCGGGCGTCGCTCCGAGCGACAATCGGATGTGCGACGGCGCAGTCAGCGTCAGCGTGCTGAATCGATCGGTGGGCCGGATCGCTGCGGCGTCGGCGCCGTGATTATGCGGGCAGCAATAAGGGCCGAAGTCGAGTGGTCAGCCTCATGTCGGAGTCGTGATTCTGCGTGCCGAAGTGTCAGATCCCGTCTATTGCTTCTGCGATGTGACGAGTCGTACCTTCGCGAGGGTCAACAAGCGGTGGTGGATACCCGGGTCAGCGTCGAGGAAACTTGTAGCGTGATGGCTCCACACAGCGAGACAACCGCAACGGCAGCGTGGCTTGATCACGAGCCGATCAGACTTGCCAGGGCCATGGCCCGCGACGCCACAGACGGGCCAGATGGCGGATGTGGGCGAAGTACTTCCACCGAGTCGGGCGAAGCTGCCGCTCGAGATGCTCGAGCAGTTGCTGGTGTGTTTCGGGCGACTTTGATCGTGCCCAGGTAGCGCGATCGACCCACGGCAGCAGCCGCACTGCTCGGTCCATCTGTGCCGACTCCCAATTGACTTTCTGCATGTCGAAATTCTCAAGGTGGTAGAGGATCTCGGGGTCGGTGACGTAGATCTCAGGGGACCACTCGAGCAGCTGTTCGTAGATCTGTTCGCGGCGTTCGGTTCGGAGGCGGGCGATCGCCGACGCACGCCCACCCGCATAGCCGCCAACAAACAAGCCCGCTACGGCGATCACGAGCCCGAGCCAGTCGGGAACAGAACCCATCAGCGGCTCATTGCTTCCACTTCATCGGGTGGTCATGTTCGCTCCGCATGTCTGCTGTAGGCCACGCCAGTGAATCGGGGACGCTGCTTCGATTCCCGGAGAAGCACGCTTCGGGGTGGTTGAGCCCACCGAGGTCATTCGCAAACAAGTGAGTGATGAAGCCAAGCTGGTTCCCTGCCATACGCGGTGAGAGTTGTTGCTCTTCCATCCTGGTGTACCTCTCTTCGACGAAGAGATTGCTTTGGAGGTATGCGTCGATTGCATCCCCTCCACCGCCGAGTGCGTAGCGGCAATTCGTCTTCATCGACGCAGCCAGGTCTCGGAGTCGCTGTTGCGCTGTAGACGGCAGCACGTCCCAGAGTTTGAGTGGCGAGTGACCTCGTTCGAAGCTGCCGGTGTCTCGGAGGGTGATCAGTTTGAGCATGATTTCAGCGTTCAGCGACATCATCACATCGATCGAGAACCCGGATCTGAGGACGTCGAAATGGGCTTGGCCCATCCGCCAATTCGCTCCGTAGACCGGTTCGCCTTCGTCATCGATTCGGATCACTCCGTGGCGGTGACTCAGGTCCTTGTCGTGGATGCTGATCGACCTCAGTTCCCACAGCGTGTCGCAGACGTACACAGTTGGGAGGCAGTCCGTGGCGAACTTTCCGCGTACAACCACATCGGGCGCATAGCGGGAATCAGGGTCGTTCCTCACGCTGCAGCGATTCGGCATCGAGACCGATGATCTGCCAATCCGGCCATGACAACGATCGGATCCGATTCCTCGCTCCAGAACGCCTCTGCCACGGACATGGTGCGAAGCGTACGACTCGAATGTCGGTGTGCGCAGAGCGAAGCCAGATGAACATCCGACATTTCACGGCATTCCAGATCGGCCAGCCACTGGTTCCAAACGAGCCGATAATCGCGACCTGCGGCTGATACCGCAACACTGCACTGCCGGCGCTACGAGCCGCGGAATCGCCCGATATTCCGTGACGTCACATAGGGGCCGAAGTCGAGTGGTCGTCTGCGGGATGCGTCGAGATTTTGTGCGGCCGTTATGTGTGGTCTCACTCGCCTCGCCCCCGCTCGCCAGGACGATGAGACTGCTGACTGTCGAACCGCACCGGAGGCTTCAGCGTGAACGTGTTGAGCGGTGGATCATCGCGTTTGAATGACATCCTTCGTCATCTGTGTGAACCGGAACGATGCTTCGCCGATGTCCAGACCGTCTTCTCTGACAGCCACGTACCCCAGCGACTCGTAGAACCCGACGGAGGATGGAGACGCATCCAGCCGTATCTTCCTCAGCCGTCGAGCCTGAGCGATCTCCTCGAGCGAGGACATCAGCTCGGTCGCAGCTCCTGCATGCTGTGAAGCCGGATCGACGTAGATGCGTTTCAGCTCGTCCTGATCGAGGGCGCCAAGACCAACGATGTCATCGTCGAATATGACGACGAGCGTGGTCCAACGTTCGAGATCCGGTCCCAGGCCTTCCGGCGTGTTGCTAGCACGAACATGCGCTCGAGCTTGATGGTTGAGGCCATCCATCGCCTCGATCGCACCGTTGATGACGTCGCAGCATCTCTGAGCATCAGACGACTTGTATGGCCTTACGAAGAATCTCATGGCACCAAACCCCGGTGTCAACATTAGGTCGCAGATCCCAGGGGAGCTGACCCTTGCCCTCGCAGCACGTGAGGTTCGGTGTGCCAGGGAAGCGGTCAGGAAAGGCTCAAGCAGCAAAGCTGGCGGGGTGTTGTTCTCACACAGGCTCGTCGAGAATCCTGCGGTCCATGACTTCAATCACGAAGTCGAGGAATACTTCGGGGAGGTCAATCCAAAGCTCCCGATCCGACCACTGGCCCAGTTCTGTGACCAGACCACGACCCTCGCTCCACTGTCGGATCGTCTCTCGATCTTGGACCGGATGGCTAGAGACAAAATCGAGGTGTGAGCCGTGCTTGTTGTGCTGCGGCTCAAAGTCGTCGCTGCAGAGCAACTGGATATCAATCCCGGTCACGGCTTGGTTCAGAATCGCCATGTGTTCAGTAGCGACAAATTCGTCGAAGCCGAGACACTCAACGAACAGATCTCGGGCGTCGCCGAAGTGCCGGCGTGTGACCTGTCCCGATCGATGGTGGAGCTCCATCGCCCGAAGATAGCCCCACACCGATGCTCACCCCCGTGGAACTCCCGCCGGAGCAGACGCAGATGCTGGTTTCTGGGTTGCCGGTCGACGGTCGTTGTCGTCGAGCGTATGGTCCGGAGTGTGAGGTTTCGACAGAGCGACTGGGACATCGAAATGCCGCCGCCACTGGTGGAGTACTGGCGCGCATGGAACGAACGCGATCTCAGTGCAGTTCGAGTCCATCTGGAATCGGCGGTCACCGACAACGTTGAGTGGAACGATCCAAGGGACTCCTTCCTCGGTATCAACGCTCTCGAGTCTGCAGTCCTTCGGCTGCGGACCACCAAGCCTGAGTACTCGTTCCGGATTGCATCCGAGATTGATCACCACAACGGGCGGCTCCGGTATCGCTGGGACATGTATCGCGGGTCGCGGACGCTGATGGAGGGTCTCGATATCGCCACGCTCGACGCGTCTTCGGGACTGATTAACCGCGTCGACGGGTTCTTCGGGCACCCCACATTGGTGGAGAGAGAAAGCTCCATCCCCGTCGAGTTTCGCTAGCTCTGGCATCGATCGCATGGTCTGCCAGCGGACCTCACCGACCGACCGGCCAAACCAGTGATCGGGCAAATGGCTGCGCCACGCTTGTGTGGATATGTCGGTCATATTGCTGCACCGCAATTGGGCCGTTCCCGGGTGGTCCCGTGCGACGCAGAGCCGTGATTACGCGGGGGCGATATCGAGTGGATTGCTGGCAGCTGTGCGAGGGAAGCTGAGCGGATCGGGCCTGCTCTCTGCAGTGGTTCCCGTCCTCTCGATTGCGGGTCTCGTAGGATCGCTCGATGCCTCATTCACTGGAACCGGCGATCAAGGAACTCTGGGCAGCTCGAGCCCAGGGAGGCAACTCCGATACAGCGCCGCCGATCGCTGTGGTTGAGGCAATCGGACTTCTCGATCAAGGCGAACTGCGTGTCGCTGAAGTGGTGGGGGATGAGGTCGTCGTTCACGAATGGTTGAAGCTCGCCATCCTCCTCTTCTTCTCCGTCGCACCGAATGTGCGCGAACAAGTAGGCCCTTTCGAGATTGTCGACAAGGTCCCGCTCAAGGTTGACTTGGAAGCAGCAGGGGTAAGGGCTCTCCCTGGTGCGATCGCCAGATGGGGATCCTTTGTCGAAGCCGGCGCTGTGTTGATGCCGAGCTTTGTGAACATCGGGGCACGCGTCGGTGCCGGAACCATGGTCGATACGTGGGCCACCGTTGGGTCATGCGCCCAAGTCGGTCGCAATGTCCACCTCTCTGGTGGTGTGGGTCTCGGCGGTGTGCTTGAACCGCCACAAGCCGCACCCGTCGTTATCGAAGACGACGCGTTCATTGGAAGCAGGTCCATGGTCACCGAAGGGGCGAGAGTTGGTCGCGGTGCAATGCTCGGCGCGGGCGTGATCCTCAACCCGTCGATCCCGGTGATCGATGCCGAGACCGGCGATGAAGTTGGCCGTGGAGTCGTGCCGCCTTGGTGTTTGGTGATCAACGCAACACGGCCGAAGGAATACCCGGGTGGGACGTTCGGGCTGCCGTGCGCCCTCATCATCAAGCACTTCGACGAGGGCGAACGCCACGACAAAGCAGCGTTGAACGATCTCCTGCGAACTCACGGCGCTGCGCTCTAGCCAAACCGTTTGCCAAACAGGTGGTGAGCCCTCCTCGATCTGGCACCGGCGTTGCGCCCAAGTGGAGCACGCTCACGAAGCTGTTCCGCACGTCCGCCAGGGCTGCCAGGACTAGCGTGGCCTGATGCTCAGGATCGTGGCGATCGGCGGTGGTGAGATCGGTAGACCAGGCTTCGACGTCGAGACCACAGCAATCGACGCCGAGGTCGTGCGCCTCGCAAACACAGCGAAGCCCAACGTCTTGTTCGTCGGAACAGCAACGCAGGACGATCCTGGCTACCTCGACGTTGTGGAGCAGCACTATGGGAACCGACTCGGCTGCAACGTCACCGCTCTGAATCTTTACGGCCGAGCGTGGAACCTCCTCGAAGCAACCAAGAGGATCGAACGAGCAGACATTGTCTACGTCGGGGGCGGGAACACACTGCGGATGATGAAGCTCTGGCGGCGCAGAGGTATCGACCATGCCCTGGTCGCAGCTGCGGAGGCGGGGACGGTCATGACCGGCGTCAGTGCAGGAGCGATCTGCTGGGCATCAAAGGGACTCAGCAACTCGCGGGCCTACTCCTCAACATCAGACGACTGGTCATACATCGCTGTGGCCGGGCTCGGTCTGATCGACGTTCTGCTCTGTCCGCACTACGAGCGCCAGGGGGATCAGGGTTCTCAGCTTCCAGCGATGGCGGCTCGCACAAAACTCGTCGGGCTCGGCCTTCCCGACTGCACGGCGCTGCAGATCATCGGGGACCAGTGGCGAACACTGTCGTGCCGAGACGGTGCAACACCAAGCCTCATCTCGCCCACTGGCGAAGCGCAGGACTTGCCAGCCTCTGACGACTTCAGGCACCTCAGCACGTTGACTGAACTCAACCCGCCGAAAACAGCCTGAGAACCACGGGGCTATGCGGCGCTGCAGTGGTTGGAATATGTCGGTGATATTGCTGCGCCGCAATGGGGCCGATATCGAGTGATCTGCAGAGAGGTGGGGTCGTGATTATGCGGCCCTGTTATCGGGCGGTTTCGATTGGGACGCATCCGTCCGAAAGCGGACCGACTCGGGACTCGACGGGTTCACCGAGACTGTCTTGTTTGTTTGCTCCAAACTGAGGTCGTGACATCAGCAAACGAAATCTGGAGCCAACTCTCGGATCCTTGGCGAGCGGCCTTCACCGAAGCATGGGTTTCCTATTGCGAAGGGAATCTCGGTATCGGCGCTGTCTTGGTTGATCCGCACACCGGCGACGTCGTCGCCGCCGGGCGCAACCGGGTCAATAGCACAAATGAGCTCCCTCAAACGCTGAGCGGGAACTTCATGGCCCACGCAGAGATGAATGCGTTCGCAGCACTTGACCGCTACAAGGCCGACGGCCTCGATATCTACACCACGCTGCAGCCATGCCTGATGTGTGCAGCGACGGCTGTCTTCATGCATGTCGAGACGGTCTGGTTCGCGTCGGCAGATGAGTACTTCGCCGACATCAGCGATCTCTGGGAGCACCATCCCTACTCGGCTCGGAACAAGCCGCAAGAGAGAGGACCGCTGGATGCCCCGCTCGCCACATTTGCACGACTGCTGCCTCTCAGTGTCCAAGCTGCTGCCCATCCCGGCGGGTCGGTCATCCAACAAGCCGAACGAGACATCCCCGACATCGCAGCGCTGGCGCAATCGAGGGAAGTCAACACCACACTGGCCGAACTCGCCGACATGCAAGCCAGCGTCGAAGAAGCGCTCGCAGCGTTCCTCAATTTCCTTGCGTAGTCGAGAGCACTAGCCAGGTAGAGCCATGCCCGCCGGCACTATCAGCACGCTGCTCTGGATGATGCCGAGCGGCGACCCGAGACTGAACGATTTCTAGTGAAGTATCAGGCCGCCGACGGGCACCGGTGCGACATGACCGGTCGCTGGTCTCTGTCTGGCGAGCGCAAGACCAACGTCCACGACTGAGGACCGCTGCAGTTCGCCAACCTTGCTGAACGGCACCCACGAACACTCGATGACGTCGTCGTTGGGCTGTGATCGTGGCTCTCCGTCGATGAGCTCGACGGCGTAGAAGATGCCGATGTTCTGGTGTTCGAGACCGGAGTAGCTTTCTGCTGCGGAAATCGTTCGAGAGTCAACGCCGAGAAGGACGCTGACCACGGCTTCGCAGCCGGTCTCTTCGACCACCTCGCGCGTAACAGCGTTGAATGGGTCTTCGCACTGCTCGACGCCTCCGCCTGGAAGTGACCACACCTCCTCCCCGCTCGACAAAACGTCGAGGACGAGCAAGATGGTGTCGCGTTCGATACAGACTGCGTAGGCAGCGAACCTGCGGCTCATCCCAGCAAGCTAGCGAACCCGTCCAATCCGAGTACGCATGCGCCTGCTTCGCAGAGCCATGCGACTCGCTCCGGTCGAGTGACCTCCTCTGAACCAGTAGCGGAAGGACGCCGAACCTGAAGAGATTCCAAGGCACCGCAATGGTGCCGACACGCCGGTGAAATTGCGGCGCTTCAATAGGGCCGTTCCCGAGTGGTCGGTGAGCATTTGAGACCGAGGTTCTGTTCGGGTGGATCCATCAGTCGGCCAAACCCCGGCCGGAGCTCAGAACTAGTCTGCGATGTGTGAGACTGAACCACCTTCACCTTCACGTTTCAGATGTAGCTACATGCCCCTGAAATAGTGGGGTGAGGGTGCTCGCGTTGGTTCTTTGGGTGCGGGATGATGGCTCTGAGACCTGAGTTGAGACCTGAGGAAACGGAGCCGTCATCCCGTGTTGAGAACCGTATGCGATTCGCCGACGCTTTGGGAGGCTTTGCTGCCTGCTGAGGCGTCGATCATGCCTGCCGAACTTGTCGCTGTTGACGCGTTGTTGGACGATCCACGGTTCTTTGAACCGTTCGGCAAACACTTCGATCCGGTGTGGGGTCGCCCATCGATCCCGATCGAAACGTACCTGCGGTTGATGTTCTTGAAGTACCTAGCTACCCAGTGAACATGGCACCTTCAGTCCTCTTGTCATACTCGGCAATGGCGCTACCGAGTCGTTGAGTCGCTGTCAACTATTGCCAGGACTGGCGAGTCGCTAGATCGCCTGAGGATCCGTTGCACGCAGCTGCCGATCGCACCTCTCAGGAGCCCCATCGAGCGTCATATTCAGCAATGCCAGCGTTCGTGTGGCGTCGCAAGCCGGTAGGGGAAATGCCGGCGATATTGCGGCATCGCAAGAGGGCCTCGATACCGAGGGTCGACCGTTGGTCTCGAGTCGTGAATGTGCGCCGCCTTTATCGATCGGGTTGCCCGCAAGGGTTGAGCGGTTCCGGCAGGAGCGGAGGCGGCTTGGCTACGGCACGGGGCCAGCGGATTGGTTACGCGCTGCTTCCAGCAGCTCTAGGTTGGCGTTGTGGCTGTGTCGTTGCTGGTGACCGATCTCGATGGAACGTTCTGGGAGAACGACAGTTCGGTGCCGAGGCCACACCTTGACGCCGTTGCGCAGATCAATGCGTTGGGCATTCCGATCCTTGCCGCAACTGCGCGTCGCCCCCGTCACGTAGTCGGTCCGTTCCGATCCCTCGGCCTCGACTTGCCGTATGTCTGCATAGACGGCGCGATTGGCGTCGACGGAAGCCTCCGTTTCGTTGATCGCTCGTTCCCGAGTGGAGCGCTGGCCGCTTGCCTGAGCGCAATGGCTCTTCACGACATTCGGCCGTGTCTCTACGTCCTCGACGAGCAAAGCGACATCGTCCTTCTCGAGAACCCGTCCACATGCCAAGCCCACCTCGAGTTCATCGCCCAGCAAAGCCGATCTGTCGCAGCCAAAGACGTTGCCGCTCTCAAGGTGTACGCAATGTCGATACTCGGCGTCGACCGCGATCAACTCCAAGCCAGCTTCGACACCCTGTCCCGACGCAACGACGTGGAAGCTGTGTTGGCTCCCGAGCCCGGGTACGGAAAGTGGGCCTTGACTCTTACTCCGAGTGGCGTCGACAAGTGGACAGCGGTCGAAGCATTCACCCGCCACCGAGCCATCGACTTGTCGAACGTGGCGGTCGTCGGTGACGGAGCAAACGACATTCCGCTGTTACGCAATGCCCGACACAGCATCGCTGTCAACGGGGGCCACCCCGGTGCGGTGGCTTTGGCTGACCATGTAGTTGCGAGTCCCGCTGAGAACGGTTGGGCTTCTCTGCCAGACCTTCTCGCAACGCTCTAGTCCCGGCCAGACGTAGCTACTCGTTGACGTTGCGTGACCAGAACTGGCGGGCAGCGAACCCAGACTTCCGCAGCCAGTGCTCGGTGTAGACCATCCGCTTTGCCTCAACGACCACGACTGCTCCTGGGCTGTCGTCGGGAGATCGTCCTTGTTCGATCTGCTCGGACTCCCACCGAAACGCCTCCCAATAGTCGCCGAAACGCTCGTCGCTGTCGGCAATGACCTCAGCCTCGCCGAACACCTGAACGCCTCGACTGCTTGCCAACCCAACAAGTGGAGCGAACACGCCAATCGAGACTCGAGGGTCAGCGGCGATGTTGCGCATCTTGGGAGATCGTGGCGACGCTGTGAACATCAGCGCGAAGCCAAGTGAGAAGTACCTGACAGGTGTGGCAAGCGGACCAGCCGGCCCCGAGGTGGCGAGGACGCAAATGTTCTGGGTCGACAGCATGTTCTGTATTCGGTCTTCGAGGTCAGACCGATCGAGACGGCGATCGGGCATTGGATCGCTGAGCCAAGGATTCGTGAGGGGCATCGTCAAACAGTACCGCCGGGCCGGTGACCGACTTTGATGACCATTCCAGGAGGGAAGCACGTGCTTCCACCGATCCTCAACCGGAGCCAACCTCAAGGAACTGGATCAAGCGACGGATCCGTCGCCGCTGGGACTATGCGGCGCAACGCTTGGGCCGATACCGGGCGCGTCCATGTGCGCTCGACCGGTGATTCTGCGTACTCGTTATGTGCGGGTGCGAGGGTCGCTACGGGTTGTCGCCTCTTGCCGTTTGTCTTCGAGCGCGAACTGGCGGCTGCGTTCGGTGAAGATGATGGTGTGGACCAACTGTCGGATGCCGAAGTCATCTCGGCATCGCTGCGCGATCCAACATCATTCGGAGATCTGTTCGATCGGCATGCAACAGTCCTGCATCGCTTCCTCGTGCGCCGTATCGGCGCTGTCGAGGCCGACACCCTCCTCGGGGAGCTTTTTCTGATTGCGTTCGAGAAGCGCTCTTCGTTCGATATCGGCAGGGACTCGGCAAGGCCCTGGCTCTACGGGATCGGAACGAATCTCATCGCCCGCCACCGCCGTTCCGAAGAGCGTCGTTTGCGAGCGCTCGGGCGACTCGCAACGCAGCGGCAACCGGCACAGGATCTCGCCGGTCAGGTCAGTGGCGCAATCGATGCGTCGGTTGCGTGGGATGGTGTGGTGGCTGGTCTGGCGGCACTCCCCGAAGCTGAACGAGACACCTTGGTGCTCTTCGCTTGGGAGTCACTCAGCTATGCCGAGATTGCTGACTCACTTGGCATCCCGGTCGGCACGGTCCGGTCGCGCATCAGTCGTGCCCGGGGTCGTCTCCGCGAACTCAAACCCGTGATCGACGAAGAACCCGACAACAACCATGGGAGAGTCGAACCGTGACCGACGCATTCGATCCTCTACGCCAGATTCGACCGGACCGTCTCGAACCCGACGATCCCGGCGATCCCGGCGCCTACACCCGAGCAAAGGACCACCTCATGTCACAAATCACCAACGAGTCGCTCCCCGGCGAGCTGATCGCGACTCCAGATCTCTACCCGCGACTCACCTACAACGACGAGTTGGCCGCGGTCGATTTCCTCAGTCGAGTTTTTGGGTTCGTTGAAGCTCGTGAGGCTCGAATGGAGTTCGACGGGAAGTACTTGTGCTGGCTGCGTCTGGGTACCGGGATGATCATGGTTGGGCGCGCTGACGCCGACGTGCATCAGATCCACAGCCCAACCAATGCAGGGCTCACCACGGTCATGCTCAACGTGTACGTGCCAGACATCGACGCCCACTACGCCGTCGCATCGACCGAAGGGGCCGACATCACCATGGAGATCGAAGACGCTTTCTACGGCGAGCGCCGATACGAAGCCACCGACCCAGAAGGTCACCGCTGGCACTTCGCTGAGCGCTTCGACAGCATCCTCCGGCGTGGCGGCCGGGCACCAGCCCCAGGCGGCGAACTCTCTTGACGCACCCGCTGAAACCGAAGATCCAAGAACTCTGGGCCGACCGGCCGGCCGATGGGAATGCTCCGGTCTCGGCAGCTGTCGTTGAGGCACTTGGGCTGCTTGACCGTGGCGAGTTGCGTGTCGCCGAGGTGATCGATAACAAGGTTCTCGTCCACGAATGGTTGAAGCTCGCCATCCTCCTCTACTTCTCCGCCACGCCGAACGTGCGCGAACAGGTAGGACCGTTCGAGATCGTCGACAAGGTGCCACTCAAGGTCGACTTGGAGACAGCAGGAGTACGGGCGCTCCCAGGGGCGATCGTGCGATGGGGATCCTTCATCGGTACCGGTGCTGTGTTGATGCCGAGCTTCGTGAACATCGGAGCAAGAGTGGGTGCGGGAACCATGGTGGATACGTGGGCAACGGTTGGCTCGTGCGCTCAAGTCGGAAACAACGTTCACCTGTCAGGCGGCGTTGGCATCGGCGGGGTGCTCGAACCACCACAAGCTGCACCCGTCGTCATCGAAGACGAGGCGTTCATTGGGAGCAGGTCGATGATCACCGAGGGGGCGAGAGTCGGGCGTGGCGCCATGCTCGGTGCAGGCGTGATCCTCAACCCATCGATTCCGGTCATCGACGCCGAAACCGGCGACGAAGTCGGCCGGGGAGTTGTGCCGCCCTGGTGTCTGGTGATCAACGCAACACGGCTGAAGGAGTACCCGGGCGGAACCTTCGGGCTGCCGTGTGCGCTGATCATCAAACACTTCAACGAGGGCGAACGCCACGACAAAGCAGCATTGAACGAAGTCTTGCGAAGCCACGGCGCAGCGCTATAGCCATCACATCCGGCAGCGCGCCTCACTTCAAGCCTGAAGACCGGCACCCGCGGATCCGCACCTGGTCAGCTCACTGGGGGCATGACACGCCGCAGTAACCGCAAGAAAGCACCAGAGCGATCCTGCGATGTTCCGCAGCATCACGGTTGTCTGGACATGCCGGTGAAATTGCGGCACCGCAGTGGGGCCGAAGTGCGGCGCGGGCCTCGGTGCAGAATCCGGGATATTGCGCTCGTGTTATCGAGTGGTGTTCGTGAGTGTCGGTGATTCCTGGAAGCTGTCGCCCATCGACGGATGGTGGACTCGGTTCGTTTGGCGCGACACCGCGCCTGCGGCGCTAGGTGGCGCCGTTGGCGGAAGTTCAGCGGAAAGAGTCATCGCGTCCGGCAAGCCGGGAGCCCCGCATCCGCGACTGCGACGTTCTCACCGCTCGGTCCGGAGCTGCTCACATGATGTTGAGGGGATGCCGATAATGAAGGATGAAGCATTCGAGAGTCGGTCCGATCGTTGTTGCTTTGGGCTTGGTTGTGGCCGGATGCTCAGCGGCACCAGAACCATCGGGTGGCGAAGCCGCTCCGGAGACGATCGTCGACGCAACCTCGACTTCGCTGGAACCAACGACCACGACTGAGCCGCCGCCAGATTGCACACCTGAACCTCCGCTCGCTGTTCGATCGGTCCCGTTGCTCGACCTGCTCCGCTACGTCCCGAATGAACCGGAGTTCCGTGCCTCGATTCACTTCGTCGATGTCGCAGCCTTCAACGCCGATCGTGGTCTTGACGTTCCGGCGTTGGGATGCGACGACGACATCAGGATCTACGGCGAGGCGGCGTTTATCGGCACCCGGATCCCACCGGTCGGGCTTGTCCGGGGTACGCCAACCGAAGTTGTTCAATCGCAGCTCACGGCTTGGGGTTTCTCCTACCTTGACCACGTTGCCGAGGTTGAAGCTGGCCCGTTCAGTGAACCGCTCCGGATTCGGGCCCTGGACGTTCCACGCAGCGACATCGTCGATGCAGTGGCCAGTGACCCACAGTGGTCCGACGATGTCACCGAGATCTCCGACTCCTTCTTCGATTGGGGCCGCTCGATGAACTCCGACCAGAGCTCGCCGGCCCGCCCCCTCGGCCGAGGCGGGGCGCTCGCCGTGGCCGACGGTGTGGTCATCCAGGGCAACGATGCTGACATCGTGGGCCGATCACTCGACGCGCTGGCGACATCGCAGGGGCTCGACACCAACGAATCGTTCGTCGCTCTCGCGACCGTCCTCGACTCCTTCGATGCCAACTCGATTCAGCTGTCGGACCAGTATCGACAAGAACCGAACGTCTTGTTCAGCGGCCTCGATCAGGACGGGCTCATCGATGAGCTCCTGATCGACTTCCCAGTGGTCCCTGCCCCCAACGCCTTGGCGATCGGCCTGACCCAGGACCGGCAGGACCGAGACATTCTCTTGCTCGGCTTTCATGCTGACTCAGCCGAACAAGCCCAAGTCATCGTCGATGCAATGCGTGAGCGACTCAGGATCGAGATCCCTGAGCTCGGCTACTCATGGGTCGACGAACTTGTGTTCCTAGAGGGCTGGGTGATTGAGGACGTCGCCGTGATCACGATGCGAGCCGAGCAGACAATCTTGTTCGGGATCCTGTTCGATGACTTGCTGCTCTACATCAATGGCTGACAGTCGAACCAGCCTCCCGAGGAGAGGAGACCGCCCCCTCCTAGGCACAAACAACTGGCATCAAGGACGGGATACCCCGAACTGCCGCGAATATCGAGTGCCGCAATCAGGCCGTTATCGCACGCCTGACGCGGGCATCGGGCGGTGATTTTGGGCGCACGTTGTCGAGCGGTTGAACGGGTCACCTGCCGATGAGGTCGACGACGCGGTTGAAGCCCGCCTCCTCGACGATGTTTACGAGCTCTGCGTCTTTCTGGCGGCAGACCACGACGACTTGAGCATCAGACCGATCCTTTGCGGCTGCGAGTGACATTTGCACGACCCGTGGTCGGTCTGGGCCGTTGATCTGGTCGATGACGGTTGTTGGTCCGCCTGGGTCATAGATCGGCGGGGTTGCGCTTGGCGACCCGATCGCAAAACCGGCGTCGGATCCAACGACCAGAGCACCCGGAAGATCTGGTTGGAATGCTTGGCCTCCGAATGTGTGAGGCGCAGCGTGTTTGACGTCAAAGTCGGACGAGGTGAAGTCCAACGGCGCCACGGGGGTGATGTCTCGTGTTGTTCGTGCCCAGTAGCTCGAGATCACGCCATGGCCTCGTTCAATCATTGCCTGCGATCGGGGGATATCGCGGCTCGAAACGCACGTGACCCAAGGCGTGGTGAATTCGTTGTTGATGGCATCAATGGCGGACGGCCACCAGGACGCATCGGCGATGCAGAGATCGTCGACCCACGTTCGTGGCTCGCCGGCCAGTGTGTGCTCTGCGAAGAACCCGATCGGCTCTCCGTCGGCGGTGAGCATCTTCGTCACGACGTCGTCAGCGTCCACCATGAACTCCAAGAACGCAGCATGTAGTTCGTCGGCTTCCGCTGTCGGGTTGAAATACACCGGTGCCCACTGAGCGAGCTGGCGCCGGGTGGCACGGGTGAGCGACACGATCGATTCAAGATCTTCACGCATCGCTGGTCGGATAGTCAGTGGGTCGCTGAACATGACGACTAACATACAAACCCGATACAAATTTGACGAGACAAATCAATGACAAATCTGGTGTATCAACAAACGGCGAACGAACTTCGGCGAAGAATCACTGCTGGCGACTATGACGAGACCACGGGGCTGCCGACTGAAGCTGAGCTCTGCGAGAGTCTTGGGGTCAGCCGGTCATCTCTACGGCGGGGCCTCGATCTTCTTCGTCACGAGGGGCTCGTCGTGTCCCGTCAGGGTTCGGGTTGGAGCGTTGCCCCGACCCTTGTGAGATCGCGACTAGGAGTGCGTGGAGCGGGCGAGTCGACCATTGATGTTGCGAGCGAACCGGAACTCGTTGGGCATCAACTGTTGCCGCCGCCGGAGGCTGTCGCCGGAGTGCTCGGTGCCGAGGACAACGAGGCGGTCCTCGTCGTCGAACGTACGTCCGCACTCCAGGAAACCGTCGTCCACCGGTCCGAGACCTGGTTCTCGCCCACGATCAGCGAAGCGATCGATCACGGTCTTGCGGCGCAGCGACCACCAGCTCTGTTGCTTGACGAATTGGGTTACGAAATCGAGCGCTTCGATCAGTATGTCGAAGCTGTGCTGTCCAACGACCGCGACGAAGAACTCGTCGGCCTGCCACCGGGATCAGCGGTGCTGCAAGTAGTCCGGACTGCCTTCGACGCTGATGGTGCGGCGTTGTTCCAGTCGATACACCGCCACCCAGGCGCTGCGACCCGCGTCGAGATCGACCTGCCGACCTCGAACAACCCCCGAGCGGGAACGGTTTCACTCACCCCCGAGGCGTAGCCCGGCCTTTGGTTGGTTGATCGCCTGAGCCCTCAAGTTGGGGCGGCTCGTTGTTTCGTGCGATGAACACGCTTCCGCCACGAGAGAACCGGATGGGACCGGCAGCCTCGATCTCGTTCTGCGTGGCGCGGTCGAGCCGTTCAAGGATCTCGTCCCAGGGAAGCGTTCCGCCGATCTCGGCTTCGACCGGATCTCGGAGACTGTCCATGAAATCGACGAGCGGACCAGGTTCAGCGAGCTCGTAGACCGCTCCCAACTATGAGTCTCGACCGTTGCGAACTGCGCACCGAGAATCGCCGCGCCGTTGGCGGTGTGGAAGTCGAGCGCCGGAAGCCACGAACTGATCCGCCGTCCCAGTGTCTCCTCGACTGCGCCGGACATCAGTGCGGTGTGGCGACCGCTTGTCTCTTCGGTGTTGGTTGCTGCCACCAGCACCCCGTCGGCTTGTAGAACTCGCGCCGACTCGGCCAGAGCCGTCTCCTTGTCTTTCACGTGGTACAGCATCCACAACATCAGCAGCGCGTCGACTGACCCGGTTGCAAACGGGAGCCGATGAGCGTCAGCCCACACCGCAGGCCCCACGCCCCGCTCCCGGAACTCCTTGGCGAGACCCACAGATGAATCCAAACCAATCACGCTCCGGTTCGGTGTGGCCACGCGCTCAGCCCAGATCCCGTTGCCGCATCCCACGTCAACAATTCGCCCGGCCTCGGGGAGCACGTTGAAGAACGTGTCTGGAGGTGTCCCGGTGAAGTCGACGATGAAGTTGCTGAGTGCCTGGCGTTTCCGGAGGTTGTCGCCGTTGGCGTAGTTCGATCGTGCAGCCGCCTCATGACGATCGCTCCG
Source organism: uncultured Acidimicrobiaceae bacterium (assembly GCA_964351995.1). GTDB lineage: Bacteria > Actinomycetota > Acidimicrobiia > Acidimicrobiales > SZUA-35 > SZUA-35. The sequence continues at coordinate 3,688 of CAYGQE010000066.1, read as the reverse complement.
TGCGTCCATCGGGCAAGTGTGAACCCCGAGGCCTCGGCCCGCAACCAACCGATCCATTCAGCGGGATCGTCTGCACGTGTCCATGAAGTTGTTTCGCTGCACTGGGGCGGACATACCTGTGAAATTGCGGCACCGCAGTGGGACCGTTCCCGACTGGTCTCGCGCGCTAGCGGAGCCGTGATTTCAAGCGGGTGCCACCGATCAGCGCTCTTCCCGGGGACTGACGGACTCCGGCGCAATCATCGTCGGTGGCATCCGCCTTGGAGCGGGCTTTTCAGAGGACTCTGCCGTAGATCAGCTCGTCGGTGACTTCGCCGAACCGAATGATCCGGGCCGGATGTCTACCTTCCAACGTGAATCCGAGCTTCTCCAACACCCGACCCGACGCTGGATTCCAACGGTAGATCGCGGCCTCGAGTCGACGAGGTTGTTGGCTCTGAACGATGTGGTCGAGGTAGGCGGTTGCGGCCTCGGTGGCGAAGCCTTGGCCCCAAGCGTCGGGATGTAGCCAGTAGCCGAATGAGTGGACGCCCTCGTGTTCGCTAGGTCCATCTGCACCCAGGTTGCGGCCGCCGACGATGCCGACCATCCCGGGCCCGAGCGATTTGATCGGCTCGACCGGGACGATCGCCAACCCGTTGGGCTCGGATTCGACAAAGGCCACTGCGTCGTCGTGGGTGTATGGGTGAGGGAAGGCAGGGGTCAGGTTGCGGGCGATGCGTCGATCGTTGGCCACTTCTGTGAGCCGCTCGATGTCTGTCGCCGCCAGTGGTCGAAGGATGAGTCGGTCGGTTCGCAGCTCCATGAGCCGAAAGCTACCGGAGGCGCCGAACCCGATCTGGCCATTTCGCCGACCGGACGACCACCTCGATCAGCGTTCGGAGTCCAGGCGCAACGCATACGTCCCAGGAACGCCGCCTGTTCCATACGTCTGCGTCGTCGCCGAGCGGCTGATCGAACGTGTGTGTCAGACTCCGCAGATGCCGATTCGTGCCCTCAGTTTCGATGCGGATCAGACGCTTTGGGACTACCGCCAGGTCCAACAGTTGGCACTCGACTCGACGATCAGTCTCATGGAAGCTCAGGGGGTCATCGACCCAGGCAGCGTCGACAAGGCGGAGCTTCAACGGATACGGGACACCGTCGCCAGCGAGTACCAGGGTCGACCTCACAGCCTTGAGGAAGTAAGGGAGGAGTCGTTCGTTCACTTCCTGCAAAGGAAAGGGCACGCCACCCCTCGGGCTACAGGCGAGATGCTTGCGGAGCATTTTCTCAACACCAGGTTCGATCACATCCGTCTCTACCCTGAGGTCGCTGACGTCATGGCCCGCCTGAAGGCGAAGTACCAGATCGGGCTTTTGACGAACGGGAACACCTATCCGGAGCGGTGCGGCCTCCCCGACACGTTTGATGCGGAAGTCATGGGGCCGAGCTACGGCTTCGAGAAGCCCAACATCGAAGCTTTCAGGACAGTCGCAGGGTTGCTCGGTGTCGAGCTTCACCACATCGCACACGTCGGAGATGACTGGGACGACGTCGAGGGCGCGAACAACGCCGGCTGCATCTCGATCCTGATCGACCGGGAAAACAACCAGCCAGAGTTCGGCCAGGACGCTGACCACATCATCAGCAACCTCAACGAACTCGAAGCCCTCCTTCCCCAACTCCGATAGCCAACCGACAGCGACATCCATCAAGCCGTGGCATGGTTGCCAAGTGCTCAAGCCTGATCTGCTACTGGACGTCGACGGCGTACTCGCCCTCCAAAACAGAGCAAACGAAGACTTCACGATGCACAGCGTCACCTCCTCGTCGGGAAGCGTCCATGAAGTCTGGCTGAACCCAACCCACGGCAGCTGGCTTCGGATGCTTCACCAGGTCTTCGACATCGTCTGGACAACCGGATGGGAAAACGACGCCCCACGAATCCTCGAACCGATCCTGTCGATCCCAGAGTTCCCAGTGCTCGTGTTCTCCGAACGCCCCCAGTTCGGGACGCGCCTAGACAAAACTCCCCGACGTCACCGCCCTCGTTGAAGACCGCCCGGTTGCGTGGCTCGACGACGACCTCGACAGTCTCACCATCGAATGGGCGACCCAGCGCACGGCACCAACGTTGCTGGTTCAGCCGTCCCCATCGCTTGGCCTCCAGGCATCCGAGGTCAGCCGGCTTCTGTTGTTCGCAGCGAACCACCGGCCGGAGGGTGCGAACCTTCGCCACCGTGCGGGAGTCATCGTGATCGACAACGGGCGTGTAGCGATGGTCGAGCGGACGCGAGCAGGGTCCACCTACTTCGTTTCGCCTGGCGGAGGAGCCGAACCCGGCGAGACCATTCACGAAGCGGCGCAGCGTGAAGCGCTCGAAGAGATCAGCCTTGGAGTTCGGGTCCTCGGAGCGGTCGCTCACATCACCTTTACCGACGGCGATCACCGGGCAATGCAGCACTACTTCGCCGCAGAAGCCACCAGTGGAACTATCGGCCCAGGGTCCGGTCCGGAGTTCGCTACCAAAGACGAGGCCGACCGCGGCTCGTACCGACCGAGGTGGCTGCCCATCGAAGGTGTCTCCGGCCTCGACGTGCGCCCAGCCACTCTCGCTGCAGCGATAAGCCAAGGCATCGACCAGCTTGTCCGCCGCCCAATCCTGGCCGAGGAATCGGCCTAGCCGCGCCCAAGACATGTGGCAGGATCTCGGACGTGGCTGACGCAATAGATCTCGAACTGAAGAAGCCCGACACAGGAGCCGGAAAGATCTGTGCTCTCGTTCTTGACGATCTGCCCGAATGGTTCGGCATCCCAGAAGCCAACGCCGCCTACGCCAAAGCGGCAGAGGCGAATCCAACAGTCGTCGCATCCACCGATGGTGTTCCCGTCGGCATCCTGACAACGATTCAACACTCCGAAACAGCAGCGGAAATCCTCGTGATGGCGGTCCGACGCTCACACCACAGACACGGTGTCGGAGCCGCGATGCTGCGACTCGCCGAACGTCATCTCGCCGAGAAGGGAATCCGGTTCCTGCAAGTGAAGACCCTCGCCGACACGCACCCCGACCCCGGGTACGGCGAGACACGAGCCTTCTACCGGTCGTGCGGTTTCGAGACGCTTGAGGTCTTCCCGACACTGTGGGATCCCGACAACCCGGCTCTGCAAATGATCAAGACGATCTCGAGCTGACGGCCTACGATCAGCCGGCCTCTCCGCACGCTGGCCTTTCGACTGCCGGGCTGGGACCCACTCGATAATCACGAGCACGTACTGCAAGGCGGCCGCTGCAGATCCGGCGAACTAAGTCGGGCAGAGCCTTCAAGTGGCGACTGCATATTCACGGTTTGCAAGATCGTCGCGTGCGCAGGCTACGGGTCAAGCGCGACCTGGCGCAGACCAGCCGGCGGATAGGTTTCAACCCGACTCGTTGTACCGGGTACGCAGGAACCCCAGGGCGAGTCCGACGAGCCCGACCAGTGCGCAGATCACCCGGTCCATGTTTGTCCTCGGCGGCCGGTGGCGAGTCGCTCGATGATTTCCAGATCGGCGGCTGCGATACCGGACGCCGTTCCGGATTCAGCGAGCCGGGCGAGAATGCCGGCGACGTCAGCCTCGAGTCGGCGGACGAGGTCGATGTCGTGGGGACTGGTCGGGGACGACCTTGGCCGAGTGTGTCGGCGTGGGGTCGTCCCCGGCCCAC
>CAYGQE010000065.1:0-28630 GCA_964351995.1 uncultured Acidimicrobiaceae bacterium | reverse complement strand
GGGGGTCACCGGGGCGGTGTTTGGCGGGTTTACGGGGGGGGCCCGGGGGGGGGGCCCTGGGGGGGGGGGGGGGCGGGGGGGGTTGGGGTGTCGAGGGTGATGCCGAGGACGAATTCGTGAGTAAGCACCTGGTCGGTGAGCGCTTCGATGCGTTCGGCCACCGCCTCCGGGGTGGACAACTGGTGCGGGACGATCCGAGCCAACTCACGTGTCGCGTGCGTACGACCCCATGTTGCGTGGGAGTCGGTGAGGGTGTCGACGACTTGGTCGACCAACTCAGCGTCGGTGACGGTGCGGGCTTGCTCGAGCGTCCGCGGCCGGTTGATCACCTGGTCGAGCCACTGTGCTGGGTCGTGACCGGCCTCGATCGCTTCGGCCCGCCACCGGTCACCCAAACCTTCGATCTGCTCGAGGTCTTTGGTTTTCGCGGTCCGGGTTTGGAGTGCGGCTTCGCGGTATTTCACTGCCCGCTCCGTCGGCGTCAACGATCGCTGCAGCTTCTCCTCCGCCGCGCTGATCAGCTCAGCCCCAGCGGTCTTGACCTGCTTGCCACGTTTGGAATGGAAGTCCATCAAGCCCTGGGGGACGCCGAGGATTTCGGCTTGACCGTCCTTGGAGATCGGCCCGAATTCGACACCCAAATTGGTTTCGAGCGCGGCCCGCATCGCGGCCTGGCCGATCATCCCCGCCGCTTTCTGCTCGGCCCGGACATGACGACCATCAACCGCCCGCCACACACCATCCTCCGTGCAACGCACACGGTTCGCAATGAGGTTATGAAAATGGAGTTGGGGGTCGCCGGCCCGACTGGTGCGGTGCATGTAGGAGGCGATGACGAGGCCGTCGGTGTCGACTTGGCGGACACCGTTACGACCCATCCGACTGAACGCCGCGTGGCGATCAAGATGATTCAGCGCTGCTTGATTCCCAGCCGCAGCGGCATCAACCACAAGTGCTTGGCGGTCGGGGTCGAGCTGTGCGAACAACTCCGACACTGATTTGGGGACCGAGAACGTCGCATCAAACGCCGCCTGCTTGTGGCGAGGCTGCTCGACGCCCCACCGATCGACGTAGGACCCCGACACCTCATACGGCTTACCGAGCATCTCACCGGTGGCCGGGTGAACCTGATTGAACAAAGCCTCAAGCTGACCCTTCGCTAGCTCGCCCTCGAGCCCAGCAGAAGCCGCTCCTCTCCCCTGCCACTGCCCCGGTGATTCACCACGACCGGCGTAGTAATCCTCACGCCCCAACGCGACTTCACGCTCAAAATACTCCGCATGCCCGGGCGTCAAACCCTTCCCCGACATCACACCAAACCACCACCAAAACCGGTGTGAGATGGCTCGCGCCGGCGGCCGAACACAGCCTCTCCGCTGCGCTGACAGCACCGGCACGAGCCGAAACACCCCCGACCGGCCCCGGGAGAAACAGGATGCGACTGGGAGCGTCTCACAGTGCTTGAACGTACCGCATCAGCAACGCTGATGCAAATGTGTCTCTTCGTTTGGGCGTGGTGCTGAGCGTTTGTGGATAACGGGGACGTTAGGGGGTGGTGTGAGATCGGCGGGGCCTGTGGAAATCCCTGGGATTGGGGGCAGTCAGTTGCTCAGGGCTTGGCTGTTCCACTGGGTGGCCGAGGGTGTGTTCAGGTTCGGAGTTGTCGGGTTCGGGTGAGGGCTTCGTCGGTGAGGCTGGTTTCGATACCTCGTGTGGCATACCCGGTGTGTTCCAACCAGCCGAGGACTGATTCGGCTTGGATGGACCATTCACCAGTGCTGAACTGGTGACGCAACTGCACCCCCAACCCAATGACAGCACCATCAGCCAGGATGGGTGGCAACGGCAGTTCCGAGGTGAGCCACCCCGCGGCGACGGTGATGATCGTGAGGGCGAGGCGGTCCCATTCAGCTGGTTCACCCAGCCGGAACGGCGGGGCGTGTTGTTTGCCTGGTTGGGTGAGGAGTTGTTCGATTCTCGCCCCGAACCCGGGGCCGTCGTCGGGGTACCAACGAACCACACGCTGCCCGCTGTCAGCGATCACACATTCGATACTTCCTCGAGCCAACCGACCATCAGGGCCTGGCACAGTGACAGGTATCTGATGGCGTGACACCGGCGCTGTGGGTGTCACATCGGGATTGGTGAACGTGACAGCGGCAGCTTGAAGCCCAGCCAGCGCAACACCGAGTTTCTTGGCGCTTTTGGGGTGGTGGTGCAACGTGTCGCGTCCGGTGAGTATGTGGCGCATCACCAAACTGGTGAGCTCCACCCGATCAGCTTCCCCCACCGTGAACCCTTCGGTGACTCTGAGACCGGCTACTACTGCGGTCGAGGCTGCGTTGCACAGCTCGGCGAGTTGTTGCCGCAGCACCGTGGGTCGTTTCCCGTCGCCGTCACCCAACCGCACAGCAACAACCGAACGAAGAGCCGCCATCGCTGCGGCCGGATCCGCTCCCCCGGCAGTTCCCGACCGGACACCACCAGAAGAAGTATCAGCGACAACCGGGGTGTCGGCTGGTACCAGTGATGCAGCGTTGCGGTTTGCTTCATAGGCGCGTTGGCGGTGGGATCGGCGGCAGTACTTCGGCAACGGACCCCGCCTCGAGGGAACGTCGAAAGACTCACCACACCACGCACACACACCAACCCTCGGACCTGTCACAGTGACACGCTAACACAAGGGGGAGGACACAGGGGGTGGGACGTGCGCCCCGAACAAACCAGAACACCACCCCCCGTTCCCTCGACCAGAGACCAGGTGGCGGTGCGGGACGTGAGCGATCAGGGACCCGTCACAGTGACACACAAGGGCGGAGCGCATGTTCTGAGGGGTTGACCGCTCTCCCCTACCCCCTTGACTGGTTCGCTAGCGATGACGGACCCACGCCGAGACTTTCTCGACGAGCACCTGCCGCACCCCGGCGACATCTGTGCTCCGATCAAGACCAGCCCCACAAGATCTGCGCTCACCGGTGTTGGCCACGGCTCCCTGCAGTCGGCACTGTGTCCATCATGCGTTGCAACACCGCACAGATGGAGGCTCGTCGATGAGGCCTGAACTGCGTCACAAATTCTGGGTTCAGATCTCGACCCCGAGGTTCTCGCAGCGATCGAGGCCAAAGCGGCCGAGCTAGCGGCAACGTCAGAACGTTGTTGTCAACACCTTGGGAGGATCAGGACGGCAAATCTCTCGGGGCGCCCGCTCCCCTGACCGACCCTCCCAGATACCCCGGCGGGATGTGAGCGCGAGATTGATATCGGGGTCTGACATCGTCCACGTTCGATCTCATTTCGGTATCACTGCCCAGCCCGTGCCTATCAGGCCAACCCGCTGCAAAGGGGTGCCGGTCTCGGACGGGCTGTGGAGTTCAGCTGGGCGGATTGTCCGAGACCGGCCCATTGGGTTGCGCTCGAAACCTACTACGTCAACACCCAGCGACAAGCGGATGGATCCCGCAACCAGGGTAGCTATATGCCTATATAGGTACCGTAGCTACTACTTCTGAAAGCCGGGGTTGCCTCGTTCGCGCCTGAACGTGCCGTCGCGGACGAGTTGCTCGACTTGCGAAGCCAACTCCGGGTCGGCGTCTCGAAGATGGATTAAGGCTCGAACGATCTCTACTGCGGACGCGTCGTAATCGACGCCGAGTCTCACCAATTGGCGATGGTCGTCGACTCGGAGTTCCATCAGAACCTTTTTCCAGTCGTTCGCTGCTGGCTTCGCCTTCGCTGGCCGCTTGTTGGGATTCTGTCGTGCAGCAACCTTTGGAGCGGCCTTCGGAGTTGCTGGTTTCACGTCGTCTGGTTCGACCGGTGGGGCGAACTCGGCAGGACTAGCTCCTAGACCACGACGGCGGGGTTTCGTTGGCATAAGTATGGCACCTATCAAATCTATTGTGTCTATATACCTTAGACGCTCATCTTGGTGAGCATGGTCCGACCCCGGTCAATGGCGGCTTCGGGGTCGTAGCGTTCGGCACGGAGCAGGCCGAGCACCTCGCCTGAGACAGCTGCGATGTCGTCGAGAACGTTGTCGGTGTTCTCCCCTAGCCATCGATGCGAAGCAATGTCGACGGGGAGACAGGCTCCCGGTGCTCGGCGCAATACTGCGTAGTTCCGGACAATGGTCTGCAGCGAAGGGATCTGCGCTTCGGTCAGAGCGCCGCGTATGTCAACCGCCTCGGTCAGGGACCGAGTGTCGACCATGACAACGAGTGCCCGGTAGCGAACACCTGATGGTTTCACGATCGTCTGGATCGTCTTCACGGCTTCGCGTGTGTCGAGCGGGCTTACACCGGAAACGACGAGAGCTACGTCTGAGTTGTCGCACACGACACGGACAATTTGCTCATCGAGGCGTGGGGGAGTGTCGATGACGACGTAGTCGTAGCCCTCGATCTCTGAGAAACGTTGGAAGTCAGCGACCTCGGCGACCTCGACATCAAGGTTTGGATCTTTGAGGGTTTCGTTGATCCACCAAGCGGCGGAGCCCTGCGGGTCGGTGTCGATCAGCAGAACAGCCTTGCCTGATCGGGCGAGAAAGCTCGCTATTGACACGCTTTGCGTCGTCTTTCCGACGCCACCCTTGCCAGCGAGGAGGCTGATGGTCTTCGGTCTCGTCATGGCTCAAGGCTAGTACACATACCTTTGGTGCCTATCATGCCTATATACCTATTTGATCTGTGACTTTGAACGGCACAGGCAGAGCCTCCCCTCCGTGCAATTCTGAGGGCCGACCTTCTTTTGTCTGTGCGGGAGCGGAGCGACCACGATCATGCTCGGTCCTGGTTGTTCGCACTGAACGAGCGACTAATCGAGCGAGCGCGACGCTTGCGGTTGAGGGCCTTCAACAGCTGGTGGTGGTTTATGTAGGGGGTCTGGTCGCGCTTCGACATTCGCAACGGAACAACGTTCTCGGTAGTCGAACGGCAATAGCCAATTCACGCCCCCAACAACAGCATCCAGCCGAAGTGGTTGCGCACGGCAGCTCGAACGCGACAAAGCCGCCGCCTGGGCTTGTTGTGTTGTGGTGCCCACCAGGTCGCTGGGGTGGGGGGAGTGGCACTACAAGCGACCTCGACCCTGGTTAGGGCTTGCCGAGCTTGCGGCGAGCCGCTGCAGCGTGCTCACCCGGTGCCACAGCGTTCACGTGTTCGGGCTCCCACGGCGGCGGCTGCACCGTCTCAGCAACCGTCACTCGTCCACGATGAACCAGAGAGCGACGTCGGGCGTGCGTGCGGTACTGCGCAGCAGCCTCGGGGGACTGGGCATCCATTTCGGCTTGGATCACCGCAGGGATCGTGACCCGGTAGGTGTTGGCCATCTGGCGTGGCTTGCCGTGCTTGGTCTTCATGTTGTGGCGACGCTCCAACAACCCAAGCTCTCTGAGGTCCAACAGCCGGCGATGCACCCACGACGTTGATCTCCGCTCATCAACGTCAGCATTGAGGCGGGCGAGGATCTGTGCTGCGCTCATCGTCACGTCGTTCATCTGATCACCCGCAGCGTCGATGATGACCTCGAGTACCGCCCGCCCGCCTTCATCAAGACCCACCAAATGCTGCCCGGCAATCACCGCGGCCCAGCGGGCACGCTCACGGGCGCTTTTCTTTGTGGTGCTCTTGATCTTGTCTTGCTCAAGTTCCCACTGGCGCGGGAACGTGTGCGGAGCCCAGGGGATAGGACGCCCGGCGACTGGGCGGCAGTGACCCTTGGGTGGTTTGCGTCGTGCTGTTCTCATGGCGGGAACCTCCGAGCGAGTTCCAGCCGTTGGGATGCTCACGATCCCAAGCGCGACAAAGCAGAAACAATGCTTGCCACGTCTTCACCACGGACGTACACTCGGCAGTACTTCAACAGCTGAGCGAGTCGTTCCTTCGGATCTTCCAAATCCGGGCGAGCGGCTTCTTTGCTTTTCAGGGCAGGGTTCGGACCTGTTCATGCCCGTCAAGTGCGACGAGCCACGGGAGCATGTCACCGATCAAAGACGCACTCGCGGATACACCTTAAAAGTTTTCGCCACGCTGAACCGGGGGAGTGGTGGGCCCTGCTGCGGCGCTAAACGCTGCGGCCCTTGCAGTCTGAAACTGATGCGGGTAACACGTTGCGCCTTCTGCTTGAATGGTGACCATGGCAGCAACACCGACTGACGATGTACTGCTGGCCACCCATGTCACTCCAGCGATGCGGGAAGCGGTCAGGGCCGAAGCCAAGCAACGCAACGTTCCCATGTCCCGCCTCTTGCGCGAGATGCTCGAGGAGCGCTTCGGGGTTAAAGAGCGTCCGCGCAACGCCCGGGTGTACTCCAAGGACATCCCGAAGATGGACCAGACGGCGCTCGATCTCGATGTCGTTGAGCCTGATGAGGATGAGCCGGAAGCGGCCTGATCATCACGGCGGGGGAGTAGGGGTCCTGGTGACGAACGTGCCACAACTAACGTTTGGACCTACCGCAGATCCGCGGTACCTCCGACACCGAGAAGGAAATTGTGATCTGTCCAGCGTGCAGTTCTGGTGAGATTCAAAAGATCGGCGAAGACCGCTATGCCTGTGTTGGCGGCAGGGTTGTCACGGGACATTCGACCCTGCACATGCATGGTGGCGGGGGAAGCATCACTCATCACCGTCCTTGCAGTGCGACCTTCTCATGGCCACAAGGTCACGAGGCAGCCGAACTCTTCCAAATCTTGGCGGAACGAGAAGCGGAACGAATGCGTCCACTCAGGGAGGCGCAGGCGTTTGATGCGGACCCGTTAACGCCAGCCAGAATCACCGAACTGGCGGCAGAACTTATCAGGCGAGATCCGAGTCGTACGGTCCCGGTCGTTGTCTACGTGCAGGTCGGCCGCTTCAGGAAGCGGCCTGGTCGAGCGATTGCCTACCAGGCGTGGCCGGTAGGAGAGTTCACGGTCTCAAATCGCGACGACTCATGGCGCACCTATCAGTACGCAGTCGATGCACGTGGTCGGATGGTGTTTGTCGACGGTTCACACGCTGACACTGATATGCGGTCGTACATGACTTGGGATGATCCCGCCGATGACCCGAGAAGCAGGCCAATAGCCCGCAGTCGTAGCCACGCAGCAACCGGGAACCGTGTCGTGAAGGGGCATGTGTTGCGCAAGCTCATCCAGGACTTCGACGAACTCAGTTGAGCCACGAACGCTCCGCCTCCAACGCTGGCCACGGGTTCACCCGGACGACATCAAACACCGGTTCGGAGCTAACTCGAGGTTCCTCAACTGAGACGACGCTGACGCTGCCAAAGGCGCTCATCGAAGCGCACTTCGATGACCGTGAGCAGGGGTGATGTAGCTCGTTTGCCGCTGGTGACACGTTCGTTACCAGCCCCCCTAGTCGGGGTGATCGCTGACGTGCGTACAGGCCGGATTCGGACTCTTTTCACGCCGAGTCGATTGAAGAGCAAGAACCAAGCCCGCTAACTTCAGCACGTGATCAAAGCGGGGCGAAAATCATGAAGGGTCGATCTAGGTTGCGGGACGGGACCAGACATCGACGACCCAACGCAATGACTCGGGTCCTGCTGATGATGTTGCTCAGCGCTTCCGTTGTCGCTGCTTCTGCGTCATCCAGCCCGGCTGTAGTGGAAGGAGAGCCCCAACCTGCAGGACAGCCCTCGTTCATGGTTGAAGTCCAGCGCCCCACATCAAACGGCTCGGGCGGCTTGGAGTTCACCACGCAGTGTTCTGGTTCTTTGATCGCACCGAACTGGGTACTCACCGCAGCTCATTGCTTCTACGACGTAGACACCTTGTCTAGCGTCCAACCCTACGAGTTCCGTGTACGAGTCCAGAATCAGATCAGAGAGGCCAAGCCTTTCGTTCACCCAGATTTCGTCCGCATCTTCGTCGATGGAACTGTGGGGGCGGCAAGCAATGCCTTCTGGAATCACGATGTAGCACTTCTGCGAATCACTGGCGACCCCATAGCCGGTGCCATTCCGCTTGCCAACCAGTCGGATCTGGATGCTGTCTACGGAACGGGCGTCACCTTCTTCGGTTTCGGACCGCAAGCCATAGATGGACGGGTTACGTCATCGACCGCACTGAAGTCGCCTGATGGGGCGTGGCGTCTTCCTGGCCAATGCAGCGACTACTACTTCCTAACGCTTTGTCCGGTGCGCCAGGACGGCTTCGAGTGGACACGGGCCATCAAAGGTGATTCGGGCGGCCCATGGGTTTCGTGGCAAGACGGACGCTGGATCCAATGGGGCATCACTTCCACTGCCAGAGGGGCGGGCGACGACCTGGGACCAAACTTCGGTGGCGACAGCCTGTCCTACGACTATCCGGTCGTCGGAAATGTGGTCGAACACAGCTCTTGGATCACCTCAACGATTGCAGACAACCCAACGTCTGCGATCAGCACACCCGCACCGACAGCATCGATTTCTTCGCAGGTTTGGGCCAACGGTCAAACCGTTCGCGTGAACTCATCCGCAGGGTGGTCACCAGGAACCGTGAACGTCAGCGTCACCAAACCCAACGGCGCCGCCTACACCGACTTCTACTACCGCACAGGCGACGTGAACTCTGCCGGTCGAATCAGCTGGACCTGGCTCGTCGAAGACAAAGACCCCACCGGCACCTACACCGCCACCTTCACCCAACCCGGCAAATCAGCCACCGCCACCTTCACCACCGGCACACCGAGCACCCCAACTTCGGTGTCGATCTCGTCGCAGGTTTGGGCCAACGGTCAAACCGTTCGCGTGAACTCATCCGCAGGGTGGTCACCAGGAACCGTGAACGTCAGCGTCACCAAACCCAACGGCGCCGCCTACACCGACTTCTACTACCGCACAGGCGACGTGAACTCTGCCGGTCGAATCAGCTGGACCTGGCTCGTCGAAGACAAAGACCCCACCGGCACCTACACCGCCACCTTCACCCAACCCGGCAAATCAGCCACCGCCACCTTCACCACCGGCACAGCTCGGTCTGCGTATGCCGCCGAGTTCGTCTCGCAATCTGCGTGGCGAGACGCTGGACGTACCGACCCGTGGCCAACGACGGGGTCGACCGTGAACGCTTTCATCAACGAAAACGGATACTGGCGGTTCCAATTCCGCAACACTGGCACTGCTACCTGGCGAAACAGTGGGGCCAACCCTGTGCGCCTCGGCACATGGAACCCCCAAGACGCTCGAGGAACGCTCTACAACTCCCGGTGGGTTACAGGGAACAGAGCCGCCAACATGCAGGAGGCATCAGTCCGTCCGGGTGGAGTAGGCACGTTCCTCGTTCCAATTGAATCTGGATCGACCCCCCGCTCGGTGCGGCAAGACTTCAACCTGGTTGCCGACGGCGCCGCTTGGATGAACGTTCATGCGTGGTTGGTGCAGGAGGTGCGAGCACGCCCCGTTTCGCCACCAACCACACCACCACCCGATACCGAGCGAGTTCCGGGAATCATCCGCGGATTCCACATGACCGAACAAGGCCATGACGCCATCACGTTCCAGTGGCAAGCGCCTGAGGACCCGGGCAACGCTGGACAGGTTCGCTACGTCATCGAACTGTCCACCACCGCCGGCGCCTACCAATTCTGTGACACAGCGCTCACTTCTTGCCGAATAGACGGCCTTCAGCCAGACACCGTGTACCAGGTCCGACTGCGCTCGCGGAATAACGTCGGACCTGGCCAGTGGCAACACTCAGCCGTGGCCACAAAAGCTGCGCCGGTACCGACAACCCAGCCCACCGAGGATGTTGCCGGTCCCATCGAAGAGAATCCAGCCACTACTTCCGCCTTCGAGGACTTTGCTGCTGACCCTTCCTTGAACGGCACTCACGCTGACATCCTTCGTTTGTACTGGGCTGCGTTCGACCGTGAACCCGATCTCGGCGGAGCCACCTGGTGGATCAACGCTTACAACACCGATCAACGATGGGGAAGCCTCATTGCTATCGGCGAACACTTCGCTGTCTCACAGGAGTTCATCGACACCTACGGCCAACTCACCAACTCCGAATTCGTCGATGCCATCTACCTCAACGTCCTCGACCGCCCTGGTGAAAATGCGGGCCGTGCGTTCTGGATTAGCCAACTCGACCAAGAACTCCGCACCCGAGGAGAAGTCCTTGCCGACTTCTCCTACTCAGACGAATTCCGATCCAACCGACCCCTCCCGTCAGACAACAAATGAACATCGGGTGCGAGAGGGTGCGCCCGGGGCGCGCACCGGGCGCGCTGGATGCGATACTGTCAACTTTATGGACAGCAACGACACGATGAGTCCCGCAGAGCGGGAGGCTCGGCGTCGCACCGTCATGCCCGAGGATTGGACGCCCGATCTTCAGGAACGCGTGGAGCGCGCTGGCCTCAAGATCGGCCGCTACTACAGCTCACCCTCGAAGTAGGCCAGCCTCACCACGGTGGCGCTGACGCGCTCAGCGTAAATGCCCACCTGTCGGGCCAAGAGTTCGTTGTAGCTGACATAGGCCCGCATCTTCGGGAAGTCCGTCAAGTTGGCTGAGCCGGTTTGGCCTTCGAAGTCCCGTGCCAGCAGTTGAACGATTCCAGAGTGACAACGTCGCGAGTACAGAGTGGCCTCATCGCCGAGCGCGTCATCAAGTGATGCCCAGAAGGCGGGCACGTCATCGTCGATCCAGTCCATCAGGCTTTCATTGTCCCAGGATTACGACCGCATCGCTGGGACCGATCGGGCGGTTGGGGAAGTCCGCTTATTGGGCTGTGTGACCAGAATCAGCGATCTCTTCAATCGTGCTCGACCGTTTACCGCACGATCAACCGTGTTGCAGCGCGACAGCCGTAGCGGCTCGTGCGCCGCTCACAACACGTTTCTTACCAACAGGCCGAATCCGCTCGTTCCCGAGCATGGCGAAGTGAAGCCGTTGCGTTGATCCCTTGAGACCGCCTCATCTCTTTCGGCCCCGGCTGGTCTTGAGTCGGTAGGAGTCGGTGCCGGTCTCGATGATGTGAGCGTTGAACGTGATCCGGTCGACGATCGCGGCGACGAGTCTCGGGTCTGTGATGATCTGGCCCCATTCACTGAACGGCAGATTCGATGCCAACGCGACCGATGATTTCTCCTCGCGTTCGGTGAGGATCTGGAAGACCAGCTCGGCTCCTTGTGAGGGTCACTCTTCTTGCCCGGAAGTGATGCCTTGCCCCTACTGGTTCGTCCAGTAGCCTCGCCCGATGGACATACGTCAGACCCTCTTCGGCGGTGCGATGGCAGTTTTCGTAGCGGCGTGTAGCGGTGAGGCTGGGTTTCCGGAGACCCTCAATGATGATTGGTCCGGCGGCAACACTGCGGTCTACGAGGTGCGCTTCAGCGCCGGCGGAAGGCTGACCATCAATGGTGCCTGCTCGGGCGCTTACGAGCTATCGGCGATAGACGACGAGATGTCGGTGGCGACGCTCGAAACTGATCTGATTGATTGTCCTGGCGTCATGAACGGTTTCGTCACAGATGCCACGGTCGAAGTAGACGGTGACACTCTGATGATCAGCGGTCCGGTTCTGAACGGAACGTACGTGCGTGGCAAGTCTGAAGAGGAAACCTCCTCTGCCGTAAGCGGCAATTCTGCAAGCAACGAAGACTTACTTGAAGACACTGACACGCTCCCAATGGAGCTTCTCTCAGATGATGACTGCATCCGTTTGGGTGGCGAAATCGAGCAGCTGGCCGGTGTCAACATCACGACTGTTAGCCGCCTGAAGCTGAGTGACTTCTCGATCGACGCAGGGGCGCTTGGGTCATGTGACTACGAGTACTCAGAAGGTGAGTTCGGGGTCAGTCTGAGCAGGGGCTCCAGAACTAGGGACTCGTCCATCGTCATTGCTGAAGAATTTGAAGGAGTAGGCGATAGCGCCGTGCGAATCGGACGACCCGGTGGGGATCCAACGATCCTGTCAGTCCAGGACGGTGGTCTCAAGATGACTCTCAGCTATCCCAAGGACATGTGGGAGATCTCTGAAGCGCTTAGGTTCATGGACTCGAAGATCTAGCGAGCCCGGCAGCCCGGCTGACTTCTTTCCGTCGGATCGGTCGCTGGCAGTTGAACGCTCCGAAGAATCAGATGAAATCTGAATTGATGCCTACCGATGAAAGACCAAAGTCGCAACACTTCTGCGCCATCTGGGGTGGGTCCGTCGGTTGAGGAGTGGGCATTTTGGTCCTCGGCGTCGGCGGCAACGCTGCGCTCCGATTTCTCGTCAGCGACGAGGCTCTCTTCGGGTGGGGGCAGGGGGCCACGATCTCTGTCGCGTGGGCCCTCAGTGATGCATAATGACAGTTATGCGCAATTCATCATGTTGTAGATACTTAAACGCATCTTAGCAGCACCGCCCAGCCGCGGTAGCGATCTGAGCGGCTCCAAGTGTGATCGATCAGCCTGCCGAGGGCTGAACGCCTTCGCTGGACCGCCCGCAGCAAGGGAAACCGCAGCGAGACGGAGAGCACGCCCCCGAGTTGCTCTTGTGAAATGATGTGCAACCAACGAGGCGACGGAGAGACGATGGCGGACGACATCACACTGAGCAATGCAGTCGTTTCGTGGGCAAAGGGCCGCCCGAACTGGGAGCAGACCGCTCTCGGACTACTGGCACGGGGCCACCATCTCGACTCGATTGCGCTAGAACAGCTCGCTGATGAAGCGGAAGCGCAAGCCGCTGGGGCAGCCTTCGCCGGGGACCCGTTGACCTCGAACGATCTTGGTCCGTCCGGTGATGTCCTGGACACAGTCCGGCTTCTCGCCATCCATGAACCGACTGCGATCAACGCACTGGTGTCCGGCGACGGGGTCACCTTCGAGACTGATGGGATCACGCTGATCTACGGCCACAACGGCAGTGGTAAGTCCGGGTACGCCCGCGTGTTGAAGACCGTCACTCGTGCCCGCGACCAAACCGAAGTTCTTGGCGACGTCTTCGCACCCCACGCTGAGCAGTCGGCCAAGATCTCCGTGCTCAACGGAGCCAACGCAACCTCCATCTCGTGGCCAGCGGACTCACCCGACACCTTGAGACAGGTCAGCTTCTACGACTCGGGTTGCGCCGATCGCTATGTGAGCGCCGAAACCGAGGTCGCCTACCGACCCTGGGAGATCCTGCTGCTGGACAAGCTGGTGACGATCTCGGGCCAGGTCCGCACTATTCTCGAGTCACGCCAGCAGGCAACCGCGCTGGGCGCATTCACCGTCGAAGGAGTTGACCCGGCAACTCAGGCTGGGCAGTTCCTCGGCAAGCTGTCTGCTGAGACCACGCCGCTTGATCTCGACCTCCGAGCCGAGGTCCCTGCCGACGTCGAGGACCGGCTGGAGTCGCTCACGGTACGGATCCGAAGCCTGCGGGCCAGCGATCCAGAGGCTCGCACCACCGAACTTCGCCGGACGCTCACTGCTATCACCACCATCGAGAATGCAATCACAACAGATCTGCTGCTGATCTCGAAGGAGCAGACGGATCGCCTCAAGATCGCCGTTGACAAGGCAGCTGACACACGAACAGCTGCTCGCCGAGCGAGTGCACTTTGGTTCGACGCCGAACCGGTCGCGGGTGTTGGCGACCCCACCTGGATTGCGTTGTGGGAGTCCGCACGCAAATTCAGCGAGACGGCCGCGTACCCGCAGCACTCCTTCCCCCACACCGACAATGGCGCCAGTGCTGTGCACTGTGTTCTCTGCCAGCAGCGCCTTGACGACGACGCAGCGGAACGCCTCCGCCGCTTCGAGGAGTTCGTGGTCGATGACACCGAGAACGCCGCACGCAACGCAGAGGTCGAGCGAGACCGCCTGGCGCAACAACTCCGCACGTTTGCGACGAGTGAGACCACCTTCGTGCTGGCCGTGCAACGAATCGAAGGCGAACAAGAAGCACTCGCCGAAGTCCGCAACGCCGTTGCTCTCCTCGACTTACGCCGCCACGCCGTGCTCGAAGCGCTCAACGACGGACCTTGGCCTGACGAAGCCAACGACGTAACCGCAGACCTCCACGGTCTGAAAACACTTCGAGTCGAAGTGGCAGACCAGTTGGACGATCTGCTCGGAGAAGATCTCGCTCAACAGGCCACAACGCTCGAAGCTGAAGCGCAAGAGCTTCGGAGTCGCCTGGCACTTCGCAGAGGCCAATCAGCGGTCCTCGATCGGATTGACGTCCTGCGGGTACGGCAGCGGCTCGACGCCGCGATTCGCTTCACCAACACCAATGGCATCACCCGCCGGGCCGCTGAGCTCACCCGCTCGCACGTGAGCGACGTGATGAAGCACCGCTTCAGCCAAGAGACCCTGCAGCTCGGCCTCAAACGGGTTCGCCTCGGTGACGCCGGTGGAGGGCAGGGCAACCTTCGACACCGTGCACAATTCGTCGGAGCGCTTCACCCAGCGCCCGTTCATGCCGTGTTGAGCGAAGGCGAGCAAACGGCTCTCGGCTTGGCGGGGTTTCTCACCGAAGTCGAATCCGACACGTCCCAGTCAGCGGTCGTGTTCGACGACCCAGTCACATCTCTCGATCACGTGCGCCAAGAGAAGGTCGCGCAACGACTCGTGCAGCTCGCTGCGAGTCGACAGGTCATCGTGTTCACTCACGACATCGGATTCGTCGTCGACATCAAACGCGCCGCCGAAGAAAGCGGACGGCCCGTCGCTGAGCGCCAGATCAGTCGTCACGCAGACCAACCTGGTTCGGTGTCGCAGAATGGTCCATGGGAAAGCCAGAATGTCGGACAACGGGTTTCTGCCTTGGAAGAACGGATCGCCCAAATCAGAGCAGTCCACGACACCCAACGCCGCAGCGATGACATCCGACACTGGTACCAGGACCTCCGTCTGGCATGGGAGCGGAGCCTCGAAGAAGCCGTGCTCGATAAAGTCACCGCTCGGAGTCGGCTCGAGCTACGCCCGTCCGGCCTCAAAGGTCTGGTGAGAATCGACGACGAAGACAACCGCATCTTTCAAGCTGCATTCACTCGCTGCGGAGATCGCGGAAGCCACGACAGGAACACACAACTCAACCGGCCGACCCCGCCAATCGAGGAGCTGACCGAAGACCTAGCGACGCTGCAGACTTGGAACAAGCGAGTCAAGGCCTACCGATAGGCCAACCGCACCCAGCAGTCGCAACACATCGCCTTGCAGGCAGCGGGTTCTCGGATGCACTGGAGTGATGTTGTCGCTTGTCGCTCACAGAACTGGGTTCGTTCCGACGAGCTGGCTACGTCGCGCCATAACTTGGTCGGCGAGGATTTTTGCTGAATGTCTCGACCTGAAACCTGATTTCACGCTTCATCTCAACTGCTACCGACGCACCACTCTGTTGCAGAAGGGAGTCAGGCCGATGGTGGGCTGGAAGATTGACAGCTGACCACGCCTGTCCGGTGCCACACTGCGGACAGGGTGCGGCGAGCGCCCGGAGACGAGCCGAGGATCTGATGGCAACTGTAATCGACTACATCACGGGCAAAGAGCTCCGCCTGACGCCTGAGGAGAAAGTTAGGCAGGAGCTAGAACACATCCTGGTTGACGCTCTTGGCTACCCCAAAGAGCACATGGATATTGAGTTCAAGATCCAAAGAGGCTCCAACCGAAACGCTGAAAGTGCCGACATCGCCATTTTTCGTGATGCCAAACACGAACAGACGAACCTGCTGGCGATTGTCGAAACCAAGGCTCCCGGGCACAAGCTGGACAACCAGGCATTCAGCTATGTCACTGCCACCACTGCGGAACTCGTCATGTGGTTCGATGGTCTTGAACGGGGCAAGAGTCGTGGAGGGGTCTACTTCTATCGAGACATGGTCCATGCACCGACAGACTTTGTCGAGATTCCCAACTTTCCCGGATTCGGTGAGTCGCTGGACTCCGTAGGTAAGTATCTCAAGTCCGAACTCCGGCCAGTGACAAACCTCAAGGGCATCTTTCGTCAGCTTCACAACCGTCTCTACGCCGAGGGTCCGCTGAAGCGGGAGGATGCAATAGCGCAAGAGGTGATCAAGCTCCTCTTCTGCAAGCTTTATGACGAGTTGTACACAACATCCTCGACGTGCGAATTCTCGGCCACGGTGAAGGAGCTGCAAACGAAAGGCGGGCGGACCGCCGTAGCAAAGCGAATCCGTGGGCTGTTCAAGCAGCTGCAGAACGATCCAGCGTATGGACGGTTATTCGTGGGAGAGCGATTGCTCTACCCCGACGACTGGATTGCTTACATCGTGGGTGAGATCCAGCCCTTCGGCCTTACCCATGAAGAGTCGAGCACGGATGCGATAGGCGACGCCTACGAAGTGTTCGTTGGTCCGCAGTTGAAGGGCGAAAGTGGGCAGTTCTTTACACCACGCAGCGTCGTTTCACTTGCGGTCAACATGATGTCACCCAGCCTGGCTGACCGTGAGTCCATCATCGATCCAGCGTGCGGATCCGGCGGTTTCTTATCGTTCGCTTTGCGCCATGTGAGGGACGAGGCCGACACGGTCTTTGCGTCGCAACCAGCTTCGTGGCGCCGCAATCGGGTGTCCGAGTTCGCCAGCAGCTTCATCCATGGCATGGACGCTGACCCCCTTCTGTACAAGGTGGCCAAGTCGTACATGGCCGTTGTCGGCAACGGTCGGTCAGGAATATTCCACGCAGACTCGTTGGGTTCGTTGGATGAGATCGGTGAGGAACGCATTCAAGCTGACTCGTTTGACGTGGTGCTTACTAACCCCCCGTTCGGAACGAAGATCAAGATCGAAGCAGAAGAGACGCTGACACAGTTCGAGTTGGCGCATGCACTCAAGGACGGCAAGGAGTTCGGCGGGATTGTCAAGGGTGGGCAAGACCCTGCCATCCTTTTCATCGAGCGATGTCACCAGCTCTTGAGGTCTGCCGGTAAGGAGCGCAAGGGTGGGCGCATGGCAATTGTTCTGCCGAGGCAGATCTTGAGCGGCCAGGACCGGGCGGTAAGAGAGATCCGACACTGGATACTGCGTCACTTCCGGCTTCTGGCCGTTGTGGACCTCCCAGCCGAGGCCTTCCAGCCGTACACAGGAACCATCACCAGCATCTTGTTCGCGGAGAAGGATGACAATCCACCTGACGACTATGACGTTTTCATGGGCGTCGCTGAGCACGTCGGGCACGATCGGCGAGGTGCGCCCCTTATGTCTCGGGACGAGAGAGGCATGCCGATCAAGGACGCCGACGGAGTCGCGCTCGTCCTGGACGACACTCCGGAGATCACGGATTCGTACAAGCAATTCAAGAGCACCGGCTCCGTGTCGGATACCGCACCTGGAACCTTCACCGTCCCTGTGTCGGACATTTTTGCGCAAGAAGGAAAGCGGCTCGATGCCTGGTTCTACGACCCGGGCAAAAACGACGTCGTCAAGCGAATCTGGGACGTCGCAGCCAGCGGCGACGGTTACGACGAGGTGCTACCACTTTCAGACTTGGTGAAGGAGCGATCGGATGTCTTCTACCCCGGTCGACACAAGCGCAATTACTGCGAACCAAGCCCCGAGTCCATTCCCTTTCTCTCCGGCACCAATATTCTTCAGGGCCGAGCTTTCGGAGTTAAGTGGCAGCCTCGGGAGTACAAGCCCGTCCAGGCCGCGATTGTGAAGGAGGGGACGATCCTGATCACAAGATCGGGGTCTGTGGGAAGAGTCGTTTTCGTCGGGCCGAATCTTGCCGGTTTCGATGTAGGTGACGGACTGGCTGTCTCAGAACACGTGATCCGGGTGATCGCAGACCCGGAGGCAGTAGATCCTGGATACCTCTACGCCTTTCTGGCATCGGAAATCGGTGGAACGCTCCTTGACCAGGGAACGTATGCATCGGTCGTACAACACATCACGCCACAGCATGTGCTGTCGCTACCGATACCTCTTCCCGACGCCGCGACACAGAAGAAGATCGGCGACAGGGTCCGGCGACAGGCCATGATGGCCAGCGAGGCATCTTCAAGATTTTCGGCAATCCTTGGTGATATTGAGAGCTCACTCAGCTGAACGGACTCTCGATTGCGCTGCAGGAAAGATGTGCGGCGCGGGTCTCAGCGGAAGGCTGACCTATTCAGCGGTGCCATCTGTGGCATCCGAAGCCGTGCGACCGGTCCTTCTCTGGTACACGTTCATCACCAGCAGGCCTGCTCACATAGATTCGGCCATCGGCGTGTTGGCGACTCCGAAGATCGTCCGAACCCAGTCTCGTGCTGTGTAGACAGCGGTTCCTTCTCGGTCCCAGTGTTCGCTCCACGTGTGGTCATCAGCCACCGAAAGCGCGTCTCCGTAGATGTGCTTCGCCCTGATGAGTGCGCCGCAAACAACTGCGGTGAACGGCGATCCGTTCGTTGCAACGGAGTAGAAACCGTCCCCGTCGTTGAGGTCGCCGACCGAGCGCATCGAAGCCCACTCCTCGGCCCTGTCGTGCTCGTCATCGCTGATCAGCTTCGGCCATTCGAACAGTCCGCTGTCCAGCCCCACAGCAGGCCGCAACACGATGCGGCTGGCTGACTCCTCCGAGCCACCACGATCCACGAGTTCTTCGGAGAAGCGGAACACGTCAAGCATCAAGCCCAGGTCAGCCCGAAACTGTTCGTAGAGCGAAGCGTCTGCGCTGCTCGAGACACGGATCCATGAGTGGCGCATCAAAGCCAACCTACTCGGCGGCAGAGTCTGAGCCGCTGGAGTCAACCGGCTAAGTCGAGCGGGAATCTTCGTTCGTCTTCGCCCTAGAAGCGGACGACTACTTCTCGCCAAGCTCCAATTCTCACCGTCCGAGGTCTTGGCCTCGATCGTCCCGTTCGATTCCCCGTCCAGGCGTGAGACGATCAATGACTTTGTTGTAGCCGTCGACGTGGGTGCCGACTTCGGCTTGTTGGTGCCGGTGCGCTGACCGGTTGGGGTCGCCGGGTGGTGGTGTGCCGTTGGGCCAGGTGGCGTGGTGTTGTTCGATGAGACTGGCGGCGGTTTCCCATTGTTCGTGGTGGTCGGGGTTGGTGGGTGCCTGTCCGATTCGGTCGGTGATCCTCGGGGGCATTCCGGTGCGGGTGAGTTCGTCGATGCGGTCCATGCGGTCATTGGCGAGATCGGGTTGGATCTGCTGCTCGAGTTTCTCGAATCGTTGTTCGGCGCGGTGGAGTCTGCCTTGGGCGACGTCGAACCCACCGAACCCGGTTCGCCGGGTTTCGCGCCGTTGCTCGATGACGTCGATCTGTGCGGTTTTCTCTTCGATCGCTGCGGTTCTGTCGGCGATTTGTTGTTGGGCGTCGGCGATGTAGGCGCGACGGTTGCTTCTCTCGGATGGTTTCCACACCCGTCCTGATTCGTGACTCTCGATGTTGTTGGTGTTGCGGTCGATGCTGGTTTGGTCGGCGTCTCGGAGACCTTCGAGACGGCGGATGTCTCGTTGGTCTGAGTTGTCCGCCACCGCAAGGCTCTGCAGCCCGGCCTTGGCCGAGGCGACCTCGTGCTGGGCGTCGGCGAGTTGTTTGGCGTGACCCTGGAGCTGTTCGGTGGTGAGCCTCGGCGACACCACCTCCGGGGCCGGTTCGCCTGGTGCGGACTGTCCGGGGGTCTCGGTCTCGACGGTCGGGCTCTGCTGGACGGTGGGCCGCTCGGGCAGTTGAGGTGGTGCGGGTTCTTTGAGTTCGGGTGTTGGTGGTGTGTCGAAGAGTTGGGGTTGGTCGAGTTGGGTTCGCCAATACTCGGTCGCCGTTTTCTCGGTGGCGTCGCGGCCGATAGCGGTCTCGAGGATTTGGTTGGCCGTTGGTGTTGGGCCGGTTTCGATTTCGTATTCGGTTATCTCAGCTTCGGTGACAGCCAAGAACTCGTTGGAGTCGCGGCCGCGGGTGCCGCCGACGTACAGCGACTGGTTCGTGGTGTTCTGATCCACGATCGTGATCGCATGATCCACCGTCACACCCTGAGCCTTATGGACCGTGGTCGCGTACGCGTGGTCGATGTGCCCGGCATCCAAATACGACGCAGGCAACGTCACCTGGCCGGGAGTATCAGCGTCGAGCCGTCCAACGAGGAGGCCGCCGTCTGGTGTGTGGTTTTGGATGGTCCAGCGGTCGCCGTTGCGGACGTGCGTGCCGTCGGTGGCGACCAGGCGCCGGTCGTTTCTGAGGGTGAGGATCTCGTCGCCAACGGCTGCTTGGATATTTCCGGCTTGGATGCTGTCGGGTGCGACTTGGCCTGATTCTTGGAGGTGGTTGCGGGCTCTGGTGTTGAACTCGGTGACGGTGTTGCGGTCGGTGGCGGTGACCACGATCGACTCACCGGTCTCGGTGCGGTGGTGTGCCCACGTGTTGAAGGCGTGGTCGAGCATCTCTTCACGGGTGCCGCCACTGACGCGGTCGTGCTGGTCATACACGGCGATCGCTGCGGTGTCGCCGTCGCGGAGTTGAAGTGACGCTGAGCGTTCCCATTCGTTGCTGAACCGCCAGATCTGATCCAACTCAGCCGGACCAGCAGCACTCGTGTCGTTGGCTTTCGAGTCAGCGACGATGAGGCGGAACATTCCGCCGGCGTCGACGGCTCCGAGTTGGCGGTAGTCGCCAACGGTCACGATTTTGGCGTCCGCTGTCTTGGCGAGACCGACGAGGGCGTGGAGGTCGGCGGTGTTGGCCATGGATGCTTCGTCCAACACGATCACCTCACCCCGCTGCAGCTGGAACTCCGGCAGCGGCCCACCATCCCTCGCGTTCTCATGCAGCAACTTCGCCAACGTGTCGGAGTTGGTGATCCCGGCCTCTTCCCTGAGTACGCCTGCGGCTTTCGCTGATGGTGCGAGGCCGCGCACTGGGATGTTGGAGCGTTCGTAGGCGTCGTTGACGGCCTCGAGCGTTTTCGACTTCCCTGCACCTGCTGGGCCGACGACGGCAACGAACGCTTCACCCGATTGAGTCACACGACGAACAGCGGCTTCTTGATCCGGTGACAGCGGTTGGCCATCTTGAGCACGCTGCCCGATTGCGTCCTCTACTGCTGTGGGGGTGGCGATGCCGATGCGGGCTTCTCGGCCCTGGTCGACGTGGTCGAGGATCCCTTGTTCGCGGGCGAATGCGGTGACGGTAGTAAACCGGCTGCTGTTGTGACGCACGTACGGCGACAACCCGTCACGACGCACCCGACCATTCCCGGCGTGCTCCTGCGGCTGTGGCGTTTCGACGGTCAATGCCACAACACGTTCGGACGCGAGGACCTGATCTGACAGGGTTTCGATGCGGTCGGTGATGGCCTCCGCGGTGGTGTCGTGGAACGACACCGTGCGTGCGACTTCGCGGGTGGCCTCGGTGCGTCCCCACGTCGGATGCGACTTCGTCAACGCATCAACCACCGAGTCCACAATCTGAGCGTCAGTCAGTTGCGGGTGTTGTGAAAGTTGTTGGGCTGGTGTCCGGTCAAACACGTTGTCGACCCACAAGTCGGGGTCGTGTCCGGCATCGACAGCTTCGGTCCGCCACCGTTCGTAGAGGCCTTCGTCGGCGTGGAGCTCACGACTCTTCACCACCCTGGTCGCCACCGCCGCAGCATCAAACTTCTCTGCCCGCTCAGCCGGAGTCAACGTGCGCTGCAACGCTTCTTCGGCTTTGACGATCGCCGCGTTGGCGTGCGCCTCAACCTGCTTCGTCCGCTTCGAATGCAACGTCATCAAGTCTTCGGGGACGCCGACGATGTCGGCTTGGCCATGCTCAGACACCGCCCCGAATTCCACACCCAGGCGGCCGAGTTCGGCTCGCATAGCGGCTTGGCCGACCATGCCTGCGGTCTTCAACTCTGGGAACAGGTTTTTGCCGTCGAGGGCCCGGTATTGGCCGTCTTCACACTGGACCCGGTTCGAGATCAGATTATGAAAATGGAACTGCGGATCACCCGCACGCGAGGTGCGATGCATGTAGGTCCCGATGATCAAACCCTCGGTGTCGACCTGACGCACACCACCCTTGCCCATCCGACTAAACGCAGCATGGGTGTCGAGGTAGTTCATCGCAGCGTCGTTCCCGGCAGCGATCGCATCCAGCATGACGGCTTGGCGTTCGCCGTCGGTTTGGGCGATGAGTTCCGACACCGATTTCGGCACCGAAAACGTCGCGTCGAACGCAGCCCGTTTGTGGCGGATTTGTTCGTTGCCGAACCGGTCCACATACGTCGCTGACACGTTGTACGACGCGCCCAACGCTTCGCCGGTGACGGGGTGGGCCATCTCGAACAACGCCGCCAACTCACCATCACGAACCTCACCCGACAACCCAGCAGCGTCGGCGCCGCGGCCTTTCCACTCCCCCGGCGATTCGCCACGACCGGCGTAGTAATCCTCACGACCTTTGGCGACTTCGCCCTCGAAGTACTTGGCGTGACCGGGCGTCAATTTCCCCGCCGAAATCACCGAACCCACCCGCCCACAACCCCGCAACGGCACGGCGGAAGCTGGTTTGAGCGGAGACGCATTTGGGTTGTCAGCCGGGCGGCAGGCGACGGGTAGGGGCGTCTCACAAGCACTGACGATACCCGGAACGCACCAAAGGGTGCAAGTGTCTGAACGCTCTTGTAGTAGATCGTTTGGTAGATCTTCGACGCCGGAGTTTCGGCGTCGAAGATCTACCGTTTTGGTCGGGACGGTTCGCGACGAAAAGGCAGGAGTGTGCGTCGTCGCAGGGGGTCGACATTCGCTTCGCTGTTGGAGGCGGGGGTGGTGCTTTGGGTTTGCTCGAGGCCTGGTCAGTCGTCGCCGAAGACAGCAAGCGGTGGCGGGTTGATGGCGAGCGCTGTGTGGACAGTGGCGAGGTCGACATCGGCGAGCTGCGCTATTTCTTGGGCGCTGATCTGGTTGTTGTTGGCCCGGCGGATTTCGTCGTCACGCAGCCGGGCGACAACGTCGAGGTGGCGGCCTTGTTCGGCGAGACGGTTGTACAGCCGGAATCGGCGTTGGTGTACCGGTCGCATGTCCATGGGGTGCTCCTGGCAGTGGTGGTGGGTTACTGCGGTGCCCGTAGGCACGAGGAGACCGGTGGAAGCCGAGTGTGGCTTTGCGGCGGTGTGGTGAGGGTAGTTCACCCCGCCAGTTGGTGGCTGGGGTGGCGGTGGGCCTCGATGGCCCAACCGTCGCCATCGTGACGGTCAGGTGTGGGGACGGGCCGCCGTTGTTGATGCCCGAAGCTGGGCAGCGTTGGTGTTCGCTATGGCGTTGTCGGGCCTCGATGGCCCGGCAACGCCTCCGCCGCGGCTGGGGTGGCGTGTCAGGCTCGAGCGGGCTGATCAGATGTTGATGGTGCGACTGGTCGAGAACGGCGGCGACTCGAAACGGTCCACAACTTCCCAGTCGGTGATCGTGTCAGATCGCTCCCGACACGCTTGGAGCGCTGCTTCTTGGTTGGTTGCGCCGTGGACGGTGATTTCCCAATCGAAACCGGTGTGGCCTTCGTCGTCCCAGAGCACACCAAGAACCAGCACAGGCCCGGCGTTGACTGTTTGGTCGGTGTGGTCGCTCATCAGTACTCCCCCGGCCACAACAACGTCGTAGAAGCACGGTCGGCTTCGGTGATGATCCACAACCTGTCGTGTCCGCTCTTCGCAGCGAGATCGGCGGGGACGGTGTAGGCAGACAGGACCCGCTCACCAAGCAACACAGCATGATCGTTCGCCGCAGCGTCGCCAGGGTCGAGGTCGCCCCAATCGCCGGCAGTGTGACGCTTCAAACTGGCATCGAAGAAGTTCGCCATGCCGCTCCCCCACCGATCCATCGCTGTGTCGACGCCGACGGTCAGTACGACTCGGCCACGGCTGATCTTGAGCCCGCTCACCGTCCTGCCTCGCTGTTGTTGGTGCGGGCGGCTTCGGTGTGGTTGCTGGCTCGGATCACCGGGGCCATCGAGTACGCACCGTCGGGCATTGCCCACTCGCATCCGTTGTCGGTCTTGACGCCAACACGCTTGGGCTTGCCTGGCCGGTCGGAGTCGTTGCCTTCGACCAGGGTGATGAACTTGGCGGTTCGGACGGTGACGGTCCATGAGAACGTCATGGTGTGATCGCCTGCGCAGCGAGCGGTGTAGGTGCTGCCGACTTGGAAGGTGTTGGCCGGGCTGGTGGTGGTCATTGATGATCCCCTTGTGGTTCGAGAAGCGAACGAGGCTCCGCTTCGTTCGGCACATGCCGAACCTCAGGGCCACGGCGGGGCAGTCAAGGGACCAGTGGCCGAAGGTGGACGCGACGGTTGTGGCGCAGGAGCGCAGCGACGAGCACCAACCCAAACAACACAGCCGCCCACGTGTGGGCGACAAGCGCCACCTGGCAGGACACCCCTTGACGGCACCGGCGAGGCCCGGAACCAGCGCTGCCGCCCCACTCCCCCGACCCCTGTTGACCCGGCCTTGTCTGGCGGGGTGGTGAGCTGGGTCGATGTCTGGTGTTAAGGAAGGCCGTCACACCGTTGGCGTACTGTCATTGTTGTGAGGGGGCAACGAACAGATCAGGGGTGGGGGCCGCAGGCGGCGGTGGCTCCGTCGTTGAAGGCCAACAACGGCTGCGCGTCGGCGATGCTCGGAGTGCTTGGGTTGTTTGGTTGTTTGTTCGCCGGGTTCGCAGGGTTGGGGCTGACGTTCGCGTTCGTGGATGAGCCTTCGTCTGGGTTGCGCAGCACCGGTTTCTTGATCGGACTGGTGGGTCCCGCGCTGCTGATTGGTTGGGCCCGCAACCGGGCCAACCGTGAGGGGTGGGCTCATCGCCGGTCCACTCGGAGGGCGGGCAAGCAGCGTTGGTCGATGTGGAAACTCGTCGCCCTCGGCACGCTCATCGGCGCGGCGATCGCTGGTCTCGCCGCTGCGTCACCGGAGTTAGAGAACTCGGTGTTGCAGCTCGGTGCGATCGTGGTGATCTACGGCATCGCCCCCGTCGTCGCGATCGGTTGGGTGAAGCGGTTGTTGGACGCGGTGGCGCATCGTCGTATGGCCGCCAAGTCTGTGATGCCTGCGCCGCCTCGTGATCGAGTCGCTGAGATTGTTTCCGCTGACCGGCCAGCCGATGTGTTGCAGGCCCGACACGCCGAGTTGGGTGGCGGCGCCTACCTCGGAACCAACCCGGCCGATCACCAGTGGACAACAGCGAATCGCGAGCACGCCATCCTCGTTCTTGGGCCGCCTCGGTCGGGGAAGACGTCGTGTGTGATCATTCCTGCGGTGGCGGCGTCGTCGGGGCCGGTGGTGTCGACCTCGACCAAACCCGAAATCATGCTCGCCACCGGCCCGCTCCGAGCCCGACGGGGGACGGTGTGGCATTTCGACCCGGCCGGGTCTGATCTCACTCCGTCATGGGCGACCCAGCTGCGCTGGTCCCCAGTGTCCTCGTCAACGGTGTGGGATCGGGCGTTGCTGATGGCCCGCTCCATGGTCGCCTCCGCCCAAGTGAATGGGCGTGATGTGTCGGATGCGTCGCATTGGACCGAACGCGGCACCGCACTGCTCGCGCCTCTGTTGCATGCGGCGGCGTTGGGTGGTCGGCCGATCTCAGAGTTGGTGGGGTGGGTGCTGCGCCACGACCTCAACCCAGCCGAGACCCTCCTCGCTGAGCACGGCGGGTCGCCGTTGGCGATCAACTCGTTGGCCAGCATCACCGCCACGCACGAGCGTGAACGGTCCTCGATCTTTTCTACGGTGGCGAACGTGTTGGCCGGGTACAACACCGAAGCCTCGGTCGCCCGGGCCGACAACCCCAACTTCGACGCAGCCGAGTTCGTCGACCGGTCCTCGACCCCGACGATCTACATCACCGCGGATGCCCAACATCAGAACCTCGTCGCCCCCTTGGTCGTGGCGTTTCTCGAAGACATCCGGACTGCGGTGTATGACTTCCACCGCCACTCCCCCACTGATGACGGCAGGCCGTGGACACCGGTCTTCTTCGCTTTGGATGAAGCAGCGAACATTGCGCCGATCCCGAACCTGCCCGCGATGATCTCAGAGTCCGGAGGTCAAGGCCTCCAGGTCCTCGCCGCGTTCCAAGACCTCTCCCAAGCTAGGAACCGTTGGTCAACAGCCGGTGAAGGGTTCTTGTCGCTGTTCTCCCAGAAACTCGTGTTCGGCGGGATTGGTGACCCCGACACGCTGCGGGCGCTCGAGACCCTCGTTGGTGACTGGGACCGGCCCATCATGTCGAACACCCTGTCGACCCAGTTCATGGCGTTCCCCAACAACAGCACCTCGTGGACCACCCAACGCTCCCCTGTGTTGACGGCGTCGCAGATCGCGAACATCCCCAAACACCAAGCGCTCGGGGTTCACCCCGACGGATGGGGACTCATCAACCTCACCCCGCACTACAACACCCAACCCTGGAACACCCTCCTCGACACCACCAACACCTGAACATCTGATCCGGAAGGGCCGGGGAGCTCACATGCCGGTCGGCCCGCCCGACAGGGTGGCCTGCCCATTCGCACGCAACGCTGGCGTTCTAGGTTGAAGCACATCTCGCTGGCGAGATATTTGAGGAGCACCACGGATGACTGATCGCAAAGCGCTACACGCCTACGTCACCGACGGCGCCCACGACCAGTGGCACGAGTTCGCAGCTGAACATGGCGTCAGCGTGTCCGCCATGCTTGAAGCGCTCGCACCCGAACTCGACCACATCGCCGAAACCACCGGGACCGCGGAACTCATCACCGTCGCACGCCGGATCGACGCCAAACGCCGACGACGCCGCAAGTAGCACCACTCCCCCGGAGAGCACTACTAGGCTGCGTTCGTCAGGCACTGACGTCCAACCGAGTCTTAGTTGTTCAAGAGCTACAGACCGTCTTTAAATAAAGGACGGGCCTTGCCTTACTGACCGAGCGCTCGTGCCCTGCCCTCGGCGTGCAAAGCGTCCTTGAGCTTGGGATCGGTGTCGAGGCGGTCGACGAGGAATCGCACGGCGTCAGTGATGGGCAGGCCAGGGATGAGTTTCAGTTCGGCGTACTGGTCGGCGTTGAGGTCGACCGTGATGCGGTGCGGCCACTTGGCCCGCCTGTCGTATGGGGCAGCCTTGGCGAACACCTCGGGTTTGTTCTTGGGCTCGGCCTTGGGCGCTGGCTTACTCTCCCCCGCCTTCTTTGCCGAGGCCTTCTTTGCTGCTTTCTTGACTGGCGTCGGCGCTGGCTCGGCCTTGGCCTCGGCACCAAGTGCCGCCAGGTCGCCGAAGTCCGCTTTGTATGCGTCTCGCTTGGTCATGCTGTCTCCTGTGCGTTGATTGCCCGCCACACCTCGGCCAATACCCCGGCGTAGTCGCTAATCGACTCGTCGGTTGGGTATGTGCCGAACGCTCGAGCGAGATCCTCTCGTAGAGGTATTCCAGAGTTAAGGACGTTAAGGCCCTTAATGTCTTCAAGGACGTTACGTGCCATGTCCTTGGAGATCGTGCCCTCGCGGGTACGAGTCAGCAGCACGCCGTGTGGCACGCCAGCAGCGAGTGCCAGCTGCACGGTGGGCACGATGCGTTCAAGGTCGGCGGGGTAGGCCGTGCTCGGGACGATCACGTAGTCAGCTGCCTCGATGGCGACCTCAATCACTTCCTGATCGCCGGGCGGTGTGTCGATGACTGCGTGCCCGTAGTCGGGACCAATGGCCTCGATGCCTTCGGACAGCTCACGCCGTCGAGCTGCCTCTTGACGCTTGCCCGACAATATGCCGATCACTGGCACGAATAGGGGAGTGCCGAGGTGCTCAGCCTTGGCCTTCCATGAGGTCGCCGACTCTTGGGCGTCCATATCGAGCAGGACACAACTGAGGCCCATCTTTGTGGTCATCAGTTCGCCACAGACGACAGCGGTGGTGGTCTTGCCCACGCCGCCCTTGGTTCCTGCTACTGCAATCACTGGCATTTTACTGACCGTCCTTAACTGTCATCTCACTGTCTGTGCACGATAGGGCAATCCCTTGCCGTACGTACGGACCTTGTTTCAAAGTCCGTCCTTTATTAACGGCCCGTCCTTAATTTGCGTTGTTGGAATGCGTGCGCCACGGCATTACGAACTAGGCAAGGCGATTAGAGCAGTCGTGCCAGTAGTGGTTGCTGTTCTGTCGTGGTGGCAACTGAGGTGCTCGAAGGGTTAGCAGCGAACGAGAGCCTCCCCACCGTGCACGATCGAGGGGCGACCCTCTCCCTTTGTTGCGGGGAGCGGAGCGACCACGATCATCTGTGAAGGTCTTTAGCCGCACTGGAGAGGTTTGCTGATCGAGCGAGCGCGATCCTGGCCTGTGAGGGCTGTGACCGGTTGGTGGTGGTTTATGTAGGGTTTTGGTAGCGCTTCGACATTCACGGCTGAACAACGTTTTCGGTAATCGAACGGCAATAGCCATTTATGCCTTTGTTGTCGTCCAACCAGTCGAGATGGCTAGCAACAGCGTCTTGGACGCGGCAAAGCAGCCGCCTGGGTTGTTGTGTTGTGGTGCCCACCAGGTCGCTGGGGTGGGGAAGTGGTAGCGCAAGCGACCTCGACCCGGTTAGGGCTTGCCGAGCTTGCGGCGGGCCGCTGCAGCGTGCTCACCCGGTGCCACAGCGTTCACGTGCTCTGGCTCCCACGGCGGCGGCTGCACAGTCTCAGCAACCGTGACTCGTCCACGATGCACCGGTGGGCGACGTCGGGCGTGCGTGCGGTACTGCGCAGCAGCCTCGGGGGACTGGGCATCC
>CAYGQE010000064.1:0-30492 GCA_964351995.1 uncultured Acidimicrobiaceae bacterium | reverse complement strand
TATGAGTGCAGCACCACTTCAACAGCTGGCTTCCGACACCACTCGCGTCTGCCGGTTATCGCGCTGTCAAGAGCGCCGGTGAGATCGTTGTTATCGGACGGGTCGTCTCGTCTGCTGCAAGATGTCGTTCAACTGGTTCCTCGATCTCGCGATCGATGATCGGGCGTTTAACGCGACCACGTTCACCAAGAACCGGCAGCGATTGTTGGACCATGAGATTGCTGATGTGTTCTTTGATGCGGTGGTGCACCAGGCGAGGCTCCGCCGCCGGTCCACAGATCACGTCAGCGTGGACATGTTGTTGCAGGCGTGGGCGTCGAACGCTGCTGCATGTGCCTCGGGACTATCGTGATCCAAGGCTGGAAGTGAGAATGATCGATTTTTACCAACACGAGTTCTGTTGAGAAGCGCGACCTGTGCCGAGGGGAAACGTCCGGTCACTCGGAGTCTTCGTCATGATCTTCGTACTGGCTGCATGCTCACGTGAGACGGCTCGTTTTCAGGAGCCGTTCGAATCAGGGCTCGAGGCTGAGCTGAGGGTTGTTGGCGTTGATGTTCTCGCCGCTCGAGATGTCGATCTTCTCGACGGAAGGGTTGTGCGCTACGCAGCAGTCGACGTTGAAGGCTGCAGCTCCGGGGACGCTGACTGCCTCGATGAGCTGATCGAAAGTGTTGCTTGGATCCGGACAAGGGCACGATCGGGGACATCGCTCTCCACTCTCATCGATGGTCGGGATGAGCTCTGCGAACTGGACTTCGGCTCTTTTGATGAGAAGCGTGAGTCCTCGGTGTTCGCGCCGCTGCTGGAGGGGGACCTCGTGGTCGGGAATGAGACCTGGCTCGTAACGGTGGTGTGCTCTGCTGAAGGCGAGTAGATCTGAGGTAGAGGTAGAAACGACGGAGATTCCCGATTCCGTCTTCTCTGACTGAGCCAGCAGCGTGGCGTTGACAACAGGGCGAATCAAAGAAGGTTCAGAATATGCGCGGGACGATCCAACACACCTTCACCGCCAGAACCGCTCAAGATGCCGGTTCTGCTCGGATGTTGAGCGTTCCGTCGATGTCGTTATGCGTGCGACCGAGAGAGTCCGCCACTGGCAGCCAGTCGACCCCCTTTGATGGCAACTGCCTCGCTTGGGCATAGTGGTCAAATGTCGATGGACCAGGCCGCACGCATCGCCGAAACGACCCTCGGGATCCTCGTAGCAAACGGCGTTCTCCTCGACGCAGGACTCACTCGTCGCGAACTGTCCGCAGCAGAGGAACTCGTTGGCAGCCACTTCCCGCCAGACCTCGCCACGCTCCTGAGCACCAAATTGCCGGCAGGCGACAAGTTCCCGACCTGGCGCCAACCCGACAACCCGCTGCTGACTGACCTCCTGGCTCATCCAACCGAGGGCATCGTGTTCGACGTACTCCACGCTTCCGCCTGGCATCCGGATTGGCCCGAGCGCCCAGTCCTCGATGCCGAAGCAGAAGCTGTCGCTCGCGCAGCTCTCGCCAACGCCCCGAAACTGGTACCCATCTACTCCCACAGGTTCCTGCCAACCGAACCCCTTGCCGTGGGGAATCCCGTGTTGTCGGTGATGCAAACCGACATCATCTTCTACGGGTCGGATCTAGCTCACTACGCCGGCAACGAGTTCGAGCACGGGTGGCGAGATCCAGGAGCGACGACACGCCTGCCCTTCTGGGACTACTTCTTACTCAACGACTAACTCACCGCAACTGACTGCGGAGCAATATGGGCCGCTCTCGCAAGAACCGAAGAGCCGACCAACCCGCTCCACTTGCCGGATATCGAGCTGTCAAGCGTGTTGGCGGCTTCGTCGTTATCGGACAGGTCGTCTCGTTTGCTGCAGGAGACTTCGCTCGTCAGGCGACGTCCAAGGTCTCCGGCCCTCGACGCTCCATCAACGCCAGGCCGGTTCAGGGTGACCGAGTCGCAATGCTCTGATCGGCTTCGTAGCGTCGCTGGTCACTCGTGGTTGTTGCGTTCGATGAGAGCTTGCATTGTCTCTCGGACCTCGTTGGGAGTTGTGGCGATGAGGAGTTCTGCGGTTCCTGCGTGGGTCGCGATGGCTTCCATGAGCTGTGGCCGGGACACCCGTCGCCATGTCAGGAGCCACTGCCAGAAGTCGAGCCGTTCGCGGGAGCGGCGAAGGGCCCGCCAGGCGCATCGCCATGTTGGAATATCTAGCAACACGATCGTGTCTGCTCGTGGGAGGCGGGCTTCGACGACGTCGTATGGGCCGAGGTCGCCGTCGAGGATCCAACGGTCGCCGCTAGTCAGTCGTTGTTGGATCTGTGCCCATGTGGCAGGGGCGGTGGCCTCCAGGTCGGAGGACCAGAACACTTTGTCGAGTTCGGTTCGCGGGATCCCTGTTGCCTCACTGAGCTCGCGTGCAAAGGTTGATTTACCGGCAGCCCCAGGACCAAGCACAACGAGGCGCATCATCCCAGTCGGTGTTGTTGATGCTTTGTGTTCCACTTGGCGAGTAGCTCGAATTCTTCGGCGGGTTCGAGACCCGGCGCGGGTTTGGTGGCAGCTGGCTCGGAGGGGACGTCGCTGGGTGGGAGGTCTGCTTTGATCGCGGCGATGGTGTCGGTCAGGGGACGCAGCTCGAGACCGAGCTCGAGTGCCTTGGCGTTGCTCCGGCTGAGGTAGCCGGCGTGGCTCGGAATCGCTTTCGGGGGAAGCCAAAGCGGAAGATCGTTCCACGGTTTGACCCCGTTCTCGAACAAGAAGTCTTCATCAACCCATTCGAGTTGGCCATGTCCGCCGGTGACACTGTTGATGTCGTCGAGAACAGATTCCAGTGTCATCGAACCGGGAGTGCCGGTGGCGTTGATTGGTCCGACGATGTGATGGTCGGCGGCGTGGAGCATCCATCGGGCGAGATCCGCTGCGTCAATGAACTGGACTGGCTGATTGCGTGGTCCTGGCGCAAGAACAGCACCGCCATCTGCGATGCGTTTCACCCAATAGGTGAATCGCCCCGATTCATCGTGGGGTCCAACGATGAGGCCAGTCCTGACATGATGCGCCCGCCCAGGAAGGTGCCGGTCGAGCGTGGCCTCGCAAAGGGCTTTGAACCCGCCGTAGTTGTCATCGGACTCCTCGTCAGAGAGGCCAGTCACGGTGGCGAGGTCGCCGTCCTCGTCAGCCGCTGGGACGCTTTGGTCGGCGTAGACGTCGACAGATGACACGAACGTGTAGTGGCCGATGTTGCCTTCGAGCGCTTCGACAACGCTTCGAACCTGGCGGGGGAAGTAGCCGCTGGTGTCGACCACGGCGTCAAAGGATCGGCCACGCAAACAGCGAAGGTCCTCGTTTCGATCCGCAACCAGGTTCTCGAGATCCGGGTACAGACCAGGGTTCGTGCGGCCGCGGTTGACAAGAGTCACCTCGACCCCAGCTTCGGTTGCGGCGTCCACGACCGCACGACCCAGAAACACGGTGCCGCCCAAGATCAGCAATCGCATTCAGCTTCTCCTCGAGATGAGCGAAAGGATCGGGATTGCTCCCATCAGGGCCATGCACGAGACAGTAGTCGTCGGGCCCTCGTTCACCCGCCCGATGTCCCTTGGTGCCGATCGTGCGGCGACATTGAGTGAGGTCACCAAGATGCAGGAGTGTTGTCCATCGCCGAGTCGAGCGGACATGATCCCGAGCGAGCGTGGCTCTCGTCT
This sequence comes from uncultured Acidimicrobiaceae bacterium, assembly GCA_964351995.1. Taxonomy (GTDB): domain Bacteria; phylum Actinomycetota; class Acidimicrobiia; order Acidimicrobiales; family SZUA-35; genus SZUA-35. Next base: position 26,799 of record CAYGQE010000064.1, on the reverse strand, counting down.
CAGTCATGGCTGAGGTTCTGAGCGGCTAGAACCTCTCTTCATGGATTTCAAAACCTTGGCCGCGAAGGTCTCGGAGGTTTCCCAGCTTTCTGGAGAGTTCCGCCTCCGATCGGGCCTCGTCGCCGACACCTACTTCGACAAGTACCAGTTCGAGTCGGACCCGGCATTGTTGCTAGCAGTGGCAGCGAGAATGGTCGATCTGATTCCAGACGACACCGAGCTTCTGGCAGGCCTTGAACTCGGGGGCGTACCAGTCGCTACCGCCCTTTCGATTGCATCAGGGATTCCTTGCGTCTTCGTCCGCAAGAAGGCCAAGGACTACGGCACAGCGAAACTGGCTGAGGGCCCCAACATCGACGGCCAGCAACTCCTAATTGTCGAAGACGTCGTCACGACCGGCGGCCAGATTGTGATCTCGGCCGTAGACCTTCGACAGGCCGGAGCGCATGTGCACTCAGCCATTTGCGTTATCGATCGAGAACAAGGCGGAACGATGGCTCTGACCCGTGCCGGATTGTCGCTGTCGAGCGTCTTCAAACGTTCAGACATCGAGCGTTGACGAGGTCGAGCCGCCGAGCCTCGAAATCTGTTCGCTGAGAGTGCGGCCGAGCCTTGCAACACCGGTCAAGACTTCGAACAACGAGCCGCTCACAGCCACCCGCAACAACGCCGTCAATATCGGAAGCTCAAGACGCACTTGTCCACGACGAAGAACCCGCTCTTGGATGCCGGACCCTGATCGGATATCTGGCCCCAGCGCGATGCCGTTGTGCGTGGTCGCTGCGTTCACGGCTCCACGAGGGCCCGGCCGGTTCAACCTCATGAACGCAGAATCATCTGGGCCGCTTCGTGGCTGCGTCTGTCGCGGCGCCGACACCTCGCACCACTCGCCGGTCGATCAGGTGGAGCGGCGCGAAGGTTGTGACCGAGTCAGGCACTTCGTCTCATCCTGATTCGGTCCGCCAGCCTCGATGATGGGATCATGTCAGAGTTGCTGAGAGAACCCGGAGGTGCGGAGACGAACCCGATGCCTCGGATGTCGCTTCGCTACCGCGGCGCAGCGCTGAGCGCGACGTTGGCGTTCCCGACCAAGAAGTTCTTCGGACGGAAGAAGCTCGTGGATGTTGATGTGGAACTGCTCGACGTTTCGATCGGGGGAGCGCTCGTGGCTCTGCCCGATAACGCGCTTGTCCGGGAGGGCATCCGTCTGGATCTCACCCTTGAAGGGGAGCACGCAATGGTTGGTCTTCGCCACGTTGAACCAGACGTCGACGGGCGTAGCCGATGTGGTATTGCGTTTCGTGAGACCAGCCGTGGGTTCGACGCAGTCGTGAGCGAGACCATCGCATCGCTCATCACGGATCCCAAACGCAACGAAACCTGGAGAATGAACGGCTGAGAAGGCCGTTGGAGTTGTTCGGATCATGCAACTTCGACGCTCCCGACTCCCGGTGCTGACGAACTCGATAGCCGACAGGCGCGACCACCCACCCACCACCAGCGATGCGAGAATGCCGGATCGGGCGTGGCTATCGGATGTCAGCGGCTTGTTGGTACTCGGGGCTTTCGGCCGCCTCGCCTCAAGCGTTTCCCGGCCGGTTCAGTCAGATGCGGGGAGCTTCAAGACTCGCAAAGACCTCGATCTCGTCCGAGCGATTGACTGCTGTGATGGTGCCGAAGGGGCGTTGTCAGAGTGACCCCGATAGTCCGCTCATCGAGTGGTTCAACATCTGCAATGAGGTCGACACCGACGATGGGAAGGCCGCTCAGCCGTTCGGCATGTTTGTAGTTGCGATCGTCCAGCAGCCGCTCTGGGTGATGAACTTCACGTTTTCGTAGTCAAGATGCCCATCGAATGGATTCACCCAGCGTTGGCGCAGAACCAAAAAGGTGGTCTGCCCTTGCGGACAGAAGCCAAGGGCCTGTTGACTCCATCGTCACTTCGAGATCGCCGCCCGTTCCCCCAATTTCTTTGCCATCGGCGACGTAGACGGGCCGGGGTACGGACACGATTGTGTCGCTGGCTAGATTTGCCAAGGACCCTTGACGTACCGAGTCGCTTTGCATTGTCGAACCAAGTTCTTCCATCTCAATCGTTGGGCAGCTTTGCTACCGGTTGACTCAGGTCCGTTGCGTTGTCCGTAGTGGGCGGGCGGTGTCAACAGGTGAGGAAGAATCGGTCGCCGACTCTTTGGCCGGAGCACTGAGCGAGGTAGATGGCGATTGCTTCTCGGTGCAGGTCTGGATCGTCAACGTTTCGCGAGATCTCGCGTTGGGCGCGTTCGACGAAGATTCGCACGTCTTCGTTGTCGAGGTCTTGGCCGTAGTAGCTGAGGATCGCAGCTTCCAGCTGTGCTGGTTCCACATCACTGCCAAGGTCTGTGCCGACAGCAACCACAGCTTGGGGCGTGGGACCGAGTGCCCACGCTGTCGGTGCCGCCAACAAGATGGGAAGAGCGGCTGCCGCAAGTGAGATCGGCAACATCTTCGCCGCCAGCGGCCAATAGTTCGGCGGTTTCAGAGTCTCTTCCCGCGGCTGGCCGAGTCGTTCTGCGATGGCTTGAGCGGTGTGGCCCCTTCGTCCGATGGTCGGGGGTTGCTTGGTCATCTTTTGGACGGTGTCGGATGCTTGAGCCAGTGTTCCTGCTCGTTCTGGGTCTTTTGCCAGCTCAGTCATCCGACGATGGACGTCATCCATCTGGCGTCGTTCAATAGGGCGAAATCCGAGCGAGATACCGATCAGCAGGACCGCAAGGAGCAGAACGGCCGAAACTGCATCCGGGGCTGCGATGGAGGCGGCCAAGACGCTTGGCCAGACCACATGTGGCGACAGCCACCAGCGCCTTCCGTCCCTGACTGTTTGGAGATTGAACGCAACGACCTCCACGGCTTGGTGTGGCGTGAGCTGGGCCGCGGCGGCCGACGGCAAGAAGACCCGTCCGCTTCCTCGGGGTGGCGTCGACATCGTGAATCTGCGCAGTCGGACCTCTTCAGGCGCGATTCCCGCAATGGCGAGCTCGTTGCCCCAGCTCACGGGAGCAGGTTCGGTGAGCCCGACCAAGTCGAACAGGTCGTCCTCCCAACGCAAGAGCACGGCAATGACCACAACGACCAGCAAGGCGAGAGCAACACCCGCGGCTCCTTCGATCAAGAACCTCGCCATGAAAACCGATGCGACAAGCCCGGCCCGGAAGAGAACCAACACGACGGTCGAGGGATGCAACGGTTGACCGAATTGCGGCCACACCTGAACGCATCGGTACGCCGCTCCGATACCGAGAGCAATCAGAGCCCAACCGGAGGTGAACGGCGTCCATACAGCATCGAGAATTGCAGCGGCGGCGCCGAGCGTGACGACGGCGACGATTGAGGAAGCCATCATGGCTTCGTGCGCAGCAGTATGGCGACGACCCGGCGACGCACTTGATGGGACGGCTTCAACATGGCGACGGGCAACCCACCTCCTGGCCTGATGGGCTACCGCCAGAGCCACGAGCAGCAGGACGGGGCCAACAATCGACGCAACTGTTGCCATACCCAATCATCGACTCAGAATCAGGCCCCCTTGAGACCGAACGTGCCGTCAACGCTGATCAGACCTCGGAGTGAAATGGGTGCGGCCTCGAGACAACCCGATAGCCGCCGAGCCGCTCAAGATGCCGGCTATCGAGCGGGTCTAGGGTCGAGCGGTGCCGCCATTATCGAGTGGGACACCACGGCGCTCTGGGTGGAACGGTGCTGCCGCACAACTCGGTCGGTCGGAATCACTAACAAAACTTGGGGCCTATCCCAAGGGCTGTTTGGAGTTCGTCCGGCACGTCGAGATACGACCCGAATCCCGTGACCCACCTTGGCTCGAGTCGTTCGTGTGGCGTTCCGTGAAAGACGGTGACGACTGTTATCTGACCCGCTTTGGCCAAGGCCACAACCGTCGACAAATATCTCGCCAGTGAGTCTCCCAACGGTTCGCCACCGCCAGGGTTCGTGGGGTCAAGCCACACGATCTGGCCCACGATCGGCCCATCCAGCACGTAGCAGATCCCGTCGCCAATATGGTTGCCGAAGCAGATCACGCGTCTGATCGGATTGTTCGGGTCGGGTCCGAGGACCTCGTCATTGAAGATCTCGCTGTGAACGATCGCAGTGCGCGGGTCGAAGAGCAGTTGCGAGAATGTCAAATAGGTGCTGCTCGTGAAGTCCCACAGTTCTCGAAGGTCGCCAGGCAATGGCGCTCCGATCGCTTCTTCCAGCGCTGCGATGTCGGAGGGATCGGCTGGCCCTTCGAACTCGAATGTCGCGGCATCGTCGCCCAGCAGAGTTTCCCGGAACTCGGTGATCGCATCGGTGACTGTAAGCATCTTCATCCGTCCAATCTCAGCAGCTCTGGAACACGGTAGGCGTCACCCCAGACATCGGCAGCAATGGGCTGGTCGGGATGGCGATGAACACAGACTCGGAACCTCGTCGCATTGTGACGGCTGCCCTTCGCAGCTCCAGGAGAACCAGTCCGGTTCACAGCGAATATCGAGTGAGGTGCTGTTGTGAATATTGGGTGGGCTTCGATGGCGTAGAGCGCGACAGGTTGCGATCATCGGCGGGCGTGGGCCACGGCGATTTCGCATCTCATCAATATGGTGTCGGATGAGCCGACCTGAATGGGATGACTTTGGCGAGACCGAATCTGCCTTGCGTACCGACAGCGACCATTGTCCTGGCGTTGGCGCTTGCTTCAAGCTGCGGCTCGAGTAGCGAAGCCTTCGGTACGACGACGTCATCGGAGACGACAACGTTCGAGGCTTCCCAGCCCGACACGACCACATCCGCTGTCATCGTTGAGCAAACGACCGACACGCTCGCCCCGCAGATCTGCACACCATCGGCACCAGTTACCCCTCGACCGGGAGCGTTGCTCGAGATGCTGCGCCATGTCCCGAACGAAGACGCCTACCGCGAAGCCGTCCGATTCAACGACATCGGCCGCTTCAACCTCGACGCCAGCCTTGACCTTCCATCACCTGACTGCGACGACGACATCGAGGCCTACGCAGACGCGTCGTTTGAAGGGATGGGGCTATTCCCGGGCGCCTTAGCGAGCACCCCGTCAGAAGGCATCCAATCTGAGCTGGACGCGTGGGGCTTCTCATTTCTCGACCACACCGCTTGGATGCAGACCGGCTTGCCAGCGAATCCGTTGCGGTTGCGGTTGGCAGACATAGACGGACAACAAGTCGCAGAAGCAGTCGCGACCGATGCCGACTGGGCAGACGAAGTCGATCTTGTCGATGACCTTTTCTTTGACTGGGGCCGCTCGATCGATTTCGATCGAGAGTCACCAGCGCGCCCGTTCGGACGGGGTGGCTCGCTCGCGGTCGGCGACGGAATTGTGATTCAGGCGGACGATGTCGAGGTGGTCGCAGCTTCGCTTGGTGCGTTCGAGCAAGGGACCGGACTTGATGGCGACGAGCATTTCAACGCTCTCGCAGTCGAACTCGATGCTCGTGGTGTCCACGGCGCTTTCATGACCAACGAGGTCGCTCGTCCAACGTCGTTTGAGTTCAGACATCCTGATGACGTCGCAGCGATTCCCGATCTCGTGGCAGCGTTTCCGTTCCTGCCGAAACCAGGAGCGGTGGCCCTCGGTTGGACAGACCTCGGCGACAGCGGGGAGTTCACGGTCGCGATGTCGGCCACGTCTCCAGGTGAAGCACAAGTGATGGTTGATGCCATCGTCGCCAGAGCTGAGACCGAGATACCCGAGATCAAGTACTCCTGGATCGACAGGTTCTCCGTTGCCGAAGCTGCGGTTGTCGACAACCTTGCCGTCGTGGTCTTCACAGCACAGCAGCGTGTTTGGCTCGACCGAATGGTCATCGGCCTGTTCCTCGCTCCTAGCAACTGACCCACAGGCGGTGTGACCAGCAAGGACCACGCACTCGTCCTCCCACGATGATCGATATGAGCGCAAGCGGCCCCGGAAGACTCAACCCGACACCGCCCCATCTGCCGGCTATCGCGCTGGTACTGGACGACATTGGCGTGGCGATATGCGTGGGTGGCGCCGCCGAGGCGCAGCGTGGAGAGTCCCGCTGCGTTTATCGGTTGATGAATGGCCGGTAAGTGCTCACTGCCCCAGCAAGCTCGGCTGCTCGGGAGGCACTCATGAACTTGGTGACGGGGATCGGAGCCCTGTTCCCTGTTGTTGCATCGACCCAAACGATGCGAGGTCTGCCGAAGCCGGTCTCGACGGCCTCGATCTGGGTGATTGCCTCCCAAGGGATGAAGCGCTTACCTGTCCATCGGCCCCACACGATGCCGTGGTGGCCGATGATGATTGGTGCAGGAATCGACTTCGGCAGTGTCAACACACTCAAAAAGCCAAAGACGATGATCGTCCAGAGGGGCAAGCCGAGGAAGAACAAGGCGGCGCCAATCACGAGACTGACGAGAAGGATCTGGATGAAGTCAGCGATCGCGCCTCGAGGTACGAAAGCGAGGTCGCGGTGTTGATCGACAGCGGAGTTCCATTGATCAGGCGAAGCGGTTGCTGTCGAATCGGCTTGTTCATTGGTCGGCCGGCCGAATCGGTGCTCGCTCACCCGGACGATGAAGTCGTCGACTGCTGCAGCTCCTATTGACGGGAGGCGGCGTGGCGTTGTGACACCGTCAGTGGTGATCACGATCGGGGGCTTGGTCCAGCTCTTGATTCGATGGGTGCCAGTGGTTGTGTCGATGAGTACGCGAGCGTAGTCAGGTTGGCCTGTCGTTTTGAGTATCTCCGCGACCGGTATCACTGTTGCCTCCGGCCCGAGCACAGCTCTTGGGTCGGTGGTCAGATCTGTGAGCCGGACGGAGAGTTCGTTGAGCTCAGAGCGTGTCCGGATGCTTGGTGAGATCACCAAGAGGTCGTTGTCGAGAACGAGCAGTCGGCGGCCGTCTTGTTTGAGTTTGTAGATGGCTCGAGTTCGATCTCGACGAAGTGGTTCTTCCACGCTTCTACCTTCGGCCTGTCGAGATCGCCCTTGAATCTGCAATAGCCGCAGGCCTGCTCCCACCTCCGTTGGTCCAACTGCATATGCGTGCTCCAGCGCAACGTCCGTCGCCGCCGGAGCCGCTCAAGATGCCGGTTCTCGAGCGGGTATTGGGCGGCGGGCTGCTGTCGATATGCGTGGCACTGCATCGTCGTTCAACGTGTTGCACCCAGACTCACCGTTGCTTTGGGTCGTTCACTGCCGTCAGCTTTGCAAGCCTCGAGCGGTAGTGGTCAACGTCGGGGTCCGCTCCGCCCCAAAAGTCGTAGGTCCCGCCGAGCGCGCCGATCTGGATGATGCCTCGGGGGGAGGTGATCTTTGGGTTGCTGCTGTGGAACCAGCCCTGAGTCTTCGCATGTGCCTGGCCGAGGTTGATTTCGACCGGAGAAGCGAACGTGTTCTTCACCGTCAACTTCATCGCAGGCTCGTCGAGCACGATCCAGCACCGGTCCGGCAGCCACAACCCCTACGCGTGTGCCGCAACAACGAAGGGCAGGAACACCAGCAGAGCGAGAGGCCCGGATGAGTTAAGAAACAGCGAGACAGAAAGGCAGGTCAATGCAACTCCAACCGCATGCACGCACCAGATGGCGTAGCGCCGCCCTCGATGGCAGAACCGCTTCGGATCCGAGCTCATGACCGCTCGAAGCGCACTGCAAATCGCGCATTCGTGGACCTTGGTTGTCGCCAGTCCATCCGCCGTTCTTCTCCTCTCACCAACGCAGTGTTCCACGTGTTGTACGAGGCTCACCGACAGCCGCATCGATCGAGACTTCGCACCACCCGCTGAGTTGATCAATATGCGCTCCGACGGATGCTCACCGGCGTCAGTCACACCGCTCCATGTGCCGGCTATCGCGCGGGTCGAGCAGGGTCGGCGACGAAGATTATCGACTGGGTTCTCTCGGCTATCGCAAGCGCTTGCTTTTCCCGGTCGCTGGTGAGAGCGACTGAGTGCTGAAACTCTCGAAGGCGGACCAGGTCAGACCGCTGTTGGGATGTCGTGTCGGCCGTGCTGTTGTGGTCGTCTCTAGGGGTTGGCGATGAAAAGGCTGGATTTGTTGTGGTGCAAACGCCGGGCTCGGTGCCTTTAGGGGTGTGCAGTTGATGCAGGTTGTGTTCATGTGAGCGGTCTCGACGTCGGGTCCTTTGAGGTGTTCTTCGCCGAGGCAGAGCCCCGCCTGCGCGCTGCGTTGGTGGCCAAGTTCGGTGCTGAGCTTGGGCGAGACGCTGCGGCTGAAGCGCTCGGGTACGGCTGGCGGAACTGGGATCGGATTGCCAATCTCGACAATCCCGCCGGGTATCTCTACCGGGTCGGTGATCGCTGGGGACGTAGACAACGCAAACCGCAGCGATGGCTGGCCCAGGCCGAACGAGGCAACTGCATGCCTGACGTTGAACCAGGTCTTGAACCCGCAATGCAGCGACTCTCCAAGCGTCAGCGGCAAGCCGTGGTGTTGATTGCGGGCTACGGGCTGTCTCACGCCGAAGCGGCCGAATTGCTGGGACTCAGCCGGTCGTCGATCCAGAACCACATTGAGCGCGGTTTGTCGAAGCTGCGGGCAGAACTCGGAGTCCAGATATGACACTCGAAACAAACATCAAGGAAATGATCGAGAGCGCTGCACAACCCATCACCGTTGACGAGATCGTCAACGCTGAGCGGGAGCTCCTCGTTCGCCCAAAGCGTGGGCGGACACCAAGAGTCCGGATGCCGCTTCTCGCGGTGGCAGCTGCGGTGACGGTGGTTGCTGGATCGGCGATTTGGATCTTCAGCTCGACCCAGAGTGGCGACGTCGTGGATGTTGCTGGGACACCAGACGCTGTGAAACCTCTTGTCGTTGGCGACTGGGAACTCCTCGACGACCCGAACGGCGTATTCGAGCCAGCTGACCTTGTTGACTCAAGAGAAGCCAACGGCGGCACACAATTCGGAACAAGCCAGCTGTTGGTTTCAGGGATCGCTGCCACTCCGGATGGACACGTCGCGGTGGGGGCAGAACAGGTCGGGTTTTTCTCGGTAGCAGCTGTTTGGTCAAGCGTTGAAGGTTCACCATGGGAAAGGCACGCAATCGGGTCACCCGCTTTCGGAACCCTCGATGGCGAAGCGGGCGACATGGTGCCGACGGGCTTCACGATGACCGATGTCGCAGTCGCCGGTGACACGATCGTCGCTGTGGGATACGAAGCGGGCGACGGCTTCGCCCCGGTTGTTTGGACATCAACAGCAAACGGCGAATGGAGCAGAGCGGACCTGGCCACTGAGGCATCCGGGTTCGTCACTGCGAACCGGGTCGTCGGCACCCCCGATGGTTTCGTCGCTGTAGGGATCGACCAGGACCTCGACGACGAGTTCGCCAATGAGACACTCGTCTGGTTCTCTCGAGATGGTCTCGACTGGGCAGCGCTCAGCGGCGACGGGTTCGAGGCAGGCGACCTCGTGGCTGCGATCGAAACGCGCGACGGACGACTCGTTGCGGTGGGAACCACTGGCGGGTTCTCGTCTCCTCAAGCAGCCGCCTGGATCTCAGACGACGCAGGGCAGACCTGGGCCCGTGCTGAGCTACCGGCGCCCCCGTCTGATCGGCCGATCACCCGCATGTCCGACCTCGCTGTAGGCGCTGATGGTTTCGTTGCTGTTGGTGACCAAGCAGTCAACGGCGATACCGGCTGGAGTCAGAACGATGCAGACGGCCCGCTAACCCTGAACGATCAGCAAGACGTTCTCGTCTGGTCGAGCACAGATGGTCAGGAATGGGAACAAGTCGGAGAACTTCGAGCGCCAGATCGGCTCGCCGTTGCTACTTCGGTCACAGCAGCGCCAGGCGGATTCCTCGTGTCGTTCACCAACATCACCCCAGACAGCGTCGAAGGATCGAGCTGGATCACGACGAACGGAACAGACTTCCGTGAGATCGGCCACCCTGATGGCCGCTCACTCGATGTCACAGCATTTTCTCGAGATCGATTCTTGTCGATCACGAATCCCGTCTTCGGCGAGTTACTCGGCCCCGTTGATGAGCCAGCATCAGCCCTCGAGATCTGGGAGCTCCCAGCCACCGAATAGCGAAACCTTTACCAGGCTGCCAACCCGGTGACCCCGCCCGTCTTGCCGGTTCGCTAGCGGGCTTTGAGCGGTCGGCGGGGATCGGTCCAACTGGGTGTCGGGTGCGCTCAGTCGGATGCGTCATTGCAGGGGTCTTGCGTCGTGAGATGATCGGCGGGATGGAGTCGAAGGGCCAGAGTTGCCATGTTGTGGAGGTGAAACGTGCTGACGTCAGAATTCCAGGTCGCCAAATCGGAAGCGGACCGGAAGGGGAACCATGATGGGGTTCGGAACGTCTCTAGGGACATGAGCTCTCGCCGGTGGTTCTTGGTCGTGGTTGCGTTCTGCTTGGTAGTTGCCGCTTGCGGATCCGATGACTCCCCGTCGCTGGGCGACGCCACAAGTTCGACGATCCAAGAGACGACAGTGTCGACCCTGGTTGAGTCGGTACCGACGACGGACACTCCGGCCATACCGTTGCTGGCCAACACTCGTTGGGTGCGGCTCGACTTTGAAGCAATCGTTGACGAGCGGGATCAATCGATCGTCGAGGTCGGCGAGGTGGTCCTTGGGGCCACGATGGTGAAACGAGACATCGACGGGACTGTCTTCTACGCGACGGTTGATGGGGTCTTCCAGATCGAGCCGGGCGCAGTCGAGCCGACGCGGCTGTTCGACGGTGAGGTGTTCAGTCTTGCTCGGGACGAGGGAGGCGTGGTTCTGGCCAGCACCCCGCTCGGGATGTTGAACCCAGCGTCGGGAGAGTACGTGGACACGCCAGTACCCGATGTCGGGTCGGTGATCGTGGCTGCCAACGGTATGGCGGTCGAGTTGCTGCCAGGCTCGTTCCGGCTCGATGCCGAGGGTTGGATCTCACATGTTCAGCGGCCCGACGGCATTCGGCTGCTCGATGAGAGAGGCGACCAGACAGCCGTCTGGGAACTCGGGGGCTCCGGTGCACCATTGCTTTCCCTCGTCGACTTCGACGGCCGCCTCATCGTGGCCGCGAGGGGGCCAGAGGAGCCAGCCCTTCCGGCGTGGGACCACTTCGTGATTGATCTGAAGACAGGATCAGTCGATGTGTTCAAAGCGTTGCCCGGCACGATCGCCCTGGCAACCGCCGATGATCCGATCTTGCCATCGGTGTTGCAGATCCCAGCAGTCGATCTCTGCCCGACCTGGTCGCCGGTCGTGGCCAAAGAACCAGACCAGAGCCTCCCTGACGCTGTTGCTGACGGGTATCGAGACGCGATCCTGGCCGTCGCCCGCTGCGACACCTGGTTCATCGGGAGGGCGATCGAGTGGGACGATGCCGCTGGCTGGAACGCGCTCCAACGCTCGCTCCTCGGACCACCAACCGTGAGCGACCGGACATGGTCTTGGGGAATCGACCCGGCAGCGACTGTCACCATCGACGCGCAGGGTTACGTCGAGGTGGCAGTCACCTTCGACGACTCGGTCGACTTGCGAATCGTCAGAGGAGAAACCGATCTCGTCGTGACCGGTCGAGTCGGCACTCGCACTGCGGCCCGTCTGACCGAGGTCGCAGCGACGACTGCTGACCGCCACGACCTCGACCTCACGACCTACCTCAGCGAAGGGCCCGAGCTCGACGAACAAACTCAGGCCGCTATCGAGGAGTTCCTCGGGACCTCGTTGGGACTGGGCGGCAACGGCATCGTCGCTCTCGAGGCTCGGCTGACCGCAGACTCAATCCGTGTCTGGGCGGTCCGCGAAGACGACCTACCAATCGTCGTCGGCGAAGTCTCGGCTGCAGCCTTCCAAGAGGCGGGACTCGAGGTCGACGAACGCGTCGACGCACCGGGTGTCGCTGTGTCAGAGACTCAGATCCTCGAGGATCTCGTCGCGTTTGCCGTCGGCGACGGTGACGCTGCGAGCCGGATCCCGTGGGCCAGCGAGGTCGTGCTGGCCTTCGGGCCGATCCTGGCCGATGTCCGCCCGGCCCAGGATTTGTCCGATCCAGCTGTCTGGACCGTCGATGTTGGACCGTTCCGAGGCGGTGACGGTGCAGTCTCGTTGCTCCCCACAGCAACCATCGAATGGGCGGCCCCGGTTGAAGGGCCACACCGACACTGCGCATCTCCTCCGGTGCCCGCTCCACCGGCGCTCGCCGGGCTACGGCGCATCTCCATCCAGGCCGCAGGTATCGACAGCTGCCTGCAATGGCGGACCCTCGACCTATTCCTCGACGCCGACGGCCAGGTCGCCGGGGTGTCCTGCGACGTCTGGGAACCCTGAGCTGTCCCACCAGTTGCCGCCTCCATCGTCGGCGGCTACCGCTGACCGATCTGGGTGCCGCCGGCCCGTTCCGGGTCGGCGTCCGCACCGCTCGTCGTGCCGGACTCCGAATCTAGATTTGTCCCCGCTACACCGACATAGTGAGCCCACGACTCACTGAGCAATAGGGGCGGGAGCACTGCATTGCCGGCCGACGGTCAGACCGTTCAAGATGCCGGCTATCGCGCTGGCTGAGGGCTGCGCGGTGCCGTGATTATCGCGTGGGGTCTCGTCTGTGGTGGGTGTCCAAGAGTGTCAGAGTCTGCGGGCGGGCAGCGAAGCGAAGTTCCACCTGGATCAGGCCGGTTCACTCTGAGGGCGATGCTGACTCTCGGTTCCGAACGGCGTTCGCCAGCTCATGCGGTGCTTCGATGTGGAGCGGATGGCCCGCTCCCTCGATTCGGATGAGTTGGCTGTTCGGGATCAAGCGGGCGATCTCGGTGGAGTTCTCAAGAGAGAACACGGTGTCAGCGGCTCCGCACACCACGGTTGTCGGAGCAGCAATCTCGCCAAGATCGTGGCCGTCGTGACTGAAGAACAACTCGATCGATCGCTCATTCAAATCCTCGTGCAACTCAAGAGCGACCGCCGCAGTCACCACCGCATCAACGAGCCCCGGGTGCTTCTCAGCGAAGCCCGGCTGCAGCGACTGGCGGACCTGGTCAGCGACCGAGGGCTCAGAATCGGACTGTGCTTCGCCCGGCGAAGCAACGAGGGTGGACGCGCTCGGGTAGGTGCAGATCAGCACCAGTCGCTCGATAGTGTTGGGCGAGTCGAGGGCGCAGCGAATCGCAACCGCTCCGCCCAGGCTCATCCCCACCACTGAGAACCGTTCACCGAGCAACGCCCGGCCAACTGCAAGGGCGTCAGCGGCAGCCTCAGAAGTACTGCCGGCAGGCGGGACCGAAGATGACAGGCCGACGCCAGCCTGGTCATAGACAGCGACTCTCATGTCGTCAGCGAGGGAACGAACCGGTGCAAGGTCCGCGACTGACCCGAAAGCGGCGGGCCAGGCTTCGGGGAGAATCCGTGACCATGACCACATCGCTCCACCGCCTCCAGTAACGAGGAGGACTGGGTCAGCATCAGCGGGGCCGTAGACCTCGGCTGACAACTCTCCTCTGTTCGTTGGGACCCGGATCATCGTGGAGACAGTAGCGAGAACGCCCACCGGGCGGCGGAGCGATATCAGTGGCCCTGGTTCGCAGAAGTCGGTCTCGAAACCGCACATCTGCCGGTTAGCGCGTGGGCGGTCTCTGTCTGGGGAGCGTTATTCTGAGCGCTTCGAGGCGACGTTGCGCGTACTGCGGCTCGAGGACCCACCCGTTGGCGGTTTCCCAGGCGTCGCTGACTCGTGCAGCTGGCGCATGGTCGGCGTCGTCGAGAATTTGGACACCAAGGTTTGAGAGGTCGTGCCATGCAACATCGACACGGCTTTCATCGAAGTCAAGAAGCCCAACGACGTCTGAGTCGTCGATCCTGATGTTCCCGGCCATCGGGTCGCCGTGGATGACAGACGTCGACATCTTTGAAAGGGTGGCGAAGACACCGAGGACGTCGTTTGCGACGTCTTCTGGAAGTGCGCTCATGTCAGCATCGCCGCTCACGCTGGAGCGCGTCAGTTGGGTCACGGCGCAGCTGCCAGGTCGTTGGGGATAGGTGGTGGTGGCTTGGTGAAGTTGTTGGAGCGTGGCGGCAACGAGTTGCCAGTCGTGGTCTGAGTCTGGGGCTCGACCGTGCAGCCAATGCTGGACCACGGTGTGGTTGACATGGCGATGACCGTCGTTGGATTTGATGACCGTTGGGACCTTGAAGCCTGCTGTGTTGAGATGGTCGATGAGGTCGAGTTCCCAGTTCAAAGACCTGTCGTCGCGACGCGATCGACGCACTGATACGGGTTTGTCGTCGAGCGATCCTCGCCAGACTTCGTTTCGGTTGCCCTCGGCGGTCTGATGGGCGAGTTCGAGCCCTCGCCACGGCGAAGTGTCAAAGCTCATGGGAGAATCCTATGGACTCTTGTCCAATTGAAGAGGAGACGCTGTCGTAGGCGGCAGCTACTCTGTCTCTGTGGCCATCCATCAGAACGATCTTCGAGAGGAAGTCCTGGCGTTGCCTGACAACGCCCGCGCCGAACTCGCTGCTGAACTGTTGGTGAGCCTCGAGCACGAACCCGAGGATGATCTCGACACGGTCAACGCTCAGTGGGCAAACGAGATCGAGGATCGGGCTCGAAGAGTTCTTGCTGGTGATGCAACCAGCCATGATTGGATCGCTGTCCGACAGCGACTTTCTGACGCTCTGACCGAGTGACAGCGCAGGTTCGCCTTCTCGACTGGGCAGTCGCTGAGGTCGAAGACGCCTCGGTTTGGTACGAGGAACAGAGCGCTGGCCTCGGCCTTGCTTTTCTGGCTGCGGTCGACAGATCCATCGATCATCTGTCTCGGTGGCCGCTCACTGGAACTCTGGTCGAGGGGGTCGACGAGTCTCTCGAGGTGCGTCGAATGACGGTCGGCTCGTTCCCGTACTACCTCGCTTACGTCTCGTCGGAACAGGACATCACTGTTCTTGCTGTCGCTCACGAGCGTCGGCTCCCTCGCTATTGGAGCAGCCGAGCCGACTGACATGTCGGGTGCGGAGCGCTCGATAACGTGCGATCGCGGGATGATGAACACCCATCAGATATCGGCACATATCGGAATGGTCAGCGACGCCTTCCAGAGGCAACGCATAATCCCGGTTCGGCTGTTTTCGCCGGGACGGAAGAGCATTGTTAGAGGAGTTGGTCTTGGATGAGTGCGTTGACTGCTGTTGCTCTTGCGGTGTGGTGGAGGCCGTCCGCTGCGACTCGCAGGTAGGTGTTGGTGGTGGCGATGTTCTCGTGGCCCATGAGGGCTTGTAGCTCGGGGAGTGATGTGCCGCGGTCGATTTGGGCGATGCCGTAGGTGTGTCGGAAAAGGTGGACTTTTTCGCCTGGGGGAGCGGGGACGCCAGCTGCGGCGAGCCAGTTGGTTGTGAGATGTTGAAGGGCACGGTTGTCGAGGGATCGGCCGTTGGTTCTGACGAAGACGTAGTCGTCCGGGTCGGTACCGCCGAGTCGTTGATCTTGGCGTTGGGTGAGGTAGCGGTCTGTCGCGTTCAGTACTTCGGCCGACAGGGGGATGACTCGTTCTTTGGCTCCTTTGCCCCGGACGCGGATGCGGTGAGGTTCGGCTCGTTGGAGGTTCTTGATGCGGATGCCGGTGAGTTCTTCTGAGCGGATGCCGCAGCCTGCGAGCACGCCGATGATGGCGACGTCGCGGGTTGCCCAGTGTGCGTGGAGGCGTTTCTCTGGGTGTGCTGCGGCTTTGACGACAGCTGCGAGTTGGTCGTCGCTTAGGGCGACGGGGAGCTTGGTGTCGCCTTGGGGTGTTTCGAATCCGATGGTGGGGTCGGTGTCGAGGTAGTTGTTGGTGACGAGCCATTTCGTGCAACTGCGTACTGCTGAGAGCATGCGAGCACGCGATGACGTTGCGGCGCCGTTGGTGACCATTTGGCCGAACACGAACGCAAGGTTGGCGTCGGTGAACACTGTGTGGTCGACCCGGGACAGCTGCTGGTTCTGGGGACCCCAAGGATCACTGTCGTCGAGCGGTGGTTCGGCCAGTCCGTGTGCGTCGGCGAACCGGCGGACAAATGACGCCAAATCGGATCGATATGCCTTCTCCGTATTCGCGGAAAGACCACGACGCGAGCGGACTCTGCGGTCGGCAATCCAACGTGACACGAGGAGGGGTAGTGGCTCTGACACTCCGTCAGTTTATCCCCGATAATGTGGATTATCGGGGATAATGGTCAGAAGAGGGCCTCACGAACACCAAACCCCGCAACGAGGGCGGGAGAGTTCTCGCCTGGCAATACACGCAACAAAATTGTAGGGTGGGCGTACGCAAACGAAGCGGAGCTGCCATGTCGGACTCAAAGATCGCACCAACCAAGCCGCGCACCAGAGCCAGCGTGAAGACGCCAAAGCAGACGAGAGCGTCTCGTGTCGTTTCTCGCCAGACCGTTCTCGGGGCCAAAACCAGCAACGCCGTGGAGTTCTTCGGCAACCCAACCAAGCTCGCCGACTACCTCGGGGTGAGCCGCTCTCAACCGAAACGATGGCTTGACGGCAAGGAAGTACCCAAGCCGCATACAGCACGCCTGCTCAAAGACGCCGAGTATCTCATCGACCGCGCCACCACCGACCTCGGCGTCGAAGTCGGGAAAGTCTGGCTGACCTCAAGCAATCGCTTCCTCAACGGAGCAACCCCCCTCGACTGGGTCCAGACACGAGGACCCGGAGACGCAGTGGCCGCGCTTGATTCCACCATGGCCGGCTCCTACTACTAGTGACGACCTTCTACCGCGTCTCGTGGGTAGCCCCCGACTGGCAGGAGCTTGAGCCCCACGAATCAGGGCACCCTCTCCACATTCCGCTCGGCCGACAAGGCGCTGGCCGATTCGACGCGCCACACCTGTACTACGCGCTCTATCTCTCGCGTGTCCCGCAGGGAGCGGTCGGCGAGATCCTGGGCGACCTGAACGAGTGGCCCAATGCGCTGTGGAGCCAAACGCTCACCAACGACGCCGGCACCGAACTGGCACGACACCTTGTCACCGTCGAGACCGACCGCTCGTTCATCGACCTCGATGACGGAGCGAAGCTCGACAAGCTCGGATGGAAACCGTCAGATGTGGTCAACCGCGACCGAGCCAAAACCCAGCAACTTGCGGAAGCGTGCTGGCACGACCGAGCAAAACGCGGCGACGGCGGCTTCAGCTGGTGGAGCTTCCAACACCCCGCATGGACTGTCGCCATGGCCTGGTCCGACGCCGCAAACCAACCTGACTACTCCGACATCAGAATCACCGACGCCACGAAACTCGATGCTGACAGCACCGCTGTCAAGACCGCCTCCAGCATCCTCGGTCGACCCCTCACCTAATGGCAGCCTGCCTCGCACAAACACAAGTCGAGATCAGCGGTACCCGGCAACAGACCAGACGCCGGGGCCCTCTCACGACCACGACGCGCACACCAGCCGCTGCGTGGGGCGTAAGCGGTTTCTTTCGGGAAGGGAATATTATCGGAAGCTACAGCGCTGCGAGAACGGACGGCTATCAGATGCTCATCCGGGTTTGTGCGCCAGCGTCAGTACCGCTCCTGGGTCGCAGGTTCGCTGGGAGTTTCCCACCACCATCGAGATCATCCTCAGCGCAGCCAGAAGCACGACCAAGCTCCAAACGCCAGGCCGACTCGAGCGGCCGAGCGAAGCGGTAGGCCCAACCAAAGACCGAGGTACTTTGACGGCGGATCTGCGAAGACTGCGGCGTCTTCGATGTAGGGCTGCAATCCCTTGGTCGAGGTGTGATGCGTGGTGCGAGCGATCGCCCACTCGGTTGCGCCGCTGCGTGATCCTTCGGTGGAACGAGTGACCGGCGAAGTCAGCTGCGTCGAGACCGAGCCGGGTGACGTGCTTCTTGATGACGTTCACCATGGTTGAACCACAAGATGACGTAGGTCACAAGCGCCGGCAGCCGCGGCTAGGACGGGAGCAATTCGCTCCCGAGACTACGAAAACGAGTGGTCGAGATCAATGGAAAAGTTGCATGCCAATGACGCCCCATTTCGTGTCAGGAGAAGAGCTTCACCGATCTCGAGAGCGAGCCGCTCGGATAGCACTTCTCGGAGGAACGGCAATCGACCCGTAGGGTGTGGCGCGATGAGTGGCGATTTTCGCTCGTCCACGCCCAATCCTCTACGGTCTTGAGGCTCGGACGAGGTGAGGTGTGCTCTATGACCAATCAGGAACGGATTGGCCCGGACGGGCGGTGGCAATCGCGATTCGAGCGGCGGCGACCTACCGAGGCGATGCAACCAGATGAGCAAGTCCTCAACGCTTTGGTGTTCCGGCTCACCACGTTTCCATTTGATGTCATCGCCAAGGGCATCAGTCCGAGCACCTTCAATCACTGGGTACGCGGGCTAAGAGACAAGGCAATCAGGAGATGGAAATCGAACTCGGAGATGCTCCAGTTCATATTGGAGCAGGTCGCTTCACATGATGCCTACGACGCTACGGATGGCCTCATCATCGAGGCAGCAGAAAGACTTGCAGCCGGAGTTCCACACGACGTAATCATGACGCAACTCGGCACGGACTACTACCGAAGTATCCCCTGTCTGTCAGGGTGGGGTGAGGCACCGGCGTAGCCGGTTCATTTGAGCCGACAGGGCAAGAAACGGAACCACGATCATGACGATGACGGGTTTTGGTACTCGATTTCAGGCCCATCGCAGCCGCTGCGCATCGAGTATCAAAATGGAACGTTTGTGTACATCGATCGGCGTGATCGCCGCTGATATAGCGACGAAGTCCACCGAGCGCTCGTCGCTGGGGGCCACGCCAGTCCCGCACAATTCAGGATTCTGCGCCGATCCTCGTCATACCCCTGCTAGTGGTTGCGTGCGGTGCCGCCACCCAGCTGAACGAGCGTCTGGCAGACTGGTTCGTGTGACAGCAAGAGAGCGGCGCTCATCCGCTGATTTGCGTGACCTGATTATTCGGGCCGGGCTGACTTTGCTGTATCAGCGCGGGTTGCGCACGACTGCTGACCATGTCCCGCTCACTGAGGCGTTGGCTCAGCTGAGCGAGACTCATGGCATCGATGTGTCGATGGGATCCATCTTCGGGGCGAATCGGATCTGGGCGGACAAACGCGAGTTCCAAGTCGCGCTTCTTGAGGCCGCGATCGTCGATCGTGACACCGATGGCCCAACAGACATGTCGCGGACTCTTGTTGGCTCACTCCCCGACATTCGCGAGGAATCGTTCGAACAGCGGATTGGAGCGATGGTCGAGTTGTGCCGAACCGTTGGGCAGGTCAACGGCTATGTCGACGACATTGGCAAGAACCGCAGCTGGGCGATCTGGGTCTCTATTTGGGCGACTGCTGTCGCCGACCCTGACAGCGGCGAGCGTCTTATTCCGCTGCTCCGCTCGGGCGAGGAAAGAACCATTGAAGACTTCGGAGTCTTGTACGCAGCGATTTTCGAGCGGCTCGGGCTCCGGCTCAAAGCTGGGTACACGGTGACACAGTTCGCGACCCTGGCTGCAGCGTTGACCGATGGTGTCGCTTTACGAGCGGCCGTCGCTCCAGAGCGAGTCAAAGCGACCAGTCCCCGTGCGGGTGATTGGAACCTTCTCGGCACCGGGTTTGTCGCTATTTCCCTCGAGTATCTCGAAGCTGACGACTAAGTCGATTACTCAGAACTCCCCGGTGATGTGTGGTGTGGTGGGGACTAAGAACCTTGCTCATTGAGAAGCACAGGGCCTTTGCGATACCGTGTCGCAGCACGTTGGGGATCGGCCCCTGTATGTCTGGCGGCCAGCTCCTTTCGGGTGATGCTTCGGTTCGCCATGGGAGAGGGAAGCAAGTGGCGACCGAATACGCAGATGATCTCGTCGGCGCGACCGAATTCGCCCGCCGATGGGCGACAGAGCAAGCTCACAAGGCCCACGGGCTAGCGCCCATCTATGACCCCCACTATTGCGTGGCACGCAATTCCACAGGTGATGGATCGGTAACTGGCGCTGACCAGAAGGGTCACTCGACAGGATGAATCAGCGTTGGCCACGGGTGTTGATTCCGTTGTATGTCTTGGTAGGGGTGGTCATCGTCAGTGCGGTCGCCACAGCGATGGGTCCGACCGATTGGTACTCACTGCCAGGAATTTCGGTTTCGGCGGCAGACCAGACGTCTTCGGCCGTTGCCGCCCTCGACCTCTTCCGTCGTCTTGGACCGGCCATCGTCGGGTGCGCGCTGGTGTTGCTCGTGGCATCGGTGTTTGCGGGTTGGGTTGATGGAGCATCCGCAGCGGTTATGCGTCTCGCGCTGAACGAGGGATCCGCAGCTGCGACAGCACTGCAACGGCTGACCCACATTGGCGTCCAGTTGGTGGTTCCGGCAGTTCTCATTGCATCGCTTGCGACAGACTTTGCGACTCATCGAGCGATCTCGCAGAACCAGACGCCCGTCTTGGACCGACTTGCTGAGGTCGCTGGTGGCGGCCGTGACGAGACGGTCTGGGTTGTCTCAACGGCAGCTTCGTCGTTACTGGACGGGGGGGAAGTCTCGATGGCGCCCGATGAGGGTTGGGTTCCCTTCGACTTTGAATACGCCACTGCAACCGTTGCAGGCCGTGACTTGCCGGTCACCGTGTTCGGACTCCCCGAGGGATTTGTTGGGCCGGGCGCAGTTGTTGGCGCTGGCCTCGAGCTTCAACCGGGTGATGAGTTCCTGCTCGGGGGTCACCCGATTATTGTGGCGGAGGTCGACGTCTCACTCGATGGCGTTCGACGCTTCGGAGTTCTGGTTCCGATCGAGGTCGTCAACTCGGTCGTTCAGAAGGGATCGACTGCTCCCTACGGGTACCTCGTCTCCCCGACTGCTGGTTCTCCCAACCTGTCCGACCTACCTCCGGGCGCTCAAGCAATCCCTCATCCTGACTGGGTCGAGTTGAACGCCGAAGCCTGGGACGGAAACGCTGCCGGGCTTATTCTATCGATCGTCGCAAAACAGACAGTCGGGTTCAGTGTGGCGTTTCTCGCCATCGGCATCTCGCAACTCGCCGTCGTACGACGGCGAGAACTCAACATGCTCAGGGCGATCGGCGGGTCAGGCCTCCAAATTCTCTGGATGCTCGCTATTGCTTCTGGGCTGCGATCCCTTGGAGCCGCAGTCGTTGGACTCCCTTTGGCTTGGCTGGTGCAGGAGCTCGTGGTGAACCCGTCGACGATCGGATTCGACGGATCTATCCGGCTCGATGAATACCTAGCCGCCGTTTCCCTGGTCCTGGTGACGGGAATGGGGGCGACCTTGCTTGGTTTCCGGCTGGGTACCCGAGACACCATTTCTGAAGGTCTCCGATGACACTGAACCCGCCCGATCTGCGCACACCGGTCTTCGGTCAATGGGACGAACGGAGGTCTTTCGCCGACTGGGCTGCGTTCGCAGCTAGCAACCCGGACTTGGACAGAGCGGCCGTCGACCAGAGCATGGCGTTCTTGACTCGATGCTTCGATCAGTTCAACGGACGCGCCCCCACCGTCGAAGCGGGACATGTCTTTGTTCTCCCCGCGCGGGTGTCCTCGACGACCGACCGATGGGGCGATGACACCATCGATCTGGCACCGATGTTCGAGTTCGCCGATGCACCAACAAGAGTGGCGATGCTTACCCGGCTACCCCCGTTCATCGTCGACACGTACCAAGGATCAACCAGCGCCGCGCCGGGTGCTGTTGTTTTCTGTCCGCTGTTCCCCGACATGCTCCCGACCCTCGGCCTCCGGAACGCCGTGCTCACCGGACGACAGATCGCTGAATCAACACTGCAGTTTGCTGCACGGACGGGAGCACGACTGGCCGGACTCGGTGGCACTCTCCCCAGCATCACGCAGTACGGCAAAGCCGTCGACTCAACAATCCCAACCACATCTGGCCACGGCGGAACCTTGGCATTGCTCCGACTCACCGTGCAAAGAGCCGAGGCTGAGGGTTCCCTCACTCGGCTGAGGCGAGCCGCCGTAATCGGCGCGGGCGCCATTGGCACATCCGCCGCCATCGATCTCGGTAATCTTGGTGCGAAGGTGCAACTGGTGGACACCTCCTCACGAGCCAGAGCCCTTGCCAGTCACCGAATCGCTGAACAGGCCCCGGGACTGAGCCAAGCAATCACGGTGAGCGCCGCTCTCGAACGCCCCCATGAAGTAGACCTCATCGTTGGTGCCGCCACCACGCCGATCGACCTCGGCGGTCTAGCAGAAACCGCCCTGATGATCGACGACAGCCAACCACCGTGTATCGACCCCGCCCAGATTGGCGCCAGACAGAGCCTGCGTTGGGTTGTAGGACAAGACCGATCTGAAGACCAGGTCGCCACAAGAATCGCTACTCGATACGGGAGCGAGGGTTTGAGCCACCGATCCGACGTGTGGGGCTGCGAGGCTGAAGCTGCTGCCCTTGCAGCCACCGACTCGATCGAAGCGCGGATATGCGGCCCAGTCACACCCGGGTCGACTGACACCGTCGCGAACCTGTTCTCGAAAGTCGGGATTGTGGCCGCCGAACCGCAGGCCTTCGGCCGACCGCTCGGTAACTAGGCTCCAAGCTCTGCGACCTTTGGCATGAGCGTGAATTGAACGCTCTCCTCGACTCATGCGGGTACCCAGCTCGGCCTACCGGTGAGAAACGTGTCGTGAGCGGCAAACGCCACGTCCGCTACGGGCAGGCCCTGTGGCGAGGATCGGCGCTGTTTCCTGAATGATGTTCTCTGAGGAGTACCCGGGGTCAAGTGTGTAAACGGAGGCGGGTTCGAGGGGTCAACGGCTGCGATGGCCCTGCAATCGAGTACCTAAACCCGTGAGCAGAATCAAAGTCCCAAACCAGGCCGGTCGACCGTTTGTGGTACTCCCGGCCAACGTATGTCCAGGTCATCGCACTCGGTGAGGCAGCGACATCGCAAGTGATGCTCGCCGAACCTCAGGATTCCCTGCCGATCCTCGTCAGACTCCGATTAGCCGACTACTCCCCGGTGTTGTGTGGTGTGGTGGGGACTAAGAACCTTGCTCATTGAGAAGCACAGGGCCTTTGCGATACCGTGTCGCAGCACGTTGGGGATCGGCCCCTGTATGTCTGGCGGCCAGCTCCTTTCGGGTGATGCTTCGGTTCGCCATGGGAGAGGGAAGCAAGTGGCGACCGAATACGCAGATGATCTGGATCTGTCGAGTTCATTGTTTGGCAACGGCGATCCGCGTGCGGCGACGTGGCATTTCATGCGTTTGGCCAACAGGGTTTGGCATCGGTCTGACGCAGTTGAGTGGTCCGTGTTCGTGGCAGACGCCGCAGCGGCTGGTTTGTTTGACTCTTTCCATCAGGATCCGCTGACGCAGCATTCGTTCGTGAAGCCACGCGGGTACGCGGGTGACGCTGGCCTGCTTGATCTGATTTATGACCACGATGGAATCAACAGCGCAGCAGTGGCTGAAGCGAGCACCGTTGGTGCGGCAGTCAATGAGATCTCGTGGAACGGTCCAGAGTGTCGTGCGGTGAGGTACCGGCGCAAGTACGTGGCCGGTTTGCTGGACGCTAGGCCAGCGGGTTCGGCTCGGGTGCTCTCGATCGCCGCCGGTAACTGTCGCGAGCTGTCGCTGAGCACCAGTACTCCTGGTCGGTTTGTGGCTCTCGACCAAGATGAGCAGTCTCTTGCGGAAGCGAAACGCTCATACAGCGGCCTGGTTGAGCCGATTGCTGCCGACGCAGTCTCGTTGATTCGGGGCAACTACGACGTCGGCGAGTTCGACCTGATCTACTCCACCGGCCTCTTTGACTATCTGTCAGACCGAGCTGGTAGGCGACTTCTCGACGCTGCCGTTGGGATGGCAGCGACCGGGGCAGAGATCTGCATCGCGAATTTCACCCCGAACCCGCTCGGCATCGGGTTTATTGAGTCCGCGATGGATTGGAAGCTGATCTACCGAACCGAAGCCGAACTGGTTCGTCTGGTCGAGTCAGCGAAGCTGGATCGCTCATATTCGGTTCGGACGTTGCGGGATCCTGAGGGCACGATCGCGTATCTGCATTTGATGCTTGACGTCGAGAACTAGTCGCAAGCTGTGGAATCACTCGACGTTCCCAGCCTGGTCCAAGCAGCGATCAACGCTCTGACGTTGATCGGTGCGCCGGTCGCCGCGATATGTGTCCTGCTTCTACTCCGACCACTGTTTCTTGGGTCAGCGGGACGAACCCGGTTGGCTCTGGCCCGCAGGGGTCTCTCAGATGATCAACACTCTGGAAGGTCGGGCTTTCGGTTGTTGCTGCTTCCGTTGGTGGGGCTCACAGCGTTGACCGTTTCGTTTGCGATCGAACAGGAGGTACGTGAAGGCCCCACGCGCTCCATCGACGCGTTCTCGGGTGACGAGGAGACATCATGGATTCTCCAGACCGGCACTCGGCATCTGATGAACGATTCCCGGCTGCCGCAGACCGAGGTGAGTGGTCTGCTCGAGGACCTGGATGCTGCCGGCATCGCCGCCGTCCCGTTCAACGCCACGCTTGCGGCAATCAAAACCGACCGTCGTGCTCTCACCGGCTTTGTTTTCGCAGCATCGCCGGAGGCTGGCCTATCGCCAATCCCTCAACCCAACCACCAATGCGCGTCGGCGGACGGTGACCCTTGTGTATTGCCAGATGAGGCAAGCGTTATTGTTGACGCTGACAACGGCATCGCTGTTGGGGATCGCTTAGAGATCCGCGGCCAAGACTTCACTGTCGTTGCGCACACAGCGGAGCCGAGAAGCCTCATCAACAGGCTGGTGGTGTTCGTCTCACCCGAAGGTTTCGCCCGGATCGAGCCACTGCCGACTTACTACGGTGTCCTGGCCGACACGACTGACACAGCCGCTGCTGCAGCGGTTGCGAGGTCCGGGCTATCTGACCACGCCGAGGTGCTCACAACCGGCGCAGTCAGGTCAGCAAACGAGGACTTCTGGGCGGGGAACGGAACGCCCCTGCTGTTGCTGCTGATCGGGATGATCTCAGCCTTTGCTGGCGTTGCTTCCTACCTTGGCCAACGCGCTGAGCAAGAACACAACAGAACCGCATTAGGCACACTCTGGGCGTTAGGCCTCACCCGCAACCAAATGGTCGAGGTCCAGCTGCTGCGCTCCCTTCTCGCTGTCGCCGCTGCAACGCCACTCGCGTGGGTGGTGACAGTGGGGCTCTTGCAACTGCTGAACCGGTCCATCGTTGGGTTCTCAGCCGACCCGGGCGTCAACCATCTCATTGCGGGCGCTGCCCTGCTCTGTATCGGATCACTAGCTGCAGCGATCGGACTCCGCAGAGGCAACCGCAACGCGACACCGTTCCAAGCCGCATGAACCGAGCAGCAAACAGTACGCCGGACACCACCGCGATCAGATAGGGCGGAATCAATGAATACGAGCAACCCGAGCGAGACCCTCAACACACCGAAAACGCTGACACCCCGCCCGGTAGATCCGGAACGGTTCCCGCTGTCTGCTGCGTTCCGACAACTTCGCTCAGAGCGCCTCGCCGACGAGCTGGCAACTGCCGGGAGCCTTGTCACGATCATCGATGTCGATGACCCGTTGACCTCAGATCCGGATGGCCACCAAGGCGAAGTGATGGAGCGAGTCAACACCGGAACAGAGGCTGCACTCGACTTTCTCGGGTTCGGCCATGACCACCCTCTGCCAAAGATCAAAGACGTAAAGCGGCACGCTCGTGATGGAGACTTCGCTCCGATAAGTACCCCAATTGTCGGTGTGAGCGAATTCGCCCGCCGGTGGGTGACAGAGCAAGCTCACGAGGCCCTCGGGCTAGCGCCCATCTATGACCCCGACTATTTCGTGGCACACAAACTCACAGGCGACGGATCGGTTCCAGCCCTCTTTTCCGCTGAGCGCGGCCGCATCGAGGTTCTCCCAGTCGATGCCAACGACCCAGCCCGGGCCCATTGGATGCACCACCCAGACCCAGTCGAAGTCAGAAAACGCGGACGCTGGACACAGCAACAACTTGTCACACCGTTCCTCGACACCCGCCGGTATCCGCCCAACACGACAGTCCGAATCGCTGGTCTGGCGTGCGGTGCAGCACAACCAGACATGGATGCCGCTCTCCGGTTATCGAACATCCGCGACGACTTGAACATCGAGGTCGATCTCATCGACTACGACGCCAGCGCGCTAGCGCTTGCCGAATTGGAAGCTGGCAGACGCGGATTCAAACCAGGGACCGCCACTCCACCGGTTGACGTCGAAGCGGAAGTCGTGAGCGTTCTGAGGCAAGGCCGGATCACGCTTCGGCTCGTTCTCGCGAACATCCTCGACGAACCAGCACTCGCGTGGTGCGCAGGCCCGAACGGTTACGACGCCGTGGAGGCGATGGGAACCGTGGACTACACAAACATGGACCCAGATCACCCCCTCTTTGCTGGCAAGCTCCTCAGCAACATGTACCGCCTCGCCAAGGACGGAGGCATGGTTCTGTCAGGCGTCATGACTGCTTCGCATGACTACGTCCAGATACTGGGCGTTGTCGGGTGGAGCAAGATCAACCCGATGTCGATTGCCGACTACCGCTCCGCACTTGACGCTGGCGCCCCCGGCTCAACCAGCGATGGGAGAACCGAGATGTTCGTCCTCTCAACCATGAGCTACGCATTCGCTCGAACCACGAAGCCGTTCTGACACGGGTGTTTGGGCACCGAAGGTGTCTCGAGCAGGGGCAGGACAGCCTCGCTCAGAGTGTGCAAGAATGATGCATAATGACAGTTATACATAATTTGGAGTAATTAAACGCTAACTGACTGGCACGGTATCA
>CAYGQE010000063.1:0-31080 GCA_964351995.1 uncultured Acidimicrobiaceae bacterium | reverse complement strand
TTCATGGGAATCACAGAACTGCTCGTCATCACCGGAAGCCTCCTCGCCATTGCGTTTTTGGCTTGGTTCTTCTTTGGTCCGAAGAAGTCCCGCAAGGCCGACGTTCACGACGGCGTGCAGGAGATCGACATCACGGTGAAGGGCGGCTACTCGCCTGACCTCATCGTGGTGACCGAGGGTGTACCACTGCGCCTCAACTTCGACCGACAAGAGACTGGCGACTGCACGTCGCGGGTGGTCTTTCCTGACTTCGCCGCTTCGAAGAGCTTGCCGGCGTTTGCAACAACGACCCTGGAGTTCACACCTGACAAGGTCGGCGAATTCGACTTCGCATGTGGGATGAACATGCTCCACGGCCGCCTCGTGGTCGAACCCGCGAACACCGCCGGCACCTCGAACCCAGAACCATCCATGGTCGCCAAGGCAGTCGGCGTGGGGCCCACGACTGACCGAACAATGGCAACCGAGCAAGTCCAGTTTCGAATCAGCGGCATGTCGTGTGCTTCGTGTGTTGTCAACATCGAGTCCGTCTTGGGTGAGACGCCCGGTGTCGATCACGTCGATGTCAGCTTCGGCACCGAACGAGCAACGGTCGACTACGACCCGATGCAAGTCACGCCCGCACAACTGCAACGCGCTGTCGCCGACTCTGGATACCGCCTGGTCGAACGAGAGGCCGGTGGTTCTGCAGCTTCTGAAGACACCGAGGCTGCCGAGCGGCAAGCTGAGATCCGAGACATCTCAATTCGAATGATCGTTGCAGCAGTGCTGTCGGCGCCGGTTGCCATTGCGGTGATGTCGGTTGACCTGTTCGGCGCCGACTGGATACCTGAGCTCCTGCTCAACCACTGGTTCCAGTTGGCGTTGATCACTCCGGTGATGTTCTTCAGCGGTTGGCCCATTCACCGCACGGGCTGGTTGACGCTCCGTCATCGCACCGCCGACATGAACAGCCTCATCACCATCGGCACGATTGCAGCCTTCGGCTACAGCCTGCTGGTGACGGTCGCTCCAACACTCGTTCCAGAAAGCGTCCGGGCCGTGTACTACGAAGCGGTCGGAGTCATCATCACACTGATCTTGCTCGGACGGCTCTTGGAAGTGAAGGCCAAAGCGGGCACGGGTGAGGCGATACGCAAACTCATTGGTTTGCAAGCCAAGACCGCAACCGTGCTGCGAGACGACGTTGAAGTCGAAGTCCCGATCGAAGACGTGATCCCTGGAGACGTCGTGCTGGTCAGGCCTGGCGACAAGGTCCCGGTCGACGGGACAATCGTCGACGGTCGCTCGACACTCGATGAATCCATGGTCACTGGCGAATCACTCCCGGTGACGAAAGGTGTCGGCGACACCGTCATCGGCGCCACCATCAACCAGACCGGGGCATTCCGCCTCGAAGCCACCAAGGTCGGCTCCGACACGATGTTGTCGCAGATCATCAAACTGGTCGAACAAGCGCAAGGATCCAAGGCCCCGATTCAGCGCCTCGCCGATTTGGTGTCGTCGTACTTCGTCCCGGCGGTCATGTTCATCGCGATCACGTCCTTCGCCACATGGTTCGTTGTCGGCCCGGACCCGGCATTCACGCTGGCCCTCGTGGCTTCGGTCGCGGTTCTCATCATTGCTTGCCCATGCGCTCTCGGGTTGGCCACGCCGTTGTCCATCATGGTGTCGACCGGCAAGGGAGCTGAAAAGGGAATTCTCATCCGCTCGGCCGAGTCGCTCGAGACGGCACACAAGATCGACACCATCGTGCTCGACAAGACCGGAACCATCACCGAAGGCAAGCCTGCACTCACCGATGTGATCACTCAGGCTGGGGGAGACGAAACCGAACTTCTCCGGCTTGTTGCGTCCGCCGAACAGTCATCAGAACACCCGTTGGCCGAGGCCATCGTCAACGGTGCTCGTGAGCGAGGCCTGAAGCTGTCACAGCCGAGCCAGTTCGATTCGATCACTGGCAAAGGAATCCGCGCCATCGTCGACGGCCGCGAAGTCCTCATCGGCAACCGGCGCCTCCTTGACGACGCCGGAATCGACACCACCGAACTCAACTCCACGATGGACAGCCTCGCTGAAGCTGGCAAGACCCCGATGCTCGTTGCCATCGACGGTGAGCAAGGGGCCGTCATTGCGGTAGCGGACACGGTCAAGCCAGAATCAGCAGCCGCAATTGCGCAGCTTCGTGCACTCGGGCTCACCGTGGCGATGATCACCGGTGACAACGCCCGCACCGCAGCCGCCATCGCCCGACAGGTCGGAGTCGAACGAGTACTGGCCGAAGTGCTTCCGGAGCACAAAGCCCTCGAAGTTCGGCGGCTTCAAGACGAGGGCGGCGTTGTGGCAATGGTCGGCGACGGCATCAACGACGCTCCTGCCCTCGCGCAAGCCGACGTTGGCTTCGCCATCGGTACCGGAACGGACGTCGCCATCGAATCCTCCGACATCACCCTCATCTCCGGAGCTCTCGATGGCGTGGTCACCGCTATCACGTTGAGCCGTTCCACGATGAGAAACATCCGACAGAACCTCTTCTTGGCCTTTGTCTACAACGGCGTCGGCATCCCGATCGCCGCCGGTGTTCTCTATCCGTTCATCGGTGTGCAACTCAGCCCCATGATCGCAGCCGGGGCGATGGCCGCCTCGAGTCTGTCGGTCGTGACCAACGCGAGCCGCCTCCGCCGCTGGCAGCCCCACACGATCGATGTCGGCCGAGTGCCAGCAGCGGCAGAACCCACCGTTGATGTCGGGGCCGACGAGCAGTCAACACCGGGTCTCGCGACTGATCCGGTTTGCGGGATGGAGATCCGAACTGACGATGCGGCGGCCCACGCTGACTTCGAAGGCGGGACGTATCACTTCTGCTCCGCTGCGTGTCACGACCAGTTCATCGCCGAGCCGTCAACGTACGCAAGCAGCGACACGGCCCACGCTCAACACCGAACCACGACCGAGACGCGATGAAAATCTCCAGCTGGCCCACTCTTCAATCGACCCAGAAACCGAATTGATGGCTGCGGAACCTGACAGCAAGCGAGAATCACGCCGACGTTTCGTCGTTGCGGCGAGTGCAGCCGGTCTCGCAGCGTGGCTGGCCGGCTGCACGTCGGAGGGGTCGATCGACAGTTTGTCGGCGGTCCCCGCTTCCGGCACAGCCTTCGGTCAACCCCAAGTCCTCGACAGTGCGGATGGAGTCCTGGAAGTCACACTGCGCGCTGAAGTCGTCGACCTGGCCTGGAGAGATCAGACCCGAGTCGCGTTCGCATACAACGGCTCCACCCCGGGTCCGACGCTTCGAGTCCGAGGCGGCGACCTCCTGATCGTGCACCTCGAGAACGCCCTCGACGACGACACCAATCTCCACACCCATGGTTTGCACGTGTCGCCAGAAGCGGACGCCGACAACGTCTTCGCTCGGGTGCCTCCGGGCGAATCTCGGACCTACCGCTACGACATCCCGCCAGATCATCGAAGTGGCCTGTTCTGGTATCACCCGCATGCGCACGGCACCGTCGCAAAACAGGTCGCCGCTGGACTGGCCGGGGCAATCATCGTCGTTGATGATCTCGACGACATCGACGAGATTGCATCTTCCACCGAGCGGCTTTGGATTCTCTCCGATCCGTCTGTTGTCGACTCCGTCAACGGGCTCGGCGCCGGAGCGATGGATCAGATGGTAGGCAGGGAAGGCGACGTGGTCTTGGTTAACGGGTTCGAACAGCCCAGCATCGTTGCCGCTGCTGGCGCTCTCGAGCGTTGGCGCTTTCTCAATGCCAGTTCATCGCGCTACTACCGCCTCAGCGTCGACGGGCATCCGCTTCACATCATTGCGTCAGACGGAGGTCGAATTGATGTTCCCGTGGCAGTCGAGGAGGTCTTACTTGCTCCAGGTGAACGCGCCGAAGCCCTCCTCACGCCGACCGAGAGCGGAACATTCGCAGTCAGATCGCTGCCCTATGACCGAGGCGGAATGGGCGGAATGATGGGCGGCAGTAGCTCGAGTGAAGAGGTCGTCCTTGGCACTGTGACGGTCACCGGCAACGGCGCTCCAGCTTTGCTCCCTCCGGCCTTGCTCGACCTGGACCAGCTGACCGTTCCGACGGTGACGGCAACGCGCGTCATGGAGCTAGCGATGGGGATGGGTGGTGGAATGATGGGCGGCGACTCAGGCGACATGATGTCGTTCACCATCGACGGCGAGACCTTTGATCCCGACCGTGTCGATATCTCGACAACGCTCGGCGCCGTCGAGGAGTGGACGATTCGCAACACCTCGCCCATGGACCATCCTCTTCATCTCCATGTCTGGTCGTTCCTCGTCATCAATGGCCCGTCAGGATCTGGTTGGAAGGACACCGTCAACGTCCCGGCCGGCGAATCGGTGCGAATTGTTGTGCCCTTCACCGGCATCACCGGACGTACCGTCTACCACTGTCACATTCTCGATCACGAGGATCTCGGCATGATGGGAGTCATCGAGGCCGCTGCCACAGAATCCTGACTGGCAGGCCAGGGGCGGCGTGTGCCCAAGAGATAAATACGACAGACTGTAGTTATGAGATGGAACCTCCTCGTTGTCGTATCGAGCGACGTTCGGTGGTGCGGCGAGTGTTGATCGGCCAACTAGCAGACGCCTCCGGCGTTACTGCCACGACACTGCGCTTCTACGAAGCCAACGGTCTCCTCGAAGCTGAGCGAGACTGCCATGGGTATCGCCGCTACCAAACCTCAACGCTGCAACGGCTCGCCAGAATCAAAGCACTCCGCGACGCGGGCTGGTCGATTGCGCAAATCGGCCAGCTCGACCGACTGATGGAGAGCGCTGCGCTCGGGGATGAAGTGGGGCCCGACGATGCTGCGGAATGGATTCAGAGACTTGACGAACGCCTCGTCGCCTTGCAGAGAGTGAGGCGTGCGTTGGAATCGTTTCCGGTCGAACCTCCGCCTGATTCACCGGTGAATCGGGTCCGGCAGAACCTCGATTTCGATCTCGACTGAGTTTGGTGTCCATGTGGGGCGCGGCACTCGGATCTCGATCGAATGCTTGCCTGGCGCCAGGTCCTCGAGTGAAATGACGATCTGTCCAGGGTCTTGGCCCGGCGGGTGCGCGACCATGCGGCCATCGATGAGCACCTCGGTCCCCTCAACTCTTCGAGCGGGTGAGATCGTGGCGATGAGCGGCTCTGGGTCCGGTAGCTCGACTACAAAAGACTGAGAGCCGCTGGTGAGAGTTGTTTGAACGTCGACGCGATTGAGCGTCACCACCCACCATGTCATCACCGCCACCAGAACGACGATCAATGCACGGGTTGCCACTCGACGACTGGGAGAGCTGCGGAACTCCATGCTTGACGACACCAGCGGATCTTACTACGACAAGATGTAGCAGTCGTTGCGGCCTCCTCAGCCTGCCGTCGCGTGGGCTGGGGTGGGCTTGTGTCGAGCCGCGAGCCGCAATGCGAGTGCAGTCACCGGAACGATCCAGGTCGCGACGCCGAAGGGCCAGTGGCGACCCTCCCACCACTGAATTCCGATGATGTGGAGCAGGACGAGGCCCGCCACGGGATAGGCGAACCGCTGAAGCCGTTTCCACTTGCGAACACCGAAACGCTGCATCCCTGATGGGTTGGAGATGAGCGCTAGCAAGACCAGCAGCGCCAACGCTGAGCTGGAGACCCACAGGGCAGCTCCAAAGACTCGCCCCACACCGGAGCGGCGGACGAGCGTGAGGTAGGGGCCGTAGAGCTTCCAACCTTGGCTGTGGAGCGTGAGGCCGAGAGCGCCATGGATCAACGAGATTGACGTCGTCCAAACGCCCAACGCCCGACGCACCGGAACGTGCACTCGACGCCGGCCGTCCCCACGTAGTTGTAGGAAAGGGCTGACGCTGAGAGTCGCAGCAAGCAGGACAAGCGAGACCGTTCCAGTGGCCATGCCCAGTTTCCAATGAGCGTCATCTGCTTTGGCGCCGTACTCGCCTGGCCAGACTTCAGGCGTCAGGCCAAAGACTGCGTACAAAGCCAGAGTCGCCAGTACGACGAACGCCCCGATCGTTTTGTGGTGGGCCAACTTCGTTTGTGTGGCTCGTCCACGTGTCAGGCCGCTGGAGCGTGGTGCAGTGGTTCCCATCGTCATGAACCCCAGGCGAGTAGCAATCGACGCTCAGCGCGATGCGGGTGGAGCGTCATTGGTTTCTCAGTGCTGGCGATGGCCCGGGATCACCGTTTGACGAAGAACGCGTCCACCAATTGCCACATAGAGGTACTACAAGGTGTCGCATTCGGTCAGTCTGGTGTCGAACGGTCTTCCCCGCAACATGTTGTGCTTTCGAGGAAGTCCTGCCTTCTCCTCTCTGGCGACCGTGAATCAACTGAGCCTTGTGAACCTCAGCTTTGGACGTCCTGGCTGACGAACCGCCCCTGTGTCAGTCTCGCAACGGGGGCGATGCGGCTGGACCATCTCGCAAAGGTGACTGTCACCGATAGCGGACGATTTGGTTCACATGTCCATGCGGCCGCCAGCGTCAGTGTGTGAGCGCATGAACAGCCGTTCAGCACCGACGATGAGGACGATTGCGGCGCCAGAAACGTAGAGAATGAGCACATCTGCTGAGGCCTTGACCCACAGGAATGCGACCAGGACTACCACGTCGAGCACGATGGCAGACGTGACAATCGCCGGCTTGACGTCGATCCTCGAACGAAGGTGACGCAGGATGCCCCAGTGGATTGCGATGTCCATGATGAGGTAGAAGATGGCTCCGAGGGCAGCGATGCGACGGAGATCGAGAAGCACGGTGAGGATGATGGCGAAGGCGACCGTGTAAACCATGCTGTGAATACGGATCGTCCCCGGCATGCCGAGGTGCCGGTGGGGGACCTCCTTCATCGTGGTCAGCATCGCCAACATGCGTGACGCAGCAAAGACGCTTGCGATGACGCCAGATGCGGTAGCGATGATGGCGATGACGACGGTGAACCACAACCCGGCCTGGCCGAAAGCGGGTTCGGCTGCGCGAGCGATCGCGAAGTTCTCGGCATCGATGATCTCGGTGAGCGTGAGATTCCCAGCGACAGCGACAGCAAGGACGAGGTAGATGACCGAGCAGATGGCGATCGAGATCACGATTGCCCTACCGGTGTTGCGGTGGGGGTCGACGATCTCGCCGCCGCTGTTGGTGATCGTTGTAAAGCCCTTGTAGGCGAGAATCGATAGGGCGACTGCGGCGAGGAATCCGTCGACTGAGGGGGAGGTTCCTCCGGTCGACGAACCGTTGGTGAAATTGGCCGAGCTTGCGTATGCGAGGCCGATGACAGCGAAGACTGCCAGGCCGCCAACCTTGAGGATGGCCATGATTCCGGCGGTGGTCTGTACGTATTGGTTCCCGGCGAGGTTGATGCCGAACGCGAGGAGGAGGAGCCCAACGCCGAGTGTTGGCACCCAGAACGTCGGGTTGCCGAGATCGATGACTTGCAGCAGGTAGGCGCCGAATGTTCGAGCGACCAAGCTTTCGTTGATGACCATGGAGACGTACATGAACAACGCGAAGACTCCCGTTGTCGTTCCGAGGCCATACTCTTCCTTGAGAAACATTGCGACACCACCCGATGAGGGGTAGGCGTTGGAGAGCTTCACGTAGGAGTAAGAGCTGAACGCAGCGACGACGGCGGCCACGAGGAAAGCGACCGGGAACAGATCGCCAGCCAACCCTGCGGCTTGCCCGGTGAGTGCGAAGATCCCTGCACCGATCATCACGCCGGTGCCCAGCGAAACTGCACCGGGCAGGCTCAGGCTGCCCGCAATCTCTTCGTGCCCTGCGTGCTCGGACGCTGTCGTGTCTTGGCCGTGAGTTGGTGAGTGTTCCATGAGATAGGTCCGTTCACGTTGGTGTTTTGACTGCAGATTGCATCGCTGGCTCATCAACGGCGTCGGCGCTCGTTCTGCCGGCATGGTTGACGATGAGAATTCCGAGAAACGCCAATGACGCTCCGGCAGAGACCGACGTGGTGAGTACTTCTCCGTAGAAGGCGATGCCGAGGGTGAGGCCGAAGATTGGAACGAGGAAGCTGAAGGCATTGGCGCGGTTGAGCGTCAAGGTCTCGAGGACCGAAAGCCAGAGCCAGTAGACGACGGAGGTGCCTGGAAGGGCGAGGCTGAACAGAATGAGAAGGAACTTCGGGGACCAGTCCACCTCGGAGGGGTTCTCTGCCACCGCAGCGATGAAGGCGAGGGGAACCGTGCCGATGAGAAGTTGAGCCCCGGAGGCCATGAGGGCATCCACGGTTCCGGCAAGTCGTTTGAACGCAACGTTGCTCACCGTGATTCCAGCGGCAGCCAGGAGCACGTATGCGATCCCGAGGAGTGAGTCGTTGTTGCTTTGCTGGGCGGTCAGCGTAGGGGCTGCGATGACTGCTATTCCGGCAAAGCCCAGCATGAGGCCGGCGCCGCCCGACCTGCCGAGCCGCTCATGAAGCACAAGGTAGCCAAGGCCCGCCGCGAGAAGTGGCTGAGTATTGGCGATGACGGTGGCCATGCCAGGAGCGATGTATTCGGCCGCATGGAACATTCCCAAGAAGCCGAACGTGGTGGCACCGATTCCGGCGACGATCAACAAGAGCCAAGTCGTTCCGCCAGTCGGAACGGGCCTGCCGAGGGCAATCGCAATACCCAACAGGGCCGTGCCGGCGACGAATCCACGCATCGATGCAAAGGTCAGGTGCGGAGCCAACGTCAAACCTGTGGTGATGAGCGGAAAACACGCAGCCCAAAGGGCCATGACAGCAACGACCTTGGCGGTCGCCGCCCGGGTCCCAGTCACTCTTGTGGGGGAGTGGCTTCAACCGTGACGCGGCGACGATCTGCTCGCGTGAACATGAGGCCGCCGACGACCGCCCAGCCTCCCAGAAGGGCGAATCCTGCCAGAGTGCCAGCGGTGCCGAGGCCTGAGGGGGCGCTGGTGCTCTCTGTCGTGCGGACTGCCGACGAGACTGCAGGGGTGGCTGCATCATTGGTGCTGATTGCCAAAGCAAGGGTGATTGAGATGGACATCAGGACGAGCACGACAGCGCTGATCAAGGGCAATCGATTCCGGAGGTGTTGTCTAGAGGGTTCGCTGACTACTACAAAGTGTCGCATTTGGTGAGTGTACGGACTCAAAGGTGAATCGTCGCTACGAGCCTCGTTGCCGCCTCTGGTCGAGTCTCGTTACTTCGCAGCAACCTGTTCTCGGGCGCCGGTCGAGTTCCCGCAGCTCCCACCGGGACGCTGTTTGCTCATCTTTGGAACTCCACGGGATCTGCGAGCTACTGGAGATGACACGGGATTGTTCTTCGGAGGGGCTATTGCTACAGATTGTCGTTTCAATTCGGAACGCTATGGGAACCCCTCTCACTGGGACGTGAAGGTCGTGTATCGGGCCGACGCATGACGACAGGCCGCGCGGTAGCGGTTAAGTGAAGTTCGCGAACTGGACAGGTGGCACGCCCCAACCCGAACCGTTTCGAATCGAGAAAGCAATGGCAACGAATCACACCCCCGCAAGCCACAGTTCTGATCGGCAAGGAGGAACAGGCCGTCATGTGCCTGCAGCTGTTGGCTCTGGCGTTGAAAGCGATTCTGACGCAGATGATCCTTGTGCGCACGAGAACCACGGCGGCCATGATGAGCACGCCGGACACGGCGGGCATGAGGGCCACGCCGAGATGTTCCGGAAGTTGTTCTGGGCCAACCTCGCACTGGCGGTTCCCGTGCTGGTGTTCTCCAACCAGATCCAGGAATGGCTGAACTACGACCCGTCGTTCATCGGATCAAACTGGATTGCCCCGGTCCTTGGCACCGTCATCTACGTCTATGGCGGGCGACCATTCCTCACCGGCGGTCGGGACGAAGCCAAGCGGGGTCAGCCGGGCATGATGCTGCTGATCGCCTTGGCGATCACCGTGGCGTTTGCTGCGTCGTTGCTGTCGCTGTCCGACGCGCTCGACCTCGAATTCTGGTGGGAGCTCGCCAGCCTGATCGTGATCATGCTCCTCGGCCACTGGCAGGAGATGAAAGCCATCGGCCAGGCACAAGGCGCCCTCGCTGCGCTTGCCGAGCTCCTGCCCGACGAAGCCGAACGCATCGATGCCAACGGCGACGTCTCCACAATTCGCGTCGCCGATCTCGAGGTGGGTGATCGTCTCCTCGTTCGCTCGGGCAGCCGGGTACCCGCCGACGGCCGCATCGTTGAAGGAGCTGTCGAACTCGACGAGTCGATGCTCACCGGCGAATCCAAGCCAGTGCCACGGTCCGAGGGCGACGACGTCATCGCCGGATCCGTCGCCACCGACAACACCATTCGCATGGAGGTCACCGCCATCGGCGACGACACCGCCCTTGGCGGCATCCAGCGCCTCGTCGGTCAAGCGCAGGAATCCAAATCACGAGCTCAAGCAATCGCCGACCGTGCGGCTGCTCTCCTCTTCTACGTCGCCATTGCCTCCGCAATCATCACGGCGACAGTCTGGTTGCTCCTCGGTGAACCCGACGATGCGCTCATCCGCACCGTCACCGTGCTGATCATCGCTTGCCCCCACGCCCTCGGCCTTGCTATCCCTTTGGTGGTGTCGCTGTCGACGGCAATGGCAGCCCGCAACGGCATCCTCGTCAAAGACCGGATCGCGCTCGAACGCATGCGCAAAGTCGACACCGTCTTGTTCGACAAGACCGGCACGCTCACCGCAGGCGAGCACGCCGTCACCGCACTGGCTGCGATCGACGGCGATGACTACGAATTGCTCTCAATCGCAGCCGCAGTCGAAGCCGACAGCGAACACCCCTTGGCGCGAGCCATCGTCGCTCGCGCTTCGGCCGACGACATCACACCTCCGGAGGCGTCGGACTTCCAGTCGATGACCGGGCGAGGCGTGCAAGCAACGGTCGACGGCCGAAAGGTCGCCATCGGCGGGCCATCGCTGCTCCGCTCGCTCGAACTCCAACCACCAGCAGAGCTCGAGCAACAGATCACCACCTGGGAACAACGAGGAGCCGCTGTGCTCCATGTCGTCGTCGACAATCAGATCATCGGCTCCATAGCCCTCGAAGACGACATCCGATCTGAATCCCAATACGCCATCGATGCCCTTCACGAACGTGACATCCAGGTTGTCATGATCACCGGCGATTCCGATGCTGTCGCGGACCACGTGGCACGACGTCTCGGCATCGATGAAGTCTTCGCCGAAGTCCTTCCTGCCGACAAGGATCAAGCCGTGATCGAGTTGCAGAAGCGAGGCCGCACCGTTGCCATGGTTGGCGACGGCGTCAACGATGCTCCTGCCCTGGCCCGAGCCGATGTCGGACTCGCTATCGGCGCCGGCACCGACGTGGCCATCGAGTCTGCCGGTGTCGTCCTTGCATCCTCTGACCCCCGAAACGTTCTCGGCGTGATCGAACTCTCCAAAGCCTCCTACCGCAAGATGCTCCAGAATCTGGCCTGGGCCGCTGGCTACAACGTCTTCGCCATCCCACTTGCCGCTGGGGTGCTCGCCCCCATCGGGTTCGTCCTCCCGCCAGCGGTCGGTGCACTCCTGATGAGCTTCTCCACCATCGTCGTCGCCGCCAACGCGCAACTCCTGCGACGCCTCGACCTCACCCCGGACGCCCTCGCCCAGGCCTCATGAACACCCACGACGTCATCATCGTCGGCGCAGGCCACGCAGCGCTCACGGTCGCGTCGGCACTCAACGAACGCGGCATCCGACCGACGATTCTCGCCCCCGACCGTCACGTTGGCGAGACGTGGACACAGCGATACGACGCGCTCCACCTCAACACCGACCGAACCTCGAGCACCATCCCCAATCACCCAACACCAAAGAACATGGCCAAATGGCCAACCGGTAACGAGTGGGGTCAATACCTCGCCGACGTGGCGAACTCTCTCGACTTCGAACGCATCACGACGACGGCGCAAGCTGTGACTCCAGAAGATGCGGCGTGGCGCGTCACGACACCTGAAGGCAGCCACGTCACACCACACGTCGTCGTAGCGACCGGCAGAGCCAACGTCCCGTTCACACCCGACTGGCGCGGCCGAAACTCATCAGGAATCAACCTCATCCACTCAGCTCAATTCAAACGCCCATCTGACTTTGCCGGACAACGCATCCTGGTCGTGGGAGGCGGCAACTCAGGCACCGAAATCGCCCACCTCCTCACCGAGCACGCAGCGGCCGTCACATTGTCAGTTCGCACCAAGCCGCTCTTCGTCGAGCGCGAGACGTTCGGTATCTCGATCACACAACTCGGTCGCATGGCCAAGTACCTCCCCGAACGAGTCATCGAATCCAGCGGCCGCTGGTTCCAACGAATACGCCACGGCGACCTCGAACCGCTTGGCCTCGGGCCCCCCGACCTCACCTTGGCTGACGTCTCGAGCATCAGCGGGCCGACGGTCGACAGTGGATTCATCGCGGACGTGCGCAACGGCCTGATCGCTGTGGTCGACACCGTCGACCACTTCGAACCGGGCCACGTGGTGCTCCGTAGCGGCGAACATCTCGACGTCGACACCGTCATCGCAGCTACGGGGTACCGCACCGGACTCGAGCAACTCGTGCCCGCCCAGTTCCTCGATGACAACGGTTGGCCATTGGCCGACCAGCCGCCCTTCCGCGCTGCTCACGGGCTCTACTTCGCTGGTTTCGGCCCAGCGACGCTCACTGCGTTCATGCCCGACTTCGCGCAACAGCTCCCGCTGCTTGCGGCGGACCTCGCCGAGCGAAGCTGAGCCAACGGTCTCGTACGACGTGAGTCTCTCCGCGGAATAGTTGCAGGTTGCAACTATTGCCGTAGGGTCTGTGAATGTCGTCAACAGCCACGCAGTCGCATGCCCAGGAGTTTGTCGGGCTGATCCATGCCTTTGGTGTGCTTCGAAGTGACAGCACTCCGTGCGGTCAACCGATGTCAGTTTCGACCGCACACGCCATCTGCGAACTCGTCACGGTCGGACCCATGCTCCAGCGAGACCTGGCGCACCGGCTCGGTCTCACCACCAGCTCGGTCAGTCGCTTGGTGGACCAGATGGAGCGGAGGGGATGGGCCACGAGGGAGTCCGACCCATGCGAGGCCGACAAACGAGTGCGTCGCATTCACCTAACGGACCACGGCCAAGAAGTTGCCATGAATGTCCTGGCCGCTCGGGCAGAACGTTTCGATCAGCTACTCGGCGCAATCGACACATCGAAGCATGCCCAGGTCCTCGAGTCCCTTCACCTCTTGAGAGAAGCAGCAGATGAACTCCGCTAACCACCCAATCGCGTTCGTTCTTGCAGTGGTGCTCAGCCTCGCTGCTTGTGGCGGCTCCGACGAGCTGGCGGAGCGTCAAGCGGAAGTTGCCGCGGCTGGGGCCGAGGTGATGCCATTCGATCTTGACGCGACGACGCACATCTTTACTGACACCGAGACGGGTGGGATTCAAGAGGTCATCGCTGATGATCCATCTGATGAGGCCAACGTCGGGATGATTGTTGAGCATCTGACGGAAGAAGCTGCCAAGTTCAGTACTGGCGATTTCTCAGATCCTGAGGCGATCCATGGCGAGTCGATGCCGGGCCTCGCAACGCTCAAGGACCGCTATGAAGGCATCGACGTACAGCTCACTGTTGGAGACGACGGCGCCACGCTCACTTACACCAGCAACGAACCCGAGCTGATCGCAGCCATCCACGACTGGTTCGCGGCCCAGACATCCGACCACGGCAGCCACGCCAGTAACTGACGAGCGGTCCAGTCGAGATGTGCCGACTGTGAGATGCCGTCGATGCAGGATGCTCGACGCAAAAGGGCTGAGTCCCATTTCACAGGTAGGTGACATCCATTCGTTTTGCTCAGGTCCTACATTGCGTCGTAGCCGCAATCGCGGCGACCTCTCACAGAACCAGAGACAAAGACATGCGCTCCTCCATTCGCCCCCTCTTGCTGGCGGCTGGCGCCGGCTCTCTTCTCCTCGCTGCATGTTCGAGCGATAGCCAGACCGCATCAAATGACCTAGTCGTGACTGCCGAAGCCTCGGCGTCCACTGAGTTCAACGATGCCGATGTCGTTTTTGCCCAGAGCATGATTCCTCATCACAATCAAGCGGTTGAGATGGCGGAGATAGCGTTGACGTCTGAAGCAGGAGCCAGCGCCGAGATCCAGGCCTTGGCCACGCAGATTCAGGGGGCTCAAGATCCTGAGGTCGCTCAGATGACGAGCATGCTCGAAGGCTGGGGTCAGCCGATGGACATGGAAGGCATGGACGGTATGGAGGAAATGGAAGGTATGGCAAGCATGGATGGCATGATGTCGGCCGAGGACATGGCAGTTCTGACTTCAGTGAACGGGCCCGAGTTTGATGTTGCGTGGGCAACAGCAATGATCGCCCACCACGAGGGAGCCGTCGGCATGGCGCAGATCGTCAAGGCCGCTGGATCGAATCCCGAAGTGCTGGCACTGGCAGAAGCGATCATCGCGGGTCAACAGATCGAAATTGATCAGATGAAGGCGATGATCGGCGGCTGACCTCCGCAGTACGTCGATGGCGCGTAGATGGCACATTCCAACCGTAAACAGCGGGATGCAGAAGGCATCAGCGGGGACCATCGACCTACTGACAAACCGCTCCTGACCTGGGAGAATGTATGAATCCGCTGGTCACGCTGGGTGGGCCAGAAACTAGATCAACGGTCTCATAACCCGAAGGTCGCAGGTTCAAATCCTGCCCCCGCCACCATTTTCCCTGATCAGAGGCCTGCACTTTCGGTGCGGGCCTCTTTTGCGTCCCTTCGGCGTGTGAGATCTCACCCAGATCTCACACGTCGTCGACGATCTGCGGCCCGGATCGCCGCTGGTCAACGGTCTGGAGGTCGTCTGGCGACCTTCGGGTTGGTTGCCCGACGAGATTACGTCGCTGGAACCTACCGGCGCCGCTTCTTGCCGGTCGCTTTCGGATTCTGAGGAGGTCGGTGCTTCAAGAGCTTGGCCAAGTGTCGTCCTGCAACTCGGGGATGCGGCGAAGGATCCGACCGCTGGGCTGATCCTGTCCGAGGGTGCCGCTGTGTGCGGTGAGTTGGACGGCATGGCTACCAGGTATGCGGCCCCGGTCAAGGCCGGGATCGATGAGGTCCCCATTGTGCTGACACGTTTCCGATCACGAAGGCCGCCCGATCGAGCCCGGTTGATTGGCGTGCGCTGGTGCTTGACGAGCCCTGGCCTCAGCTGACAGGTGTGAACTCTGCGGTCATGTGCTTGATGCCGTTGATGAAGTTGGAACGGAGATAGTCCGGCTCGCCCACCATCTGGATGTCGGGGAGTCGATGGAGCAGCTCGGGGAAAATGGTGGCGAGCTGTCGCCGTGCGAAGTGGGCGCCGAGGCAGAAGTGGGGGCCTGGCCCGCTGAACCCGACCTGGGCCGAGGCGCGGTGTGTGATGTCCATCTCGTGGGGGCGGTCGAAGACCCGCTCGTCGCGGTTGGCCGATCCGTACCAAAGCACCACTTTGTCGCCTGCATTGAACGTGTGGTTGCCGAGCTGCACGCCGTCTTGTGTCACGGTCCGTGCTCGTTGGTCGGGGTTCTCGGTGAGGAGTCGCAGTCCGTGGCTCGTGGCATTGCGGGTGGTCTCGTTGCCGGCGGCGCACAGGAGGACGAAGAAGGAAGCGAGTTCGTCGTCGGTGAGGGTCTCGCCGTCGACTTCGGCGGTGATGAGGGCGGTCGTTAGATCGTCGGTGGGATTGGCTCGCCGTTCCGCGGCTAATGTGTGCATGAGTTGGGCGAGGGTCACACCGGCTCCGAGGTAGGCCTCGATCGGGTTGGCGCCCTCCTCGATGAACTCGGGGCCACCGGTGGACATGATGATGTTGGTTATGTCGAACACGAGCTCGTAGTTGGACTCTGCGATCCCCATCAGGTCACAGATCAGGGCAAGCGGCAGGTTGGCTGCGACCTCGGTGAGGAAGTCGATGGAACCCTTGTCGGCGATCTCATCGATCACGCTTTGCGCTTTGGAGACGATCTCGTCGTTGAGCTTTTCGACCATGCGCGGCGTGAAACCCCGATCCGAATCTCTCGCAATCGAGCACTTGCCACGAAGCGTTCGACATCAGAAGAGCCGGCTCCCGCTTCACGGACTTCGAAAACAAGAGGCGGACGCGATCGTTTCGGCGATTGCATCATCCTCGACCCGGGCTGAGGCAGCGGAAAGGCTTGGGATCTCGCGAGCCACCGTCTTTCGACGAATCAAGAGTTGCGGACTCGACGTTCCTCGCTAGAGGGATCGGACGGAGCCCTCGAACTCGGTGAAGCCAGCAGGCGCGTGTGCGAAGATGCAGACACGACCGACAGGAGGAACGAGACAATGGACAGCATTGGTGACGTCTGGTCTGCTGCCGCAGACAAGTGGGACGAAGTGATCGGCCAGGTTGGCGACGACGACTGGGAGAAATCGACCCCCTGTGAAGGTTGGACTGTGCGGGAGCTCGTGGATCATGCGATGCACTGGCAGGGGCGAGGCGCCGGCGTCTTCGGCGCCGATGTCGATCCCGACGGCGAATGGGCGACTTTGAAGCCTGCGCTCGCGACGGCGCTCGCCGACCCGGCCAACCTGGAGGGCACAGCAGAAGCACTGGGAGGCACACCGAAACCAGCCGTTGCCGGCCTCATCACGGCCGACCTACTGGTTCATTCGTGGGACTTGGCTCGGGCGATCGGCGTCGATGCCACCCTTCCCGAGGCTGCCGCCGAGTCAACGCTCATGGGGCTCCAACGGCTTCCCGAAGACATGCTTCGAAGTGAAAGGATGTTCGGCCCGGCGGTAGCGGTTCCCGACGACGCCAGCGCCCAGGACAAGCTCATCGGGTTCGTCGGCCGGCAACCCTGAGTCTCGGGGGATTGCGGGCGACGAAGCCACTTCGAGAGGATCAGGCGCCCCTGCTACCTCCAATCTCCAGCGCGGGGTCCGATCCAACGCGACCAGGCGACCCACTTTCCACCGACCATCTCTGTCACCGAGGAGACCCGATGACCGCTACCACCGAGGAAAACACGTTCTTCGATCCCAACATCCGCACACCGGAGATGGGGTCTCACATGCCCACCCCGCCGCCGGCTCACTCGTCGACCGATTCGGTTGCCGTACGGCTGTTGGTGGTCGAAGCGGTCGAGGCGGCAGCAGAGCTGATGAGTCGTCCATCGGTCGGCGATGCGTGGGCCGAGCCGTCAGCGCTGGAGGGGATGACCGTTGGTGGGCTGGCGGCGCACCTCGTGCGGGCTGCCGGGGCCACCGTCGCCTACTTGGACCGGACACCGGCAGACGCCCAACCCGACGGTGACCTGCTCACACCGGTGACCTACTTCCATGCTGCGGTGGACTCACCGATCCACGAACAGATCAAACGGGTGTCGGCGGACGAGTCCGAAATCGGTCACGCCGCCATGGCGACGAAGTGCTCCGACCTGGCAGCACACCTCCGTCAGCGACTGGCCGACGAGCCCTCCGATCGGCTGATCGGCGCCCTGGGCGGGCGCATGCTCACCCTCGACGACTTCTGTCGCACACGGCTGATCGAGGTCCTGCTCCATCTCGACGACCTCGCGATCAGCGTCGGCGAGCCGCGACCAGAGACCGACCCCCGGGGTGTGGCCGTCGTCATCGAGATCTTGGAGAACATCGCCCGCCGTGTCCACGGCGACTGGGAAGTCGTCTACGCCCTGGCCCGATCGGAACGACTCGGCGATCAGCCCGTGTTCCCGGTCTTCTGAGCCGACGCTGATGTTCGTTCCGTCCGACCCGAACTGGCGAGAGCGCTGTCTGGCCAGCTTCTCGAGACAGTCGATGATGAAGACCCTCGGTGTCGAGATCTCCGCCATCGATCCAGGGGTGGTCGTCCTCGCATTCGATCACGACGACCGCCTGACGCAACAACACGGTCTGATCCACGCTGGCGCGCTCGGCACGGTGCTCGACTCGGCGTGCGGGTGGGCCGCTCTCAGCCTGATGCCCGCTGGCC
Source organism: uncultured Acidimicrobiaceae bacterium (assembly GCA_964351995.1). Classification (GTDB taxonomy): domain Bacteria; phylum Actinomycetota; class Acidimicrobiia; order Acidimicrobiales; family SZUA-35; genus SZUA-35. Next base: position 13,056 of record CAYGQE010000063.1, on the reverse strand, counting down.
ATGCGGTCCTGACCGTGGAGTACAAACTCAACCTGCTTCGTCCCGCCGACGGAGAACGATTCGAAGGCACAGGTCGCGTCGTCAAACCAGGACGCACGCTCACCGTTGCCGAGGGCAGGATCGTCGACGCAAGCGCGCCAGATCGACCCATCGCGACCATGACGGCCACCTTGATGGCGGTCACCGATCGCGGGATCGAGGACTGAACGTGTGCGTTACTCGGCCCAGGCCTTGATCTTCTCGATCACCGTGAGCGGTTCCTCGGTGCCCTCCGGGATCGCGATGTCGAGGTAGGTCACGCCGACTTCTTTGTACACGGCGATCCGTTCGCGCACCCGTCCTTCGTCACCGGTGAGGCTGGCGCGGTCGACGTAGTCGTCGGGTACCGCGGCGAAGGCCTCCGCCTTCTTTCCGCTGAGGAACAGATCCTGGATGTCCTTGGCTTCCTGCTCGTAGCCGTAGCGGTGGAACAGGTCGTTGTAGAAGTTCTTGTCACGCGCGCCCATGCCGCCGACGTAGAAGCCCACGTTGTCGCGGATCGCTTTGCGGGCCGACTCGACAAGTGGCCCGGAGCCGAGGGCGACGGTTCCGCCGGCCACGATCTCCAGCTCGCCGAGCTCCGGTGCCCGCCTGGCCCGGCCGGTTGCGAGCGATTCGCCCCAGACGTCGTGGAACTTCTCGGGGAGGAAGTGGATCGGTTGCCAGACGTTGGCCACCTCTGCGGTCATTTCGACGTTCTTGGGCCCGATCGCAGCCACCGCGATGGGGATGTCGCGGCGAAGGGGCTGGCACATGAGACGCAGCGGCTTGCCCAGCCCGCTGCCCTCGCCCTCCGGCAACGGGAGGCTGACCGCTCGCCCATCGTGTTCGACCCTGCCGCCCGACCACACCTTGCGGCAGATCTCGATCACATCACGGGTCCGACCGAGCGGCTTGTCGAACGGCACACCGTGCCAGCCCTCGATGACCTGGGGCCCCGACGTGCCCAGCCCCAGGATGAAGCGACCTTCGGAGAGCGTGTCGATGGTCATGGCGGTCTGGGCGATCAACGCCGGGGTCCTGCTGTAGATCGGCAGGATGCCGGTCATGATCTGCATCCTGGACGTGTGCGCCGCCACCCAGGTCAGCGTCGAGACCAGGTCGTAGCCGTAGATCTCGCCACCCCAGACGAGGTCGACCCCGGCGCGTTCCAGGTCCTGCACCTGACGGGAAAGCGCCGTGGGGTCGAGGCTCGCTCCCGCCCCGAGTGCCATCGAGATCTTCACTGGTTGCCTCCTTCAGACGAACGGAGACGGGAGAGTATCATCATGCAACCCATCCGATCGATCTCGTCTCGACTGGTGAACGCACAACCGTCGGCGTGGCAGCGGCCCGCAGACCGGATGGCCTCGGGATCGTCGTCAGTCAGCTCGAGTCGGCAGGGTGGAGCACGCAGATGATCGACCTCGCCTCGTTGGTGCCGGCCTCGGTCGGTCGTGCGGTCAAGGCTGCGGCAGCACCGACGACGAGGATGACCACCGCCGCGCCGGCCGGTGCGAGACCACCCGCTCCGGCGGCGGGCGACTGTGCCGGAGCGGGCGGTGCCGGCTGCTCGTCGATGAACAGGTGCAACACAGCGGCCAGAGCGGCGAGGGCCACTGAGATCCACCACACCACCGCGTAGCTGCCGGTGCCGTCGGCCAACAACCCGGCGACCCAGACCCCGATGAAGGCACCGACTTGGTGGGAGAGGAAGACGAGACCGAACAGAGTGCCCGAGTGGGCCGTGCCGAACTGGGCGGCCACGATGCCGCCCGTGAGCGGCACCGTGGACAGCCACAGCAGACCGATCGCAGCGCCGAACACCACGACCGTCGTACCGCTGACGGGGATGAGGACGAAGGCTGTGATGACGATGCCCCGCAGGGCGTAGATCGCGGACAGGAGATACGTCTTCTGTCGTCTGCTGCCGAGATACCCGGCAATGAGTGACCCGAAGATGTTGAACAGACCGATGAGCGCCAGTCCGGTCGATGCCGGGCCGCGGCCGACGCCCACATCACCTGCGTAGGACACGAGGTGGGTGGCGATGAAGGTGACGTGGAACCCGCAGACGAAGAACGCCACGTTCAGCAACAGATACGGACGGTGGCGCGACGCCCGGCGGAGTTCCTGGGCCAACGACACCGCCGGGCGCGCCGCTGTCGGCTCGACTTCGGCCGGGCCCTGTTGCTCGACAGCCTTGCCCCGCAGCGGCCCGGAGAACAGCACGATCGAGGCGACGAACACCGCCAAGAGCAGGGCGGTGTTGCGCCAGCCGTTGCCGTCGATGAGTTCGCGAGTCAACGGGATCAACACGAACTGCCCGACCGAACCCATCGCGGTGACGATGCCGAGCGCCATCGACGCGTGCTTCGGCGGTGCCATGCGACCGACGGCGGCAAGCACGACCGAGAAGCTCGCCGCGCCGGTGGCCATGCCCAACAGGAACCCGGCCGACAGCATGAACACCGTGGCGGATTGCGCGTTCGCCATCAGCACGAGCGCGCCGGCATAGCCGACGCCGCCGACGCTGAGGACCCGGGCGGCGCCGTAGCGATCGGCGACGGCGCCGGCGATGGGTTGGCTGAGTCCCCATACGATGTTCTGGATCGCCACGGCCAGACTGAACATGCTTCGCCCGGTGCCGAGGTCAGCGATGACGGGGTCGAGGTACAAGCCGAACGTCGCTCGCGCCCCCAGGCTGATCGATGTGATCAGACCGGCCGCGCTGACCACCAGGGCCAGGCTCCTCCCGTTGCGGGTGGCGAGCGTCCTGCGGCGCGTGCCGGCATCGACGGCGGTCACGCTCGTACCGCGCTGGTGATTCGGGTGGTGATGTTGAGGTGGTGCACGGTGAGCTGCTCGTCTCTCGCCCGTTGCTCAGACTGGACGGTCGTCGGACGGTCGTCGGACGGTCGCCGACGGCTCGTGATCGGCTCGGTAGCCAGGTCCAGGCTGTGCCCTGATCTCTCGGACGTCGATCGGTTTGTCGCACTCGCTGCACACCACGACGGCGTGCATGTCGTGGTCGCACGCCGTGTGGTGCAGTACGAGCGGCGTGCCGTCGGGCCCGCTGAGCCACCGGTCACCCCACGCTGCCATCGCCGCGAGGATCGGATACACCTCGCGTCCCTGCTGGGTCAGTCGGTACTCCGATCGGGGCGGATGGCTCTGATACTCGACGCGCTGCATGATTCCCTCGTCGACGAGTTGGTTGAGGCGGCGCGTGAGGATGTTGCGACCGATGCCGAGCTCACGCTGGAAGTCGTCGAAACGTCGGGTGCTGAGACACGCCTGACGGACTAACAGCAGATTCCAGTGGTCACCGAGCACTGCTGCACTGCGCGCAATCGTGCACGGCCAGTCAGAAGTATCCACACGCTTCACGTCAACGAGCATAGATCCATCCGTTCCATGACGGAACGGAAGTCGGTCCGCCGTCAGTCCGGTGGTTTGCAGCCCATCGCTGCGCTCGAGGACACGGAGATCGAATTCCAGCGGCGCATCGCCGATACGTGGCGGACTTTCCAAATCGTACTGTAGGGTACGATATCGAACCTGTTCCATGCAGGTGTGGACGACACCGGATCGGAGGAAGAGGATGCCAGCTGGACGTAAGCGGGCGGTCGATCCCGATGAGGCGATGCCGGTGATCGTCGACATGTTCTGGCGGGGAGGATTCGACGGTTCGACACTCGATCACATCGCCGCTGAGCTCGGGGTCACCAAGCCCACGCTGTGTCGAACACTCGGCGACAAAGAGGCCATCTTCGCCTCCGCCCTGGAGGCCTACCACGACGAGCACATCGAGCCAGCGGAGCGCGACCTCGATCAGGCCGGCACGTTGTTCGACGGTCTCGAGTCCGTCCTGGCGCGGTTTGCCGAGCGAACACTCACCGACGAACTGCCCGACGGTTGCTTCATGGGCGACGTCGGATCGTCCGGCGATTTCGTCGCCGGACCCGTTGCGTCGACGTTGAACTCACTGGAAGGGCGCCTCGTTGCATCGGTGCACGGCCGTGTCGAGCAGGCAATCGCCGACGGTGAATTGGCGCCCTCGACCGAACCCGCTGCGGTCGTCCAGTACATCCTCGGCCAATTCGCCGCCATCTCAGCGATCTCACGATCTCGACCCACACGAACCCAACTGAAATCTGTCGTCTGCTACATGCTCGACGGCCTTCCTTGGCGACGACTTCCTGACCATCTACCGATCGGACCGAACATGACCAACGACACTGCGACCAATGACGCCGCACCCAACAACACGGAAACTGACGATGTCGAGCCCGAAGAAGACGTCACGCTCTTCAAGGGCGCGTCGAACAACTCATACTTCGCGGTCTACTTCAACGCACTTCCGGAACCGGGAGTCGACGATCTCGAATGCGAAAAGCTGACCGTCGACCTCCGCCCCCAACGCGACGTGACGTTGTACGTCGAGATCTACAACCCAAACGCCAGCATCCCCCTGATCGTGACGCCGGGCGGGATGGGCGAGATCGGCGGGTTCGGGGGATTCGCCAGGAATGTGGCCGCGGCGGCCCCTGATTTCCGGGTGATCATCTGGGATCGCCGAAACATGGGCCGGTCCGGGATCAACTTCGGCACCGAGCCGCTCTCGATCGAGGAGGCGGAGGATCTCCACGTGCTCATCGAGCGGCTCGGCGTGGGCCCGGCCGCGTTCTATGGGATGTCGTCGGGCGCGAGGTCGAACATGGTCTTGGCCGAGCGTTACCCCGACGACATCGCTGCGTTCGTGATCGCTCCGTTGACTGGTGGCCCGATCGCTGCGTCGCAGCTTCCAGAGGAGTACTACCTGAAGTACGTGAACGACGACAGCCTGACCTCGATGGAGGAGGTGGCGAAGACGCCGCTGTGGAGTGCGTATGTCGACCGCAACGGTCCTGAGGGTCGTAAAGACCTGATGCGCCAAGATGTTGCTGAGTTCCTTGGGGCGATGAAGGTGGCGGGAGAACACCTGCAGTCGTACAGCCAGAAGACCACGCTCGGCATGACCGATGAACAACTCGCTGGGCTCACGGTGCCGGCGACGCTCATTCTCCACCATGGCCAAGAGGTCGACACGCTCCACCCGATCGTGCACTCGAGAGCGGCGACCACCTTGCTCCAGAACTCGACGTTCGAGTTCGCACCGACACTCAAACCGATTCTGGAGCTGCTCCTACCGTTCGTTCGGGAACACACACCATCCCTGCCGTGAGTTCCGACTGCGTGTGCGTGGGGCCGGTTCGAGCCGAAGCAGCCGGCGCATAGTCCCGAACTCGAGCGCTCGAACCACCACTCGGGAACCGGCCGAAGTGTTTGACCTGAACGGGAGCACGGGGCGCCCATAATCACGCGCCTCGCCACGCAAGACGGGGCATCCGAGTGGGGTGTCGAACGATTCCGGGCTTGACGTGGGAGATCTCGCTTGCTCGGTCGGGCGAGACTGCCTGGCGCGGTCTGCTGCTGGTTCGGATTCCAGAGGTGGCACTACGATGGGAGGATGCCAGTGACGCTTGATCTGTCAGACGAGGTGCTCGCACGCTTGCAGCGCGAAGCAGATCGTCGCGGAGTGAGCTTGGATGCCGTCGTCGCCGAGCTGGCATCGGCTCTGCCGACCGAGTCGGAGGCCGAGGAGCGGAAGCTCGGGTTCGTAGCGCTTGGTGCGTCGACTGATGGTCGACGCGCCGCGGACGCTGACGAGATGCTCGATGAGGGCTTCGGGCGCGACTGATCGTGTTGATCGTCGACACCGGCCTGCTGGTAGCGGCCGCCGATTCGGCGGATCCAGATCACGAGGCGTGCGCTGACCTTCTGCAAAGGGCTGCTGGTCCGCTTCGCACGACGGCGCTGGTCGTGGCCGAGGCTGCGTACCTCATCGGTCGGCGGATCAGCGCGCGGGCCGAGGCCAGATTCTTCAGATCTCTCGCCGACGGTGACCTTCTCATTGACGAGTTGAACGGAGGCGATCTCGAGCGGATCGCCGATCTGGTCGACACCTACGTCAATCTCCCGCTCGGCGGGACCGATGCCAGCCTGATCGCGTTGGCCGAGCAGTTGCAGCAGGACACGATCGCGACGCTCGATCGGCGACACTTCAGTGTCGTGCGACCGGCTCATGTCGCCGGGTTCGAGATCGTGCCGTGATGGCGTGATCCCACGGAGCGTGGTCGTCTCGGCGGCTTCGGATTCCGTTGGTTTGTGCCGATCGAGGTAACACACAGGTAACAGCACAACCGTAAACAACGGGGTCGAGCGGGAAGCAGAGGGGACCACCGACCCATCGACAAAACGGCCTCTGACCTGCGAGAATGGGCGTATCCGCTGGTCAGGCCGGGTGACCCGGAAACTAGCTCGTCTGTCTCATAACCCGAAGGTCGTAGGTTCAAATCCTACCCCCGCCACCAAATGTCCTGGTCAGAGGCTTGCACTTCGGTGCGAGCCTCTTTCTTTTTTGAGATCTCACAGAAAGCTCACACGCTTCTGCGGAGAGCCGCGTCGATGCTGCCCTCAAGCCATGACCTTCGGGTTGGTTGCCCGACGAGGCAGCGGTTCGGTCGACGACGTTTGGAACGCTTGGGTGTCGGCCTGGGCGTGTAGGTGGTCATCGCTGGGTTCCTTGCCGCTCGCGGGCTACGGAGACCATCCACTCGGTGATCAGTGCCGCCACCCCCTGATCGATGGGTCGGCGTGTTTGGTTCTTGTAGGTGCGGAGCGATGCTGGGGCGGTTTCTTCGCGGAGAAGGTGGGTGAGGTCGTTGACGATGTGGCCGGTGAAGGGTGTGGGAGCGGCTTGTTCGATGATGTTGATGTCTGCGGGGTCGACCTGGAGGTCCTTGCTCCCGGTGATGGCCAGGATGGGAGCCTGGGCTCGGCGGAGAGCGTTGGAGGGTTCGTAGGCCAGGAACTCGCGAAGCCATTTGGCGTTGAGCTTTGCGAACCGGATGCGGACGGCGTCTTGGTGTGATCGCTCGATTCGTGCAAGGCGCTTTGACTGGATCCGCTCCATGTCTCGGCCGACGAGCTTGGTGAGGTACTGGACCGGTTTGGGCAACGTGGATGCGATCTGGGCCGTCTGCCATGTCAGCAGGTCGCGGCCGCTTTGGGCGGTGCCGGCGAGGAGTGCCACGCCGGCGAGTTTGCTGTCACGAGCGAGTTCGGACGCGATGATCGCCCCCTCGCTGTGCCCGATCACGAAGATCTGGCCCGGGTCGATTTCTGGGCGGGAGCGGAGCGCGTCGAGTGCTGCTTGGGCGTCGGCGATGTTGTCGTGGAAGCCGGTGGCGAGGTAGTCCCCGCCGCTGTTGCCGACGCCGCGTTTGTCGTAGCGCAGCGACGCGATGCCGCTGGCTGCGAGGTGGGTTGCGATTTCTCCCATGATGTTGATGGCGAGGTGTGGGGAGTTGGAGTTGCGGTCGATGGGTCCGGACCCACTGATCAGCAGCGCCGCAGGGCCCGACGAGTTGTGCGGGATCGTGAGGGTTCCTTCGAGCGAGAGTGATCCCGAGGGGAAGGTCAGTTCGATGTGGTCGGTCATTGGCATGAGGGTCTAGGTGTTCGCCTGGCGCAGGGCGTTGGCGACTTTCATCATCAGCTTGAACGCTCGGGCGGGCTTGTCGAGGTCGTTGAGCGTGCCGACGATGTGGCAGCCGAGGTCGGGTGCGTAGAAGGTGAAGGAGTTGGTGGCTCCGGAGTGGCCGATGAGTTCGGGGAGTTGCCGGAAGCCGGTCATCCAGCGGGGGAGTCGGTATCGCATGATGCCGTAGCCGTAGTCGATGGGGAAGAACAGGCGGTTCCAGCGGTGCATCTCGGCGATGTGGCGGAGGTCGAAGAGTTGACCGTGGTGGTAGGCAGCAGAGAACCGGAGTTGGTCGTCGAGGGTGGAGACGATGCCGCCGGCTCCTCGCTCCGATGCGAGCGCACGACCGAGATCGAGCGGCTGACCTTTGTGATGCAGGCGTTGGGGAGGGTTGCCGGGTGAGTGCGACTCGTCGCCGGTGACGTAGGTGCCCGTGAGGCCGAACGGTGCGGCGATGCGTTGGTGTACGGCCTCGGCGTAGGTGGTGCCGGTCGTGGCCTCGATGATGGCGGTGAGGAGCTGGTAGTTCGTGTCCGAGTACGCCGATCGTCTGTCGTTGCGATCGCCGGGCGGGAAGTTCGCGCCCTTCGTTCGGGCGATGTTCACGATGTCAGCGACGTCGTAGGCGCGGTCGCGGTTCTGTTTGAAGTCTTCCTCGAGGCCGCCGGCGAAGTAGTCGGCAAGGCCCGAGGTCTGATGCAGGAGATAGCGGACATCGAGTTCGCCGGTGTGGTCGGACCCGTCGTGGCGATGGAGGCCGACCAGGTCGAGGTCGGGAAGGAGGCCCATCACCCGATCGGAGAGGTGGAGACGCTGTTCGTCGACGAGCTGCATGATGATGGTGGCTGTGAACATCTTGGTGATGCTGGCGATGAAGTACGCATCGGCCGGTTCGGCGGCGCCGGCGGCGACCCGCACATTGATTGAACCGTCGTCGGATTGCACGCCGAGCATTGTCGACTGGATGTGGCCTTTGTCGGCGGCGCTGTCGGCGAGGTCTTGGAGGCGTCCGACGAGGTCTGGTTGGGCGAGGCTGCTGCGTGCGTTCATGACGGTGTCCTGACTCGGTCGTTGCGGCGGAACAGGCTGGTCTGGTCGTTGGTCTCGTTGCCGTCGCGGATGTGGGTGATGTTGTCGAACCGGAAGGCGATGGAGTCGCCGTCGCCTCGGTTGTGGTGGTTGTTGGAGGCGGGGGTGTCCTGGACTTGCATGTGGAGGTGGGGTTCGAGGCTGTGGCCGGAGTTGCCGCAGCGGCCGATGATGTCGCCGGCCTGGACTTGGTCGCCGACCTCGACGGTCACAGAGCCACTGCGCAGGTGGGCGAGTTGAACGTAGACGTCGGTGCCGAATTCGATGACGACGACGTTGCCGGCGTAGTTGTCGTGTGCGGTGTCGCCGATGCGTTGGTCGGGTTGATCGTCCTGGGCCGCGACGACGGTGCCGTCGGCGGGGGCGAGCATCGGCTGGTTCCAGCAGTAGTAGGAGGCCAGGTCGTTGGGGTCGCCGGAGTAGGTGCGGCCATCCTGTTCGATGACGAAGTCGACGGCGTCGTGCTGGTCGGCGAGTGGGGTCCAATGATGGGTCACGAGCGAGCTTCGTCCCGCAGATGGGACGTGCCATTCGCCGGCGAACGGCGCCTCGATGGTGACTGCGTCGTCGCTGCTGGAGTTGTCGTGGACCTGGATGAGCTGGAAGCCGAGGAACGCAACGATCACGGCAGCGACGACGTTGAGTGATCTCGAGACCGTCTTCGTCGGGAGCAACTGCAGCGGGACGAAGACGAACAGCGGCGCGATGACGAGGAACCATTGCGTGGTTGGGCTGGGCAGGCCCCCGGCCTCGATGTCGAGGAGCGCGATGTCGGCTGCGAAGACCACGAGGATCGCCAACGTGCATCGCAGCGCAAGCTGTGCCAGCGCCGGCCGGTTGGCCGGGTCGAGCAGGCTCTTGATCAGTGTCGTGTTCAATCGGCCCTGTTTGGCTGCGATGGCCCGGTGAGCGAGCGAGGCGACGGCGACCGCTGCCGGGGCGAACAGAAGGAGCTGGTAGGTCTGGCCGGTCAGCCAGGCGCCGGTGGCGATGATCAGCAAGGCGACTGCGAGTGTGCGGCGGGGCCAGCGCCGCGATCGTGGGGAAGTCACGTCGGACGGCCGCGTCGCAGACGATGTCGGTTCGTGAGGTGGGGTTGGTGTTGCGACTTGTGGGGGGATCTGGGTGTTGGGCATGTCGGCTTCCTTGTGATGGGTTGGGATTGGCGGTCGGCGGTTGTGTCAGCTGTTCGGCGTGCCGGACCGGTGATGGTCGATGGCTGCGTCGACGGCCTGGTCGAAGGGCACGGTGAGGTCGACGGGGATGCCGATGGCTTCGTGGTTGGTGCCGTCGAGGTCGGTGTAGTTCTCCATGGAGATGGTGAGTTCGGTGCCGTCGGGGAGGGTCCAGTCGATGGCGTCGGAGAATTCGCCGAAGGACGGGTTCCCGACGATGGTGGCGTCGGCGATCTCGACCATGGCGAGGGTGAAGGCTTCGGCGGCGCTGGCCGTCAACGGTGAGGTCAGGACGGTCACCTCGCCATCGAAGAAGGCACTCTGGGGTTCGACGTCGATGGTCTGCACGAACGGGTCGGGCTGGGCGTGGGCCCACTTGCGGTAGGCCGGGGTGGTGTCGTCGACGAAGTAGCCGGCGGCGAGGACCGCGAGGTCTTCGTAGCCGCCGCCGTTGAAGCGCATGTCGACCACCAGGTGCTCGACCTCGGCGAGATCCGCAATCGCCGCATCGAGCGCGGCCGCAAGCGCGTCGCGGTCGGCGAGGGCATCGTCTTGGCCGCTGATGCCCTCGAACGCAACCATGATCAGGTAGCCAGTGTCGGCGTTGAGCCGGCCCCATGCGACGGAACCGGTTTCATCAGTGGTGGCGTCGTCGATGCGGGCGATGGTCCGGTCGAACTCTTCGCCGATCGCCGCCTCGAGTTCGTCGAGCGTGGCGACGTCGCTGAGGCCGAAGGCGTCGATGTCGGGGTCGATGTCGAGGTCGTCGAGGGTGGTGTGGCCGTCGCCCAACTCCGCCAAGACCGAGGTGAGGGACTGCTCGAACGAGGCGCTGTCGACCTCGAAGGCTGAACGGATCTCGGCGACCGCCTCGATCCAGTCAACTCCGCGCTGGTGGAAGAACGGGTAGTGGGTGGTGAAGAGTTCATCGAGAGCGGTGACCGTCTCGTCAGCGGTCGTTTCGCAGCTCAACGACCCGGCGAGGGGGACGAGTCGGTAGTCGGTGGTCGGGCCGACGAGGTCGAGCGTGATGACACCGTCGTCGCTGGCGTGATCAACGGGGAGATCGTTGTCGAACCCGTCCCCGACCACACATGTAGACGACGTGACGAAGTGCGGGTTGATCTCGTCGCCGTCGACGTGGAGGACCGTGCCGTAGCCGGCCATCTCGAACCAACCATCAGGCAGGGCCAACGTGGTGTTGGAGACGGCGTCGAGGAGCGCCCGGTCGGTGCCGGGATTGCTGACGGACACCGAGTCGCTGGCCGAGCCCGAGGTGTTGGCGGCGGTGACGTCGGTGTTGTTGGAGCCGCAAGCGGCGGCCGTGATCGCTGTGGTCGCTGCGACGGTGATCAGAAGGCTGGTTGTGCGTTTCATGCTGGCACCTCGTTCAAGTCGGGAGCCATAGGCGTCTCCGAGGCGGCGTCGTCGGGTGCCGTGGCAGCGGCATCGCCAGGGGACTGGGAGGCGAGTTCTCGCCACCGGCGGATCCACAGCGCAGCGCCACGGTCGGCGGGCATGAGGGCCATGTGTTCGAGGGGGCTGGGCCCATCGTCGAGGGCTTCGAAGATGGCGCGGTCTTGGCGTTGGAAGAGTTTGAAGTCGACGAACATGGCCAGCCAGGCCTCTACCCAGCGGATGCCGGGGATCCGGGAGGTGTAGGACGGGTGGTAGTTCGCTGCGACCCAGGTGCGGTTCTCATCGACGGGGGTGCCGACGGCAACGAATGTGGTGGAGCCGATGGTGACCTTCAGGCTGCAGGGCATGATGACCTCGCCGGCCACCGCGAGCGAGCGTCCCTTCTGGTTGGTGAGTGACGCGGACATGGCCATTCGGGTGCCCTGGTCGTCGAGTTCGATATCGGTGAGTTGCTGGCCGGCGCCCGGGGTGTAGCGGCCGTGGACGAACGGGACGTGGTGGAAGTCGAGGGCTGACTCCATGAACCGGGAGTAGTGGACAGCCCAGATCTGATCGGCGCCCACGATCACGGCCGGTTCGTTGTCGTCGAACCATTCCGGGCCGGCGGTCGGTGTGTTGTCGCCGTGCCAGATCCACACATAGCCATGCGCCTCGGTGGCAGCAATCGTTCGCAGGTTTGCCTTGGCCGGGACGCGGGTTTCGTTGCCCTGGGCGGGGCGGTGCACGGCTGTGCCGTCAGTGGCGAATTCGATGCCGTGATATGGGCACGTGAGGCATCCGTCGCGGACGGTGCCGTCGCCGAGGTTGGCGCCACGGTGGGGGCATTGGGCTGGCGCTGCGTGGACGCCATCGTCAGTGCGCCACAGCACATAGCGGGCACCGAGCCGTTCGACGGTCGTGGGTTGTGCTTTCAGGTTGGCCGAGCGTTCGACGGCGTACCAGGTGTTGGTGATGAGTGTGTCCATGAGGAGCCCTTTCAGTGGGTGGTTGCGATCGAGGAAGAAGTCGGGTTGGTGTGGCGGGGCAGTTGCCTGGTGAACAGGGCGGCAACCAGTCCGGTGATGGCGATGACGACGGCGCTGTCGATGCCGGGCGAGAAGATCCACGGTGTTGGTTCGTTCTGGACGAGGACGTTGTTGTCGAGGAGACCGGCAGCGATCGCGTTGCTCGCTGCGTGCATGACCACGGCGGGCCAGACGGTGCCGGTCCGGAGCCGGATCTCGCCGTAGATGACCGCGGCGACCGTCGTGCCGAGGACGATCCGGGGGGCGAGGGTCCACATCGATTCGTCGGTGAAGTCCCAAGCCAAGGTCATGTATGGCAGATGCCAGAGGCCCCAGATGACGCCGACGATGACGTGGTTGGTCAGGCGTCCGACACCGGCGGCATCGAGGCGGGGGGTGAGGTAGCCGCGCCACCCGAACTCTTCGGCAATCGCAGTGAACGTGAATGGCACGAGGGCGACGAGAGCGATGGCGGCGAAGCGCAGCGGAGCCCAGTCGTCGTGGAGCTCCCAGTCGCTGGCGAGGAGACCCCCGGCAGCGGCGGCGATCATGGCGATCGGGTAGAAGCTGCTGGAAAGCAGGTACCACGGCCGGTTCTGTCGGTGGTGGGGGCGAAGACCGGCGTCGGCGAATCCGTCGCCGCCCTTCCACCGCAGGACCGTGGCGGCAGCGACCGGGAGCAGGATCCAGATGAGCTGGCCTGGTCCTTCGCCCAACCCGTGCCCCGCAGTGTGGTCGACGAGCGGGCCGAGCCACCCCAGCC
>CAYGQE010000062.1:28722-31126 GCA_964351995.1 uncultured Acidimicrobiaceae bacterium | reverse complement strand
CCGCTGGCCCCCTGCACCCACCCCATGTGTCCCGTGCCGATGTAGGGCCAGATCGCTTCGCCGCCGTGCTCGTCTCGAATGTCGAGCAGCCGTTCGGAGATTTCTGCAAGGGCTTCGTCCCAGCTGATCGGCACGAATTGACCGGAACCCTTGACCCCACTTCGCCGCAACGGCGTCATCAGACGCGACGGATCCTGGGCGTACTCGAGCCATGGGTTGACCTTCGGGCACAAGCTGCCAGCAGTGAACGGATGCTTCTTGTTCCCCCGGATCTTGGTGGGTGTTCCGTCATCGTCGACGGTGATGACCCAACTGCACCCATCGGGGCAGTCCAACGGGCAGGCCCCGACGACGTCCCTCACGGGCGGCCCTTGAGTTGCTGGATCCGGCGACGATCTCGCTTGGTGGGCCGTCCCGCACCCCGCTCACGAACGTCGGCAATCATCTCATGGGTCTTGTCCGGCAAAACCACCGGCGGCGACAGATCTTCGACAGCGTCTGGCACCAAGGCAGCGCCGACGCGCTTTTCGAGCAGTTGCACGACCTTGTAGATGATGACTCGGTCCTTCCGACGAGCCTCGACGGTGTCGCCGACCTTCACCTTCGTCGCTGGCTTGGCTGTCTCACCGTTGACGAGCACCCGGTTGCTCGAGCAGGCATCATTGGCCACAGCCCTCGACTTGTAGACCCGAACCGCCCACAACCACTTGTCGACTCGTACAGCCATAGCCGCCAAGTCTGCCAGGTGATCAGACCAAGACGAGCAAAACCAGCGTGAGGATCAGCGGACCGAGGGCAGCGCTGAAGAGTGCAAGTGTGAGGTTGGCATCGTTGGTGCGGCGTCGCATGCAAGAGAGACGCCTGACTCCCAGCATCGGTTGCAGCCCACAACATTCCGTCGCATTTTGCCCAGCGTTCGCAGTGGGCCTTTCGCCCCTTCTTCCACAGACTCCTCAAGTTGCGGCATCGGAACCGCCGAAGCACCAGTTGTTCAAAACACACGAGTTCTCTCCGAACTCGATCGCGAAAGACGAGACAGTGATCTGCCCGGTTGCAATTTGGTCGCCTGACCGGGCGAGGAGTCAGTGGCGAACCCGCCGTCTTGCAAGCAACGGAGTGCTTCCATGCCAGCAATGAAACGACGCCGCACCACACCCGGCCGCCTTCGCTTCCTCATCGTCCTGCTCACGACATTGGTGATGGCCATGTCGACCGTGTCACCGGCCGCAGCCAAGCCGAAGAACGACACAGGGAAGAACGAGACTCCCGCAGTCGACAGCGGTCCAGGTTCGCTGGCAACCGTCGCCAGCCAGATCGGCGCCGACGACCTGTGGGCACAAGGCTTGACCGGCGAAGGCGTCCATGTGGCGGTCATCGACACTGGCGTAGCCCCGGTCCCCGCACTCAGCGGTGAAGGTTCCGTCGTCGCTCTCGTCGATCTCTCGTTCGAGGCTGGCGACCCCGACCTGGCGTTCCGTGACAACTACGGCCACGGGACACACCTGGCCGGCATCATCGCTGGCAACGACCCCGTGACGGGCTTCTCTGGCATCGCTCCAGGCGCCGGCATCGTCTCGGTCAAGGTAGGAAACAGCTCCGGAGCCGTCGACGTCTCGCAAGTCATTGCCGGCATCGACTGGACCATCGCTCACCGCAACACCGACGGGCTCAACATCCGGGTGATCAACCTGGCCTACGGGACCGACGGAGTTCAGGACTACGAGATCGATCCGCTGAGCCACGCCGTCGAGCGAGCGTGGAACGCCGGCATCGTCGTCGTCGTTGCTGCTGGCAACGACGGCCGCCCCGCCAAAGGTCTGTCGAATCCGGCCCGTGACCCCTTCGTCATCGCCGTCGGCGCTGCCGAGATCAAGAACGACAAGGCGCGGGCTGCCAAGTTCTCCACCAGCGGCAACGGCGATCGCAACCCCGACCTCGTGGCACCAGGTGTCAGCATTGAGAGTCTCCGAGTTCCTGGCTCATTCGCCGACCTCAACAGCCCCGATGCGAGGGTCGGCGACGACCTGTTCCGAGGAACCGGCAGTAGCCAGGCTTCAGCGGTCGTCTCCGGCAGCATCGCACTGCTTCTCGAGGCACGGCCGGAACTCTCACCCGATCAGGTCAAGGCGTTGCTGATCGAGAACACCGAAGACGCCAAGAGCAACAAGAAGTTCGTCGGACACGGTCTGCTCGACATCGCTTCAGCGGCAGCAACAGCCACCCCGGGCGATGAAGCAATTCAGACCTGGCCGCTCTCCGACGGCTCGGGCACGCTCGAGGCAGCTCGAGGCTCGCAACACGTCTCACTCGACGGCCAAATGCTCGAGGGTGAAGTCACCTTCACCGGGCAGAGCTGGGACGAGTGGCAAGGCGCTGGTTGGTACGGCGCAGGCTGGTACGGCGC
>CAYGQE010000062.1:0-28622 GCA_964351995.1 uncultured Acidimicrobiaceae bacterium | reverse complement strand
CGCAGGCTGGTACGGCGCAGGCTGGTACGGCGCAGGCTGGTACGGCGCAGGCTGGGGCTGACCGGCACACTCGAAGCAGCTTGATCTGGGCGGCGATGTGCCGATCTGAGAGGAGAGCCGTATTGCTCCAATCTCATGAAAGACCAGACCGAATCAGCTTCGTCGAATGACTCCGTCCCGAGGTTCACCCCTCGGGATCGAGTCGCGCTCTTGACCACCGCAGCCATCGTCACCGCGGCGGGGCTGCTGGGATTGCTCGATCCGCTCTCGAATCTCGGACTCGAGCACCCGCTGGCAATGCTCATGCTCATGGCAGCGTTCGCACTTTCCGAACGGCTGCTCTTCACGGTGGAGGTCAAGAGCCAAGCAGTCACGCATACCCCATCTGAGGTCTTGCTGGCGATCGGTCTCCTGGCCTTGAACCCCTACGAACTCGTTGCCGCACGCGTGTTGGGAGGCGGGCTGGGTGTGTACATGACGAGAAGGCCACCGTTCCACAAGTTGGCGTTCAACCTCTCCCACGTGGCGGTCGAGACATCGGTCGCCGTGCTTCTGTTCGCCAGCCTCCGGTCGACAGCCGGTACTGGCGTCCTGGGATCTTGGATCTCGATCGTGTTGAGTCTGATGATCGCGTCGGTGCTCGGCGGCATGTTCGTTACCGCAGCGATCGCCCAATACGAGGGGGACCTCTTCGGACGTCTGAGACACGAACTCACGACCGGGTTCGTCTTGTACCTGCCCGTGATCGGTATCGGCGCCTCCATCGCCATACCACTATCGACGAATCCCAGAATCGGCCTCGTCGCCGCTGTGCCCGCCCCGATCATCTGGCTCCTACTCCGGGCATATGGATCGCTTCGCTATCGACACTCGGACCTCATTGGCGTCCACGATTTCAGCCGGCATCTCGGGGAATCATCGAGCCTCGAGTCGATGGCATCCACAGCGACATCCCACATCACTTCAGCGCTGCGGGCAGGCGAAGCGACCATGCGCATCTGGAGTGAAGCCGATGAACGAATCGACGTCGGCGACAACGAAGCCACGCTGTCGGCATTGCCCCTGACGGTTGATGATCCGGTTTGGCAAGGCGTTCTTCGTTCAACCGGTGTGCTTCGATTTCCCGATCTACCGGTCGAGCTGCGGGCCAGCCTTGCCCGATCTGATCTCGAACGATCGCTGATCGCTCCGATCACTGATTCAGGGGAACCCCTCGGGATTCTGGTCCTCACAGACCGACTCGGAGCGAGCAAAGTGTTTGACGAGAGCGACGTCGATCGGCTGACCGGAATGGTGCAGCAACTCAGTCTCGCAACGCACAAAGAACGGCTGCGGACCCAAATGCAATTCGATGCGACCCACGACCGCTTGACGCTGCTCGCCAACCGGGGCCGATTCGAGCAGTTCGTCGACAACGCTGGTCGATCCGGCGGTCACGGCGCCGTGTTCCTCATCGATCTCGATCGGTTCAAACAGATCAACGACGCATTCGGACATCACGCCGGTGACACCTTGCTCATCGAGGCGGGCCGCCGAGTCCGGCACGCCTGCGTGATCGACGATGCCGTGTCTCGCTTCGGCGGTGACGAGTTCGCCGTATTCCTCCCCAACGTGTCGGCTGACGAGGCAGCGACGATTGCCGCATCGATCAGCGAATGGCTCGAACGTCCCTTCGACATCGAGTCCGCCAAGGTCGCTGTCGGCGCCAGCATCGGGATCGCGATGATGCCGGAGCATGGCGATCGTGCTTCCCGGCTCATTCGACGCGCGGACATCGCCATGTACGACGCAAAGGCAAGACGAATCCAATCGAGCATGTATCGAGACTCGCTCGACAAGAACGACAGCAATCGTTCGGTACTGCTGAACGATCTGCGCACCGCTCTCCGTGACAACCAGATCAGCGTCCATTTCCAGCCCCAGGTCGACATCAGCACTCGAAGACTCACCGGAGCCGAAGCCCTCGCTCGGTGGGACCACCCGACGAAGGGCCGCATCCAACCCGATCACTTCATCGAGTTGGCAGAGCAGGCAGGCCTGATAGAAGAGCTCACTGGACAGGTGCTCTTGCTTGCCTGCCAAGCGAACGCTCGCTGGAGAGCACTGGGGTTTGACATCAATGTGGCCGTGAACATCTCGCCGCAGAGTCTCCTGGACGAACGACTGGGACCGATGGTCGAAGAGACACTCCGATCCACAACCATCGATCCACAACGGCTCATGCTCGAAATCACCGAGAGCACGATGATGGCTGACGACGAACGCTCGCACCGAGTCCTTCATCAGCTGTCTGGTCTCGGCGTGCAGGTATCAGTCGATGACTTCGGAACTGGCTTCTCGTCGCTGGTCAACCTGCGGCGTCTCCCGGTGAACGAGCTGAAGATCGACCGAAGCTTCATCAGCTCAATGCAGCATCAGCCAGACGACGAAGCGATTGTTCGTTCAACTGTCCAACTCGGTCACAATTTGGGCTTGAACATCGTGGCCGAAGGCGTCGAAACCGAAGAAGTGATGGACCTGCTGAGCAGCTTCGGTTGTGATACCGCCCAAGGGTTCGGAATCTCACGGCCCCTCCCAGCAGAAGCCTTCGAAGTGTGGCTCATCGACTATGGGCGGCAGCCGATTCCGTGGGAGACGGCAGGCTCCGAGGTCACTCTCTTCGGCTTCGAAGATCATCGTCGATAGGCGCAGTCATCATCACGAGTGTCAGTCAGCGCCAGAGCTTCTTCCAGGCGTCACGTTGCCGATCCTTCGGTGGGGCAACCGTCGCCCCTGCTGCCCATGACACTCGAATCAGCTTCTCCATCGAGCACAACACTCGCCTCGAGGTTCACGCCTCGACGTCGGGTCGCGTGCATGAGCAGCGCAGCGACGGCCTCAGCAGTTGCACTCGTGGCATCGTTCGGTCCACCAGCAGACATTGTCTGGGAGAACCGCCTGGCCACGGTGTTGGTGTTGGTCGGTTTCGCGCTCATCGAACAGCTCACCCACAACATCGAGATCAAACACCAGTCGATCGGTCACTCACCATCAGAGATCGCCATGGCCGTTGGCCTCTTGATCTTGAACCCCTACGAGCTCGTTGCCGCAAGAGTGATCGGCGGAGCCATCGGCCTCTTGGCCTTGGACCGCACGACATCGTTCAAGTTTCGGTTCAACCTCGCCCATTTCGCTTTAGAAACAGCACTTGCGGTCACCTTCTTCTCTGCCATCCGCTCCTTTGCGGGTGACAGCCTTCTCGGCTCGTGGTTTGCCTTGATGGCAAGCTTGGGTGCGGTCACGATGCTCGGAGGTGCGTTCGTGACGGCAACGATCGCCCAGTTCGATGGCGACGTCTTGCGACGCGTCAAGAACGACCTCCGGACGGGACCATTCGTTCACATGCCCGCCGTTGCGTTCGCAGCATCAGCGGCCATCCCGATCGAAGTCGACCTCCAGCTCTGGCTGATTGCCGCAGTCCCCGGACCGGTCATCTGGCTTGTCGTTCGCGCCAACGGAGCACTCCGGCACCGCTATGACGACCTGGCCAGTGTCCACGACTTCAGCCGGCTGCTCGGCGAGGCCGTCGATTTCCAAACGCTGGCCTCGACGGCGGCTGAAACGATGTGCGAAACCCTCCGAGCCGACGGCGTGGTGCTCCGGGTCTGGACCGAGGACGGAGAAGCCATCGATGCCGTCGCTGGTCGGGAGATGGATCCGGCGTCGTTCCTTCCGACCGACATCAACGACGAGACGTGGGCCGACGCACTCCGCAGCACCCAACCACTGCGACTTGGTGAACTGTCGCACGGACTCTCCGCCCCACTCACGTCAGCCGGCTTCGGCGACGCGTATGTCGCCCCGATCGCTGACGATGCCGGCCTGGTCGGCGTCATGGTCATCGCTGGCCGAATGGGCGCAAGCACATCGTTCGACGACGACGACACCAGCAGGCTGCGCTCGATGATCCAGCAGCTGACGCTTGCCGCCAGGAAGGAGCGCCTGCGGGCCCAGATGCAATTCGATGCAACCCACGATCGACTCACGTCACTTCCAAACCGCAGCCACTTCGAACACTTGGTGAACCAGGCAGGGGCAGATGGGCAATCGGGGGCGGTCCTGCTCATCGACCTCGACCGGTTCAAGCAGATCAACGATGCCTTCGGACATCACGCTGGCGACACGCTCTTGATCGAGGCGGCGCGCCGTATTCGCCAGGCGTGCGTGATCGCCGATGCCGTCGCCCGCTTCGGCGGCGATGAGTTCGCTGTGTTCATGCCTCATGTCTCCAGCGACGAGGCGCTCGTGATCGCAAGCTCCATCAGCGAATGGCTCGAGCGGTCGTTCGACATCCAGAGCGCCAACGTGGCGGTCGGTGCAAGCATCGGCATCGCAGTCATGCCGCACGACGGTCGGGACGCAACGAGCCTCATTCGTTGTGCTGACATCGCCATGTACGACGCGAAGTCCAGACGAACCAGGTCGAGTCTCTACCGAACGTCCCTCGACAAGAACGACAACGATCGCTCGACGATGCTCAACGATTTGCGAGCGGCACTCCGAGAACACCAGATCGACATCCACTTCCAGCCTCAGATCGACGTGGCCACCCGAAAGCTCATCGGAGCCGAAGCGCTCGCTCGGTGGGAACACCCGACGAAGGGTCGGATTCATCCCAGCGACTTCATCGAGGTGGCCGAACAGGCGGGACTGATCGAAGAACTCACCGGACAGGTCCTCGAGCTTGCGTGCCAAGCGAACGCTCGCTGGAAGGAACTCGGGTTCGACATCAGTGTTGCGGTGAACATCTCACCCCAGAGCCTTCTGGACGAGCGGCTCGGGTCCGTGGTCGAACAGACCTTGCGTTCCACCACGATCAATCCCCAACAACTCGTGCTCGAGATCACCGAAAGCACGATGATGGCCGACGACGAACGCTCCCACCGTGTGCTCCACGGCTTGTCTCAGCTCGGCGTGCAGGTCTCGGTCGACGACTTCGGGACCGGGTTCTCTTCACTCGTCAACCTGCGACAACTCCCGGTCAACGAGATCAAGATCGACCGCAGCTTCGTCACGTCCATGCTCGACGAACAAGAAGACCAGACCATCGTGCGGTCGACCGTGGAGCTCGGGCACAATCTTGGCCTGCGGGTCGTTGCTGAGGGCGTGGAGACGATCGGGGTGTTCAATCGACTGGCGCAGTTCGGATGCAACTCTGCCCAGGGGTTCGGCATCTCCCGACCGCTGCCGAATCAGGCATTCGAAGCCTGGCTCATCGAGCACGGGCACGACCCGATTCGATTGATGGACTCCGAGCCCCCGAGCTCGGCCTCAGTCGTGGGAGAGGTCGTAGATTCGGCGCCGTGAGACCCCGGTCGATACGGCCACCTGTGTCACAGCATCACGCTTGCTCGCCCCAGCAGCCACCAGTTGTTCGACCTCGCTACGCAGGTCGTTGTCGGTCCAATCGACGACCTGCGGGAGTGCACCGCTGACAACGATCACGAACTCGCCCTTCGGCGTCGTGGCCGCAATCTCTTCAGCAACCTCGGCGAGCGTGCCTCGCACGACCGTCTCATGCAGTTTGGTCAGCTCCCGCGCCACCGCAACCGGGCGGTCCGGTCCGCACGCCGTCAGGAGATCAACCAACGTCTTGGCCACTCGCTTGGGCGATTCGTAGAAGACGACGGTGCGGGGTTGCACGGCGATATCTGCCAACTGCTGCGCCCTTGTTGCACCCTTTCGCTCGAGGAAACCTTCGAAGACGAATCGCTCATTGACCAAGCCGCTGGCAACCAGCGCACTCACCACCGCCGTAGGGCCCGGGACGATCTCGACGGACAGCCCGGCAGCTGCAACCGCTGCCACCACCCGCTGTCCGGGGTCTGAGACGCCTGGCATTCCCGCATCGCTCACCAGAGCGACAGTGTCACCAGCGGCAATGCGATCCACGATGTGGGCCGAACGCTCGTGCTCGGTGTGTTCGTTGGCAACCATCAGCGGCCGCTTCGCAATGCCAGCGAGCTGCAAGAGTCGGCCCGTGCGCCTGGTGTCCTCGCACGCAATGACGTCTGCGGTCGTCAGTGCGTCGCGACCTCGCGGCGAGAGGTCACCCAGATTCCCGATCGGTGTTCCGACAACGAGAAGACGACCGCTCACGCGCCGTCGCCGGGCGAGAGGTGTCTGACCTCGAGTTCGTCGCCCGGTCGCAAGTTCCATTCGCGGAACGTGCCCGCCTCGGCTTCCAGGACGGCCACACAACCCCGCCGAGGAAGTGACACTCGGTGACGCTTCATCGTCAGCAACTTCACCACCCGATACTCGTGATCCAGAAGTGCCACATCGATGTCGAACCTCATGCCGATGGTGTGCACCGATCGTGCCGGCTCGATCAACATTGCTTCCTCGACGCCGTCGCGCCCAAGCAGGCCGCGCCCGCGTTCGCGTCGAGTGAGCGGCACAAGTAGCGATGCCAGCACCTTGCCGTCTCGCACCAGCCAGCAGGCCTCGGCGGCCGAGTCAGACGTTGAAGCGGATATCGAGCACATCTCCATCCTCGACGATGTAGTCCTTACCTTCTTGACGAATCTTTCCAATGTCTCGCGCCTTCGACCATGAGCCGATCTCCACGAGATCATCCCAACGAATGGTCTCCGCGCGGATGAAACCACGCTGGAGATCCGAGTGGATCTTGCCCGCACACTCCGGAGCGCTCGAGCCAACCCGGTAGGTCCAAGCCCGGCTCTCTTCTGGGCCCGTGGTCAGGAACGTTCGCAGGCCGAGCACGTGATAGGCGGTCGCGATGAACTTCGGCACGGTGCCTTCACCGAGGCCAAGCGCGTCGAGCATCTCGGCGCGATCTTCAGCATCGAGCATGGCGGCCTCGGCTTCGAGTTGGATGCAAGCGCCGAACACCGGAGCGATGTCGCCCAGAGCAGCTTCGACCGGTGCGATGATCTCGGCGACGGTCTCGAGTTGTTCCTCATCGACGTTGACGATGGCGAGCACCGGCTTGTTGGTCAACAAGAACCAGGGTCGAAGCGCAGCTCGGTGTTCGGCGGAGAGGTCGCTTCGATACAGCGGCGTGCCCGCTTCCAGATGAACCAGGGCTGCGGCCATGGCATCGACCTCTGGCTGCAACGACTTGTCGGCCCTGGCCGCTTTTCGGCGCTTGTCGATCTGCTTCTCGATGGTGTCGAGGTCGGCAAGCGTGAGTTCGATCTCGACCACCTCGAGATGCTCGAGCGGGTCGTGTGGTCCGGGGACATCGTCATCTCGGAAGGCCCGGAGTACGAACACGATCGCGTCGACTTCTCGGATGCCTGACAAGAACTTGTTGCCGAGCCCTTCACCCTTGCTGGCGCCAGCGACGAGGCCACCGATGTCGTTGAACTGCACGGTGGCGTTCACACGCTTCTTGGATCCGCTCATCTCGGCAAGGGCATCCAGGCGCTCGTCGAACACCTTGGCCACGCCAATGTTGGGGTCGGTGGTGGCGAAGGCATACGGGGCAGCCAGCGCTCCACCCCCGGTCAGGGCGTTGTAGAGCGAGGACTTGCCTGCGTTTGGCAGACCGACGAAACCGAACTTCTCCATACGAAGCAGAAGGCTAGGGCGAAGCAGCGTGAAGCGCTGCCCCTCCCCCGATCGCCACAGAATGGCCAGCGGCGTTTCAGGAGTTGTTGTTCTCTCCGGTGATGCTGACGCCTTCGTCGAACAAGGCGAGCAGCCGATCGACCGTGACCGCGCCGGCGTACAAGAAGCCCTGTGCCCGCTCGACACCGATATCGCGCAGCCAGCCAGCCTGCTCCTCTGATTCAACACCCAGGCCGATCACGGGAACGTTGCGACGAGCCATCGTGGTCACCATGGATTCGAACTCGCGTCGCTCTTCCACTGCCATCCGGCCGAGCGATGTGGTGATACCGCGGTGCAACTTGATGTAGTCGACGGGTAGTCCCTCCAAGTCCTCGTGGGAGATCGCACCAGTTCCGAAGCCGTCGATGCCGAAGAGGAATCGAGGCCGGACGAGTTTGGCCAGTGTCTCGACAGCGGCGCGGTGGTCTCGCACCACGACCTCGGGGATCTCCAATGCGATGCGACCCGGCGTGATGCCTGCGTCCTCGGCGAATCGAGCGAGCGTTCGGACGAGATCTTCGTCGGCAAGCTGTGTCGCCGACATGTTGACCTGAATCGACTGCTCGCCTCCGGCAGTTCGCAAGAAAGCGCCGAGCTGTTCATCGACGCCTTCGAGTACCAAGACACCGAGCGCTCCCATCAAGCCGCTGTGTTCGGCTGCGCCGACCACCTCAACGGCCGAGAGACCGACATCGCCGCCCAATCGCAACAGTGCCTCGGCGCCGACAACGGCGCCGGTTTCGAGCTCGATCACGGGCTGGTAGGCGAAACGGACATCTCGGCGATCGATTGCTTGGCGAAGCTGTCGCTCGACGGTCATCAGGCGTTCGGTGCGGGAGCGAAGATCCTCATCGTGCACGGCGATGCGATTGCGACCACGGCCCTTTGCCACGTAGACCGCTGTCTCAGCTTCGCTCAGCAGTTGATCGCCGGTTTGGTCATCTTGGGCCACAGCGACACCAACACTGGCGGTGATCGCCAGATCGTGGCCGATGTCGCTGAGGGTGGCGACGGCGGTCCTGATGCGCTCGGCGAGCTCAGTTGCCTGACCGGGGTACTCCAGCTCCGAGGCAATCACCACGTATTCATCGGAGTGCAACCGGAAGAGTAGATCGCTACCGCGAACGGTGGCAGCGAGTCGTTGGTTCACCAGGTCCAGGAGACGCAGTGCATCGATGTTGCCAACGAGGTCGTGGACCACCTTGAAACGGTCGAGGTCGACATAGAGCACGGCGACCGTGCCCTGTGCCCGTTCGCTGATGGCACCGTCGACGACGTCGATGACCTCGGATCGTCCGGTCACCACGTGACGGCCTGCGACCGACTCGAGGGCCACAACGGTGACGAAGGGCGTGCCATCGTCGGATTCACCGCCAACCATCAAGAGGTCGGCGAGCCGTTCGGCTCCATCAGCAAGGATCAGTGTTCGAGTTCGTTGCCAGGCAACACCGGGAGCGGGAAGTGGTGCCTCTCCGAGCTCGGTCGACGTCGGCATGTGACGAGCCAGGAGATCTCGTTCGCCAAAGCGTTCGATCCAAGCATCAGAAGTCCATCGGATGAGGCCAGTGCTGCGTTCTGCAACCGCAACGGCGAGGTCTGTTGCTTCGATGGCAAGCGAAAGGCCCTCGGCGACCAACTCTGCGTCGCTTCGACGCCGGGTGGGCACGGGACCGGTCGGTGGGACGGAAGGAGTTTCACCCGTGAATCCGGGGTCGGAGACGCGACGCTGAGGCGCCCCCTTCGCTTCGGGTGGCGCTGCCTTCACGACCTCGACGAGGTGGGCAACAGCATCGCCATCATCGCCGGCGTCCTCGGGGGACGGCGACGTTTTCTGGCTTGCTCCTCGAACTCGAGCATCCCAACTACGGGCCACTCCGACTCCTCATCATTCGGCTGATGGTCTGCAATCGGCGTCAAGCCCCAGGAGTTGAATGGTTTGCGGGCGGTCCCCCGCTAGCCTTGCCAGGATGTCGAAGCGGAAGTCCAAGAAGAAGTGCAACGCCCGCCGCAAGAAGGCGAACCACGGCCGCAAGCCCAACACCGGGCGCCGCTGAACATGCCTGCGTCGCTGGGCACCCTCGTCTACGACGGTGACTGCGGCTTCTGCACGACCTCAGCCAAGTGGATCGAGGGTCATCTTGACGATGGCGTTCACGTCGAAATGTGGCAGGCCCTCGACCTCGAGTCGCTGGGACTCACTGTCGACGACGTGACCACAGCCGCCTACTTCGTCGACCCCGACGGCAAGCTCTACCGGGGCCACGCCGGGATTGGCCGATCCTTCGAGCAGATGTCGCTTCCGTTCCGGGCGGTCGGATGGGCGATGCAGCGCCCGCCAGTCAGTTGGGTGGCAGCCCCCGTCTACAAGCTCGTGGCGAAGTACCGCTATCGCTTGCCCGGCGCCACCGACGCCTGTCGCATCAACTAAGCCGCCTGTCGCATCAACTAAGCCGCCCGTCGCATCAACTGAGCCGCCTGTCGCATCAACCGGGAGAGCCGGTCATCACGGCGCTGATCTCGGCCTGAATCTGCTTCATGCGAACCTCGGCCTGTGACCTCGCTCGATCCAAGTCATCGAGGTCAGCCACATCTTCGATGATCTCGATGTAGGCCTTGAGCTTTGGCTCGGTGCCGCTCGGGCGAACAATCACCCGGGTGGACCCGTAATTGGCGATGAGGCCAGTTGCTGGCGGGAAGTGTTCACCGCCAGCCAGGTCGAACCAATCCGACAATGGTTCTCCGGCAAGCTGTTGTGGCGGCCCGGTGGTGAAGCGGCCCATCGCCAGCTCGCGCTCGTCATTGCCGGTCGGGCCGTCGAAGCGAACCGTGACCGGTGCGGTGAGATGCAAGCCGTGATCGACAGCGAGGGCGTCGAGACGATCCCAAACCGTCAGCCCTCGGGCCTTCAGGTCCGCCGCCATTTCGGCGGCCACGAGCGCAGCGGAAACGCCATCTTTGTCTCGTACCACCCCGCCGACGCAGTAGCCAATGGCTTCTTCGTAGCCGAGCAGGTAGTGCTTCTCGGGTTGTTCGACGATCGGGCGGGCGACCCACTTGAACCCGGTGAGTGTGGTCACCGCTTCCACGCCCATCGAGGCAGCGATTCGTGACAACAGCCGACTTGACACCACCGAATTGGCCACCACGCGTCCGCCAGCGTGCTCAGCGGCGACGTCGTGGCGAAGCAGGTGATCAGCAAGCAACACCCCGATCTGATCACCGGACAGCGCGACGTACCCGGCAGCCCTCCCCTTGGCTGATCTCTCTTTGACCGCGAGCGCCAGGCGGTCAGCGTCGGGATCGTTGGCGATGACCAGGTCGGCGTCGACCTCAGCAGCCAGAGCGAGTGCCAGATCGAGCGCACCAGCCTCTTCTGGGTTCGGGAAGTCGGCCGTCGGGAAGTCTGGGTCGGGTTCGAACTGCTCGAGCACGCACACGGGCGGCTCGAACCCGGCAGCATCGAATGCCGCCATCACGTGTTCGCCGCCAACGCCATGCATCGCCGTGTAGACCGTCCGCACGTCTCGTTCGTTGCTGGCAAGCACCGAGCAGCAAACAACGATGTGGTCGGCGGCGATCTCGTTGCCGAGTGTGTTGATGCGTTCAGGGCGCGCCCGATGGTCAACGGCGGGATCGGTCATCGCAACCTCATCGATCGAGGCCGCAATCGCAGCGTCGTCCGGACTGACCAGCTGGATGCCGTCCGCAAGGTAGAGCTTGTAACCGTTGTCCTGCGGAGGGTTGTGGCTGGCGGTGATCATCACACCTGCGGCCGCACTTCGCATCAACACTGCGTGAGCCAAGACTGGAGTGGGCAGCGGCTGTGGCAACACCTCCGCCACACCTCCCATCGCCGACACCACATCTGCGACCTCGGTGGCGAATGGCGCCGAACCGTGCCGGGCATCGAATCCAATGACGACCAGGGCACCTTCGGGTAGCCATCGCATCAATCCCGCTGTGGTCTGACGAACTACCAGCCGATTCATCAGTGTCGGGCCCGGGCCAACAGCTGCTCGGAGTCCGGCGGTCCCGAACGCGATCCGACCCTCGAACAACACAGCCAACTCACGCTCGGCCTCGCTGTTGCCCGCTCCGGCATCGTCGATGAGCGATTGAACGGCCGCCGAGGTCTCGGGGTCGGGGTCGGCTGCCACCCACAGCGTTGCTGTCTGGAGAAGGTCGTCGAGTTGCATCGTCACATGGGCGAGTATGGCTCGGATGACCACTTCGTTCGATGACCTTCGCCTGACCGATCGAGTTCGCGTGAGCTGTGAACGAGTGGTTGACGGCGCCGGGCTGCTGACGATCGATGACCACGTGCTCCGCGACCTCGCCGCCACACTCGAACTGCCCCGCCTTGCGCCGACGTCGTTGACCGTAGCGGCGCCGTCCAACGTCGAGCCTCTGACCGACGCCGAAGCGGCCGAGGCCACACTCACCTTCGCACTCGACGCCATCAACTTCGGATCTGGCTTCCACGACATCGTTCGCAAGCGGCCCGGCCGCTCCGGCGCCCAGACGATGGCTGAGGCCCTGATCAATTACATCTCGTGGACCGGCCCGCTGGGTCCCGACCGGCTTCAGCAGTTCACGGTCAACGACTGCTCGCAGATCTTCGGCCAAGAGTTGGACAGCGGTGCACTCGAAGAGCTCATGTCGCTCTTCACCGCATCGCTGAACGACCTGGGGGAATGGCTCGAGAACAACAACGGTGCCGCAGCCGTGATCACGCGGGCCGACAGCTCAGCTGAAGCGCTGGCCGAACACTTGACCGAAATGCTCTTCTACCGCGATGTCGAGTCGTATGGTGGCGAACCGGTGGCGTTCTACAAGCGAGCCCAGATCACCGCAGCTGACCTGACGCGACGAGTTCGGCCCGACCTGTTCACCGACCTTCACCGGCTCACGGCCTTTGCTGACAACCTCGTCCCTCACACGCTCCGCATGATGAACGCCATCACGCTCGACGATGATCTTGCCGATGCGATCGATGCCGGGATGCTGCTCGATCCCGGCAGCGCAGCCGAAGTCGAGATCCGAGCAGCTGGTGTGGTTTGCGTCGAACGACTGGCGATCATGACCGGTGCGAACGCCATGGACATCGACGCCTACCTGTGGGATCGAGGTCAGGACCCAGAGATCAAGCGGGTACCTCGACATCGTGCTCGTTCCGTCTTCTACTGAGCGCACCTTCCATTGAGATCGCGTTCTCTCCAGCCTGTAGCGTTGCCCGGTGCCTGCTCTTCGATCTCTTCTCATCGGTGACACGGCTTCGTCGTGGATCAAGGCGGGCTTCGACGTGCTCGAAGCAAATGGTCGATCCTCGACCACGATCGGCGATGTCAGCATCGAACTCCTCGGCTCCGATGGCGATCGAGGCATCGCGGCCTGGCGGTTCGACGATCTCGACCTCGGTGACGGGCAGAACATCGATGGCGTCCAGACGCTCGGGGTTCGCGAGCCGCCGCCCGCACCTCAGAAGCATCAGAACCTCGTCTCACACCTGGACCACGTCGTGATGTTCACGCCGAACATCCAGCGAACCATCTCGAAGCTAGAAGCTGCAGGTTTCGAGGCTCGCCGCATTCGCGACATTCCTGGAACCGAGCCCCTTCGTCAACAGGTCTTCTTCTGGGCTGGGTCGACCATCATCGAACTGGTCGGCCCGGCGGAGCCGACCGGTGATGGACCAGCTTCGCTCTGGGGCCTCGCCGTCACGTGCGACGACCTCGAGATGGCGCATGAACGATTGGACGGCGTTCTGGGCAACCCGAAACCTGCGGTCCAAACGGGTCGCCGGATCGCGACGCTACGGACGCGAGACATCGACATCTCGACCGCCATTGCCTTGATGACCCCGCACGTCACCGATCACCAAGCGGACGACGATGCTTGACCACGTCTTCACCGACGCCATCGGCGCCGTTCGAGATGCCCTTGAATCTGCGATGCTCGAACGCCAAGCGCTGGAAGAGCGATTCCAAACCGACGTGCTGCTCGGTGACACCACTTGGGAAACGACCTACGGCCTGCCCGGCGAAGCAGCGACACCCCAGATCTCTGCGGTGGTGACCCTCGCTTGGCCGACCTGGTCACAAACGTCATATCGCACGTGGTTTCTTGATCAAGATCCTGACGAAGCACCACAGATCGAGATCGAGGTCGTGTTCCGGATCCAGCAGCTGTCGAGCGCCCCGAACCCCGGTCCGGCTCGCGGAGCGGTACCGCCCAGCCCCTCGATCGGGGCTGACCGCATCAGCTCTGGGTCGGTGACCACCGAAACCCAATACAGCGATGACCTCGAGACGTCCGCTCACGCACTCGAACTGACCTATCAAGGTTCCTACGAACTGAATGAAGCAGCGCTCTCCAATGGGTCAGCACTGGATGAGGCGTTCCACGCCATCGGAGGCTGGATCGCGGCTGCACTCGTCCAACTCGGCGACCTCGGGCTGAACTGACACCACCCGTTCTCGCCACTGAGCGTGAGGATGCCCACACGGCGTCGCCTCCGCTAGCCTTGCCGGGTGCCGTCCGCCTCGCCCGCGCCGTCGACCGCAAGTCGATTACTTCCCGCCCCCCACGCCGCCCTCATGCTCGTTGGCACCGACCGCGTCGACCTTCGAGCTATCGTTGATGCCTCGTGCCTTTCGTTCGCTGGAACGCTCGACATCCGCACCGACGTGCTTTGGATCGAGGTGGAAGACGGCCTGGCGCTGTGCCGCGAATTGGTATCCAGGATTCCGCAGCACGACGACCAGCAGGAAGTCCAGCTGGCCTGGACCAGTGCCGACAGCACCATCGACCAGCTGATGCGGGCTGCCCTGGCAAGCACCTCTCTCGCCGATGTGGCCCAACAGCTCGAGCTCGATGAGCTCTCCGCCAACCCGCCCCTCTACGAAGTGCGCTACCAGCCGATCATCCGGCTCGATGATCACACCGTTGTCGGCTTTGAAAGCCTCATTCGAGCACGGCAAGGCAACCAGCTCCTCGATGCCGAAGCGCTCATTGCGCGCGCCATTCGTGGCGGGTGGCTCGACGACTTCGACCAGTTGGGGCGCACACTCGCCATCGGCGGCATTGGCCCCTGGCTCGGCGAAGGTCTCCTCTTCCTCAATGTGATGGCGATCGATGGCACCTTCGATGTGCCGGCGATCAGCGATCTCATCAATCGAGCGATCGCCAGCGGGCTCGATCCCGACCAGATCGTTCTCGAAACCTCAGAACGCAATCGATACCCGTCGCTCGATGATGCCGCCGCCCAAGTCGCCACGCTGCGAGCGCTTGGTGTTCGCATTGCCGTCGACGACGTCGGTGACGGATTCTCCTCGCTGGCGGTTGTCGCCGCCTTCGAGCCAGACATCGTGAAGATCGCAGGGCCATTGATCAGCCGTCTCCCCAGCAAGACCGCTGTTTCGGTGATCGGCGCCGTCGTCACCCTCGCCCACGACAGTGGAGCGTGGGTGATTGGCGAGAACATCGAGAGCCGGGCGCAAGCCGAGGCACTTCGTGCAGCCGGTGTCGACTGGGGCCAAGGCAACTTCCTTGGTGTACCCGAAGCACAGTCGTAGCGCAGGCGATCAGAGCAAAGAAGTGGCCAGCGATGGAGGGGCGACTCTCCACCGCCGGCCGACTCCCATTTCTAGCGCGACGAAGAAGGAATTCCCATCTCAGATGGGAAGTTCACCCATGTTCGCCGCCTGCGACGGTGGATGTTACCCGGAGTCGCATTTCATCGTCGATCAGCTCACTCAAGGGGATGATCGGGCGGGGTCCGACATGGGAGATGACCTCTGCTGCAGCGAGTGAACCAAGCCACCCCGCATCGGCCAAACCGAGGCCCCGCGCCAGGCCGAACAGGACCCCGGCGGCGTACTGGTCGCCGGCGCCGGTGGTGTCGATGACCGGAGCAATCTCGGCCGCTTCGACCTCCACGATTTCGTCGGCAGTGACGAGCACCGACCCCGTGGTTCCCAGGGTCACGCACGCAAGCTCGACCTCACCGCGCACTTTGTCGATCGCCTGATCGAGATCATCGGTGCCGTACAGCGCAAACAACTCGGCCCGATTGGCGAACAACACATCGACGGGACCACCAACGAGTTCGCGGAACTCACCGTGGTGACGCTCCACACAGAACGTGTCCGACAGTGCCAACGCGGCGCGACCACCCGCAGCGTGCGCCACGTCCATCGCCTTCCGAATCGACTGCTTGGCCGAATCAACGTCCCACAGATAACCCTCACAAAGGAGGAGCGACGAGCGCTCGACCGTGGCCGGAATCACGTCGTCAGGCTCGAGCAGTGAGGACACACCGAGGTAGGTGTTCATCGTTCGCTGCGCATCGGGGGTGACGAGGATCAAGCACCGGGCGGTGGACGGGTTTCCGCTCGCCGGCGGCACATCGAAGTCCACGCCCACCGCCCGCATGTCATGGGCAAAAACCTCGCCCAGCTGATCATCGGCGATCTTGCCGATGTACGCCGCTGAGCCACCGAAGCTGGCAACGCCAGCCATCGTGTTCGCGCACGAGCCTCCTGAGGCCTCGATACCCGGTCCCATCCGTCCGTAGAGTTCGTGGGCTCGGTCGGCATCGATCAGCGACATCGAGTTCTTGACAAGCCCCTCAGACTCGAGGAATGCATCGTTGGATTGGCTGATGACGTCGACAATGGCATTGCCGACGCCGACGACATCGACTCGAGGTTGGTGTTCGGTGGTCACGTCCGTGGTCTCCGTCATGATCTTCTCTCTCCGCCCATTTGCTGCGCGGCCCATTGGCTGAGCGGCCCGTTCGGTCACGGACCGCTGTGAAGCTAGCGCCCTTCATCACGATGTCGACATCCGCCGCAGCGCTAGCCTTTCACCCGTGAACGACCTCTACCGGCTCCCGTCCAACGTCACTCCACGGCACTATGCGCTCCGTATCGCACCCGACCTCGAAGCCGAGGTCTTCAGCGGATCGGTCGCTGTGGATGTCGAGATCGGTGAAGCCTGCACCGAGATCGTTCTCAACAGCGAGAACCTCACCATCGCTGATGTGAAGGTCGCCCTGTCCGGCGCTGATCCCATTTCGGCAGATTTCAGCCTGGACGAAGCCGAACAGCGAATCACGATCACCGGCGACTTCACCGCTGGCGATGCAGTGGTGTCGTGTTCATTCAGCGGGGTCTTCGACGAAAATCTCGTCGGCTTCTATCTCAGCCGGTTCACCGGCGAAGACGGGTCACCGAAGAAGCTCGCGACCACACAGTTCGAGGCCACCCACGCCCGCAAAGCATTTCCGTGCTGGGACGAACCCGCTTGGAAGGCCACGTTCGACATCGAACTCGTGATCGACGCCGAGCACCAGGCCGTTGCCAACAGCGCCGAGGTCAACCGAGAACCACTCGATGATAGCCGCCACCTGGTGTCTTTCGCCACCACCATGAAGATGAGTACCTACCTCGTCGCCTTCGTGGTCGGTCCGCTGCAAGCCACCGATGCAGTCGATGTCGATGGCGTTCCGCTGCGAGTCATCTCCGTGGCTGGGTCTGATCCGAGTCTCGGCGAGTTCGCCCTCGATTGCGGAGCGTTTGCCCTTCGGTACTTCTCTGAGTACTTCGACATCAACTATCCGGGCGACAAGGTCGACCTGGTTGCCATTCCAGACTTTGCGTTCGGCGCCATGGAGAATCTCGGCTGCATCACATTCCGAGAGACGCTGCTGCTGATCGACCCCAACTCGGCCACGCAACCCGAACTCCAACGAGCCGCCGACGTCATCAACCACGAACTCGCCCACATGTGGTTCGGCGATCTCGTCACCATGAAGTGGTGGAACGGACTCTGGTTGAACGAAGCGTTCGCCACCTTCATGGAGATGCGCTGCACCGACGCGTACAAGCCCGAGTGGCAGCGTTGGGTCGACTTCGGGATCGGCCGGTCTGCTGCGTTCAACATCGATGCAACGGCCGCAACTCGGCCGATCGAGTTCGAGGTCGTCAGCCCCGAAGACGCCGAGAGCATGTTCGACATCCTCACCTACGAAAAGGGTGCTGCCGTTGTCCGAATGCTCGAGCAGCATCTCGGCGAAGGACCATTCCGAGCCGGCATTCGTCGTTACATGCGCGAACACGCCTACGGGAACGCCGAAACCACCGATCTCTGGGATGCCATCGAAGCCGAGATGGCCTCGACGCCCAACGCCGTTCCGGCCAGGCAGATCATGGACAGCTGGATCTTCCAGGGCGGCTTCCCACTCGTCTCGGTAGAACTCGCGCCCAACGGCACAACACTCACCATCAGCCAGGAACGGTTCGCCAATGCAGGAGGCGATGACGCTCCCGACCAGCAATGGATGGTGCCGCTGCGGTATCGCTGGAAATCCGCGGGCGGCGAGCCTGTCACCGAGAAACTGCTGCTCGACACCGAGTCGATCGAGATCGAACTCCCCGAGCCGGCCGATTGGGTCGTGGCCAACGCGGAAGGCGCCAGCTTCGTGCGCGTCTCGTATCCACCAGAAGCACTCGACAAGCTGGCTGAGGCCTCGCTCGCTGATCTCACCCCGGTCGAGCGATACGCACTCGTCGACGACGCCTGGGCGTCTGTTCTCTCCGATGCCATGACGGCATCGAGCTTCCTCGGCCTGCTCGAGATGCTCACTGCCGAACACGATCGATCGGTGTGGGGCCGAATCGTTGCTGGCTTCGCTTCGCTCAATCGCCTCCTCGACGAAGAGGCTCGTGTCACCTTTCACGCCGTGGTCCATGACGCCCTGGTTCCCGCCCTGGCAGGTCTTACCCTCTCGCCGCAGCCCGAGGACACCGACCTTGCCCGCCAACTCCGTGGTGATTTGATCCGAGCCATGGGCACGCTGGCCAACGATCACGAGATCCAAGAAGAGGCGAAACGCACCCTCGCTGAAGCAATGCGCGATCCCGAACTGGTCGAGGCCTCGATCGTGGCCGCAGCCACCGACGTGGTTGCCTCGATCGGCGACGAAGCTGATTTCGCTGACTTCATCAGGGCTGCTGAAGCAGCCTCGACCCCACAAGAAGAGGTTCGCTACCTCTATGCAACGGCTGACTTTCCTGACGCCAGCCTGCACGAAGAGATGTATGCCCGGGTGCTCGACGGTCGCATACGGTCCCAGAACGCCCATTTCTGGCTACGACGTTCCATGGCCAACCCGGCCACGACCCGCCAGACCTGGTCCTTCATCCAGGACAACTGGGATGCGCTGGTCGAGGTCCTGGCGAGCTCTTCGATCGTTCGCATGGTCGAAGGCGTGTCCCTCTTGACCGAGCCGGGTGACGCAGAGGCCACGCAAGCGTTCTTCGACACGCATCCCGTTCCTCAGGGTGACAAGACCTTGGCTCAGACGCTCGAACGGCAACGCGTCAACACGGCTCTGCACGGACGAGAAGCCCTGCGCTTCCGCTCGATCGTCGCTGGTTGAACCTTGCCCTCCCAGCGAATGCCCTCCCAGCGAATGCCCTCCCAGCGAATGCTCCTCACGCCGTTGCGCCTGTCACTCCAGTTGGCCTCGCAGCTGCCGGTCTCGATGGATTCACTGCCGCGACTGCCATTTCCTCCATCTCCTCTGACGGCCTGGGCGGTCGAGGACACCTCGATCCAGCTTGCGTGGGGGGCGCTCCCGACCGGGACGTTGACAGCGGCTGCAGTCGGCGGCGGCGCCACCGTCACCAACGTGATCGATCATCCCGGAGGACCTGGCGCCGTCGACATCGACGGTCTCGATCCCAACACCCAGTATCAACTCACAGTCGAGGTCGCTGGTACCCGTGAGACGTGTTCGGCGCGCACGCTCACGCCACCACCAGGCGCCGAGCTGTTCCGCTTCGCCACGATCTCCGACATGCATCTCGGCTCAGATCACTTCGGCGCTTCGAAGCGAATGCGAGACCGTTCGAATCACCCCGAACCGTTCGCACTTCGTTCGGCCAGCCACGCCATCAACGCCGCCACGGCGTGGGGTGCGAAACATCTCGTGATCAAAGGCGACGCCGCGCACCATGCGCGGGTGGAAGACTTCGCGCTGCTCGGCGAACTCGTCGACCGTCACGTCGATGTGCCGATGTCCTTACTTCCCGGCAACCACGACAACGACCTTCGCGCCATGCCGCTGCCAGCGACGGTTGGCAAGCGGGCGCTGCGATACGAACGTGGCGTGAGCCACCTCGACGTCCCCGGGCTTCGGATCGTCGTCGGCGACACGACCATCACCGGGGTTGGATCGGGAACACTCAACGCCATCGGCGATGCTCTGCTGACCGCCGCCGCCGAAAGCCCCAGCACCACCGCATTCCTTGCCGTGCATCAGCAGCTCCAGGTCAACGACCCCAATCGCTACTGGCCACCTGGCATACCGAGCGATCAAAGCGACCCGTTCCTCGAACAACTGAACCATGCGCGCCCGGGAGCCGTCGTCACATCTGGCCACACGCATCGAAACCGCAGTCGCCGACACAAGAGCGTGCTGGTCACCGAGGTTGCGGCAACCCACCACTGGCCCGGTGTATGGGCTGGCTACGTCGTGCACGAGGGAGGTATTCGTCAGGTCGTTCGCCGCATCGTCGACGCCGACATCGTCGAGTGGCACGAGTACTCCAAGAATGCGGTTGGCTCGATCTGGGGCCGGTACGCCCCAGGACCGATCAACCAGCGCTGCCTCGTCCACCAGTGGCCGAGCTGACAAGCGCTGTCAGGTGAGGGAGTACCACGCCTCAGCCAACCGGCGAATGCCTTCGCGTAGTTGGGACTCCGGGCGGTCGAAACACAGCCGGATGTAGCGAGCGCCGTCGCCGTCGACAACGGCCGAACCCCCTGTCGCCACCGTGACTCCGTGGCGGACAGCTTGTTGGCTCAGTGCCTCAGCTGAGGCGTTGGGCAGCTCGATCCAGAGCGACAATCCACCCTCTGGCCGCTCGGGGCGCCACGATGGCAGGATCTCTTCGATCAGATTCTGAGCGAGCGTCGCCCGCGAGAGCAGGGTTGGCTGTCGCGAAGCAACAACATCATCGAACTTCGTCAACACGCCAGCGGCAATCACCTGAGACGGAACCGAGCTTCCGAGGTCCTCGGTGAGACGGGCCCGCAGCAGCCGCTCGATCAATGCTCCCGGAGCCCGAAGCCACCCGATTCGCAGACCGCCCCAGCCGAGTTTCGAGATGCTGCCGATCACGAGGACGGGAGCGGTCGAGACGCGGGCCGCCAAGGGCTGGGTGGATCGACCGTCGAAACGGAGATCAGCGAGCACGAGATCCTCGAGCACGGTCAGCCCGAGCTCGTCACACGCCACGGCGAGGTCGTTCAGTTCCCAGTCCTGAGCGGCAAAGCCCGTTGGATTGTGAACCCCGGTTTGGAGATAAGCGATCGAGACATCGTGCGTTGCGACCAGGCGCCGCAAACCAGTGACGTCGATGCGGCCTTCGGTTCTGGGCAGCGGCAGCGGCGTGAGGCGTCGGCTGGCGAGCAGATCGATCATGCCCGGGTAGGTCGGATCATCGACGATGACCGAGTCGCCCGGCCGGGCCAGCAGTGTGAGCGCCAAAGCGAGTGCGTGCTGAGCGCCGTTCGTGATCACGATCTCGTCGAGAGTCGACGTCAAACCTTGCATCGTGAACCGTTCAGCCACCGCATGGCGAAGCGCCGGCAAGCCTTCCGGGCTGTAGCCGTGGCGGGGACCCGAGCGCAGCAGGGCTTCGAGATCGACATCCACCACGGGAAGGGCTCGAGCGTCGGCCGGTGTCGATGCGGCGAGATCGATCCCTCGGCGAGCGCCGAGGATGCCGGGCAGCACGGTGGCCCCGGGCGAGTTGAGGGGCGGTGGTCCGACCACGACCGTGCCGCTCCCCTGCCTCGATTCGAGCGTTGCCTCCGCCTTCAGCACCGACAGCGCCGCCGTGACTGTCGAGCGACTGACGGACAAGTCCCTTGCCAGCGACCGCTCAGCTGGCAGCACCGAGCCGGCTTGCAGCACGCCTGTCTCGATTGCTTGGCGTAGCGAATCAGCCAGCCGAACCTGCAGCGAAGCACCGGGCCCAGCGGTCCAATCGCCCAGCATCGTCAGAAGCGCATGCGAACCAACTCGGGTGCCTGCCATCGACTCAGCATCGCACAAGTGGCCCGGGTAGGGCATGCCACTTCTGCCGAAGTGGCTCGTGACCATGGCCACCAACCGCCCGATCGTGTCGTCATGCCACACACGATCATCCCCAACGATGCGGGACCCAACGAAACCGCATCTATCGGACCTGATGCTCGTTGGACCAGCTCGGCAATCCGCGATCTCCTCGAACACGCCAAGCAGCCAGGCACCATCTCGCTCGCCGGTGGTCTTCCCGCCGAGGAGGCGCTTCCCACCGAACGATTGGCAGCGTGCGCAGCGGCGACGTTCGAACGGGCCGGTGCTGCGAGCCTCCAGTACGGTTCCACGGCGGGTGAAGGATCGCTACGCGAGATCCTGGCATCGTTCGAAGCGGTGCACCCCGACGATGTGGTGATCACCACCGGGTCGCAGCAGGCCCTCGACCTCGTCGCCCGAACACTGGCCATTCCCGGCGACAACGTCGTAGTCGATGGCCCCGGCTACGTGGGAGCCATCCAGGTGTTGCGGGGCAATGGATTGATCTTGCACGCCTGCCCCGTCGACAGACAAGGCCTGAACACTGATCAGTTGGAAACGATGCTGCTCGATGGCCTTCGACCGCGACTGGTCTACACCAACCCGCTCCACCAGAACCCGACCGGTGGGTGCCTCAGCGCCGCACGGGTCAGCCACCTGGAGTCGCTGGCTGATCGATACGGCTTCTGGATCGTGGCCGACGACCCGTATCGCGACATCACCTTCTACGGCGCGGCGCCGTCACCAGAAGAAGGTCTCCATCCCGGCACCAGCGACCGCGTCATCCTCCTCGGTTCGTTGTCCAAGACACTGTCGCCGGGGCTTCGCATCGGCTGGTGCAGCGGCCCCACCACGGCCATGCGCTCGATCGCCATTGCCAAACAGGCAGCCGACCTCCACACCGCCACCCTCAACCAGCTGATCGCCGCCTCAGCGTTGAGCGATCACCGCTGGTGGGTCCAGCATCTCCAGTCGCTGCGCATGCTCTATCGGACACGTCACGACGTGCTTGCAACCGCAATCGCTGGTCATCTACCGCACGCCACCGTGCAACCGGTCACGGGCGGCTTCTTCTCGTGGATCGATCTTCCTGGCATTGACACGAACGAGTTGCTGGCATCGGCGTTGGATCTCGGCGTGGCATTCGTTCCCGGGTCAGCTTTTGCGATCGACGCTCGACCGTCGAGTGCCCTTCGTCTCGCTCACTCCTTTGGCGATGTCGGCACCTTCGACGAGGGTCTGCGCCGGCTCGCCGCAGCGGTTGCTTCGAGAAGCGACGGGCGCTCACCGCATCGGTAGCTCGAAGCAGACCCGGCCACCCGGGCCAGGAAACACCGACACGGATCCTCCGTGGGCGCCAACGAGCGTGTGGGCAATGGCCAGCCCAAGACCAGCACCACCTTGGCGCGATCGAGCAGAGTCGGCTTGTGAAAAGCGCTCGAGCGCCCGGGGCACGAATTCGGCCTCGAAGCCGAGCCCGTCGTCGAGCACGTCGACCACCACGCTGCCTTCCGCTGGATCACAGGCGGCGGCGACCCGAACTGTCGATTCGTCGGGCGCATGCCGAATGGCGTTGTCGAGCAAGTTGCGCAGCACTCGGCCGAGCGCCTGGTCATCGCCGTCGACCGGGATGGCTTCACGCACATCGGCGGTGAGCGCTATCTTGCGTTCGGCCGCCGTCGGGCCGACGGCTTCGAGCGCTTCGTCGATCAGTTCGGCGAGGTCGAGCGGCTCAGTCTGCAACGCCAGACTGCCGCTATCAGCCCTCGCCAGGAGGAACAGGTCCTCGACCATGCGCTCCAACGCCAGAACGTTGCGGCGCATCGAACGAATGTGGGTCGGCCCGTCTGCAACACCGTCTTCGAGGGCTTCGACCGACGCAAGTAGTGATGCCAGAGGTGTCCGCAGATCGTGAGAAAGTGCGCTGACCACGGCACCTCGCTCATCGTCAGCGGCAGACCGTTCGGCTTCGGCCAACTCGAGGGAGTCGCCCAGCCCGTCGACGCGTGAGGCCAGCTCGCCGACTTCATCGTTACGCTCGATCCCGGTACGAGCGGAACGGTCGCCGGCAGCAAGCGAGCCGACGGTTTCGGAGATCACGTCGAGGTCTCGGGCCAGCGGACGAGACAGACGCCAGCCGACGATGATCGCAGCGATGCCGGTGATCGAAGCAACGAGCACGACGTAACCAATGTCGTTGCCAGACAGCGTGATCGCTCCGCTCCCCACCAAACTGCCGATCACCACCAGCACTGGACCGATCACGGCCAGACCAGGAATGGCGAGACGAATGGGCAGCCGTTGGAACACCAACGGGAGGAACGATGCGGCGGCGAGACCAATGCCGACCGTCAGAAGGATGAAGAGCCCAATAGACGCTGGCTCATCCATCATGTCGGCGGCAAAGGTCATGTGGAAAGGAGAGGTCAGGCGGCTCACGGGTCGAACCGGTAGCCGACGCCGTAGACGGTCACGAAGTGGATCGGCGACCCAGGGTCAGCCTCGAACTTGCGCCGCAGTCGGCGCACGTGGACCGTGACGGTGCCTGGGTCTTG
The DNA here is from genome assembly GCA_964351995.1 of uncultured Acidimicrobiaceae bacterium. Lineage (GTDB taxonomy): Bacteria > Actinomycetota > Acidimicrobiia > Acidimicrobiales > SZUA-35 > SZUA-35. The sequence goes on along the minus strand of CAYGQE010000062.1, from coordinate 4,319 downwards.
CCAATCCGGGTTCGAGCCCCAGACATCGCGCAGAAGATCAGCTCGACTGTGGACCTCGCCTGGTGTCGACACCAACCGCACCAGCAAGTCGAACTCCTTCGGCGGAAGCTCGACCTCCTCGCCGTTGCGTTCCACCCTTCGACCGACAACGTCGATCTCGAGGCCAGCGATGCTGATCTCTTGGGGCCCGGTGGCACCTGTGCGACGCAACACGGCGCGGACTCGAGCAAGCACCTCGCGGGGCGACGCCGGCTTCGACACGTAGTCATCGGCACCGAGTTCTAGTCCGACCACCCGCTCGGACTCTTCGCCTCTGGCACTGAGCACGATGACAGGCACATTGTCGCCACTGCCTCGAAGGCGACGGAGCACGGTGAGCCCGTCAACTTCGGGCAGCATCAGGTCGAGCACGATCAGATCCGGCCGCTTCTTCGCGATCTCGGCCAACGCCTCGGTGCCGTTGGCCGCAGCGCGCACCGTGAAACCTTCGCTCTCCAAGTAGCTGGCGACGACTTGGCGGACTTGAGGTTCGTCGTCGACAACCAAGATGTCGGGAGGTGCGGCCATGGTGGCGATCGTACGCGCATCGGCGGCAGAGGTGCTCATACCGGTAGCCAACGGCTCAGATCATGCAGAACGTCCCGGGTGCTGCCATGTTCAGGAGTTCTTCACAACCACTTGCTCTCCAGGAACAGCGGCAGCACGGCGTGTCGGCTGTCCATGCAGACGTGGCGATCTGCCAGCCACGCACCCAGTTCATCAAGATCGATCTCGTCGAGTTCGACCACTTCGCCATCGACCGCCTCGACCGCAGCATCGGTGACAACGACAAAGGCACGGCCGAGCACTCGCCCATCAGCTTCTTCGTAGCTGACCTCGCCGATCTCGTGAAGCGTCTCGCCCGATACACCGGCCTCTTCGGACAGCTCACGTTGTGCCGCCGGCAGCCAGTCTTCCCCGACGCCGCAGATGCCTCCGAAGCACACATCCCACCAGCCGGGATAGATCGACTTCCACTCGGCTCGGCGATGAACGACGAGCCGGCCGCTGGAGCGGAGCACGAACACATACGTGCACCGGTGGCGCAAGGTCTCTGCTCGCACTTGTGCTCTCGACACGACCTCGATCACGGATCCGTCGAGCGCGACGTGCTCAACCAGTTCGGTCAGAGATTCAGAGGCGGCAGACCCGGCGCTCACTCTGCGCTTGGTGGTGCGGGTGGTGGCGGCGCAAGCGTTTCCCTGACCTCGTCGAGCGGGGCCCCTCGAGTGATGAGCTGGCGAGACTGGATGGCTTGGCGAGGACGATTCCAGGTGAGCGCCCCGACGAACGCATCGTCGTCGTCGAGAAAGATCTGCACGAAGCGCTGCTCGTCGAACGAGCCCTGGACGAGCTCGGCTTTCGACGTCGGCACACCGGCGAGTTGGATCTTGCGGTCGTATTGGTCGCTCCAGAACCACGGCACCGGCGTGTAGGACTCGATTGCTTCGTCAGCGGCCCAAGCCAGCAGACGGCGCGCGACATAACCACCCTGCTCAACGGCGTTGTCCCACTGCTCGACCCTGGTCAGGTCGGAGCCGAATCGCTCGTTTGGCCAGCGGGCAACGTCACCGGCAGCAACGACACCGGGGGCCGCCATGCAGGTGGCATCACACACCACCCCGTTGTCGATCGTGAGGCCGGAACCGTCGAGCCAGTCGGTCGAGGGCACCACACCAATACCGATCACCACGACATCGGCGTCGATGGTCGTGCCGCTGTCCAAGGTGACACCGGTGACCTTGGTGCCGTCGCCGACGATTGTGGCTCCAACGCCCAGGTAAACGTCGACACCGTGGGCACGATGCAGCGAAGTGATCTGCTCGCCTGCTTCGGTCGGCAAGACGCGGGACAGCGGTGTCTCGGCAGCTTCCACCATCGACACGCTGAGGCCACGCTCGCGAGCCGTGGCGGCTACTTCGGCACCAATGAAGCCGGCACCGATCACAACCACATGGCTCGGTTCTGCATCGAATGCGGCCTTGAGACCGTTGGCGTCATCAAGCGTCCGCAACACATGGACACCGTCGAGTTCGCTGCCAGGAAGCCGACGGGGCGACGCTCCGGTGGCAATCACGAGGCCATCGAAGTTCAGCGATTCGCCACGTTCCAGCTGGACGGTTCGAGCGTCGAGGTCGAGCGCCATCGCTCGAGTTCCGAGCTTCCACTCGAGACCGAGTGCGTCAGGGTCAGCCGCGGCGCGCAGCCGCAACTTGTCCTCTTCCCAACTTCCCGCCAGGTAGTGCTTGGACAGTGGCGGGCGATCGTACGGAAGGTGGGGCTCGTCGCCCACCATGGTGATCCGCATCGATTCGTCGGCCCGCCGAAGCGTTTGCGCTGCTTGGAGACCGGCCAGGGACGCGCCGACGATGACGACGTGATCCATGAAGTGCCGACTACTCGTCGGTGACGGTGATGGCTTGCTTCGGGCAGCGGTCGGCGGCTTCGCGGACCTTCTCCCAGAGTTCGCTCGGCGGTGACTCGTTCAAGACGTAGAGGAAGTCGTCATCTCGCACTTCGAACACCGTCGGGGCGATGTCCATGCAGATGGCGTTGCTTTCGCAGAGGTCGAAATCGACGGTGATCTTCATGACGGGGATTGTGGCACACCGTCAGAAGCGGGTGTAACCACCGTCCATGATGATCTCGTCGCCGGTGTGGTACATCTGCGACGGATCAGCCAGAAAAGCACCCACTCGGCGGAAGTCCTCTGGCGTTCCCCAGCGACGGATCGGCGTGCGGCTGGTGGTTGCGCTGAGGAACTTGTCGTTCTCCCGACCCGCCTCGGTCATCTCGGTTTCGGTCCAGCCCGGAACGATTGAGTTCGAGCGAATGTTGTAACGGGCCAACTCGACGGCGAGACCGCGCATCAGGGCGAGCACGCCCGCCTTGCTCACTGCGTATGGCTGTGAGCGGGGAGCCCCATGAATCGCTGAGGTCGACGAGACGGCGGCGAGCGAGCCGCCCTCTCCTCGTTCAATCATGTGCTTCGCCGCTTCTCGCAAGGTCACCACAACACCGTCGATGTTGACCGCATGCACCCGCCGCCATTCCTCCAGCGTCTGATCAACGAATGCCTTCCCATTGCCGCCGATACCGGCATTGGCGAACACCGAATCGACGTGACCCATCTCGGCAACGGCGGAGGCAAAGGACTCGACCACCTGGCCTTCATCGCTCACGTCGACCCGTTGGGCCAGCACCTTGGTGCCAGCGGCAGCCAGCCCGGCCGATGCAGCGTCGAGCTTCGACTGGTTGGTGCCCCAGATCACGATGTTGGCACCTTCTGCTGCGCAACCCTCCGCAATCCCGAGACCGATGCCTCCGTTGCCACCCGTCACCAACACGACACGACCATCAAGAAATCCCATGGCGAGCGACACTAGCTCTTCCTGGGCGGGACAGTAAGGCTGAGATCGACGAGTGGGCCGCTCGTCGGTAGAAGGGCACAGCGCTTTTCCCTGACGCCAGGCTGGCCCGATTTCACCACGCGGGGAAGCGCCGGTCCCTCCCTCCGAGGTCCGACGCTTCGTGGTGTTGTGGGTGGTTGTGGTTGGGTCAGCTGCGAGTGGCGAGTTCGGCGCAGGCGAGTTTCTGGTCGATGCCGGTGAGGTTGTTGCAGTCCTCGACGAGGAACTCGGTGGGGGCCTGGGTGAGGGCGTTGCCGATGCCGTCGCCGGGTCCGACGAAGGCGAGGACGTCGCAGGCTGAGGCGTTGCCGTTGTAGGCGCAGGCGAGGTGGAGTTCGCCGGCAGCTTCGGTCGAGTAAGGCTCGACGAAGGTCAGTTCGCCGGCGGCGTAGTAGGCGAGGACGCACTCGTCGCTACCGAAGAAGATGACGCAGTCGGCGTGGGCGTCAGCCTCTTCTTCGGGCTGATCGACGTGGTCATCAGCGAGAGGCTCGAGATAGTCGGCGTTGACCCAGCCGCCGGTAGCGAAGTCTGGGTGGTTGATCTCCCACCAGATGCTGCCGTTGGCGGCGACGACGCAGGACGCCCACTCGGCATCATCGACGTAGGTGTCGACGGCGGCGAAGTTGGCGAGCACACCGAAGGCCTCAGACGAGGTGCCGGCGAAGGCTCGGACGACCAGACCACCATCGGCGTCGTCGGCAGCGATGCCGCTGACCATGTACTGGCCACCGTCAGGTCCTTGAGCGTTCGAGCAGCGGGTTGGTTCGGCTTCTGGAGCTGCGACAGGGACCGGGGCAGGCGCCGGGGCCGCCGGTGCCGGAGCCGTTTCAGCATCGGCTGCAGTCTCGGGTGCGAGGGCGTCGACGG
>CAYGQE010000061.1:9668-31959 GCA_964351995.1 uncultured Acidimicrobiaceae bacterium | reverse complement strand
TTCCTTGCTCCGTTCGAGGACGATCTCGATCGTGTCTTCGCGGTGCCCGGCGATCGCTTCCGCCTCTGCGTCGGCTGTACCGAGCGCGGACGGGTCGCTACACGCCGCCGCAAACACAGCCAGTGCCATGAACTTCGCCAACCCCGCTCTTCCCACGTGATCAGGTTAGGACTGCACCCAGATCGGTGGGAAGGTGTGGGGATGAGTCATTCACCTCGTCATGGCATCACGATTCCGTTCGCTGGATTGGCCCTCGCCGACCATCGAGACGCCTACCGGGAGCTCGTCGACCTCGGTTACACCGACGTGTGGAGCGCTGAAGCTGACGGCGCCGACGGCTTCACTCCGCTCACCCTTGCCGCTGCGTGGGCCCCTGAGTTGAGGCTGGGTGTTGCGATCATCCCGGCCTACACACGCGGCCCCGCGCTGCTGGCTCAGAGCGTTGCCTCGTTGGCTGATGCTGCACCTGGCCGATTCGTGATGGGCATCGGCTCGTCGTCGAACGTGATCGTGGAACGCTGGAACGGCATCGAGTTCGACGAGCCCTATCACCGCACTCGCGACTCGGTCCGCTTCATCAAGGCCGCCCTGACGGGCGAGAAGATCACCGAGGACTACCGCACGTTCTCGGTGAAGGGTTTCCGGCTCGGTATTCGTCCCGCTCAGCAGCCGCCGATTCTGGTCGCCGCACTTCGCGAAGGCATGTTGAAGATGGCCGGGCGCGAAGGAGATGGCGCGATCATCAACTGGCTGTCAGCGGAAGATGTTCGGACGGTGGCTCCCATCGTGCACGATGCGGCGTCGGCAGCGGGCAAACCAGCACCCGAGATCGCTGCTCGCATCTTCGTTTGCCCGAGTGAAGACACTGACACCGTTCGGGCCCAGGCTCGCCGGGCTGTTGCCGCCTATCTCAACGTGCCGGTCTATGCCGCTTTCCATGAGTGGATGGGGCGAGGCGAAGCGCTGCAGGGCATGTGGGACAACTGGAAGGCCGGCGACCGCAAGGCCGCACTCGAAGCCATCCCGGACCAGGTCGTCGACGATCTGATCATTCACGGCTCTGCGGGTTCGTGCCGCGAACAGATCGCGGCCTATCAGGAGGCCGGTGTCGACACTGCGGCCATTGCGATCATGCCCTTCGCCGGCGTCGATCCCCGCCAGGCCGCCCGAGACCTCGCCCCAGCGAACGCCTGACCTCCAAACCCCGGGTTTGTGCCCCTCAGTTTTGATGCCGTCAGCCCCGGGTTGACAAACCACGCCGGCAAGCCCCAGAGGTCGCCCAAACCGGGGGCTGTGACCATCAAAACTGACGGTCACAAACCCGGGGTTTGCTCTACGTGTTGGTGGGCAACCAGATGAGGAGGAAGTCGTCGATGGAGATGTCGGCCTTTTCCAGCGCGATATCCGTCGGCTCGATGGCCGCAGCCTTTTCGTTCCATTCGTCGTCGATCTCGATGACGGCGTCCTGCAAATCGAGTTCGAGCTGCTCGAGCTCGTCGATCTTCTCGCCCACCCGATTCTGTGCCGTCTGCAAACGAGCGTCGGTGGCTTTCGACTGGCGGCTGCCCGTCGACATGCGACGAGCGGCGCTTCCAAGTGACCGAGCCGACTTCTTGCCACCGAACAGCCCACCCAGGATCGACGTGCCGATGTTGACCAGGTTCTGGGTTTTGCGGCCCTTCGCTTGTTCTTCGATCTCGGCCACTCGATCTTCGGCCTTGGCCAGTGCGGCTTGGACACGGTCGTACTTGGTTTCGAGCTTTTCCCGCAGCTTGGCCGCTGCAGCATCGGCGCCGTCGTCGGCCGCCTTGGCGCAACGAGCGGCGAAGTCGGCCTCGGATTCGCCCGGCCGTGACCAGAGCTTCAACTCGGCATTGCGATGCAGGGTGAGCGACTGATCGGTGTAGAGCTTGGCTCGAAGATCGGTCTGCGCCTTCTTCAACGCCGTGGCGGTGAAGTTGAACTCGGGCAGGACGTAGACCGGGTTGTCTGGTGGATCGGCGACGAAGTCACGGTCATCGAAGTCGATGGGAACTGCGGCATCGACGTCGATGTCGTGCCCACTCAGCGGAATGATCGCTTCCCACTCTTCGGTGTGGCGAAGGTCGGCTTTGGTCTCGTCGAAGAGCAGCGTGACCCGGGCTGCTAGTGCTGGTGCAAGCCGGGCGCCGTCGGGTGTTGCTCCGACGTCGCCGAGCCATGGGGTCGACCTCGTGACGTAGCGCATGGTGACCGCATCGGGCACCTTCGGCGGCAGCGTCGACTCGTTGTCGGCGAGAGCGGCAGGGCTGGCAGCGGCAGGGGCGGCTGCGACAGGGTTGGAGCCAGCGGTCGGAGCCGCAGCGGAAGGAGCCGCAGCGGAAGGAGCCGCAGCGATGGATGCCTTGTGTTCGGCCATCAGCTCGCCGATCTGATCCCGAGTCAGTGGGCCGGCGAGGTAGCTCATGGCCCAGCGGGTGGTGAGCAGCGGCAACTTGCTCGACCGAGCGGAACGCAACACGAACTGACGCTTGCCAAGTCCGCTGATCAGCCGCTCGACTTCGTCGACGTCGACCGAACCATCGGCTCCCCGCAAGCCATCAATCAGACGGTTCTTGTCCTGCTCGGTTTGGAGGCGTCCGATGAGCCACGTGCCGGCGTTGCTGATGGCCTTGTAGTCGAGGTCGATCGGGTTCTGGGTGCTGAGCACGAGTCCGACACCGAAGGCCCGGGCCTGCTTGAGCAGGGTGAGGATCGGCCCCTTGGTCGGTGGGTTCGAGACCGGCGGAGCGTACCCAGCAACCTCGTCGATGTAAACCAGCACGCGCAGTTCGCCGGTGCCGGACTGGCTGCGCATCCAGCTGATCAGCTTGCTCAGCACCAGGGTGACCGCGAACTGTCGTTCGGTTTCGTCAAGATGGCTGAGGCTGACAATGGCAGCTCGAGCATCACCATTGCTGTCCCACAGCATCGACTGAATGTCGAGCGGGTCACCCTCAGACCACGCAGCGAACGATGGCGATGCCAGCAGTCCGTTGAGCTTCATGACGAGCGCGGTGCGGTCCTTCGGTGGGAAGAATGCGTCGAGGTCGAGAACGCCGAGCTTGCGGATCGGCGGGTCCATCATCTGGCCGAGCAGTGTCGGCAGATCCATCGGCGTGCCCTCAGCCCAGGCTCGGGTGATGAGGTTGGCCATCAGGATGTGTTCGCGGCCAGACAGCGGGTCGCTCTCGATACCGACCAAGCTCAGCAAGCCGGCGACCGTGCTGTCGACTTCGTCCTGTAGGACTTGCGGGTCGTCGCTGTCTGGTTTGGACAAGCGGCCCATGGCGTTGAGCGGTACGCCGGCGTTGGAGCCGGGGGTGTAGATGATCGGGTTGGCCGCCTTGCGCAGTTCGCCAACGTCGTCGCCGTCGAGGCCCCAGGATCCGAGGCCCTTGCTCCACATGGCCGAGGTGGACTCGGCCAGATCGGACACGGAGGTCTCGGCGACTCTTGCTGCACCGGCATCGATCCAAGGCTCGAAGTCGTCAGCGGCCAACGTCGGGAACGTCAAGCTGAGGTTGGCCAGGTCGCCCTTCGGGTCGATGGCGAGCACCGGCACGCCGGACAACAGCGCCTCTTCGAGCAGCACCACGCCAAGCCCGGTCTTGCCCGAACCGGTCATGCCGACGATGACGCCGTGGGTCGTGAAATCGGCGCTGTCGAGCAGCACTCGCTCGCCCGTTCGCTCGCCATCGGCAGGCGTGATCTCCTCGCCGATGAACAATTCGCCCTGGCCCCGCTCGACGCTCATGCCCACGTCCTTCTGGGCATTCGCCCGCTCGGTGTCAAAAAAAGGCAGAATAGTCGGTATCGCTTCACGCATCGTGACGGCGGGAATTGCAACAGGAGAACACCATGGGAATCATGGACAAGATCAAGGGCCTCATGGGCGGGGCAACCGACAAGGCTGGCGACATGGCTGGCAAGGCCGGGGATCTCGCTGACAAGGCCGGCGTCGGTGGAGTCGTCGACAAGGCTGGCGACATCGCTGGAAGCGCACGCGAAACCGTTGGCGGCGTGGTCGAAGGTGCCGTCGACAAGGTGGCCGACGTTGCCGACTCCGCAACCGGTGGCAAGTTCAGCGACCAGATCGACGGTGTCCGCGAGGCCGCTGACAAGATCGATGGCCAGGACGACATCCCGGACACCCCCGCTTCATAAGCCCCGGGGTCACAATACTTCCGGGGTCAGGTCCCCCCAAGCACAACTCAGTTCAGCGTGTCACCGCACCGCTTTGATCACGAGTAGTGCTTGGGGGGACCTGACCCCTTTTGCTTTTCAGTCGAAGCTGAGACGTTCGAGCAACTCGAGTTGCTCCGCAGAGGGAACGGGAGCGAGCTCGCCCCGGTAGTCGGCGTCGCCGACCTGCCACACGGCAAAGACCTCGGCGAAGTCGCCAGCCCCGGTGGCGAAATCCACAAGGCCGTTCCCCGGCCACCAGGGAGCGTCCTGCGCTCCACGGAGCTCCAGCCACTCTCGGCGCTCATCGCCGGAGTTCTTGCTGACGTCGACCGCGTGGCCGAGCTCGTGCGCCAGGATTCGAGCGAGATCCGCCGAGGTTGCTCCTGGCCGGACGAACACCTCGATGCGTTCTTCACGGCTCCAGGTGTAGCCAGCGATGTGGCTCGCGCCGGAAACGAACTCGATCTTCCAACCGGGAAGTTGCTCACGCCAGGGGTACTCGATCGCTTCCAACGCTGGACCGGCAAGCGATTGGACCCGCGGGGACTCAAAGCTGACCGTTGCGGGAATGGGTTCTTCGGGGCTGATGAGATCAGGAATTCCGAGCGCGTTGAACGAAAGAGCAGCTGCCGCTGCGTAGAGAACGCCCAGAGTCAGGCGATGGAATCCGTCCAGCATCGTTCGTGAAACGACGTCAAACGGGGCCTGCTTGAGCCTTTTCCAGATGTGACGTGAGGGAATCCAGCGTCTCGTGGGTGTTGAGCCCACTGGTATTGGGCATCAGGTACACCGGACGTCCCCCGAACGGAGCTGGTTGCCACCCACTGACTGCCTTTGGGTCAACACTTTGACGCCATCCGGTCAAGCCGACCATCAAGAACACGTCGGGCTGCAGCCAGCGCACGAGCCGCTCGATGCGCGACGTTCCACTGCGGAACTCGGCGCTGTTGATCTCGTCGGCCCGCGTGGTGGTTCGCTTCGCCAGATCGGTGAAACCAACACGACTGTGCAACAGGGCGTGGTCAGCGTCTCGATCGCCGGTGACAACGCCAGCGCCGAGCGCTGCGGGCCAGAAGCGGTTGCCTTTGTTGGCGAAGTTGACGCCGAGGTCGGCCGACACTTTGCCGGGATTGAGGCCACACACGAGCAATTTCATGTGCGGAGCGACGGTGTCGGGAATGGTCTCGAGCCGGGTCGACAGCGGGCCATCAGTGCTGAACCCTGATCCCTCGATGAGGTCGTCTTCCGGGATCGGTAGCGCTCCGCCGATGTTGATCCGAACCTCTGCCCCGACCGGAAGTGAGCGGTGCAGGCGCGCCAACCACAATGGAACGTCGCCGGCCTCAACTCGGGACTCTCGACGTAGTCCGACCTCATCGCTCGCCGCCCTGACGAGATGGTGTTCGCTGCTCACTTCGAGAGAGGCTAGCGGCTCGGTCGAACGACTCAGAAAACCCTCATCGGAGCGTCCGGGGAGTTCATGCGACCCACGTTGGTCGGCGCAGCGGGTGCACGCGCTTCGCCAGGGTGCCGAGCATCGTGCCCACCACAAACCCCGCAGCGACGTCTGACCCATGATGCATGCGAGCGTGCACTCGACTGGCCCCGACCACACCAGCGGCGACGATCCACACTGGCCGCAAGGCGGGTACTGCATTGGTGAGCAGTACAGCGGCCATCGAACCCGACGAGGCATGGCCACTGGGAAAGCTGGAGGTCTTGGGTCGGCGAAGGTGAGGTTCACCAGCAACGAGGTCTGGCCGCTGACGGTCGAAGATCGGCTTGATCATCACGTTCACGAGGACCGATTCAACGCCGAGGGCGACGGTCATGCGCACTGCGTGTGGTCGAAGGTGGGGGAAGAAGGCAGCACCCACGATCGAGAGTGCATGCCACGCCAGCGAGAACTCGGCTGCCTTGCTCGCGGTGTAGAAGACGCCGTCAGCAATCGCGTTTCCCCGAAGGGGCTCGAACACGCCGTCGATGGCGTCGTCGAAGACGTCGGTGTTGGGAAGCGAGACCGGCACCGGGAGAGTCTATGGCTCGATCCCGCCGGCCGCCTTCAGCGACAACACGCACCACTTGGGAGGGGTCGTGGGAGGGGTCGGACCCTCCCAAGTGGCGTCGTCAGAACGTGATCAGGTCCACTGCTTCATGAGCTTGCCGAATTCGTCGGCCGGGCCCGATGGGACGATGTAGCCCTCTTCGTCGTTGATGGCTTCCCAGTCGTCACGAACGGTTTCGGCCGTGATGTCCTGGCCTCGAGCGGTGCCCTGGGTGAGGCCGATGAAGTAGCGAGCGATCGTGCCGCCAGCAGCAGAGTAGACATTGCCGGTGGTGTCGCAGCTCTCGTGGGCGAGGTAGATGACGACGGGAGTGACAAGGCGGGGATCGAGCTGCTCGGCCATGCCGCCGAGAAGATCCTCGGTCATGCGGGTCTTGGCGACCGGAGCAATCGCGTTGACCATGATGTTCTTCTTGGCGCCTTCAGCAGCGAGGACTCGAGTGAATCCGACAAGACCCATCTTGGCTGCGCCGTAGTTGGCTTGGCCGAAGTTGCCGGTCAGGCCGGAGTTGGACGAGGTGTTGATGACCCGGCCGTAGCCCTGTTCACGGAAGTGCAGCCATGCCGGCTGGGTCACGTAGAACGCGCCACGGAGGTGGACGTCGAGGACCGCTTCGATCTCAGCCTGCTCCATCTTGTGGAAGGTCTTGTCACGAAGGATGCCGGCGTTGTTCACCACGATGTCGACCCGACCGAAGGCATCGATGGCGGACTGAACGATGGCCTTGCCGCCTTCGGGGGTGGCAACGCTGTCCTGGTTGGCGACGGCTTCGCCGCCGAGCGCTTCGATTTCGGCAACAACGGTCTCGGCTGCCGAAGCCGAACTTCCGCTTCCGTCGACCGAACCGCCGAGGTCGTTGATGACGACGCGTGCGCCGCGCCGTGCGAACTCAAGGGCGTGTTCGCGGCCAAGGCCTCCGCCTGAGCCGGTGATGATTGCAACTTTGCCGTCGAATCCGAGGTCTGTCATGTGGGTCTCCGTCTTGTTTGATTGGTGCGCTTCGAATGACGCTCGACGAACCTGGAAGTGTGTCCGAGCGGTTCGAAGGCGGCACGAGCATACGGCCCCAACTGGCAGGGCAACGAATGGCGTCGTAGCGTCCGAGCATGTCTACCGACGCCCCGGTTCTGTACGAAGTCGACGAAGGCGTGGCCATCCTCACGCTCAACCGTCCCGATCGCCTCAACGCGTGGAACAGCGCCCTCGGCACCGCTTACCACAACTATCTCGATCAGGCCGAGGCCGATCCCGATGTCAGAGTCATCGTGGTCACCGGTGCTGGTCGGGGTTGGTGCGCTGGCGCCGACATGGACCTGCTGCAGGGCATCGGCGAGAGCCAGGGCATCAGCGGATCCGGAGCGGACGGCAAGCCCGACACTCGCGACACCCGACGTCACCTCGAGATCAAGAAGCCGATCATTGCCGCGATCAACGGCGCGTGTGCCGGCCTCGGCTTCGTCTATGCGATTTCTGCCGACATTCGCTTTGCTGCGGCGGGCGCAAAGTTCACCACGGCGTTCTCGCATCGTGGACTCATCGCCGAGTACGGCTCGTCGTGGTATCTGCCCAAGCTCGTCGGTCAGTCGGTGGCGCTTGACCTCTTGATGTCTGGCCGGGTCTTCCTGGCCGAGGAAGCCAAGGAACTCGGCGTGGTCAACCGCGTCATCGACCCAGACCAGTTGATGCCTGAGACGCTTGCCTACGCGAAGCAGATGGCCAGCTCCGCCGCACCCATGTCGATGGCAGTCATGAAGGACCAGGTCTACCGCCATCGGGAAATGACGGTCGACGAGGCGGTCGAGGAGTCCATCGATTTGATGAATGCCTCCCTTCGGAGACCCGACTTCAAAGAGGGCGTCGATTCCTATCTCGAGAAGCGACCGCCAGCCTTCCAGCCTTACACCGGCTGATCCTCGCCGCCGGCAAATCGCGGAACTGCCACCGTCGTCCGTCGCTCTGGCGACGGATCCCGGTGGCAGTTCGGACTGTTGGGTGGTTGCTAGTTGGTGCCGGTGTAGTCCCGGAACTCGGGGCTGTCGGCGAAGAACACGATCAGCCCAGCACGGGTGACCGAACCCTCGGCGAGCCGGTTCATCCAGTACGCCTCACCGCTGGGGTCGGGGGCCCGGCCAAAGACGTGCTCGTAGGCCAGCTCGAGGTACTCCATGTCGGTGTCGACATCAGGGAAGCGCTCACGGAACTCCGGGCTGTCGATGAAGAACTCGGTGATGCGCTGGAGCGACATCGCCTCGTTGTCCATGCGGTCGACCCAGTAGGCGAAGCCACCAGCGTCGGGGTTGCGGCCGAGGGCAGCGAGGTACAAACGAGCGGTGAAGCCGGAGGTGCCGCTGACGCCTCGGTACTGCTCGGACAGGTTGAGGCCGGCCTCGGAGCGGACGACCAGATCGAACGTCGATCCCAGTGTGCCGATGGCGTAGACGGTGACGCTTTGACCCGGGACCAGATTGAGCGGGGCCGGAGCGAGCACATTGGTGTTCCCTGTCGCTGCGATGCCGGTGGCGTAGCGACCAGCAGGCAACTCGACGTCAGCGGCGTTGCCGTTGGACAGGTTCGTGAGGCCAGCGACGGGAGCACCATCCAAGACAATGTCCACGGCGGGAGCCTGCGCTGTGTGGCGGATGCTCACCCGAGCGTTGATGCCACCGGGGATGAGCGAGGTGTCGTTGACGAAGGGCGTGATCACCGGGGTGCCAGCGGGGTCGAGGTGTGCAACGAGGTCGACGTCAGCGTTCTCCGGGACCGAAGCGGTGATGTCGATGGCGGCGGCGTCTGACCGATCGCCAATTGCCGCGGGTGGCGAGGCCACCGCAGCGAAGACATCGATGTCGTAGCTACCAGCCACGAGCTGGAGCGGTCCAGCGATGGTCTTCGGCGTGAAGTCACCGAGCAGGAGAGCGCCGTCGACATACACATCGACCGTCAGGCCGGGAATGCCGTGGATGACACGGACATCGCTGGTGTCAGGGAGCAAACCGTCGAACGACTGGGTGATCAGCGTGAAGGTGGTTCCGAGTGAACCAATGGCGTAGACCACGAGGTTCGTGCCAGCTGTCGCAGTGACAGGGGCCGGCACGAGCTCGGCGGTCGTGCCAGCAGCGGCGATGCCGGTGGGGTAGTCGCCAACCGGCAGGTCGGCCACGGCCTCGTTGCCGTTGGTGAGGTTCGTGAAGGGAGCGACTGCAGCACCGCCGGCGATGATGTCGACCGCAGGAGCTTGTGCCGTGTGGCGGATCGTGATCCGCCCCTCGTTGCGATCGGTGTCGCTGAGATCGTTCACGAAAGCGGTGAGGCTTGGAGTGCCACCGGCATCGAGGTGGGCGATGACCGAGACGCTCTCGCCACCGGGTACGGCAGCGGTCACGTCGATCACGGCGGCATCGCTGCGGGCTGATGCGGTTGCCGCAGCAGTGGGGGCTTCGGCGAAGATGTCGATGTCGTAGTCGCCGGCTGGCAACGAGAGCGGGCCAGCAATGTCTTCAGGCACGAAGCTGTCGAGCGTGAGTGCCCCATTGACATACACGTCGACGGTGACGCCCGGGATGCCGTGCAGGACGAAGACGTCGCTGTTGGTCTGGGCGCCAGCTGGTACTGCTACCAGCACAGCGAGCCCGGTGAGGGCCGCGACGAACGCGGCAAAGAACCTTCTCATGGGGTGAACTCCTTTGGGTTGGCGACGACCCACATCACGGGCTTCGGCATGAGCGCCGGTGACCGTGGGGATCTGCTTCAGCGCAGTGAGTGGCTGATGTGGTGTCTTACGTCACGATGTCGTCATCTGGATGCAATCAATTTCCCCGAGCCGCGATTTCGTCAGCGTCGTGCTGCCACTGAGGCTGATCGCTTCGCCCCGTTCGGGTGTCCCCGGCGTCGCTGCCGGACGCGCCAGCGTCTTCTTGGCGTCGGCTCCACGACAGTGGATTCTGCTTCCATGCGTTGTCGTGCCAGGCCAGGTCGAGGTCGGCAATACGCCCGGGTTCTCCAGTGGCTGGCTGGGTCATTGCAGCGCCGAGACGAAGTGCGTCGTTGATGATGCGCTTTTGCGTCGCTGAGTCGTTCGGTGGTCCAGCGGTGTGACCGAGCGGCAGATCGACGAACACCGAGCGGGGCGGGTTGGCGGCTTCGGTGATGCTTCGAGCTGAGGTGAGAGCGAGCGTGGGGAAGCCGGCGGCTTCGAGGTGGCGGGCGATCAGACCGATCGACTGGTGGCACACGGGTCAAACGGGAACCAGCAACACGAGGTCCGGCTCTTCGGCCTGGCAGTGAGCCAGCAGGGCCGGCACGGTTTCTTCTTCGAGCTTGCGGGTGCTGTAGATGCCGCCCATGAAAGTGGCGGCGTTCGGCGTGAGCTGTGCTCGGAGCGCGTCGAGGGGCAAGACGCAATTAGCGTCGGTACGGGCATCTGCCTGGTCGTAGGCGAAGTGGGCGGTGCGGAGTTCGCCGATTGGAGTGTCGGTCGGGATCGACCGGATGGAGGTGTCGTCCTTGGTGTGGAACGCCTCCTGGCCCACTCGGTAGATGCCGCCGGACCCGATCAACGTGATCCGCAGATCGCCCGCCGGCTTGGCAGAAAATGGAGCCCACGCTGGCGTTTCCGGTCGTTCTGCCCACCGGTAAGCGTCGTAGCCGAGCCCGCTGTAGAGCTTGCGGGTCTCGTCGATGTAGTCGGCGGGCGGAAGCGAGCAGGCGCCAGAAACGACTTCGGATTCAGGAGCAGTCATGGGGGGATTCCAGCGCGTGCTGGAGGCAACAGCAAGTGGGCCTCGACCGACCAGGCGCGCTGGCGTGTCAAACGGCGTCGCCCAGAATGCGATCGAGCGTCCGGGCCATGATGTTTCCCAACACGTGTCCCTTGGGTTCGTAGTAGAGGACGCCGCCGATGGCGTGCTCCAATTCGAAGATGCGGCCCCGTATCCAAGCCGCCTCGTCGACGCCGGTCAGGTGTTTGAATGTCGTTCGTTCCTCGGCGTTCAGGACGGCCCACGCAGGAGCGAGGTCTTGCGCAGGGTCGCCCCATCCCGCGCCACCCCAGTCGATGACGGCGCGCAGTCGGCCTTGACCGACCAGCAGATTCCCCGCGATCAAGTCGCCGTGGACGAAGGACTTCTCGATTGGCTCGTCGACCAGTTCGTTGGCCTGATCGATCAAGCGTTCCACGGCGCCGATGTCGAGCCGGTCAGCGGCGAGCGGGTGTTCGAGCCAGTGGTGCAGCGCTTCGATGAGCGGGCCGAGCGGGCCACCGCGTTGGCCGGGTGAGCGCGAGGGCACGTTTGTGTTGGTGAGTCCGCCGATTGCGGTGGCGACAGAGGCCAGATCGTTGGCGAGGTTGCTTGGTCCATGCCGTGCGCTCCATGCGTCGTTGCCGTCGATCCACTCGAGCACCGACCAAGGATGAGGAAACGCCTCGTGGGGCGATCCGAGATGACGAACGACGGGTGTCGATACGCCCAGCTCAGCGTGCGCTAATCGACGCAGGACGGCTACCTCTTGCTCGACGAAGGCCGCAGCGCTCGGTCGGCGGGGAAGCCGAACCACGACGTCGGTGTCCTCGCCGAGGCGCACGCGCCACATGGCATTCGTGGTGCCCGAGGACGCAAGGTAGGAGAGTGGTGCGGTCGCCCACTGCCGGCACTCAGCAGCAAGCAGCGCCCGAACAACGGGCTCGCTGGTGTCGGGCTCGTCGTCGTGGATGGGTTTGTTCATGGAGTGGCGGGTTCACGCCTCGAGTCGTTCGACCATACGAGTGGCCTCGCGGTCGATACCGGATTCGAGTGTCTGCCGGAGTGTGGCCGCAAGTGGCCTGGCCAAGAAGTTGGTGGCCTGGGCGTCGATGGTGAAGTTCACGAAGGTCTTGGTGCCCATACCGGACAGCACGAGGTCGATCGTGACCCGTACGCCCTTGGTCTCGGTGTGTACCTGCATCATGTGATCGCCAGCATCGGCTTGGGACGACGTGACCTCGGCGGTGTCGTTGATGGCCCCGACGGGTGTGTCGAGCGAGTAGGCGAAGCCAGCGAGCGAGCCGTCATCGAAGAGTCGGGCGTCGCGCAACTGCGCCATGCCACCGATGCCTTCCCACGATTCCAACTGTTGCAGTCGCTCCCAAGCGACGGTCAGTTCCTGGCTAACTCGGAGCGTTCTCTGCGGCATAGGCCGTCCACTTCTTGTAATCGACCTTGCCGTTGGGTGCCCGTGTGAGCGACTCGACCGGCAGCACCGTGCGGGGTGCTTTGTAGGCGGCCAGTTGACCCTTGACGTGTTCGATGATCTCGCTTGCGTCCGCTGAGGATGCCGCGGTCGTCTCGACAACTGCGCTGATCACTTGGCCGAAGCGCTCGTCAGGGATACCGACGACGATGGCATCGATGACCGACGGATGGGTCTTCAGTGCTTCTTCGACTTCTTCGGGGAAGACTTTTTCGCCGCCGGTGTTGATGCAGACCGAGCCCCGACCGAGCAACGTGATCGTGCCGTCGGCTTCGATCGTGGCGAAGTCACCCGGAAGCGAATAGCGGTTGCCGTTGATGGTCGGGAACGTCGCCGCCGTTTTGACCTCGTCCTTGTAGTAGCCGACAGGCATGAGTCCCTCGACACCAACGCGGCCCATGTCGCCCGAACCAGGCTGCACCAGTTCTCCGTCGTCTCTGATGACCACAGCACTCTCGCCGAGGTCGAACTTTGCTGTGGTCGAGACGTTGTCTTTGGTGGAGTAGCTGGCGCCCATGCCGATGGCTTCTGAAGAACCGAGCGAGTCGAAGATCGTGAGCTGGGGGATGTGCCCAATCAGGGTTTCCTTGACCGGCTGGCTCCACATGGCTCCCGAGCTGACCATGACGAGTAGCGCCGAGAGATCCCAGCGATCGGGTTCGGCGTCGAGGGCATCGACAATGGGACGAGCGAACGCATCACCCACGATCACGAGCGAGTTGACGCTGTTGGCCTCGCAGGTGTCGAGCAGCTTGGTCGCGTCGAGCCGGCGCTCGGTCATGGTGACCACGCAGCCACCTTGGAGCAGGACTCCGAGCGTGGTGATGTGGCCGGTGCCGTGCATCAGCGGCGCACCGGGCAAGACGGTGGGAGCTGCCTCGCTGGTGTCGACGATGATCTGCTTCCAGGCATCGATGTCGGCTTCAGGAGTGAGCCGCATCGCTTGGCGGGCCGAGTTGATCTGGATGAGTGTGTCTTGGTCCCACATGACGCCCTTGGGCATGCCGGTGGTGCCGCCGGTGTACAGAAACCAGCGGTCGTCGCCGCTGCGGCCCCACGGCCCAGCGACGTTGCCGTCGGTGTCTGCCGCAGCAGCAGCCTCCCAGTCGGTAGCCCAGTCTGGGCAGGTCTGATCGGCTTCGTCGGCCACGAAAAGCCAGAGCTTCACCTTCGGCAATTGATCACGGATGCGCTCGATGATCGGCACGAATGTTGCGTGGAACATGACCACGGCCGCATCCGAGTTGTCCCACAGATACAGCAGTTCGTTGTCGGTGTACCGATAGTTCGTGTTGACCGGGATCAGGCCGGCCTTGAAGCTGGCGTACACCCCCTGCATGTACTCAGGGCAGTTGTAGAGATACTGCGCCACCTTGTCCTGCTGCTCGACTCCTGCGGCCAGCATCGTGGCCGCGAGCCCATTGGACCGCTGGTTGAAATCGGTCCAGCTGACCACGAGATCGCCATGGACCTGTGCTCGTTGTTCCCCTCGAATCTCGGCACAGATCTCCCAGAGATCAGCAAAATTCCAGCGCTTGCCCGTGGCGTTCATCCCGTTGGTCTAGCCACTGGTGCCGGGGGTTATCAAGTTATCAACTCGGTCTCAACCGCATTTCCCGACTTGATAACTTGATAACCCCCGGCACCACTGGGGGCGGTCAGGCGGATTCGGCGTAGGTGGTCCAGTGTTTGTAGTCGACCTTGCCGTTGGCGGCTCGGTCGAGTGAGTCGACCACGAAGACCCGCTTCGGTGCCTTGTAGTGGGCAAGCTGGCCCTTGACGTGGCCGATCATTGCAGCTTCGTCGACCTCGCCGCTGGTCGCCACGACAGCGGTGACGGCCTGGCCGAAACGGTCGTCGGGAATGCCAACGGCAACGGCGTCGTCAACTCCGGGGAAGGTCTTCAGCGCTTCTTCGACTTCTTCGGGGAAGACTTTCTCGCCGCCGGTGTTGATGCAGACCGAGCCCCGACCGAGCAGTGTGATCGACCCATCAGCCTCGACGGTGGCGAAGTCGCCGGGAATCGAATACCGCACCCCGTCGACCACCGGGAAGGTCTGGGCGCTCTTTGCTTCGTCCTTGTAGTAGCCGATTGGTGTACGGCCCCGAATGCCGACCTTGCCGATCTCGCCAGAGCCCGCTTCGACGATGCGGCCGTCGTCGGTGATGACCGATGCTCGGTCCGACAGCGAGAACGTGGCCGTCTTTGCTGCATGTGCCTTCGACGACACCGACGAGCCCATTCCGATCGCTTCCGACGACCCGTAGGTGTCGACCAGGATCAGCTGCGGCCAGTGGCCCATGAGCCCTTGCTTGGACTCGGCTCCCCACATCACCCCAGACGAGATGATCACCCGGAGGCTCGACAAATTCCAGCGCTCTGGTTCGGCGTCGAGCGCCGCCAGCATCGGCTTGGCGAATGCATCGCCGACGATGAAGGTGCTCTTGACGCCCTTTGATTCAATGGTGTCGAGGAACTCCTCGATGGAGAACTTGGTCGACTCGAGCGTGGCGATCGCTCCACCGAGCGACAGCGTGTTGACCGCATTGAACAGGCCAGTGCCGTGCATCAGCGGGCAAGCCGGAAGGCTGATCGGCCCGGGGCCATCGATGCGAGCCTTGATGGCATCGAGATCGAGCTCGGGCCCCATCGACACCCGGTTGGACGCATCGGTCACCATGAACAAGTCGTCCTGACGCCACATGACGCCCTTGGGCATGCCGGTGGTGCCGCCGGTGTAGAGCAGCACCAGATCGTTGCCCCGTCGGCCTTCGGGTGGAACAACCCGCTCAGCCACTTCAGCGTTGGCGACGTCTTCATACGGTGTGGCCCATTCAGGACAGAGCGTGCCCGCACCGTCATCGACCCAAAGCCAGGTGTGGACTTTCGGCACCTCGGTGCGAATGCGATCAGTGGTCTCGGTGAACGACGAGCCGAACACCACGGCCTCGGTGTCGGCGTTCTCCCAGATGTAGACGAGCTCGGCGTCGGCGTAGCGGTAGTTGGTGTTGACGTGCACCAACGAGGCCTTCGAGCACGCAAAGAACAGCTCGCAGTACTCGGGCCGGTTGTAGAGGTAGAAGGCCACCTTGGACTGGTGGCGGCAGCCGTTGTCGAGCAGGTGGCGGGCGACGGCGTTTGCTCGGCGCTCGAAGTCAGCCCAGTTCGTGCGCGCATCTCCGTGGATCAGCGCCGCTTCGTCGGGGACACACTCGGCGACAGCCTCCCAGACGTCGGCGAAGGTCCAGCCGTGGGTGGTGAGAGGTGCAGATGATGGTTCAGTGCTCGAAGTCACGAGCGCTGATGGTAGGTCAGGCAGCCAGACGCTCCGAAACGATCTGCCAAACGTCGGGGTCGATGCCCATGCCGATGTGTGTGCTCGTGATCTCGATCATGGTGACATCGGGGCTGAAGTCGTCGATGCATGCCCGCCAAGCCACGATGCCGTCGCGCTTGGAGTACATCGCAGTGATCGGCACCTCGATGGGGATCTCGTTGCGCTCGGCCACTCGCTCGGCAATGCGGACCCGTTCTTCGGGCGTGTAGACGCCCGTCACGCTGGTGTAGAGCGGCCCGCCAACCACGGGCGTGCCGTAGGTGATGACTTGACTGATCAGCTCGGGGCGTTCCCTCGCCACCTCGCGTGCGAGCACGCCGCCCAGGCTCCAGCCCACCAGGGCGATCGGCTCGCCGCTGCGGTCGAAGAGTTCCTCGGCCCGGTCGACGACTGCGGGAAGTTGGCCCTCGACGTCGCCGTTGTTGGTGCCGAGTCCCCAGCCGTACGGTTTGAAGTTCTTCTGCTTCAAGAACGACCGCATGGGTGCGTTCGATGCATCACTCGCTTTGAGGCCGGGCAAGAACAACACCGGTTGCTTGGTGCCTCGAGGCGTTCGGAAGAGCAGCGATGGTGTGCGAAACGCCAGCCGCGGCACCTGCAGGATCGTCAAACTCTCCTTCAGGATCTTGTTGCCCTCTGGAGGGCGCAGCGACCCGGCTGCATCTTCGGCGCTCTTGTCGACTGCCATCACGGCAATCTACGGTCCGAGACTCATGGAGCTTGCACCCGACGATCATCCGACACGCCAAGCGTTCCGAACCTGGTTGGGCGAGCACCCCGACCCGACCAACCGGCAACTGGCGGAATCTGGCTACGTCGCGCCTCACTGGCCAACCCCGTACGGGCTCGGCGCCGGGCCGCTCGACCAGCTGATCATCGACGACGAACTCGACCGGGCCGGGATCACTCGGCCGCAGAATGCCATCGGCATTGGCTGGGCTGGCCCGACGATCCTGAATGCGGGAACCCAGGAGCAAAAGGATCGCTATCTGTTGCCGATCCTGGCTGGCGAAGAGATCTGGTGCCAGATGTTCTCCGAGCCAGACTCGGGTTCTGACCTCGCCAGTCTCAAGACCAGAGCCGAGAAAGACGGCGACGTCTATCGCATCAACGGTCAGAAGATCTGGACCAGCGGCGCCCACAACTCGGCGTTCGGCATTCTGATCGCTCGGACCGACCCCGAGGCGCCGAAGCACAAAGGCATCTCGTACTTCATCTGCCCGACCGACACGCCCGGCATCGAACTGCGGCCGATCATCGACATGACCACGGCCTACTCGTTCAACGAGGTGTTCTTCACCGATGCTGAGATCCCGGCCGAGAACCTCGTTGGTACCGAGAACGATGGTTGGCGTTTGGCCAAGGTGACGCTGGCGAACGAACGAGTCTCTCTGTCGACCGGGGGCGTGCTGTGGGGCATGGGGCCACGAACGGAAGACCTGACGACCTTGGTGCGCTCGATCGGTGGAGTCGACGACACGGTCATGCGGCAGCGGTTGGCCGACATGTACATCGAGGGCACGATTCTCGATTTGATCCGACAGCGGACGCTGATGGCACAACTCGCTGGCAAGGGGATCGGGCCTGAGGCCTCGATTCGCAAGATCCTTGCCGACGAGCACGGTCAAAAGGTCATGGCGATTGCCAAAGACCTCGCCGGAGCGAACGGCATGCTCGAAGGCAGCGGTCCCGGCCTCGGCGCGACCACTCGCAGTCACCAAGGCGAAGACGTCTGGCACTGGGGCTACCTCTTCTCCCAGGCGCTCACCATCGGTGGCGGTACGGGCGAAGTCCAGCGCAACATCGTGGCCGAAAAGGTGCTCGGCCTCCCCCGCGAGCCCAAGTGACAAGTTGAGACCCGGCACCGGTGGTGAACTAGCTTCGACGCCATGAAGATCTCCATGGCAGTCAATTACTCCGGTGACGTGAAGGCGATGGCCGACCAGGTCGTCGAATACGAAAAGGCGGGTGTCGATCTCGTATGGGTGGCCGAGGCCTATGGCATGGATGCCCCCACCGTGATGGGCTACCTCGCCGCCGTTACCGAAACCGTCGAGATTGCTTCTGGCATCTTGCCGATCTACTCCCGCACGCCCACGCTGCTGGCGATGACTGCGGTCGGGGTCGACGTGTTGAGCAATGGCCGTTGCATGCTTGGCCTCGGCGCTTCAGGCCCCCAGGTGATCGAAGGCTTCCACGGTGTCACCTACGACGCTCCGCTTGGTCGGACCCGAGAGATCGTCGAGATCTGCCGCAAGATCTGGAGGCGTGAAGACAAGCTCCAGCACGACGGCAAGTACTACCAGATGCCGCTTCCGGCAGATCAGGGCACCGGCCTCGGCAAGCCGCTGAAGATCATCACGCATCCTCCTCGGCCCGACATCCCAATCCTCCTTGCATCACTCGGCCACAAGAACGTGGCCCTCACCGCAGAGATCGCAGATTGTTGGCTGCCCACGCTGTTCGTGCCGGACAAGGCATCGATGGTCTGGGGCGAAGACCTCGATCGGGGTTACGCCAAGCGTGACGCCTCGCTCGGCTCCATGGACATCATGGCCGGCGGCATGCTGGCCATCGGCAAGCAAGACGAGGTTGCCCCGTTGCGCGAGTACGGCCGTGGCTCCACGGCGCTCTATGTCGGCGGCATGGGAGCCAAGGGCAAGAACTTCTACAACAACGTCTTCAGCCGCTACGGGTGGGAGGCCGAGGCTCACTCGATCCAAGAGCTGTATCTCGATGGCCACAAGAAGGAAGCTGAAGCCGCGATTCCGACCGAATTCCTCGAGAAGTCGTCCTTGATCGGTGACGAGGGATACGTCAAGGAACGACTCGACGCCTACGCCGACGCTGGCGTCACCTACCTGAACGTGTCGCCAGTCGGCCCTGATCCCGTCGGCACCGTCCGCAAGCTCAAGGAACTCCTCTAGCACCTCCCACAAGGTCTCAATTGGGCATCCGATTGGCTGCCAGGGCGACCAAACGGGCGCCCAGTTGGACACGTGTTGGTCAGTCAGGTGATCGTCAGCTTTGGTCCAGACGCGAGCAAGCCGCCGGAGCTGGGGAGGAGCACCGGCGGCCTGTCACTGAGTTGTAGAGGCGGGCCATCGCCTCAGAGCTCGTTGAGAATGACCCTAGATCATTTCTTTGCAATTGTGTAACCGAAGTCGTGAACTCTTGTGAACGGGCTGTTCAGGGCTGGTTTCCAGGGCCTGAATTGTCACTCAACCGTCGCATATGCGCCCCGGTTCGTGAACACCTTGCGATGCCATCGTGACGGGGTGGCGAGCACGGCCCGGGGATAGTCCTCGAACAGCCATCGAGCGAAGTTCCGCCTCGACCAAGCGGTCGCCGCGGCAATGTTGACGCTCCACTGCGAGCCCCACTTCGTGCCGAGAACCGATGAGAGTGAGCGAGCCAGGCCATGGTCTTTGACCATGCTGGCCCGCAGCGCCTTTTCGTAGGCGGAACCTGCGGTGGCTCGATCTGCGATCAGACACTCGACCGCCAGGCGACCGGTCTCGATGGCCTGTCCAATGCCCTCACCCGTCATCGGGTCCGTCGCTGCTGCGGCGTCACCGACCCAGAGCACCGGACCGTGGACCAACGGCACCTCGCCGAGCCGAGCCGGAATCGGCCACGCCTTGTGCGGCCCTTCCGGCGTTGCATCCGGACCGAGAATCTCTGCGATGTGGGGTCGAGCGAGAATGTCCGGCCACAACGTCTTCATGTCCTGGATTTTGTGGCCGGTGTCGCGTTGAATGCCGAAACCCACGTTGGCAGAACCGTCAGCGAGCGGGAAAGACCAGACATAGCCAGGCAGGAGATCGGGTTCGAACCACACGTAGAGCTCGCTGCTCGCTGTCGGGCTGACATTGGTGAAGTACTGGCGGAACGCATGCCAGTCTCCTCGGTAATCGGGAAGGCGGACGTCGAGCAGTTTGCGGCTGACCGACCACATGCCATCAGCGGCGATGACGTTCCGAGCCTGGATCTTCTCCTCGGCGCCGTCGGCCACAACGGTTGCCTCGACGCTGTCGCCCGCCGCATCGCTGATGATCGTCAGGCCGATGAGCTCGACGCCCTCGCGGACGTCGGCCCCCACTTCTCTCGCACGCTCGACCAAGGCGGCATCGAGTTCGCTGCGGCGAGTGATGGCGGCGAACAGACCATTTTGCTTCGGCAGCGGAAAGACCCGGACCTTCCCGTTGGGACCGGCCACGTTCACATCGCTCACCGGTTGCCAGCTGGGGACGCTGGCAGGGTCGAGCCCGAGGGCATCGAGGTGGCGCAGTGCCCCGGTGGTCAACCCGTCACCGCAGCACTTGTCCCGGGGAAAGGTGGCCTTGTCGATGGTGACAGAGCTGAGGCCAGCGCGGGCGGCCTCGATGGCTGCGGCGCTTCCGGCTGGGCCGGCGCCGATGATGAGAAGGTCGAGCACCGGTCAAGGCTATGGCCAAGAAGCGGGTGGCTCCCCACCGGGCAGGGCGCTACGTGTCGGCTCCGCCGTCGCCCTCATCGACCGCTGGAGCCGTGGTTGTCGTCGACGACGCGGTGGTTTCGGTGGGGGTCGTCGTGGTGGTTGCGGTCGTCGCCGTCGTTTCGCCGCCAGCCGCTGTTGTCGTGGTGCTGTCGCCGCCTTCGACCGTGGTGGTCGACTCGTCGGGCACCACGGTCGTGGTGGTCGGTCGGGTCGAGTTGCCGTTGCAATCGAGACCCTCGCCCGGACGGTAGACGGCGAAGACGGTGTCGGTGTCGACGGTTCCGTCTTGGTAGGTGAGTTGGCGAGTGGTGGTGACCCGGGTGCAAGCCCCCTGCGCACTCTCGGAACGGCCGATGTCTTCGACGTCGACGTATTCGGTCGAGTACAGCGTGACCGTGATCGATGTGTCGGTCCAGGTCGGCCAGACGAGGATGCCGTAGGGCGTGGTGTTGCGAACGATGAAGTCCGGCTTCGGGAACGAAATCGTTGCCTCGCGACCGCGGGGATAGCGACTGAAGTAGATCGAGTGGGCTTGGTACTCGACGAACTCCAGGCCGGCGAAGAACGATGCGTTGAACATCGTGGTGGTGAATTGGCTGACGCCGCCGCCGATCTGCGGTTCGATCACGCCTTCGGCAATGGCACCAGCGGCGACGAATCCGTTTGCCGTTGTGCGGCGTCCGGTGATCTCGTTGAGATCGAAGAGCTCGCCGGGTCGGATGACGTGCCCCCGCACGATCTCGGCCATGCGTTGGATGTTCTGGACCCGTCCCTGACAGCAGTCGTGATTGGTGGTGAAGGTGGCGACCTCTTCGATGATGCCGAGGGACTCGAGTTCGGCAACACCTTCGTCGCCGCCCGACGTGACCGGGGTGAGTTCGACAGCACGAATCGGTGCCGCTTCGTCTTCGCCGGCTTCGGGGTCGGGTGTGGGCGCTGGGGCCAGCAACGCAGCACGAACATCGGCGGCGCTTTCATCTCCGCAGCACTGGACCGACTCGTTGGCGGGAATGATGATCGGAGCTCCACCAACGACGTCGAACCGTGCGATCTGTTCGTCGGAGCCGAGGGCCGGGAACAGCGGCTGGAGGTCGGCGACCAGCTTGGCGTTGTCGAGCAGCCACTGCGGTGCGGCACCGCTCACGTCGAGGGTAACCCACGTGCGCAGCATCTCAGGCTCGATGACGGCAGTCTGGCCGAGGACGGCTATTTCGAGCTGTGCGTTGGTCGCTGCATTCGCCTCTGCGGCGAGAGCCTCGAGTGTGGCGGTCTCGAGGCTGGGGGCCAGTGGCACGGGGGCGATGATGACCACGAATGGCTCGCCGTTGTCCAGCGCTGTCTTCACCTGGTTGGCAATGCCGGCCTGTTCGATGGTGGCGCCGTCGATGCCAGCCATGACCGTGACGCCGCTGCTGGTGACCGAGAACGTCGGATCGGTTGGCTCCGAGAGCTGACCCTGGATGAGGGTCATCGTGTTGGTCTCGGCTTCGAGCTCGTCGACCAACAGTTGACGTTCGATCGGCTCGTCACCGAAGAACGAACCGACCCACGAGAACGGTCGGAAGATGACGGGGCCACCCTTGCGAGCAGCGAAAGCGTCAGCGACGAGCTGGTCGGTGTTGGTGTGGACACCGAGCTGGGCGAGGTTGGTTGCGATCTCGACATCGCCGACAACAACGGTGGCCGGCTGGCTGGCGAGTTGGGTGTCGAAATCGCTGGCGACGGCACGTACGTCGGCTTCATCGAGTCCAGCGAGTGCGACACCATCGACGGAAACGTTGCGCGCGACCAGATCTCCGCCTGTCAGCGCGCTGATGCCCCACGCAACGTAGAGAAGAACAAAGAGTGTGATGACGGCTCCACCCGAAAGGAGAGCCTTCCGCCGCTGGTCTGACACCGAGAGAGTCTGCCACGCTGCCTTCTGCAAGTGGTGCCGGTATTGGCCTTCGGCCAAACCCGAGTTGTTCGCTTCGCTC
>CAYGQE010000061.1:0-9568 GCA_964351995.1 uncultured Acidimicrobiaceae bacterium | reverse complement strand
TCAACATCGACGGCGTTGCCGGTATTGGCCTTCGGCCAAACCCGAGTTGTTCGCTTCGCTCTCAACATCGACGGCGTTGCCGGTATTGGCCTTCGGCCAAACCCGAGTTGTTCGCTGAGGCGAAGAACGCCGCACCACGAGGTGCCTCGGCTGCTCGCGCTTTTTCGTTGGTCTCCATCGTGTGACAAGATCCACTCGATTCGCAACCAGCAGGGAGAGTCAGATGCAGCGTTTGTGTGAAGGCCGTGTGGCCATCGTGACCGGAGCGGGACGAGGGATTGGCCGTGAGCACGCCTTGATGCTCGCCGAGCACGGAGCAAAGGTCGTGGTGAACGACCTCGGAGGCTCCCGCGACGGCACCGGAGACGATGCTTCGCCGGCTCAAGAGGTCGCCAACGAGATCGTTGCCGCTGGTGGAGAAGCCGTTGCCAACATGGAGAACGTTGCCGATTGGGATGGCGCCGAGCGCATGATCGCTCAAGCCGTCGACACGTTCGGCCAGCTCGATGTGCTGGTGAACAACGCTGGCATCTTGCGTGATCGGATGATGGCCAACATGTCCGAAGCCGAGTGGGATGCCGTCATCAATGTCCACCTGAAGGGCACCTTCGCTCCGTCCCGTCACGCTGCTGCGCACTGGCGTGAGCGTTCCAAGGCTGGCGAAGAGGTCAACGGTCGCCTGATCAACACCACGTCAGTGTCTGGCATCTACGGCAACGTCGGCCAGACCAACTACGGCGCCGCCAAGGCCGGAATTGCCTCGTTCTCGATCATCAGCGCCCTCGAACTGCACCGCTACGGCGTCACGGTGAACGCCATTGCACCGGGAGCTCTCACTCGAATGACTGAGGATCTCGGTATGGGGAATCTCGAAGGAGATGCGAAGGACCGCATGTCGCCTCGCTGGATCGCTCCGATCTGCACGTGGCTCGCCAGCGAAGAGTCAGCGGGCGTGACCGGCCGAGTGTTCGAAGCCAGCGGCCGCACCTTGGCCGTGGCCAACATGTGGCACCGAGGCCCCGAAGTCGACCCCGTCGATGACCCCACGCTGCTCGGCCCGCTCGTCGAACAACTCATGGCTGAGGCACAACCCAACTCCGACATGCAAGGCAATCCGATCACCGGTCCCGGCCGTCCCTAGCTCCAACACCGACTCCCCTTGAACGAAAGCGATCAACCATGCCAGTGAATCCAGATGCCGTCGGTGCCAAAGGTGAGCCACGTATGTGGTCCTGGGACTCCCGTGATGCGCTGCTCTACGCCCTCGGCGTGGGTGCAGGCGTCGAGGACCCCGTGGGTGCCGAGCTTCAGTTCACCACCGAGAACACTGCCGGCATCGACCAGCAGGTGCTGCCCACGTTCTGCGTTCTGTCGGGCTTCAACGCCCGGGGCGGCGCCAGCGCCATGGGCTCGGTCGGTACCTTCGACCCTCGCATGCTGGTACACGGTGAGCAGGGCATCGTCCTCCACCGACCCATCCCGGTCGAGGGCGCAATCACAATGGTCGACGAAGTCACCGGCATCTACGACAAGGGCAAGGGTGCGGTGATCGCAACAGCGTCGAAGGCAACACTCGATGCCGACGGCGAGCCGTTGTTCGACATGACATCGTCGGTGTTCATCACCGGCGAGGGTGGCTTCGGCGGCGACCGAGGCCCCTCGGCCAAGAGCAACGTGGCGCCCGAGACCGCCCCCGACCTGTCGGTCACCTATCAGACCCGTGACGATCAAGCGTTGCTCTATCGATTGTCTGGTGATCGTAATCCGTTGCACTCCGACAAGCAGTTCAGCGATGTCGGCGGCTTCCCGAAGCCGATCCTCCACGGTCTTTGCACCTACGGCTTCACCGGTCGTGGTCTGCTCAGTGCCCTGTGCGGCAACGACCCGGCCCGCTTCACCGGAATGGAAGGCCGGTTCAGCTCTCCCGTTCTTCCTGGCGAAGCGCTCACCATCAACATCTGGAAGACCGGTGATGGCACCGCCATCTTCCAGACCACCGGCGGCGATGGTCGCATCGTGTTGAACAACGGCGGCGTCACGTACAACTAGAACGCCGGTCGGTTCAGTCTCGCCAGCCCTCGTCGAGGTCCTTCTTCGCTGAGCGCAACGATCGGGTGATCAGCCACACGAATTGCCCGACGAACAATATGGGGAACAGGACAAAGAGCCAGTTCGAACTCGAACTCTCCCAGAATCGACCGGAAAACAGCAGTACCACGACGATGAAGACCAGCAACATCGCCAGTCGGGCGATGACGTCCGGACCGTTGGGTCCCAAGTCCAACCGGTTCGAGATGGTCCGTAGGACGCGATTGTTCGACGCGTCGATCTTGATGTGTGACATCCCTCCACCTTCCCTCTGGCGGGACCGTGGCAATCACAGGCGTCGAGGCAAAGCGAGCGGGGAGCGTCCCACCTCGCAGCCGATTGGCCAGGACCCCCGCTCAGGAAGAGCTCTCGTCGTTCCGCTGACAGGACCCCGGGTTGCTGACCAACAGTTTTGACGATGTCAGCCACGGGTTGACCTCGTGCAGATAGGTTGCCCGGCGGGGACTCGGGAGTGAGGTGGCGCCATGCGTCTAGTGATCGCTGAATGCACAGTCGACTATGCAGGGCGTCTCACCGCGCACCTGCCTCGAGCCAAGCGATTGCTGATGGTGAAGGCCGATGGTTGCGTTGCCGTGCACGCCGATGGCGGGGCCTACAAGCCTTTGAACTGGATGAATGCGCCCAACACTCTGGTCGAATACGAAGACCACTGGACCGTCACCAGCCCCAAGGGCGAAGAGTTGCTGATCACCCTCCACGAGGTGATCAGCGACACCGCCGTCGAGCTCGGTGTCGACCCTGGCCTGCAGAAAGACGGGGTCGAAGCTCACCTCCAGGAACTGCTCGCTCTGGAGCCCGAGCGGCTGGGCGATGGCCTCTCCCTCATCCGCCGTGAGTACCCGACCGAGGTGGGCCCGGTCGACCTTTTGTGTCGACACCATGATGGA
The DNA here is from genome assembly GCA_964351995.1 of uncultured Acidimicrobiaceae bacterium. GTDB lineage: Bacteria > Actinomycetota > Acidimicrobiia > Acidimicrobiales > SZUA-35 > SZUA-35. The sequence continues at coordinate 6,572 of CAYGQE010000061.1, read as the reverse complement.
TCAACCGTCGCCATCGAGATCAAGCGTCGAGGCGACATCGATGGTGTCGAACAGCTCACTCGCTACTTGGACTTCCTCAATCGCGTCAGCGATCTGGCTCCGGTTCGGGGCGTCTTCGCAGCCCAGGAGATCAAGCCACAAGCCAAGACGCTGGCGTCGGATCGAGGCATCGCCTGGATCGAAGTCGACTACGACGAACTCCGCGGCGTCGAGCGCCCCCAGCAGAAGCTCTTCTAGTCCAACCGGGGGCTCAGAACGTCAAAACTGAGGGTCACAAACCCGGGGTTTGGACAGCGGTTCAGTCCAGGAGCTTGCCGGTGAGACGCTTGTTGATGAGCTTGCGGCGCTCCTGGAGCTCGGCGTAGGTGAGCTGATTCATCTCGCTGGGGTCGACACCAAAGCCCGCCTTCACACCGTCGAGATCGAGCTTCCACTCTTCTTGAGCGACCCCGAGCTGCTGAGCGATCGACGCTCCGTGGTTCACAGCGAAGTGCGTTGCGATGTCGGTGACGACCTGGAACATGTCGAGTTGCGGTGCGAGGTTGGCGATCGCTCCGTCGATGAAGATCAAGTTCTTCACGTAGAGCATCAGCGGCTTCGGCATGCGGGCGCCGTACCCAAGCAACGCCTTGATGATTCGCTGGAGTTCGGCGATCAACTCTTCCGGCTCGAGCTTGGTGGGGTCGAGCGGCGCACCATCGAGTCCGAGATCCTTGATGACGGCGTGGACATCGGTGTCGGGAGGCAGCGTGCCCAGATCTCGAAGGGCAGCAACCTGACCGGGAACGTCGTTCATCGTGGCGGTCATCATCATCCGCAGGAACGCCAGTTGCTCCTTCTCGGTGAGGCGCCCCGTGATACCGAAGTCGACCAGACCGATGACGCCGCCGTCGAGCACGAACATGTTGCCGCCGTGAAGATCACCGTGGAACACGCCGTGGAGGAAGGCGCCTTCGAGGAAGCCGAGCATGGCGGTCTTGACGACCTGCTCGGTGTCGATGCCGGCGTCTTGCATGCCAAGCGCATCGTCAAAGCTGAATCCGATGAGACGCTCCATCACGAGGATGCGCTGGCTGACGTGGTCGGGGTGCGGACGAGGCACTACGAAATCGCGCTTGTCGAGGTCGACGAAGACCTTGCCAACGTCGAGCACGTTGGCTGCTTCGAGCCGGAAATCCAGCTCCTCGATGATCGTTTCGGCGAACAACTCGACCAGGGCAGGAGGGTTGGCGAGAGCGGACACGGGGATGCGGCCAACGAGGAACGGCGCCAGCCAGGCCAACACTCGAAGGTCCTTGCGCACGAGTTCGTCGATGCCGGGGCGCTGGACCTTGACGACGACGCTTTCCCCGGTCTGGAGGATCGCAGCGTGGACCTGGGCAATCGAGGCAGCGGCCAACGGTGTCGGTTCGATGCTTCGGAAAACGCGGTGAATCGGAACACCGAGATCGGCCTCGATGGTCTGGACGACCTTGTCGTAGCCAACGGCTGGCACTTGGTCACGGCACTTCTTGCATTCGTTCACGAGTTCGGCCGGGAACACTCCCTCGCCGGCGCTGATGATCTGTGCCAGCTTGATGTAGGTCGGGCCGAGCGCCTCAGCAGCTACTCGCATGCGTCGAGAGATGCCTTCTTTCGAGGCATCGGTGCCTCGCTCTTTGATTGCCCAGACACCGACGGCCCAACCCAGGTGGCGGACGACTGTGACTGCTCGCGTGATTGGAGGAAGTCGAGGTGCCTTTGTGATGACGGGAAGTTCGCGAGCGAGAGCGGCTCTGAGACCTGGGACCCGCCGTATCCAGGTGGGTGGGCGATCGACGAGGCTCCACGGACCGTTGCGTGTGAACGAGCCGAGAGCGAGATCGTTCGCCTCTTCGGCTTCGGAGGCGAAAACATCAGACGGAACAGACACCGCCACAGTTTGGGCGGTGATGAGAGCAATCGCGCATTCAGGCGATTGTGACCTCTGGCAGTCGCCTCGAATACTGTCTGGCCATGGCTCACACTGAACGTACGACCGCCGCTGATGGAACCGAGATTGCTTGGAGCGTCGTCGGCGAGGGCGACGATGTCCTGCTCGTCCACGGCATCACCGAGAGTGCCGCCACATGGGCCCCGATCGTCGAGCGGCTGACATCGAGCCATCGGGTGGTCTCTCTCGACCTCCGAGGCCATGGTGAGTCGGGAAAGTCTGATCGATACGACCTCGAGGCCATGGCTGGTGATGTGGCAGCGGTGATGGGCGCTGCGGGCGCAGCAGTGCCACACCTCGTTGGTCACAGCCTCGGTGGGGCGGTCGTGTCGGCGGCGGGCGCAGCGCTTCCGGTGGCCTCGGTCGTGAATGTCGACCAGTCGCTCCAACTCGGTGGCTTCAAAGCGGCGCTCGAGCCGGCTGAGGCCATGTTGCGTGACGAGTCGACCTTCCCTGCGGTGATCGGTCAACTCTTCACCGACATGCGTGGGGCTCTTGGCGATGCGGAATTCGAACGCGTGAGCGCCCTGCGTCGAGGTGACCAGAACGTGGTGCTCGGTGTCTGGGAGATGATGTTCACGATGTCAGAAGACGAGATTGCTGCGGTCGTCGACGGCGCGCTCGCTGGCTACAGCGACGTTCGATACCTCAGCCTGTTCGGCATCGATCCAGGTCCCGACTACGGCGGTTGGTTGCAGAGCCACATCGTCAACAGCGAGGTCGAGGTCTGGGAGGGCGCCGGCCACTATCCGCATCTTCACGAGCCAGACCGCTTCGTCGATCGTCTCCGGACCTTCTGGGCCGTCTGAGGCTGGAACGACCGAGTCAGAAGTTCGGTGAGCGCTTGTCGACGAGAGCAGCGACGCCTTCGCGGTATTCCTCGCTGCCCATCATCTGGTTGAGCCGCTCGACTGAATCGACGACGGATCCACCCACGTCACGGTGGAGGTCGACATAGGTCATGTGGCGGGACGCTCGGAGGGCGCCAGCGCTGACCGATGAGGCCAAGTGTTCGGCATAGGTGACCGTCTCATCGAGGAGGCTCTCGGCCGGATGGATCTGGTTGACGAGGCCCCAGTCGAGCGCTTCCTCGGCTCTGATCACCCGGGAACTCAGCAGCAGGTCGAGCCCGCGGCCAAGGCCCACCAAACGGGGGAGCACCCACGACAACCCGTACTCCGGTGGCAGGCCGAGCTTGCCGTGCGCTGTGGTCATCTTTGCTCCGGGCGAGGCGAACCGAAGGTCGGCGAAGCACGCAAGGGCGAAGCCGATGCCGGCCGCTGCTCCGTTCACTGCAGCGATCACCGGCTTGGTCAGCCCGTAGTGGCAGGCGAATGGGTGATCGAACTCTGGCCGGACGCCGTAGCCAGGCGTTGCCGGCGCCGCCGCCACGCCGTTGTCGTATCCGCCGTTGTCGGCATGCGATTCGAGTGCCTGGCTGTCGCCGCCCACCGAGAACCGCTCGCCGTTGCCGGTGATGACGATGGCGCGTACGGAGGGGTCTCGATCAGCCTGATCGAGACACCACCGATACTGCGTGTCCATGTGGCCGGTCCATGCGTTGTTGCGATGAGGTCGGTTGAGCGCAATGACGGCGGTGCGCCCTCTGATCTCGTAGGCGATCGCTGTCAGTTCTGGCCCGTTTTCGTCCACGGGGAGTGTCTATCTCAGACCTCGTTGGAAGCCAGAATTTCAAGACACTTGTCGGCCCACTCTGGGCGGCAGATCAACAGGTCGGGAAGATAGACGTCGGGGTTGTTGTAGAGCATCGGCGAACCATCCAGGCGTGAGCAGTGCAGGCCGGCGGCGAGTGCCACGGCGACCGGCGCGCAGCTGTCCCATTCGTACTGGCCGCCCGAGTGGGCGTAGATGTCGCATTGGCCACGAACGACGGCCATGGCTTTCGCCCCAGCCGAGCCCATCTCCATGTATTGCGCGCCGAGCTTCTCCGCCAGCATCACTGCTGCCGGCGGGCGGCGAGTGCGGCTGACGATGACGCGAGGCGGACCATCAACTGCGGCTGGCAGTTTGGGTGCATCTGCGGTGCTGAGCACGAGATCTTCGGCCGGCAGAGCAACAGCGCCGGCAATTGGTTCGCCATTGGAAACAAGCGCGATGTGCACGGCCCAGTCGACCCGAGGTGGCTCGGCAAACTCACGGGTGCCGTCGACGGGATCAACGATCCAGATGCGCTGGGCATCGAGGCGGGCGCGATCGTCAGCTGCCTCCTCGGAGAGTACGGCGTCATCGGGTCGGTGAGCGGCGAGCTCAGCGGCAATGATGGCCTGAGCGGCGGCATCGCCGGCGTCTTTGAGTTCGAGGTGGGTGATGCCACCGGAGACGAGGTTGGCTCGAACTTCCATCAGCGCATCGCCGGTCTTTCTGGCGAGATCTGCGGCGAACTGATGATCTTGCGGGGTAGCGATCATGTTGGTCTCTCTTGTCGTCTGCAAGCTTTCATCATCGGCGCTTCTGAGCGATGAGTGAACTGGCAGGGTTGATCATTGGGAGGGGCCGGTCGGCCCAGAGCCCGCCTGGGCCGACCGGTGCTCGACGAGCAGTGCTCGACTAGCGGTGGTTCAACGAGCGATGCTCAACGAGAGAGCGGCTTGTAGGTGACCCGTGTCGGAGCGGCGCCCTCACCGAGTTCGTTGATCCGGAAGTCTTCGTACTCGCTGAAGTTGCCTTCGAACCAGCGGACTTGGCTGTTGCCTTCGAACGCCAGGATGTGGGTGGCGATGCGATCGAGGAACCAACGATCGTGGGAGATGACCACGGCGCAACCGGGGTAGCGCTCGAGGGCGTCTTCGAGCGCTCGCAGCGTGTCGACATCGAGGTCATTCGTGGGCTCATCCAAGAACAGGACGTTGCCGCCGGTCTTGAGCGTTTTCGCGAGGTGGACACGGTTGCGCTCTCCGCCGGACAACAGCCCGACGTTCTTCTGCTGGTCGGACCCGCGGAAGTTGAACGAGGCTACATAGGCCCGACTGTTGACTTCGCGCCCACCGACCAGCATCTGGTCGAGGCCGTCGGCGATGGCTTGGTAGACGGTCTCGTCCGGGTTGAGGGTGTCCCGGCTCTGGTCGACATACGCCAGTTCGACGGTGGTGCCGACGTCAATCGAACCCTCGTCCGGTTGTTCGTCGGAGTTCCCGCCAGCCGCGTTGATGAGCATCTTGAACAGCGTGGTCTTACCCGCACCGTTGCCGCCGATGACGCCGACGATGCCGGCCTTGGGTAGCGAGAACGACAGATCGTCGATCAGAAGCTTGTCGTCGAAGCCCTTCGAGAGATTCTTGACCTCGATGACTTTGTCGCCGAGACGGTTGCCGGGGGGAATGTGGATCTGGACCTTCTCATCGCGAGGGTCATAGGCCTCGGCGTCGGCCTGCAGCGTCTCGTAAGCCGACAAGCGGGCCTTGCCCTTGGCCTGGCGAGCTTTTGCACCCATGCGGACCCACTCGAGTTCGCGCTGCAGAGTGCGGACCTTCGAGTCCTGCTGCTTCTGCTCTCGTTCGATGCGATCGGACTTCTGCTCGAGCCAATTCGTGTAGTTGCCCTCGAAGGGGATGCCCTTGCCCCGATCGAGTTCGAGAATCCACTTGGCCACGTTGTCGAGGAAGTAGCGATCGTGCGTGATGGCCACAACCGTGCCCTGGTAGTCAGACAGCGTGCGCTCGAGCCAGGCCACTGATTCTGCGTCGAGGTGGTTGGTGGGCTCGTCGAGCAGCAGCAGGTCGGGCTTGGAGAGCAGCAAACGGCAGAGCGCAACTCGACGCTTTTCGCCGCCGGAGAGATTCTCGACCGACGAGTCGGCTGCTGGGGTGCGGAGTGCATCCATGGCGATCTCGATCGATCGCTGGAGGTCCCACCCTTGCGCTGCTTCGATCTTCGCTTCGAGGTCGCCTTGCTCGGCGCCGAGCTTTTCGTAGTCGGCTTCGGGGTCGGCCCAGCCGGCGAGTACTTGTTCGTATCGTGCGAGCAACTGCACCGTCTCACCGGCGCCATCCATGATGTTGGCTCGCACGTCCTTGGTGACGTCGAGCGTCGGTTCCTGTTCGAGATAGCCAACGGTGAAGCCCGGGGTGAGGCGAGCGTCGCCGCTGAAGCCGTCGTCGAGGCCTCCCATGATCTTCAGCAGGCTCGATTTGCCTGCACCGTTGCCGCCGAGCACCCCGATTTTGGCACCCGGATAGAACGCGAGCGTGATGTTCTCGAGGATCTGACGGTCGGGCGGATAGTACCGACCGACCTTGTGCATCGTGTAGATGAATTGGGCCGACATTCTCACGAGCCTAATGGGTTCGGCCAGTCGTCTCGCCGGGCGAAAACGAAGCAAGCCCCGGCGAATGCCGGGGCTTGCTCGTGGGGCATGTCGAAACGCTCAGGACATCGTTGGAACCGGTGGCTCCGAGCGATGTCGGTGACCAAGGGAGGGGCCAGTTGGCGGTTTGCGCCGGGGCTCTTCCTTGGCTTCAGCGGGCGTTCGCACGTCGTGCTGTCCCTGCCCGCTGAAGTTCTCAGCGCTTCTTTGCTGCGGCCTTTTTGGCTACGGCTTTCTTGGCCGGTGCCTTCTTGACTGCGGCTTTCTTGGCCGGTG
>CAYGQE010000060.1:0-32200 GCA_964351995.1 uncultured Acidimicrobiaceae bacterium | reverse complement strand
CACCTCGGCAGAGTTCCTCGACTTCGAAGTCGAGGAACTCTGCCGAGGTGTAGAGCTCGGGGGGCAGAGTCTTGGCGGTGGCCACGTCATCGATCGAATGATCGAGATCGGCGAGGACAGCGGGAGTCAACAACGACGCTCTGTTGGTGGAGACAGCGTTGATGGAGACGGGTGTGTTGAGCATGTCGGTCATGAGGGGACCTCGGCTTTCGCAGCAGTGGATGGGGCAGCGGCTGACGGGGCAGCGGCTGACGGGGCAGCGGCTGACGGGGCAGCTTGATCTCGGAGGACAAACGAGCGGATCTTGCCGACGCTGGTGCGGGGCAACTCGTCAAGGATGGTGATGTCGCGCGGCACCTTGGCCTTGGTGAGATGCTCGCGGCACCATTCGAGTAGATCATCGATCGAAGGCGGCGCGGCAGCATCGGCGGCAACGATGAAGGCGACCGGCACCTCGTCACGGATGGGATCGGGAGCGCCGACCACGGCAGCTTCGAGCACCGCTGGGTGGGCGCTGAGCACGCCGGCGACCTCGACGGTCGAGACGTTCTCGCCAGCAACTTTCAAGACGTCGGACCGACGACCGTCGAAGAAGAAACGACCGTCGGCATCTCGAGTGGCTCGGTCTCCGGTGCGGAACCAACCGTCGCGGAAGCTGGCGGCGGTGGTGTCGGCTTCGTCGAGATAGCCGGCGAACAGCGTGGTGCCTGGCGTACCGCCGACGACAACTTCGCCGACGATCCCCGGCCCAACCGAGTTGCCGTCGGCGTCGTGCAGGTCGACAGAGCAACCGTCGGTGACGAAGCCCATGGAGTCGGGGCGAGTGTCGACGGCTCGATCGGTGAGCACGGCCGGAATGGTCTCGGTCATCCCGTAGAGCTGGCGCGGGCGCACGCCGAACCACTCGCTGATGGTCTGGTACTGGTCGTCGGCAATGTTCTGGGCAAACCAGCAGTGGTGCAATTTCAGATCTTCGACGGGGCCACCTCGAGCCAGGATCATCCGCATGGGAGCTGCGAACAAGCTGGCGCACGTGGCCCCGTGACGGGCGACCTGTTCCAGGAACCGACTTGCCGAGAACGTGTGCATGAGCGCGACCGACGATCCAGCCCAGATGGCTGAGGCAACGGAGTAGTACTGCGCGTTGGCGTGGAAAAGCGGTAGCACCACGATCTGTCGATCGGTGTGGCTGAGACCGGCTGCCTCGGCCATCGTCTTGCCAGCGAAGGCATAGTTGGCCTGGCTGATCTCGACACCCTTGGGCCGGCCCGTGGTGCCGCTGGTGAACATGATCGCGGCCCGATCGGTCGGCTGCGGCGCCGCCCAATCCGCGAACTCGGGGTCGGGAGTGTCGTGGAACAACGGAACACCGGTCAGCGCCTCATCAATCTCGATGATGGTGAGGCCCTCGGGCGCAGCAGCTCGGTACACCTCGGCTCGGGTGGTGGCACAGAAACCAACAGTCGGCTCGGTGCGCTCGATGTGGTCGGCGAGTTCGTCAACCGTGCCCATCGGGTCGCTCGGAACGATGGTGGCGCCGAGGCGGTTGGCGGCGAGCCACACCGCAATGAAGGTCGGGCAGTTCGTCAGCGCGAGGTGGACCGTCGATCCCTCGACCACACCGACCTCCCGCAAGTGCGAGCCCACCCGGGCCACCTCACGATTGAACTCACCGTATGTCCACTCACTCACATGTCCCGACGGTCCTTCGAAGACGAGGAACGTCAGACTGGCATGTGACGCGACGGCCTCGGCCCACACGTGGGCGAAGGTGGTCGGCTCATGCTCGAGCTGGGCGGACGAGGACGGCATGGCTAGGTGGCACTTCCGTAACCGCCGCCACCCGGAAGTTCGAGACGAATGACATCGTCGCCGGTGAGGCTGATGCGGGCCTGGGTCGTCACAGCTTCTCCGTTGACCTTGAAGCTGCCAGCATCGCCCGCCTCGCCGCCGAACACGCCAAGAGGTGGGTCCGAGAGGCGGCTGGTGACCGCGTTCAGCTGCCACGCTCGCTCGGTGTCGACCGAGAACTCGATCGCCTGGCCGAGCCCACCGACCTGCGCACCGGCGCCGCCGGATCCTTCACGCAGTGACTTCTCGTGGAAACGAATGGGGGCGGAAGCTTCCACCACTTCGATCGGCACGGCCGAGATGCCGGTGGGGTACGAGCACGCACTGAGGCCTGGTTTTGTGGCTCGTGCGCCGACTCCTCCGGCGTAGGTGAACATGGCGGTGATGAAGGGCGAACCATCGGGATGGTTGCCGTTGACCTGCATCGTCCACACCGCTCCGGAGCCCTCGGCCATGGAGGCTTCGGGCCGGATCTGGGCGAGCGCCTTGAGCAGCGCATTGGGCAGGAACATGCCAACCACGTGGCGAGCCGTGCCGGGCTGCGGGGGAATGGCATTGACGATCGAGCCTTCCGGGGCCTTGACCAAGATGGGGGCGAGGCTCCCGTGGTTGTTCGGGATGTCGGGGTTCAGGACCGACCGAACCGTGAAGGTCGTGTAGGCGTGGGTGTAGTTCATCACGACGTTGATGCCCCATGGCGAGGCTTCGGAGGTGCCCTCGTAGTCAACGGTGATCTCGCCGAGTTCAGGGTCGACGGTGAGAGCACAGACGATGTCGATCTTGTCGCCATCGGCAAGGTCGAGGATGGCGCTGGCGCTGTAGGTGCCAGCTGGCAGCTCACTGATGCTCTTGCGGGTAGCTGCTTCGGAGCGGGTGATGATCTCATCGGCGAGACCTTCGATGTGATCCAAGCCGTGGGCTTCACAAAGGGTGTTCAGCCGCTGAGCACCGACCTCGCCTGACGCCATCTGAGCGTGGAGGTCGCCGGCCATGTGGTCGGGCTGGCGGACGTTCGACATGATGAACTTCCACACGTCGTCGTTGCGTTCACCGAGCTTCATCAGCTTGCAGATCGGGATCCACAGGCCTTCTTCGAAGACGTCGCGACCGCCGGCGCCGATGCCGTAGCCACCCACATCGGTGTGGTGAATGGTGGACCCGAAGAGGGCGATGACCTTGCCATCGCGCCACGCCGGAACCAAAACGGTGACGTCGAGGAGCTGGCCTGCGGTCTTGTACGGATCGTTGGTGATGAGCACATCACCGGGCTCGAGGGTGTCGACTGGGTACTCGTCGAGCATCTTTTGGGCGCCGATGGCGAGCGAGTTGATGTGGCCAGGCGTGCCGGTGACGGCCTGGGCCACCATGCGGCCACGACGGTCGAACACGGCGTTGGCGAGGTCGCCTGCTTCGCGCACGATGGGGGAGAAAGCGGACCGTTGGAGTGCCCGGGCCTGTTCGTTGACGGTCGAAATCAGCGACTGCCACAAGATCTCGAGCTCGATGGGATCGAAGGACCCGGTCGGACGCTCTTCGACAACAGTCATGCCGTCTCGCTTTCGTTGTTGCTGGCCTTACGGGTGGCGGCGGTTCGACTTGCAATGAGGCTGCCGTCAGTAGCGACTTCCACGCTCCAGCCGGGTCGAATCACTGAGGTGGTTTCACGTTCTTCGACCACGGCGGGCCCGTCGAACGTGGCGCCAGCGCCGAGATCGGCTCTGGCATAGACCGGAGCGTCGACAGCGGGAACACCCCGGCTGAAGACCATGGGCCGGCTGCTCTTCGGTGCCGGTGGACCGTCTGCGGGGGCGAGGGTTTGGTCAGGCTCGACCACCGACGTCGTGGCAGAAGCGGACAGGCGCCACGTGATGCCTTCGACAGTGACATCGGGGATGGCCATGCCGTAGATCCGCTTGTACTCAGACTCGAATGCGGCCGTCACTTCCGCTGCGGTTGATGGCCAAGCATCGCCTTCACCGACCCAGATCGTGACCTCGTTGCCTTGCCCTGAGTAGCGAGCGTCGACGCCGTAGCGGAACACCACATCGTCATCGGGCACACCGGCGGCGGACAGAACTCGGCGGCCCTCGGTTCGGAGCTCGTCGAGCAGCGCATCGCGCTCAGCTTCGTCCATCGTGTTCAACACTCGAGGCATCGATCGAGCCAAGTCGATCCGGACCGGCGACACGAGGGTGCCGAACGCCGAGAGCACGCTGGCGTTGACCGGGAAGATGACGGTCTCGGCATCGAGCAACTCGGCGACTCCGCAGGCGTGGACGGGGCCAGCGCCGCCGAACGCGATCAGGGGAACGCCCCGGAGGTCGACGCCCATCTCGACGCCGTGCATGCTGGCCGCCGCCGACATGTTCTGGTTGACCACTTCGTGGATTCCAGCGGCTGTGTCGATCACTTCGAGGCCCAGGCCGTCGGCGATCACCTTCGTCGCCGATTCGGCGAGAGAGGGGTTGAGTGGCATGTCACCACCGAGGAAAGCGGCGGGGTCGAGCAAGCCGAGCAGTACGTCGGCATCGGTGACCGCAGGAATGGTGCCGCCCTGGCCGTAGCTGGCGGGACCCGGATCGGCGCCCGATGATTCCGGGCCGACCTTCAACAGGCCGAACTGGTCGATGCGGGCGAGGCTGCCGCCGCCGGCTCCGATTTCGACGAGATCGACCGAGGGGACCGATACGGGGAAGCCCGATCCCTTCTTGAAGCGATAGGCGCGGGCTACCTCGAAGGTGTTGGTGAGCTCTGGCTCGCCGTGTTCGATCAGACATGCCTTGGCCGTGGTGCCGCCCATGTCGAAACAGAGCAAGCGGTCGACGCCGAGACGGCGAGCAAACCAGCTGCCGGCAAGTGCTCCAGCAGCGGGGCCGGACTCGACCAGGCGAATCGGGCCTTGCGCGGCATCGTCGGCGGAGACCACTCCACCGTTGGAGAGCATCATGAGCACGCCACCGCCGAAGCCTTCCGAGCGCAACCACGCTTGGAGTTCTTCGAGGTACGGGCCGATGACCGGCATGGTGGCTGCGTTGCACGAGGTGGTGACCATGCGGGGGTATTCGCGAATCTGCGGCGAGACCTCGGCCGAGATGCAGACGGGCACGCCGAGAGCGGTTCGGAGATAGTCAGCAACGATCTGTTCGTTCGCCGAGTTCACGTAGGAGTTGAGCAAGCAGATCGCCACCGACTCAACAGCGGCATTCCGCAGCTGGTTGGCGAGCGTTTCGAGCGAAGCCTCAGTGGGCGTGGTGAGGACGTTGCCCTGGGCGGTGGTGCGCTCGTCGAGCTCGAAGGTGAGGTCACGAGGAATCGGAGGGGCCGGAAACTCGATCTGCAGGTCGTACATGTCGTAGCGATGCTCGTCACGGATCAACAGCGTGTCGCCGAAGCCCTTGGTGGTGACGAGGCCAGCTCGGCCGGTCTTCCCCTCGATCAGCGCGTTGGTGATCAGCGTGGTGGCGTGGACGATGGGCGCCGTGATGTCGCTCGGGGTCACCCCGGCTTTCGCCAAAAGTTGGGTCACGCCAGTGCGAACACCATTCAGTGGTGCGCCCGGAGTCGTGAGGGTCTTGTCGACCACCACCCGACCGCTCTCGCCATCGAGGAGGACCACGTCGGTGAACGTGCCGCCGATGTCAACGGCCAATCGCCAGTCCGCCATCAGGCGGCGTCTTCCATGAGGGGGTCTTCCATGAGATCGGAGCGGGGTGGCGAGAAGACGTCGAGGATCCAGCATTCGTTCAGTTCGTCGTCGCCGACGAAGATGCTCTGGCCGTGCCACACGCCGGCGGGAGCGAGGTACGCCTGATTGACGCCGATCACGTCGCGGCTTTCGTTGGCGTCGTCATCGCCGATCCGGAAGTCGAGCGCACCACGAACGATGATGCCGAGCTGTTCGTGCTCGTCGTGCTTGTGCAGGAACGAGCCTTCGGAGCCGCCAGCGATTCGCCAGAAGCAGAGCTGGAGGTTGTCTCCGGTGATGACCCGGCGGCGGAAGCCGGCTCGGTCGGTTTCTTTGAACTCTTCGTCTTCGAAGAAATAGCAGTACTGGTTTGCGAGATTCATGACGTTGTTCCCACTTGATCGGACTCCATTAGGGCAGCGAATTTCTTGATGTCGGCGTCGAGGTCGAGCGGTCGAACGATCGCCTGGTGTTCCTCTTCGCCCCAGAACTCCGGCGGAACGAGCCACATCACTTCGAACTCGAGCCCGTCGGGATCCTTGCAATAGAGACTCTTGTTGACTCCGTGATCTGATGCACCCGCCAGTGAACCAACAGCTTCGAGCTTGGACCGCATCGCAGCGAGGTCTTCGAGCGTCGGTACTTCCCAGGCGAGGTGGTACATCCCCACCGTTGATTGCCCGGCTTGGGACGGGCCAGCCCCGGACCCGATGGTGAAGAAGGCGATGTCGTGGTGGTTCTGGGATTTGGGGGCGCGCATGAAGGCGTACTGGCCGGGAGCCTCGACGATGTTGATGAAGCCGAGAACCTCTTCATAGAACTGACGATGGCAGCCAGAGTCACGGACATACAGAACCGCGTGATTCAATCCTGAGATGCTCATGGGTTCGTTCCGGTCTGGGTTTGAGTCTCTGATGACGCTGAAGCGTGGCCGATCAGCTCGGCAAAGCGGCGTCGCCACTCGACTGACGGCTTGTCTGACTGCACGTTGGCGAGTCCGACCCGATCGAGCGGCAATGTGCCAGGAATCTGTTCGAGCATGACTTTGTCCTCGGCGCCGATGGCTCGGTCGAACGCGATGGTCGTCTCTGCGTCGCTGCTGTGATCGTCGTTGCGCCAGACCACGAAAGTGAACAGCGAGTTGGTGTCATCGACCGGTGTCGTTGACAGCAGCAGGATGTGTTCGAGGCCATCTTCGTACTTGATGGTCGAACGAATCAGGAACGGGAGATGGAAACCGGTCGACATCTGACGGTGCACCACGTCGTCGGTGCTGCCGCTGATGGCCTGGGCCTCGTCGGGATTCGATGCGTCGACCTCGTAGGCGTACCCGAAGAAGTCGTCGTCGAGCTGTTGCAGCTCGAGCTTTGGGACGACGGGGTCCTGTGCTCCGCCAAACGTGCCGACGTGTACCCACGGGAAATGACTGAAATCCATGAAGTTGTCGGCCATGCGAGGAGCTGAGACTGACCAGGCTTCGAGGCCGGTGTTGATGCGGCGGAAGGCCGGATCGTCTTCCCATGACATTCGGGGAAGGGCATTGGTCGGCTCGCCCGGACACATCCACACCAGGCCGTAGCGTTCCTCGACGGTGACGCAGGGAAGGTGAGCGGTCGGTGGGACCGCGGCTCCCGGTCCGGAGGATGGCACGTCAACGCACTGGCCTGCGGCACCGAACCCCCACCCGTGATAGATACACGTGAGGGTGCCATTGGCCACCTTGCCGATCGACAATGGCGCCTCGCGATGCGGGCAGCGATCGGGTGCGGCGACCAAGCTGCCGTCGGCAGAGCGCCAAATGACGTAGTCGCCGCCGAGCAAGCGAATGCCAACTGGGCGTTGTTCATTGGCCGAGGCATCGACGTCTGCAGATTCAGCGACCGGATACCAACAGTCTTGTAACGCTGCTTGCTGGATGAACGACGACATGCCTTTCCCATCTCCCTTTGACTTGGCTGGCTCGGCTGATTGGTACATCGGCCGGTCATTCCACCACTTGGTCTGACCAACTGACCATATGGGAGAAACGGGAATCTGTCGAAGATCTTGTTCGTCGTTCACACTCCATTCAAAAACGGCGTCGCCCGACGGGTCGTTGAGCCGTGAGGTGTGTGTGGTCAGGCGAGATCGGAGACCATCGAGTGCTCGACGTCGTCGAGATGTTTGATCGACTCGTCTCGACAGCGATCGGTGTCGCCGGCGACAAATGCCTTGGCAATTGCTCGGTGAGCGGCCGATGACTCGGCCACGATGCGCTGCACTTCCTCCCGGTTTTGTTCGGCCCGGAGCAGCGAGTCGAACTCGTGGGAGCGGAAGAGCTGGTCGAGCACCTTGCCGTAGAGCTCGATCAGTAGCGGGTTGTTGCAGCTGGCGGCGATGGTGGTGTGGAACTCGCGATCGAGGCGGCGGAAGTCGTCGAGTTCGAGGTCCTCGTCGAAATGGCGAGCGAGATCGGCCACCCTTGATCTGGCTGCGTCATCGGCTCGGCAGGCGGCCAGTTCGAAGATCGGGACTTCGAGAAGTCGTCGTGTTTCGAAGAGGTCGGCGACAAACGAGGTGTGAGCGGCTCGCTGCTCGACCTGGACGTCGGGCAGGCGCTCGGCGACGTAGGACCGGTTCCCTCGCCGCTCCACGACCCCCATCGAGACCAAACCCTGCATGGCTTCTCGCACCGAGGTTCGGGCGACGGCGAACTGTTCGGACAGCGCTCGTTCTGATGGCATCTGGCTGCCGGGAGCGAGTTCGCCGGTGGTCATGCGGTGGAGGAGTTGAAAGCGGATCTGGCCGCTGACGGTTTCCCGTGAGATCGGTTCGAAGGAGGGTGTCTGGGTCATGGGTTTTGGGTGGTTGGTAGGACCAACAGGCCAAAACCTTAGTCGTGAGTGGGTCGGCTCTGCTGAACCTTGTGGTCTGACCATCGGACCGGTGGTAGTTTCGGTGGCAGACAGTGATCGCCAGCCATCTTTCCGGAGACGTCATGACCGACAGCACATCGAGTGAAGCCACGTATTCTCTCCATCCAACGGAAGCTCGATGGACCCACATGGCACTCCGGGTCACTGACATGGACGCCACCATCGCTTGGTACGAAGAGTTCACCCCGCTCGTTCTCATCGATCGTCGAGAAGATGATCAGGGATACGGCGGCTGGCTCGGCATGCCAGGCGAAACCAACAATCCGTTCATTCTCGTACTGGCCCAGTTCTTCCCCGACAAGGATCCGTTCGCATCAGCTCCGATTGCCACACTGTCTCCCTTTGCGCACCTCGGCATGGAAATGCCCAACAAGGAAGACATCGACGCCATTGCCGAGAAGGCCAAGGCTGCCGGCTGCCTGGGAATGCCGCCGACGATGATGCCGCCGCCCATCGGCTACATCACGATGCTGAAGGACCCAGACGGAAACACGATCGAGTTCTCGTGGGACCAAGGCGTCTATGCCACCCTCGCCGAGCGCTGGCAGGACTGAACCTCCTCGGTTCTCGCGACGAGGTCAGCGGGCGGCCAATGCCGGCAGAACCTCAGCACCCATCAGTTCAATGGCGGTGTTCAGGTCCGAGACCGGCAGGGCGCCGACGTCCATCAAGAAGTTGTGACGATCGAGGCCGAGCGTCTGGTCGATCTCGCAAACACGGTCGACGACTTCGGCTGGGCTTCCGCAGATCGCCGGGCCGGTGATCAAGTCATCGAAGTCGGTTGATCGGCCGAAGCTCTTGCGATCGCTGAGGGCGAACTGCACGTAGTGATCGAGGTGTGGGCGCCACTGCGCTCTGGCTTGCTGGCTGGTCTTCGCAACGTGGAGGTAGCTCGGAAAACCGACTCGAGGGACGGTGTTGTTCTCAGAGTCGGAATCGAAGTGTGAGCGATAGTGGTCGACGATGTCGGTGTAGTCGACGGGCCACTTGAAGAGGCTTGGAAGATGGAGGGGAAGTCCGAGTTCGGCGGCGAGGCCAGCTGAGACGGTGGAAAGGCCCCCGCCAATCCAGAAGGCATCGCACGGTCGTTGCATCGGGCGAGGCTCGATGCGAACTGCGTCGAGCGGACTGCGGAACTCGCCCTCCCACGTCACGGACTCCTCGGTCAGAAGCCGAAGAACCAGACGCAGGTGCTCGTCGAAGATGGGGCGGAGTTCAGCGAAGTCCGCTATCCCGAACGCTTGGGCGGTGAACTTCGACACGCCACGAGCAAACGTCGCTTCAGCTCGCCCATTCGACAGCACGTCGAGCACCGCAAAGGCTTCGGCGTACCGGACAGGGTCTCGCTTCGCCAGAAGTGTCACTGAGGTGCCAAGTCGAATGGTCGACGTGCGGGCGGCAACGTACGAGAGCATCAATTCGGGGGCGGGCAGGATGTAGTCGCTGAAGTGGTGCTCGCCCACGCCGAACCCTTGGAAACCCGCCGCTTCGGCCAGCACTGCTTGCTCGGCAATCGATTGCAGGCGGCCCGCTTGGCTGACCGCGGGTGAACCGTCAGGTGGGGAGAGATGATCACAGAGGCTGATCACGCCGTAGTCGACCATGAGGCGAGCCTACGCACTCCGCCGTTCCCGACCCATTCCCGGTTAGTGGTGAGCCCCCGACGGTGCCCCCGACGAACCCGGATCTTCCCCGACCGGTGACGTGGCCGGAGTGTCGTTGCATCAATCAACGAAGCAAGTGCAGGCCGGCGAATGGCCTCGAGGAAGGAGTGTCACCATGTGGTGCTGAAGCAGTGGTGTCGAGGAAGCAGTCCAGAAAGAAGTTCTGTTGTGTGTCACGGATCGAGGGGGTCGGTGACGTCAGAGGAGTCAGTGAACGTAACGACGGACCCCCAAGTGAGAGCGGAGACGCTCTACCAGAAGCACGGCAAGGCGCTGGTCGCCTTCGCTGCGTCGATCGTCGGATCTGCCGATGCCGAAGACGTGGTGGCCTCGGTCGCTGCCAAGGTGTTGTTCTCCGCCGATCTCGATCGGGCGACCAACCCGCAGGCGTATCTCTATCGAGCGGTCCAGAACGGCGCACGATCGCATCTGCGGTCGAACGGGCGTCGCTCGCGCCGTGAGCAACGAACCGCATTTGACCGGGCGCTTGCGCCAGGAACTGGTGCCGGTGGACCGGATCTCGCAAGTGCGCTCGACGCACTGAGTCCCCGTCAACGATCCGTGGTCCACCTCACGTACTGGGAAGAACTCACCGGTGCTGAAGTGGCGGAACGGCTGGGTATGTCCGAAGGCAGCGTTCGCAAACACCTGGCCAGAGCCAAAGAAACGATGAAGGGCTTGATCAATGACTGATCCCATCGACGACCTCATCCGGCGCTCCATCGAGCAACGGGTGGCGGACACCGCTGAACCCCGACCGTTCGCTGCTCTTGCCGAGTCTCCGAAATTCGAACCCCACCAAGGACGCTTCGACATGACCACTAGACAGAACCAACGCGGGCTGATGCTCCTCGCCACCGCCGCCGTGGCGCTCATTGCCTTTGGCGGCTTCTCCCTGTTCTCCCGCAGTTCCGACGACGTCGAACTCGGGCCAGCGGTGACCACCGCTGACGAATCCTTGCCGGTACCGACGACAGCGACGACCATCGCCCCGGTCGAGACAACCCCAGTCGAAACCACGAGCCCGCCCTTCACGAACCCGCCGTCGACACTGAGTCCCGACGCTGTGCGCCTCACCGTGACCCAGACGTGTGGCGACGGCACGGCGGGACCGCTGGACCTCGAGACCGACGACACCGAACAGATCGACGATCTAGTGAACACGTTCGAGCTGTGTGAAGGGGCCGGCGGCCTGGCGTCGATCACCTACGCGGTCGACTGTGGCGGCGTGGTTCGGGAGGTGACGCTTGCTGTCGTCGAGGGAACGCTTCCTGATGTGGCCACCATCGACGCTTGCGAAGGCGCTGGTGGTGAGGCCTCGCTGCAACTCGAGGAAGTGACCTGGGAAGCGCTCGAAGAAGCGCAGGTCGAGGCGATCGGTTGCTGGTTCTCTCCCAATGGGGCCGATGAACCGATCTTTTTCTCCGGTTTCGATGGTGGGTTCATCCAGGTCGACGGCGTGATCGTGCCCCTCGATGGTGATGACGATGCACTCGACGCAGCGGGGTTCTTCCAGCCGGGCACTCTCTTCTCCAATGAGGGATACGAGGTCGTCCTCTCCAATTTGGGGGAGCCGGTCGAGACCAGCATCGAGTCAACACAATGGAACGTGACGATGTCGGTCAACTCAGCATCAGGAACGTACGGGCCGCGTGATGGCGTGATTTGGTGCGGCGTGTGAGGCTCAGGCCTCCAGAACGGCAACGCCCTCGATCTCGACCAACGCAGCGTCGAGGAAGAGCGACTGCACGCCGATCAAGGTGATCGGCACCAGCGGGAGGCGAGTCGACGCCCCGGCCAGACCGGTGAACAGCTCTGGCTGCTTCGCTTCGGTCCAGCCGACGATGTAGATCGTGATCTTGGCCAGGTCGGCGGGGGTCGCATCGGCGGCTAGAAGGGCGACGATCAAGTTGTCGAGCGCTTGGGTGGTCTGAGCAGCGAGGCCCTCGGCAAGAGTGCCGGAGTTGTCGGTGCCGATCTGTCCCGAGAGGTGCACGACCCGGCCAGCCGGCCCGATCGAGATGTGGCTGAAACCTGCAGGTGCGGGCAGGTCGGGTGCGTTGCGGAGTTCGATCGTCATGACGACTGGCTAGCAGACACGTGCCGGAACTTCGAACGTCATGGCGTCGAGATGTCTGCCATCTGGCGCATTGTGATCGACCATTGCCGCTTGGGCCACTCGCTCGATGGGCCTCGTGAGCTCACGATGAGGGCATGACTTCATCGCACCCGTTCACCCTCAGGTCTGCCGCTGGACTTCCGAGCAAGCCGGAATCGTTCGTCGATTCGGCGCTGATCGTCATCGATGCGCAGGAGGAATACGGGTCGGCCGGAGCCCTACCGCTTGAAGGGCTGACCAGACGTGGCTGAGATAAGCGAGCGGGTTGCAGCAGCGAACGGTCGCTTCGCTGTCGTGCTGGACGTCGATCCTGACTCGCAGGGCCCGCCCAGTTGGACCGGTCTGGTGTACTCGCTCGATGAAACGGCCAACCCAGCAGGTTTCGACCTCGCTGATTCGCTCGACACCGGGCACCTCCTCATCCTGGATGGTGAGAACACCACCGTTGCCCGCCTCGACCTATCCCAGCCCGGGGCGCTCGAACGGCTCGACCTGATGCTCGTCAGCCTGTCGTGACGACGCCGTCTACCTTGGCTTGATGGCTGATCCCAAGACTGACCTCGTCGAATCTCTGGCCAAGCTGAACGATGCCGTGCTCTCGAAGCTCGAGGGCCTCGGCGAGTACGACCTGCGTCGCCCGATGACACCCACGGGTACGAACCTGCTTGGCATCGTGAAGCACTTGGCCAGTGTTCAGGCCGAGTACTTCGGCCTCGTCTTCGGTCGCCCATGGCCAGAGCCGATGGCTTGGTTCAGCGAAGACGCCGAGATCAATGACGACATGTACGCCACGGCTGACGAGACCAGCGAGTGGGTGCTCGACTTCTACCGGCGTTCATGGGCTCACGCGAACGAGATGTTCCAAACCACAGCGCTTGATGACGTCGGTGAGGTGCCCTGGTGGCCCGAAGAACGACGGCGCCCCTCTCTGCGAACCGTCTTGGTCCACATGATCAACGAGACCGCCCGGCACGCCGGCCACATCGACATCGTGCGCGAGTTGATCGATGGTTCGGCCGGTCGTTTCGCTGGTGACGCCAGCATTGCAAGCGACGACGAACTTGACTGGCCGGCCTACGTGGCCAAGGTGGCAGCAGCAGCGCAGCACCACGCGACGAGTTGATCCGATTGCCGGGAGTTGAAGTGTGGGTCCTCGACCTTGACCTCGGCGCCAATGCACTCGATGTCCGACTCGATCACGGTGGCGCACTCTGCCGCCACCGCTGATCGGTCGAGCCTGGCGAGCACTCAGCGATCCCTCAGTGCTCCTTCGTACTGTCCAAACCTCATCAGGATCTGCGAACAGAGGAGACACGCCATGCACATCTTTCTCACCGGAGGCACCGGATTCATCGGGCTGCGCCTCGCCGAAGTCATGCGTGCGCGGAGTTGGCACGTCGATGCGCTCGTTCGCAATGTCGATGCAGCGCCGGCGAAAGTGCTCTCTGCCCTTGGTTGTAATCTCGTGCAAGGCGACGTGACCGAACCAGCAGGACTCGCTTCCAAGATGGGGAATGCCGATGTATTGATCCACAATGCCGGCGTTTATGAGCTTGGTGCGACGAAGGCGACAGTCGAGCGAATGCGAAGCGTCAACGTCGATGGAACACGTCACGTTCTGGAGGCAGCGTCGGTTGCGGGGGTCGCCAAGACGGTCTATGTCTCGAGCGTGGTCGCGATCGACCCCGACCGGTACGACGCAGCCGAAGGGCGGCCGGCGAAGGCGAAGTTTCGAGATGGCCGCCAGCGCACGCCGTACAACCGTTCGAAGGCGGAAGCCCACGACGTCGCGCTGGGCTTTCGCTCCGGCGGACTGCCAATCATCAACGTCATGCCGAATGCGGTCGTTGGCCCAGATGATCACTCGGCATTCGGGTACCTCCAGCGTTCACACATCGCCGGTCGCGGTCTCCCGCTTTCGACCGGCAAGGACTGTCGTGTGGCGCCAGTGGCTGTCGACGAGTTGACGGAGGGAATCTGCCTTGCGGTCGAACGTGGCGAGGTTGGGAAGGACTACGTGTTCAGCGGAGAGAGCCAGTCGTTCGCTGAGATGTTCAGCGAATTCGGTCGACAGAAGGGTGGGATGAAGGTGCGCGTCTTCCTTCCCCGTTGGTTCATGCGTCCCCGGATGCTGCTCTTCGAGGCGTTGCTCCGGAGCGCAGGACTTCCTGCGTTCCTTTCGCGTGATCTTGTCGATCAATCGCAAGGTGACTACGACTTCAGCGCTTCGAGAGCGAAACAGGATCTTGGTTGGACCTGTTCGCCTGCAGCCGAGATGTGGGACAACATCTTCGCTGAGGAGCGAGAACTGATGTCGCAGCGTTCCGGTCTGCGGAACAAGTTGCGGCCGTCCCGGTGATCGCGGTGGTTTCGCCGAGCAAGCACAGCTTCAGTCACCGTTAACAGTGCAGAAACAAACGAGAAACATCTCAGACTCACACTGGAGGCAACCTTTCGCTGTTCTGTTGTGACAACGAAAGGTTCCTCATGGATACCGGCGATAATGCGTGGATTCTGATCTCGGCGGCCTTGGTGCTGTTCATGGTGCCTGGTTTGGCGCTTTTCTACGGCGGCATGAGCCGTTCGAAGAACATGCTGAACATGCTCATGATGAACATGATCTGCCTCGGGATCATCCCGATCATCTGGTACCTCTTCGGTTACTCCCTGAGCTCGACCGGTACCAACCAGTTCATCGGCACCTTCGACAACATCCTGCTGCGCGACATCAGCGGCGATGCCCTTCGTGACGTCTTCTTCGCACTCACCTTCGCGTCGATCACGCCGGCGCTCATCTCTGGTGCTGTGGCTGACCGCATGAAGTTCTCGGCCTGGGTGGTCTTCGTGCCGGTCTGGTTCACGCTCGTGTTCGTTCCCGCCTGGGCGTGGGTCTTCCGCTTCAACGGTGAAGACGGCGCCGAGAGCGGTTTTCTCAACATGCGTGGCAGCCTCGACTTCGCTGGCGGCACCGTGGTCCACGTCGCCGCCGGTGCCAGCGCTCTGGCCCTCGCCATCGTGTTGGGCAAGCGCAAGGGCTGGCCCAAAGAGCCGATGCTCCCGCACAACCTTCCCTTCACGATGATCGGTGCCGGCATCCTCTGGTTCGGCTGGTTTGGCTTCAACGCAGGCTCAGCCTTTGCCGCTGACACCGTCGCCATCCAGGCGTTCGCCAACACCTTCATCGCTGGGGCAGCTGGCATGCTCGCCTGGCTTGCGGTCGAGCGGCTGGTTGACGGTCACGCAACCACACTCGGCGCCGCATCGGGCATCGTCGCTGGCCTCGTCGGTATCACACCCGGTGCTGGCTTCATGGGCGTCAACGGCGCTCTGGCCGTTGGTCTCGTCGCTGGTGCCGTCTGCGCCTACGCCGTTCGGTTGAAGGTCCGCTTTGGTTACGACGACGCGCTCGACGTGGTCGGTGTGCACATGGTCGGCGGTCTCGTCGGCGGTCTGCTCATTGGTGTCTTTGCTAGCCCCTCAGCACTTGGTGGCTCCTTCGAAGGCGGCCTCATCGAAGGCGACGGAGCCGGCCTGCTCGTCGAGCAGGTCTTCGCCAACGTCGTTGTCGGCGTCTTCGCTTTCGCCGTCACCTTCGCCATTGCCAAGGCGCTCGATGCCACGATGGGGATCCGAGTCACCGAGGACGAAGAACGCACTGGACTCGACACCACCCAGCACAGCGAGACCGCCTACAACAGCTGAACGCAGCGGTCAGCTGCTGACCGTCGGCAGGCGGCGGTCAGCGAGCGTGGTCAGTGCACTCGCCGCCAGTGGGAGCACGACCATCACGAGCAGGCCGATGCCCCAGGCCTCATTGGCGAAGATCACGGCGGCGCACACGCCGATGGCGACCGGCACCACGGGCCGCAGCATCTGCCGGTTCGCCAGCCTTCCGATCAGCAAGACACACGTCGCGCACAGCAGCGCCGTCACCGAGCCGATGTCGGCCGTCCCGGCCCAAAGTGCAGCAAGCAGCGGCCACGTTACGAGCGTTTCCGCCGGAAGCCGGGGGTCGCTGAGCCACTCAATCCATGTCCGCACACGATTGCATCGACGCGAATCGAGCCGGCCTTGATGATCAGATCGTGGAACGCAGGTTCCACTTGGGAGGACCCGACCCCTCCCAAGGTTCAGGGGCGAAAACCTTGGGGGTGCGGGCCGGGCTTCAGCGTGCGGCGAGCAAGTCGGACCCAGTCGCACAGCACGGCTCGCGTGTCTCGAGGGTCGATGATCTGCTCGATCTCGTAGAACTCGGCGGATCGGTGCGGTGAGCGATAGCGATTGAGCCGCTCGGCGATCTCCGCACGAAGCGCATCCGGATCGTCGGACTCGGCGAGGTCCGCCTTGTACGCCACCTCGAGGCCACCCTCGAGTGGCAGCGAACCCCAGTCGCCCGAGGGCCAAGCCATCCGCATCGAGTTGGTTCCTGGCTTGCGATTCGATGCACCGGCAATACCGAAGGCCTTCCGGATGACGACGGTGCAGTACGGCACCCGAGCTCGCTTGAGCGCTACCAACACCGTCGACCCCGCTCGCACCGTGGCCTCGTGTTCGGACTGTTTCCCGATCACGAAGCCCGGGCAGTCCTCGAGGTGCACCATCGGCAAGTTGAACAGCGACGCCAGATCGATGAGCCGAGTCAGCTTCTTGCACGAGTCGGCGGTCCACCCGCCGCCGTAGATCATCGGGTTCTCGGCGTAGAGCGCCACCGGCACCCCGTCGAGCCGAGCGAAGCCGCCGATGATCGAGGTGCCCCACCCCCGCCCGATCTCGAAGAAGCTGTCGAGGTCAACCACGGCATCGATGATCTTGCGCATGTCGTAGGCCTGCCGCGGGTTTCTCGGCACGATGTCGATCAACCAGTCTTCTCGACGGGTCGAATCGTCTTTCCATTCGTCGACCGGGGGCAACTCGTCGACGCTGCTGGGCAAGTACGACAAGAACTCGACAGCTCGCTCGAAGGCCTCGGCTTCGGTGTCGACGGCGTCGTCGATCGCACCGTTGGCCGTGTGAATCGAGGCGTGACCCAGCTCCTCCTTGCTGACCGACCCGAGGCCGGCCTGCTCGACCAATGCGGGGCCGGCAATCATCATCTGCGAGGAGTTCCGCACCATCACCGAGTAGTGCGACGTTGTCGCCCTCGCCGCACCCATGCCTGCGACCGACCCCAGCACCAACGACACCGACGGCGCCAGGTCGAGGTGATCGATCACGGTGTCCCAACCAGCCAGAAGCGGGATGTAGGTGCGCCCTGCCATCTCGATCGTCTTGACCGAACCACCGCCAGACATACCGTCGAGCAAACGCACGTGAGGCAGTCGCATCTCGACGGCCATCTTCTCCGACGCCTCTCGCTTGGCCGAGATCGACGCATCGTTCGATCCGCCGCGCACCGTGAAGTCATCGCCGGAGATCACGACGGGCCGACCTTCGAGCTCGGCCAGGCCGAAGACGAAGTTGGACGGCAGCAGATCGAGCAGATTCCCGTCAGCGTCATACGTAGCAACGCCAGCGGTCTTCCCCAGCTCCCAAAGCGAACCGGGGTCGACGATCACATCCAATCGCTCCCGCACCGTGAGCTTGTTGAAGTGATGCTGCCGTTCGACTTTGTCGGCACCGCCGAGATTCTCGGCCAACGCCTCTCTCACGCGCAGCTCTTCCAGTTCAGGTTCCCAACCAGCCATGCCCGGAGTCATAGCTCACCTTTGCGCATTGCTTCACTTTTCCCGCTCGATGTCAGCGTGATAGTCAAGGCCTGAACCCAAAGGAGTGCACGTGGAAACAACAGCGATAGCGCGCAGCATGCGAGGCTCGATCGGCATGCTGGCCATGGAGTGGCTGATGGCGCCGACCACCGCCGCAGCAGCCCTCGAATGCGGCCTCCCCGAAGGCACCGCCGGCTACGCAGTCGGTCGTCTCGGCGTGCTGGGCGACTGTCCGCCCGACAACGTCGTGGCCGCAGCGTTCTTCTGGAACCCAGACACCATGCGGGCGGCCGCCGTTGAAGGATGGGCTGCGATCGACCCAGCCGAGGGAGCCGCTGCCTATCGCGACATCTGCCAGGCGTGGGGCGAGCGAGTCCTCGATGGATTCGACGGCAGCCAACGCCTTGGCGAACTGTGTGAGCGTGTGGTCAACGAAGCGAGTCCGCTCGGCGCCCCGACCTTCGTTGGCTGGCGGGAACAGCAGCTGCCCGAAATGGGCCACGGCCGCACCTTTCAGCTCTGTCAGACCATGCGAGAGCTCCGGTTCGGACGACACAGCGTTGCTGTGCAGGCTTCCGGGATGAGCCCGCTCGAAGCGATCCTGGCTGGGCCGGCAGGGGAGTGGAATGCCGAGTTCTTCGGCTGGCCCAAGCCCTACCCAGACGTCAGCACACTGTCTGATCGTCGAGACGGCATCGAGGCGCTCACCGACCAGCTCCACGCTCCGGATTTCGAATGCCTCACGGCCGATGAGCGAGCCGAGCTTCGTCAGTTGGCAAAAGATGCTCGATTCCATGCGAAAGAAGTGCACGCGAAGAGTAAGGATGCGTCATGACCGCTTCTGAGAATCGTTCGATCACCGCCGACGAGATCGACACCGCGTCGGTTGACGCCGCCCTCACCACGACCCGCGCGGTCCGCAAGCGCCTCGATCTCGAGAAACCCGTCGACACCGACCTCATCATGGAGTGCATCGACATTGCCGAGCAGGCTCCGTCTGGTGGCAACCAGGGCAGCCGCCGTTGGGTCGTCGTCACCGACGCCAAGACCAAGGCTGCCATCGCCGAGCTCTACATGGCCACGGGTGGCGAATTCATGGTGTCGGCTCGAGACCGCATCGCCGGCACCGGACACCCCCAGGAAAAAGTGATGGAGTCGGCCGCCCACCTGGCCGAGCACCTCGCCGAAGTGCCGGCCATCGTGATCCCGACCATCATCGGCGTCCACGACAACAGCGGCCGCCCCGGCCTGTTCGACTCGGTGATCCAGTCGGTCTGGAGTTTCAGCGTGGCGCTTCGGGCCCGCGGCCTGGGCACCGCCTACACCACCGCGATCCTCGGCAAACAGGCTGAGTTGGTCGAGCTGCTTCGCATTCCGGCAGAGAACACACCGATTGCGATGATCCCCGTGGCGTGGGCGAAGGGCACCGGCTTTCGTCAAGCACCTCGCTACCCAGCCAGGGAGATCACCTTCATCGACCGTTACGGCAGTACCTGGGCAAGCGGTCCGAGCGATCCGCCCTGCCTCGCCGACGGACCTGGCACCGTGGTCGAAGTCGACATCAAGGCCAAGGCCGCAGATGTGTGGGCAATGATCTCCGACCCTGCGGTCAGCTCGAAGTTCAGTGGCGAGTCGCTGGGGGCGGTGTGGGCCGAGGGCTTCGAAGGGCCCGCGCTCGGCGCCCAATTCATCGGCACCAACAAACACAAGGCCATCGGCGAGTGGGATGTGCCCTGCTTCGTCAACCGGTTCGTCGAAGGCAAGGAGTTCGGTTGGGTCACGTCTGACCCGGATGACCCCGGGGCCCAATGGTGCTTCGAGGTGGCCTCCATCGCCGGCTCGGTCCGGCTTCGCTACAGCCTCACCATCGGGCCCGGCTTCTCTGGCATCTCACGAGCGATCGAGAACATGCCCGAACGAGAAGCCGACATCTTGCGGGGCCGCGTCAGGGAACACCGAGCCAACATGCAGAAGGTGCTCGACGGCATCAAGGAAGCGCTGCACCAAGAACCAGACCCCGAACGATCCAACCCCATCTTCGACAAGTGAGCGCGCACGGTCCCTGGGTCGACCTCCACGCCCATCCGGGGCGCTGTTTCCTCGCCGGCTACGCCGACACATCTCCGCTTGTCAGGCAACTCGGCAAGTCCGACGTCGCCAGGTCGATCCAATCTGCCGCGACCGCCGGCGTGTGTTGCGTGAGCACGTCGACCGTTGCCGACCTCGCCGTACTCCGGCCCAATGCCACCGGCGGTTTGGGCGCCGCTCGCGAGTTCGCTTCGGGAGAAGCCAGGGCCGACCACGACACCCAACTCGCTGGCCTCAGAACGGCGCTCGACGGCATCCGAACCGTGCTGACTGCAGACGACATCGCCTCCGCTCACAACGACGGCGAGGGCTCGGCCTTCATCTCGTGCGAGGGCGCCGATTTCCTCGACGGTGCACTCGGTGGCCTGGCGCCGGTCTTCGACCACGGCGCCCGGATGATCACGCTCGTCCACTATCGAGTCAACGAGTTGGGCGACATCCAGACCGAAGCACCCCGGCACGGTGGCCTCACTCCCTTCGGTTGCGAGGTCGTGACCGAGATGAATCGGCTCGGAATGATCATCGACTTGGCCCACGCCACGTTCGAGACCACCGTTGGGGCTCTCGAGGCCTCGACCGACCCCATCGTGATCTCGCACAGCCACCTCGCCGGCCCCGGCAGCGATCATCCCCGTCTCCTCACCGACGACCACGCCAAGGTGGTGGCTGACGCCGGTGGCTTGGTTGGTGCCTGGCCCGCTGGTGTGACTGCAACCACTCTGGTCGAGTACGTCGACGAGATCTGCCGACTGGTCGAACTGATCGGGGTCGACCACGTGGCGATCGGTAGCGATCTCGACGCGAACTACCGGCCGGTCCTCACCGAGTACGCACAGTTCAACGACGTTGCCTCGATCCTCACCGACCGAGGCTTTGCGGCAAACGAAGTCGATGCCATCCTCGGTGGAAACGTGGTTCGGCTCTTCACCGCAGTGTGTGACTGAGCCTTCAGCCGGTCTTGCCAAGGCGGGGTGTGCTCCAGCCGTATTGGACCGAGAGCAACCGGAGGATGAAGATGAGGAGCGCTACAGGCAGGCCGACGGCGTCGAAACTGATGTCTGCCTCTGCGGCAAGCGCGATCGCGAGCGATCCGACGGCGGCGGGGATCACGTAGAGGCCGCTCTCCGGTGTGAAGATCGTGGGGACTTCTCGCACCAACACGTCGCGCAGAATGCCACCGCCGGTGGCCGAAAGTGCTCCGATGAAGGTCGCGGCCAGAAGGCCGACCTCGGCGTCAACAGCCTTCGAAGCCCCGACGACAGCGAAGAGGGCAAGGCCCACCGCATCGAAGATGATCACCGGGCGGTGCAGCAGCGCCGGTAGCTGCGGCACTGCCACGGTCAATGCCGCGGCGGCAATGGGCACGAGGAGATACCACTGGTCTCGGAGAGCCAGGGGAGGAACGTCGCCGAGAAAGACATCGCGCAAGACACCGCCGGCCAGCCCCGTGGCAAGGGCCAGAGAGATCGCGCCCACCACGTCGA
The DNA here is from genome assembly GCA_964351995.1 of uncultured Acidimicrobiaceae bacterium. Lineage (GTDB taxonomy): Bacteria > Actinomycetota > Acidimicrobiia > Acidimicrobiales > SZUA-35 > SZUA-35. The sequence continues at coordinate 10,689 of CAYGQE010000060.1, read as the reverse complement.
GTTGTTTCCGTACTGCCAGCGATGCCCCCGAGAGGGCAAACACGAAGATGCCGATCAGGTCGAGCGCTACGAGCACGCGGCGAACGTATCTGCGTCTTCTCGAGATCGCGTCGGACTGGCTTTGCCTGCTGCCGTGTCGTGAGAGAGAATCCAAAGCGTGCAGAACCAGCCAGCTTGCCTGATCACGTCGTACACCGGCCGGTGACCGCCATGGGGCGGCGGCCGCTTGGGCGAACCGGTGTGTCAGTGTCCACCTTCGGTCTCGGCACCATGGTGTTGGGAGCTTGGGGCAACACCGATCATGCGGCCTGCGAGCGAATTGTTCACCGAGCCCTTGATGCCGGCATCAACTTCGTCGACTGCGCTGACGTCTATGCATTCGGTGAGAGCGAAGAAATCGTTGGAGCGGCCCTGCTCGGCCGGCGCGACGACGTCGTGCTGGCAACCAAGTTCCACAATCACATGGGCGGTGATGCGAACCGGTCCGGCAACTCGAGGCGATGGATCAACCAAGCAATCGATGACAGCCTCCGGCGTTTGCAAACTGATCGCATCGACCTGTACCAGGTTCATCGTCCCGATCCATCCACTGACCTCGCGGAGACGGTCGACGCACTCACCGATCTCGTTCGCGCTGGAAAAATCCTGTCGTGGGGCACGTCGACGTTCCCGGCCGAGGAAGTCGTCGAGAGCTGTCGAGTAGCGGAACGACGTGGGGTTGCGGGTCCTCACACCGAACAACCGCCGTACTCGATCCTCTGCCGATCCATCGAGCGCGATGTGTTGCCCGTGTGTCGTCGTGAACAGATGGGCGTGGTGGTGTGGAGCCCGCTGTCTGGAGGCTGGCTCACCGGAAAGTACCAACGCAACGCAGCATCACCGAAGGGCTCGCGAGGAGACACCAACCCCGATCACTTCGACGGAGCCAATGCCAGCAAGTTCGACGCCGTCGAGCAGCTCGAGGCCGTGGCTGCCGAAGCTGGGCTGACGCTCACGACGATGGCGCTCGCATGGGCGGTCGAGCACCCGGCGGTCACCAGCGCACTTCTTGGCCCACGAACTGAAGAACAGTTGGACGAGTTGCTCGAAGCTGCGGACGTTCGGCTCGACCATGACACGCTCGATGCCATCGACAAAATCGTCCCTCCCGGTGTCGACCTCAACCAAGCTGACCGAGGCTGGGCCCCTCCTGGGTTGATGCCTGATCAGCGCCGACGCTGAGCTACTCGTTCGCGGGTCTGAGCGGGAGGCGATCTGGCAGCCAGCGAGTCGCTGCGAGACCGGCGGCAGCGAGGACTCCGAGCACGAGAAACAGTCCGGGGCGAGAGTCGTCACCGTTCGTCGCAAAGCCGATGATCACGAAGGCGACACCGCTGATCAAACCGGCGAGGAAACCTTTGACGCTCGTCACCGTTGCCCGTTGTGACGGGCCGACTCGTTCCTGGAGGCGAGCGTCGATCACGACCCAACCGGTCTGCATCGCTGCATACGCAACGGCGATGAGCAAGAGGAACCACAGCGGTGACATGACCAAACCGAGTGTGGCGACGGCAATCGCGGCAACGAGGCCGGTCCCCAGCACCTTCCCGCTCATCGCAGGGCGACGAGCGGCGACCTCGCCGCCCACGATCAGACCACCCCACACGACAAGCACCAGCAGCGGCACGATGGAATCATCGGCGCCCCGGTCTCGAGCGAGGAGGGGAACGTACTCATCGAAGATGAAGAGACCCTCGACGAATGCGCCGAGCATCACGAGGTGCAAGATCTGCACCGATGCTCGTGCTTCTCGGAGACCAGCCAGCAACGTCGACCACCACGCGCCGATGACCGAGCCTTCCCTGGGGCCGGCATCGCTCACCCAATTCACGTTCGGCAGACCGAGCACAAGGCCGATCGTCACACCATGCAGGGCCACGGTCACCCAACCGAGCTGGAGGAATGTGCCACCAACAGCAAGCACTCCGAGTGCAGCGAGGCCCGCTGACGCAACGCCGATGTGGCTGAGCTGGCTGACCCTGGCCATCACCACGGGGTACTCGGCTTCAGCGTTCTGGGCCGTCAACTGATCGTGGATGTGGGCTTCCCAGGCTCCGCTGGCCAATGACGAGTGAACGGCCCACAACGCAGCTCCCACCATGGCGCCGGTCAGCCCGGGAGCCACGAGCCACACCATGATCCCGACCGAACGGAGACCGAATGCAAGTGCCAAAAGGCGACGCCGATCCACCCGATCAGCAATCGCTCCGCTCGGAATTTCGAGCACGACGGTGCAGACCGACCACGTCAAGAACACCACCGAGAGGGCGGCAACGGTGACGCCGTTGTCATTGAGCCAGAGGCTGAAGACCGCATAGAACGGTCCGAACTCGTCGACGAACGCCAGGAGGTACAGCCGCAAACGCAGGCGCTGCAGGGTCACATCTTCTCGCCTCGTCCGTTGCCCATCCCGACCAGCGTGACCGCTGTCGTGGTGTCAGTCCAGGTGAGACTGCAGGTAGTGCACAGCGCTGTTGCCACCCTGCGACTTCGCTCTGTACATCGCTGTGTCGGCACAGCCGAGGAGGTCCTCAGCCGTCACACCATCGATTGACCGCGCCGCTCCGACCGATGCCGTGATGGCCAACTCGTGGATGGTTCCGTGGCTGCGAGCGACTTCTCCAGCGAATCGATTGGCAATGAGATCCGCCAGGTGCTGATCGGCGGGCTCGGTCAACACAACAACGAACTCGTCACCGCCCAATCGGCCGACGATGTCGCCGCTCCGGGCCACTCGCTGCAACTGCTCGGCAACGTTCAACAAAACGGTGTCGCCTGTGGCGTGCCCGTACTGGTCATTGATGGCCTTGAATCCATCGAGGTCGATGAAGAGCGCAGACACGCCGTGCCCGGCATCCATCGCCTGCTGGATCCGTTGCAGCGTGGCCCGCCGGTTGAGCAGACCCGTCAGCTCGTCAGTGGAGGCCTGGATGGCCAGATCGCGCGAGAGCTCCTTCGAGCGATGTTGTTCCGTGGTGGATTGGCGAAGCAACCGTGTGGCGAACGCCAGGTAGGCGACCGACATGGACCAAATCAACAGTGCGATGCCGATGACCTCGATCAATCTGGTCGCCGAAGCGATGAGAACGACCGACAGCCAGAGGCCACCGAGAAATCTGCGACCGATGTGCGGCGAGCCAGCGAAAGCAACGACTCCCGCAGCCGTGCACATCATGAGGAAGCACACGACGATCAGGTGGTAGGTGAGCGGGTCTCCATCCGTCACGTCGATGGCGATGGCGGCGCCCCATGAAGCGCCGATATAGACCTCCAGCCAACCGTATGCGCCCTCCCATGTGTCAAGTGAACGAGCCATCATCGGTCGTCGAGCAAGCAGGAGCACGAACTGCAGCACCGCCCCAAGCCACACCGCCGCCACCCAGATCTGCACGCTGCGAAGGTCGACCCGGCCGTGAGCAACTGCGGCCAGCATCACGGGAGCGACGACAAGAGCGGCCACGTTGACGAAGCCGAACGGCACGACAGATCGCAGCATCGTCTGGCGAACCTGATGCGGTAGCGCGCGAGCCTCCATCGCGAGAGGTTCGGATGGGCTCGGGGCACCGTGAGGGATGGCGTGCTGCTCAAGCGCAGCCGGGTTCGTGCCGAACACGTTCCCATGTCGACCCGCTCGTGGCGTTCCGCCTTGCTCACGCTGGCGCTTCTGTTCGGCTTGCTCGCCCCCGTCTTCTCCTCGGTGCCAGTGGACGCTGCGCCAGCAACAACTACGGGACCTGACGATCGCTCGGTCGACCGTCTCTACGTCGCCTACTTCGAACGAGTTCCTGATGCCGCGGGCCAGGCCTTCTGGCTGTCGCGCCTGGACGATGGGATGACACTGCCAGCGATCTCCGAGCAGTTCGCCCGTTCTCCTGAGTTCGTCGCCCTCTACGGAGCACTCGATGACGATGCGTTCGTCGAGTTCGTTTACCAGAACGTGCTCGGACGGTCGCCCGATACCGGCGGCCTGGATCACTGGACGGGGCAGCTCGAGAAGGGAGTGCTGACACGGGGAGAGGTGATGCTCGGGTTCTCCGACTCAGCAGAGTTCAAGGACCGCACCGGGATCATCGGTTTGCCACCGTTCGGCCCCGACGGTCGCTCCGTCGAGCGCCTGTACCTGGCCTACTTCGGACGGTCGCCCGAGGCCGAGGGCTTGGCGTTCTGGAACGGCGAGCTCGATCGAGGTGTGACGCTTCCTTCGGTTTCGCAGGCCTTCGCCAATTCAGCCGAGTTCGTCGACACGTACGGCCAACTCGCTGACCACGCATTTGTCGAGTTGGTGTACACCAACGTGCTCGGACGGTCCCCCGATGCTGGCGGTCTTGCCCACTGGATCACACAGCTCGGTAGCGGAGCGGTCAATCGTGGCGGGCTGATGCTGGCATTCTCCGATTCTCCTGAATTCAAGGGAGCGTCTGGCGTGTTCGGCCCCCGCCCCATGCCGGAATCTCCTGCCCCCGGCGTCGTTGGCAATCCCAGCGGCAGCGCTGCGGTGCCGGCGGAAGCTCAGGCCGTCGACACTTCTCGCCCTGACCGAGTCATCGGCAACGGAAATCCCGCGAGCTGTACCTCGGCAGCTGTGGTGGCTGCCGTTGCCCAGGGAGGCGTCATCACCTTCAACTGCGGCAGCTCGCCCGTCACGATCGTGATGGAGGAAACGGCCAAGGTGTTCAACAACGCCAATCCTGACGTCGTGATTGATGGCGGTGGGCTCGTGACGCTCTCGGGCGGCAGCGAGCACCGCATCCTCTACATGAACACCTGCGATCAAGCCCAGATCTGGACCACCTCGCACTGCCAGAATCAGGACCATCCCCGACTGACCGTGCAGAACATCGGCTTCACCGAAGGCAACTCGATCGGCGAGACAGCCGAGGGAGGGGGCGGTGGGGCGATCTTCGTTCGTGGCGGACGGCTCAAGATCGTGAATGCGCTCTTCACCCGGAACGTCTGTGATGGTGTTGGTCCCGACGTCGGCGGGGCTGCGGTTCGTGTCTTGAGTCAATACAACGGCTTGCCGGTGTACGTGGTGAACAGCACGTTCGGTGGTGGCCCCGGTTTGGGCAACGTGTGCTCGAACGGTGGCGCGCTCAGCAGCATCGGGGTGTCGATGACCGTCATCAACAGCCGGTTCACCCACAACGAAGCCATCGGGTACGGGGCAAACCCGGCGCAGTCCGGTACCCCTGGTGGCGGCTCTGGTGGTGCGATCTACAACGACGGCAACACCTTCACGCTGCACGTCCTGGGTTCGCTGATCGAGGACAATACGGCGGTCGAAGGTGGCGGCGCGATCTTCTACGTCTCGAACAATCGGACCGGCACCCTTCTCGTCGATGGCTCACTGCTGCGACGCAACACCAGCAGTGGCTTCGAGACCCAAGGTCTGCCCGGCATTTTCTACCTCGGCAACGGGAACGCTCAGGTTGCTGCGTCGACCATCCTCTGACCCACGCGAAGACAGCAAACGCCGCGTAGCCGACTCACTGGTCGATCACGCGGCGCCTGTCGCTCTTTCTTGCCCTCCTTGCGTTCGGTTCACGTCCCTCCGGCGCTCACCTGGTTCCATCCGATGTGTGCGTCGCTCCGGTTGAACCGGGCAGGACTCCTCCCCCTCCGAAGGAGCCCTGCCCGGGTTCGTCCCGCAGACACCACTATGACGGAGGGGTCGGATGCCTCGATCGGGGAGGTCCCCCCATTGCCCCGACCCTCATCGGGGGTCCGGACTACACGCTTGGCAGCCAGGCCGCGATTGCGGCACCGATCTCGTCTGCGCTGTCCTCCTGGATGAAGTGGATCCCCGGCACGGTCACTTCGGTCTGGTTGGGCCACGACCGGCAGAACTCGCGCTGGGCTCCAGTGAGAATGGTCCCGGGCTCGGCATTGATGAAGAGCTTGGGCCTGTCGCACGTCGAGAGCCAGTCGGCGTAGGCCTGCACGATGTCGTGGACGTCGCTTGGCTCGCCATCGAGCGGAATCTGCCGAGGCCATGTGAGCGTTGGTCGACGATCCTCCCCGGCGTTCAAGAACGGCCGGCGGTACTCGTTCATCTCCTCTTCGCTCAACTTGCGGGCGATCGACGCTGGCAGGATCGCCTCGACGAAGAGGTTCTTGGTGAGCACCATCTCCTCGCCAGCTTCGGAACGCATCGCCTTGAAGATGTCAGTCGCGCCTTCGGGCCACTCGGCCCAGGTGACGGGTCGAACGATGGCTTCCATGTAGACGATGCCGGCGACTCGATCGCGATGTCGATTGGCCCAGTCGAAGCCGAGCGCCGACCCCCAGTCGTGAATGACGAGGGTGACGTTGTCGCCGATCTCGAGCTGGTCGAGCAAACCGTCGAGATACTCGCGGTGTTGGACGAAGGTGTAAGAGTCGGGACCGACGTCGTCGAGTTTGTCCGAATCGCCCTGTCCAATGAGATCTGGTGCGATGCAGCGAGCCTGCCCGGAGACGTGAGGCACGATGTTTCGCCAGAGATAGGACGACGTCGGGTTGCCATGGAGGAACAGCACCGTGTCACCGGACCCGACATCGTGATACGCCATTTGCTTGCCATTGACGGTCTTGTACTGCTTGCTCAGCGGTTCGATGCTCATGCAATCGAGTCTGCCCGTCGCATCTCAGCGTGTCGAGTGAGCGGTCGACGCCTCGGGTCGATCAACCGAACTTGGTATTTGGCCGCCCGAGACGTTTGCCGTCGACGTCGAGGTCCACCTTCTCGTTGTAGAAGCACACGAGCCCCGCAATTCCTTCGGACTCGGGAAGCGGCGTTCGGTAGCTCCACACGATGTCTTCGTGTGTCGTGTCGCCGACGCGGACGTTCCAGTAGTTGGCCCAACCCTTGTACGGACAGGCGCTCGATGAACCAGTCGGCGCCAGCAGATCCATCCTGACGTCGGTCTTTGGAAGGTAGTACCGGGGTGGCAGCCCGGTCTCATACAGAATTGTTGGACGAAGCGAGTCGGCGACGATCTCGCCATCGATCGAGACTCGAACGTGTTGGCTCGACGGCAGTGCATCGACCCGTACGTCGGGGCTGCGAGGATGGACGAACACCTCCACGTCTTCCTCGAACCATGTATCGATCGCGTCCCACTCGATGCGAACGAGGGAACGCAACGCTTCAACCGGTGAGTCGAGGTGCCGCCATGCGGCATCGGCGAGCGTTCGGTCTCCGACGATCAGGTCATACCGGGTGCCTTCGCCGCGGCTCGACGACTCGAAGGTCCCTCCATTGGCCACCAGCTGAGCGGCGACAGCATCGACGGGGAAGTACCAGGCGGGGTAGTACGGCACTTCCCAGACGAAACACGATTGCGTGGTGTCGATGAAGGGAACCCCGCCAACCATGGCCCGGATGCGCCTGGGATTCGACTCGATGCGGACACGGGGACGATCAGATGTCATGGCACCGTCAACGCTTGGCGCAGCCGATGGATTCCTGACTGCGAAGTTGTCGTTGGGTCTGGCTCGTGCCCGAAGCTGCCAGACTGGCGATCATGCCCACTTCGCAGACGGCTCGGCCCCACGTTGTCATCGTCGGATGCGGGTTCGGTGGTTTGGCCGCAACGCAATCGCTGGCAGAAACAGACGTCGATGTCACCGTGATCGATCGCGAAAACCACCACACCTTCCAGCCCCTGCTCTACCAAGTGGCGAGCGCCGGGCTCAATCCGTCCGACATCGCTCAGCCGATCAGGCACGTGATTCGCAAACAGAAGAACGCCCGAGTGCTGTTGGACGAAGTGATCAGCGTCGACCTCGAGGGGCAGACCGTGGTCACGGTCGGCGATGCAGTGCCGTTTGACTATCTCGTGCTCGCCACGGGAGCGACTCATTCCTATTTCGGCAACGACGAGTGGGTGCCGTTCGCTCCGGGGCTGAAGACGATCGACGATGCGCTCGAGATTCGGCGTCGCATCCTCCTTGCCTTCGAACGGGCAGAGGCGACAGAGGATCATGCCGAGCGGGAGAAGCTGATGACGTTTGTCGTCGTCGGTGCCGGGCCCACCGGTGTCGAGCTGGCCGGAGCGGTCAAGGAGATCGCCACGAAGACCCTGCGGGCCGACTTCCGCTCGATCGACACGACCACCAGCCGGGTCATTCTCATCGAAGCTGGTCCACGGGTACTCGCAGCGTTCCCAGAAAAGCTGTCAGCTTCAGCCGAGCGGCAACTGACAAAGCTCGGTGTCGAAGTCCGCACCTCCAGCCCGGTCACCAACATCGATGCCGACGGTGTCGCAACCGAGGAAGAGGTCATCGCGGCCGCAACCGTGCTCTGGGGTGCCGGCATCGCGGCATCGCCGCTGGGTCGCGTGGTGAGTCACGAGGTCGACCGGTCAGGTCGAGTCCCGGTAACACCTGAGCTCACCTTGGCGAGCCACCCAAACGTGTTTGTGATCGGAGACTTGGCAGCCATGACTTCCGACGGTGAGGTCGTGCCCGGTGTCGCCCCGGCGGCGCAGCAGGGCGGACGCCATGTCGCTCGTTGCATCCAAGCCGATCTCGCGCAAGCGTCTCGCCCGACGTTCTCGTACAACGACAAAGGGTCGATGGCCACGATCGGCCGCTCGAAAGCGGTCGCCGACCTCGGTCCTCGGATGCAGTTCGGTGGCTACCTCGCGTGGCTCGTGTGGTGGGCGGTACACATCCTGACCCTGATCGACTTCCGTTCGAGAGCAACCGCCATGGCCAGCTGGGGCTGGCAGTACGCAACAGGGCAACGAATCGCCCGCCTGATCACTGGGCTCGAGCACGAGTCTTCAAAGAACTGACGGCTGTCGTTTCTCGGTTCGTTTCCGGCTTCTCCGGCGGAGGCCCCGAGCCATCAGCACCAACAGTGGGAGTTCGATCACGGGCCCGATGGCCACGGTGAGCGCTACGAGGGGGCTGGCAAACGCAGTGGCGGCAATGGCGAGCGATGCCTCGCTTTTGCGAGTCGAACCATCAGCAGCGAATGGCAGATCAGAACATCGTCGCCGCCCGGCGAGATGGCAATCGCATCTTCTATCGGTGAGGGCTGCCGTGGTCGACGATGCACGACAAGAGCTCGTTGTCGGCCTTGAATCGACTCCGACCATTCTCACCTTTGACCTCAACACCGGTGAGCTGTTGAGCGAAGTAGAACCAACGACGAGTGCCCCATTGGTCCAGCATGGCCTCGGAGTCAGTCCCGACGGTGAACTGATTGCCGTTTCATCGAACCAGATCGGCCGCTTGAACCGCCGCTCTGGCGAAACAACCGCCGTGGCGAGCGTCCGGGACGTGGTGTTCGTACGCGTCCGCCCTGATGGGACCATCCTCACTGGCACACTGGACGAAGAGACATCGATCTACGATCTCGACAGCAACGCACTCGTGCAACGGGCGTGGCCCATCGAACCGTTCTCGCGGGTCGAGATCCACCAGGGCGTTGCCGCTGTCGTGGCCGGCCAGACAGGAGATCTTGAAACGATCGATCTCGACACTGGTGAACGAACGGTCCTTCGCACACTTGAGGTCGATGGTGAGTCAGCCGTCGCCGTCGCTGGCTATCCGGTAGGGGAGAACCTCTTCGTATTGGACGGTTGGCTGGGGCTGTCGCAGTGGACCGGGGAACATAGCCGCCCGGTGACGGACGACGGACCGCTTGTTCCCGGGACCATGGTCGGCGACCTTTGGACTGGTGCCTCCATCGCAGACGTTGGCTATCAAACAGCGGTCTTGGTCGATCTTGGCGCCGATCAACCTCGACAGATCCTTCAAGTTCCCGCGTCGATGTTCCAGGCCGTCCTCCCGACCGCCGCCGGCGGGATATATGTGTTGGATCGCCGGGGCCAGCTGCGAACCTTCGATGGCACCGGAGCTCGCACAGGACTCCTCGAGATCGACCAAGCCGACGTCACGTCGCAGCAGCTCCCGGTCAACCTCAATGGAGGCGGTCTGATGGCCCTCAACCCGAGGACGGGCACGTTGGCAATAACGGGGGCGAAGGGCGAGGTCTTGCTCGTCGACCCCGTCTCAGGATCGATCGACGAGCTACCGGGCGTCGACACGGTCACGAGCTTCGGTTTCGTTCGCAACGGCGATTGGCTCGCCGTCATTGAAAGCGATGGTGCTGTGGTCCTGTGGGATGTCGAGCACACGGAGCCAATCGGACTCGTCTGGCGAGGGAACGGCTCCGGGAGCAGCGGAACGGTCATCTGGTCGGATGAAGCCTCTGCATCGATGTGGGTGGCGATTGCCAACAAGATCATCGAGATCCCGACCAATCCCGATCGCTGGATCGAGCGAGCATGCGAGGTTGTCGGACGCGATTTCACTCAGGCCGAATGGGATCGCCTCGTCCCTGGCAGCGAGCCTTTGGTCACCGCCTGCAGATAGGGGCGTTCGACCTCTGGCGAACCGGCCCTTGGGCCGAACTGGGCTGTCCACCCGATGTAGAACTTGCCAGGACGTCGATGATCAGTGGAGCCCGTCGGCGAGGTGTTGGCGAGGATTGATCGAGGCAACGGCCGAGCATTGCTGGTCCGGCGCCGGTCATGACGCCCCGCAGCCATTTTCTTCCGTCGGTACGGGTTGTCACCAGGGTGGAACCAATGTAGATTATCCATTCGCCCAGCACGGGGGTCTCGCATTGGCGAGGTTGCCCGCACTCACGATCAG
>CAYGQE010000059.1:0-32268 GCA_964351995.1 uncultured Acidimicrobiaceae bacterium | reverse complement strand
GCCAGGCGGTCTTTGGGATAGCCCGGGTAGGACTCTTTGAAGACCCCAGAGTGCAACAAGACAGTGGCGGCGTGTTTGCCTGTCTCGACCTCCGTCAGCGTCGACCGCACCCAATGCGATTCGACCCGGCGGCTCTGCGACAGACCCACCACTTCACGATCCACCCGGTACTCGGTGCCGACGAACACCGGACCGTCGATCAAGCGGACCTCGAGATCAAGAAAGAGCCCGAGTGACGGCTGACGGACCGGCATGCGATCGCCCACCTTGTTGGCCAACACACTGAGCATCTCCATCGGCACGATTGGTCGGCCCCAGGGGTTGTCCGCCGAGTCGTACCAAGGACTTCGCTCGGTGATCCCGTCGAGCTTGCGGGCGAGTGAGAACGGATAGAGGTGGCCATTGTCCGACGTCAGGTCCATGGACGTGACACGACCCTCGTCGCTGGTCATGCCGACGAAGAGCTGATCGACGATGAACAGTTCGCCTGCCGGGCGAGCATTGGCAAGCCGATGCTCGAGCGCTGTCTCGGGGTGCGGGTTGACCGAGATCGTGCCGGTCAAGACCGTGGCGGCCGGTTCCTCGCCGACGGCGACCTTGGCCGCAACGATGTCGGCCGAGCTCTCGCTGGTCGACTCGGCTTGCGCCACGACATGCTCTCCCTCGACGACCATCGTCGAGAAATGCGAGCTGATGCAGCCAGTCCGAAACCACTCGTCGCCAAACAGTTCGAGCGCGATCGGATCGAATTGGGAGAAGTGCGTCGGCCCCTCGATGGGCGCCCCGCTCAAGCCCAGGGCTGCGGCGTTGCTCTCATCGTGCACACTCAGATGATCGTCATAGGTCTGATCGGCCAGCATCTGTACCGGCGCACGGGCCGGGCCGACGATCGTGCCGTCGGTGATGTCGAGTGGTGTGGTGAAACTCGGTGCAGTCATCGGGAACCTGGCCCTTCGTCGCGAACGACGGGACCGTAGCCCGATGAGCGAGCCCGGTCAGGTCTGGGATTGGGTGTAGCGCTGCTCGAGTGTCTCGAGTGCGCCTTCCAGAATCGACTCGTGGGTGTGTTCGGGAACTTCGAACTTCATCGAGCGAGCAAGATCAGCCACGAGCGGCTCGGTGGCGACGAGGATCTCAGAGACTCGCAGCAGGTTGAGGCCGAGCACATTCCGCCCGAGCGTCAGCAAGTCGGCCAACGCCGAGGCGGAATCCTCGTTGCAGAGGACGCGTTCGGCCATGAGGCCAAGACGCAGCGAGGTGACCAGATCGTCGGTGGCTCGACGTGGCGTCCAGTCGATGCGAGCTTCCGAGCGAAGCATGATCGACTCGGGAATCATGTCCGGCATGCCCCACTGTTCGAGCAGATCGGCGGTGAGGTCATCCATCGTGTAGCCGAGCAGCGCGAACTCATCGGGAGCTGTCGACCAGCCGCCGCCTTGTTCACACAGCAGGGCGTGCGTGGGTGGCGCCTTGCGGGCAAGAACGAGGTGGCCGAGCGAGCCGAGCAAGCCGCCCAGAAACGCCTCCTCGCAGATCTTGACGTCCACCTCTTCAGCAAACGCTTTCGACAGGGTTGCGTTGATGACCGAACGGCGCCGAATCTCCGACGCCACCGCCGTGCCCGAAGCCGGCACGAGATCGCTCATCGCCGTCCCCATGAGGAGCGAACGGAACGGGCCGATACCCAAGAAACTGATGGCACGATCGAGCCGAGTGACGCGAGCCGCCGGGCTGAAAGCCGCTGAGTTCACGGTGCGGAGCACCTTGCCGGCAAGGGCGGCATCGAGCGACACCGAGGCAGCGATGTCGTCCATCGACACCTCCTCGTCGTTCAGCAGCTGAACGATCTGCATCACGATCGCCGGCGGAGTCGGCAGACTCCGGGCGTCCTTCATCAGGTCTTGACGATCGGGGGTCGGGACGGCTGAAGACATGACCGATGAACCTCGGGCTTCTGGAAAGAGTGCGGACTCCTGCAGGCTCGGTCGCCAGCACAGCGGTATGAGAACAGCTCGACCCGGAAGGGGCGACCTGCTGGACTGGTGCGATGTCTTCGCAACAAGAAGCGGTCGGCCCCGTCGCCCGCGATTGGTCCGAGCAGCTCGAGGCCTGGGCCATCCCCGATGAAATCAGGGCTGCAGCTGTGTCGTTTCCCTACGAAATGGACCCCGATCTCTTCCGACCCCGCTCCCACACCCCTGGTGTTGATTCACACACGAGCGACCCACTGCCGACTGGCTCGCTGTCAACGGCTCGCGCCCTCGACGCGCTGCCGTTGGGCGAACGCTCGTCGGTGATCGACGTCGGTTGCGGCGGCGGTGCCGCAACGATGGCCGTGGCCGATCGTCTGCGCCACGCCATCGGCGTCGACCAGGCGCCCGCGATGCTCGACGTCTTCATCGAAGAGGCGACGGCACGAAGCATCGAGGCCAGAGGCGTGCCGGGAACCTGGCCGGATGTCGCCGGCGTTGTCGGCCAGGCCGACGTCGTGCTCTGCCACCACGTGGCCTACAACGTCGCTGATCTCGGCCCTTTCGTTCGGGCCCTGGATCGGGCAGCCGGGCGTCGTGTTGTGATGGAACTGACGCTCGCTCACCCTCAAACGTCCAATGCACCGTTGTGGCGACAGTTCTGGAACCTCGACCGGCCGACGGGACCAACGGCTGACGACGCGCTCGCCGTGATGGAGGAAGTCGGCATCGACGCCACGCTCGAGATCGGCGCCGCAGGATCCCTCCGTCGAGAAGCGTCGGTCGAGGCACGAGCTGTCACCGCGGCCCGCATGCTCTGTCTCGGCCCAGATCGGCTACCCGAGGTCGAAGCCGCCGTCCTCGCCCTCCCACCACGGTCAGATCAGCGGGCCGTGATCTGGTGGGACACGACCACCGACTGACTCAGGTTGCGTGCCTGCCCGGTTCCCAGCCAGTGTCAGCAAGCACTCGCTGACCGAACGCCATGGGCTGTTCCTCGAGATCGGTGGCCATCGTGTCGTTCCATCGGTTGAGAAAACCGAAGAAGGAGACAGTGGCCACGATGGCCGAGATCTGCGACTCGTCGAAGAACTCAGCGCACGCAGCGAAGTCCTCGGCACTGGCGACATTTGGTTGTGAAGCTGCCTTGAAGGCCAGCCGAAGCGCTGCTCGCTCGGCGTCGTCGAAGTGATCGCTGGTCTCGAACAGCCAGACGTCGGCGAGCTTCTCGGCACTGACTCCGGCACGCTCGCCGGTGTGCGCTGTGTGAGCCTGGCAATAGCGACAACCAGCTGCCGTCGAAGCGATCTGAGCAACCATCTGCGTCAGCTCTCGCGAGATCACGTTGCCCGTCATGATCGCCGCACCCATTGCCTGGAACGCAGGAAGCAGGCCCGGAACTCGGGGCATCGTGAACATCGAATTGGGAACGAAGCCCATCATCTGTTCGACCATCGCAAAGCCCGGTTCGAACTCGGCGAGTTCCTCACGAGGGAGTGGATCGATTCTGGCCATCTTGGCTCTCTGTTTCTTCGCCAGTTGGCGATCAGACACGAGTCGGTCTTCAGGGTGACTCAGTGTTCGGGTAGGACTTTGCCGGGGTTGAGAATGCCGTCAGGGTCGAAGGCGGCCTTGATACGTCGCATCAACTCGAGTTCGATCGCTGGCTTCTGACCAACGATTCGGTCTCGTAGCTCTTGACCAAGGCCGTGTTCGGCGCTGATCGTCCCGTTGTACTTCCACGTCAGATCATCGATGGCGGCAACGAGCTCGGGCTTCTTTGCCTCCAACAGACCGTCGACGGATTCCGCAGGCCACACGGTCAGATGCAGGTTGCCATCGCCGACATGCCCGAACACATAGGGCATGGCTCCGGGCACGATCGATTCGATCAGGATTCGAACCTCGGAATGGAACTCGCTGATTCGGCTCGACGGCACCGCCAAGTCGTACTTGATCTGATAGCCGTCGAAGATGCGCGGCGGCGGCAACTCGTCCCGGAGCATCCAGAGATTGGCTTCCTGGGCAGCAGACTCCGCCACGACGGCGTCGTTGATCATTCTCGATCCGCTCGCAGAGCTCAAGAACGACAGAAGATCGTCGGCGACCCCGACCGGACCGCTGTAGCGAGCGAGGACGTACCACTCCCCGACCGTCGGCAGCGGACGTTGCACGTCGTATCGCTCGATGACCTTCGCCACCCCGATCTCGGGCACCAATTCGAACGCGCTCAACGCACCAGGCACATGGCTGGAGGCGAGCGAGTAGAGCTCATTGAGCCGCTCGATGTCGGTCAACGCCAGAAAGGCCGTGCGGTGCTCGGCCGGTCGAGGATGGAGCTTCACCACGGCTCGGGTGACCACACCAAGGGTTCCTTCGCTGGCGATGAACAACTGCTTCATGTCGTAGCCCGAGTTGTCCTTGGGCAGCGCACGGAGGCCGTTCCAGATCCGCCCGTCAGCCAACACGACTTCGATGCCCATGATCTGCTCGCGGGTGTTGCCGTAGCGAAGCACGTTGATGCCGCCGCCGTTGGTGGCAATGGCTCCTCCCAAGGTCGCC
The DNA here is from genome assembly GCA_964351995.1 of uncultured Acidimicrobiaceae bacterium. Lineage (GTDB taxonomy): Bacteria > Actinomycetota > Acidimicrobiia > Acidimicrobiales > SZUA-35 > SZUA-35. The sequence goes on along the minus strand of CAYGQE010000059.1, from coordinate 27,736 downwards.
GAACCACGTGCGCCCCAATCGGGAGCGAAGAGGCGGTCGACGTCCGCCGCTGCCTCCTGCAACTCCTCGACGGTCACACCTGCCTGGGCGGTGATCGTGAATCCATCGGCATCAACGATCTCGATCGTTCGCATCCGGGTGAGTGACAGGATGATCGTTGGTCGATCAACGCTGGGAATCGACCCGCCGCTGAGCCCGCTGTTGCCGCCCTGGGCAAGCACAGCAACACCGTGGGCTGCGCAGCGCTCGACGACCCTTGCCACTTCCTCGGTCGAGGCCGGCCTGGCAACACCGAGTGCCGTCCCTCGGAAATCGTTTCGGAAGTCAACCAAGTGCTGCGCTGCGTCCGGCCCCTCGAGCCAACCGTTCGGTCCGAGCATCGACCTGAGCTCGTCGACGACGCCAGGCTGGTCCTTTGCGACGGCGCCGCTCAAGACGACACCTCGGGCGGCGCGCTCGATGGCAAATGCGCAGCGTCAGAGTCATCGTTGCGCGAGCCCAAGATCGCGTACACCGCTGGGATACCGCAGCCAAGCCACACCCACATCGGCCAGAAGTATCCGCCCGCATTGGTCATGAAATAGATCGCCGTACAGATGAGCGGCGGCATCAGGAGCGGAACTGCAGCTTCGAGTCGAAACGATGACCGCACCTTCGTCGGTGGCGCAGGGATGACCGGACGAGCGATGGCAACGGGGGGAACGGGAAGGTCGGCAACAACCACGTTCAGCTCGCTGGCCGTCTTGGCTTCGTACACTGCCGCTAACCGCTCTTCGAGTTCGCCCTCGGTGATACGACCCTCGCCGTAGGCAAGCCTCAGGTGTTGGCTGACGCGATCACGGTCAACGTCAGCGATTCGGGGTTCGGGGAGCTCTGACATCAGACGGCGGCCGCCGGCTCACGCCGCGGGATTCTCGAGGTGCTCAGCGAAGAACGCCATCGTGCGCTCTCTCGCCAGCTCCGCCGCTTCGGGGTGGAACGACGCCCGCACGTCGCAGTTGAAGCCGTGGTCGGCGCCGTCGTAGACGTAGACCGCCACGTCGGGGTGGGCGGGCTGGATTTTGACCACGCCATCGAGCGGAATGCCCGCGTCAAGCTCGCCGAAGTGCAGCATCGTTGGCACCTTTGGTGTCGAGTCAAGCGCTCCGAGCACAGCGCCGCCGTAGTAGCCAACGGCGGCGACGACTGGCAGTTGTGCAGCAGCAAGCCACGCAACCGAGCCGCCGAAGCAATAGCCGACAATGCCCACTGGACCGGTTGCCGAGGCGTGTGCCACCGCAGCGGCGACGTCGAGCAGTGCCTTCTCCATGCCAATACCCATGGCGAGTTCCTTGCCGCGTTCGACGCCGGGACCGTCGTAGTCGAGCTCGACACCACGCTCGACGCGATCGAAGGTCGCTGGCGCAATGGCGTGGTAGCCAGCAGCGGCGTAGCGATCGACGACCGAGCGGATGTGAGCGTTGACGCCGAAGATCTCCTGCACGATCACGACCGCTGCGGTTGCTCCGTCCGGACGCTGCTCATACGCGCTGAGCTGATGGCCGTCTGAAGCTTCGAGTTCGATGGTTCCGTCCATGGCGATGAGCCTGGCACACCCGACCATCGATCTCGTCATTGACGCCAAGGGACTCGGAAAACTCAACAACCGAGGGTGTCACCCGGGATCTCGTCGATCAGACTGAACAGATGCACAGCGACACGACGTCAACTGCACGAGTGCCAAGCGGAACCGAGGCGGTCGCCCGCTCGTACATGGCGTCGTTCGCCAGCGGCGACCCCGATGCCGTGGCTGAGCACGTGGCTGAGGACTTCGTCAACGAACACACATCGGCGCTGGGTTCTGGCTGCATCGGCCGAGCCGCCTACCGAGAACGGCTGCCTGGCTTCCTCAGCGACATGGCAGGCCTGGTCTACGAGGTCGAGAACGTCGTCGTCGACCGCAACACCGCTGCGGTCTTCTACACCATGACCGCTCGGTGGCAGGGCGAAACTCCGATCAGCGTGAGAGGTGCTCAGCGTCTTGTGGTCGAGGCCGACCTGATCACCCACCGCGTCGACTACTGGGATAGCAAGGTGTTCCTCGACCAACTCGATGCAGAAACACCGTGATGTTCAGGAAGAAACCACCAGCGCCGCCCTGGCAACAACGCTTCGACCGGGCCAAATCCCTCGTTCTCGAACACAGCGCCGACCCCGCCGTTGGCCTACGCATCGACGAGGTCGAGCGCTCCCTTCTTGATTCGCTCGACGATCAGGCTCGACTTCGATCCGCCATCGACACCCTCGCTCCGGCCGAAGCCGCGGCCGAGCTCAAGCAGGCGCTGCGAGAGCGCCACGATCCAACAGCGGCCGACACGCCATTGATTCGCACCCTTCGCGAACGCCACGAGAGCATCAACGATCTCCAGAACCGGCTCGAGTCACTGGAAGCACAGCAGGAATCGACGCTGGTCGATCTCGACACCCTCGCCGCTCACCTCGTGCAGACGTCGATGTCTGACATTGCCCGGCCCTTCGAAGCTGAGGTCGATCGTTTGCGAGCCGATGCCGAACTTCTCCGAGCCGCCCACGCTGAGATCGAGCACCTATGAACCGTAGGAACATTTGATGAACTGTCCCCTCTGTGTCGATCAAACACTCGCCATCACCCACCGCCACGGCATCGAACTCGACATCTGCCCCAAGTGCCGCGGCATCTGGCTCGATCGAGGCGAGATCGATCGGCTGATCGCCGATGAGCGTGTCAGCCCTCCCCCGCCTGCAGCGCCGCAGCCCACTCCTGTTCGAGACAAGAGCGAACGGCGGGACGACCGCGACTGGCGAGACGACGATCGGTCCGAGAAGAAGTCGAAGAAGAAGAAAAAGAAGAAGTCGCTGGCTGAGCGCCTCGGTGATGCCATCGAAGATGCCATCGACGAGCTCACCTGATCACGAGCGCATCAGCTCACGCCGAGCTCACAACAGGTCAGCTCCACGTCGGGCGAGCGCGTATCGCTCGCGGACACTGCCAGCGGCTCCAGTTCGCGGCGATGTCGCCACACTGGCCCCGCAGTTCCACGCAGTGGTGACATCGCTGATCGGTGCACCTGAGGCAATCGCTGCAGCCTGGACCGCAGCACCGGTCGCCACCGTCTCATCGGCATCTGGAACCAGAATCTCTTGCTGCGTCAGGTCGGCATACCGCTGGCGGTACGCAGCCGAGCGAGCACCCCCGCCAACCAAGAAGCGGCGCCCATCGAGCGGGACGCCGCAACCCGACAAGGCGTCGAGGCCGTCGAGCAAGCCGCACAGCACACCGTCGTGGGCAGCGAGCGCAAGGGCTTCACGGCTGACCCCGGTCTCGATCCCGAACAGAGCGCCCCGAGCATCGGGGAGGTTGGGGGTTCGCTCGCCATCGAGATAGGGCAGGAGTGTTGGCCCACCCACTGCCGTGTCAGCACCCAGCGCCAACTCGGCGAAATCATCCCGGTCGGCGCCCATCAACGCAGCGAATGTGTCGGTCACTCGGGTCGCATTCAGCGTGCAAACAAGAGGAAGGAAGCCGCCATCGGCATCGGCGAACCCTGCGACCGATCCGCTCGAGTCTTTGGTTGGTATCGCAGAGACGGCATAGGCGGTGCCAGACGTTCCGAGTGAGACGACCGAGTCACCGGGCCGAAGCCCGAGGCCGAGCGCCCCGCCCATGTTGTCACCTGTTCCTGGGCCGACGATCACCTCGGGCGACAGCCCGAGTTCGTCGGCGGCCTGCGGCTCCAACGTTCCGGCGACTTCGGTCGGTCCAAGCACACGGGGCAACAGATCGAGAGCGAGCCCCGCACCGGCGGCATCAAAGAGGTCTTGGCGGTAGTCGTTGGTCTCGGGATCGAACCAGCCCGTGCCCGATGCATCGCCTCGATCGGTCACGTGCTCACCGGTCGCTCGCCAGGTGAGGTAGTCGTGCGGGAGCATGATGCGGGCGGTCGACATCAGCGCATGAGGCTCGTGCTCAGCAATCCATGCCAGCTTGGCCACGGTGAACGCTGCGACCGGAACACTGCCGCATCCGCTGGCCCAGTGTGATGCACCGAGTGCCTCGACCAATCGTGCGGCGGCATCGGCCGAGGTCGTGTCGTTCCACAACTTTGCTGGCCGAACGGGACGCCGATCCTCGCCGACAAGCACCAGCCCATGCTGCTGACCGGCAATCGACATTGCCACCACATCCCGCCTGATGTCGCCGAGTGCCGCAACCGCCTCGACCAACGCCGACCACCAGCGGTCGGGGTCCTGCTCAGAAACCGGAGGCTGCACTGCTGGGTGCGCCGCCGATCCCGAAGCCACCAGTTTCCCGGTCTCGAGATCTCGGGCCTCGACCTTGGTCGACTGTGTGGAGGAGTCAACCCCCAGCACCAACGGCATCAGCGCACTCGTTCGATGTAGGTGGCCACCGTGTTCTCGAGCATCTCCTGTCGACCCGATACCGGCTGCGGTTCGTTCTCGAAGCCGAGCGCCCGATCACGGAGTTCGGCCAACGTCGAAGACCCGTCCATGATCGACGTGCCCAGTTCCTCGCTCCACCCTGCGTAGCGGTCGTTCCGGACGCGTTCGATCGCTTCATCTTCGAGCAACGCAGCCGCTGCGAGCAAGCTGCGAGCCATCGTGTCCATGCCGCCGATGTGGCCGTGAAAAAGGTCGTCTTTGGCAATCGATTGGCGTCGCAACTTGGCGTCGAAGTTCAAGCCGCCGGACGTGAAGCCGCCGCCTCTCAGAATCTCGTACATGCCGAGCGTCATCTGCTCAACCGACACCGGGAACCGATCCATGTCCCAACCGAGCCGATCATCGCCAGCGTTCGCATCGATGCTGCCGAAGATGCCGGCCTCGTGAGCGACGGCGACCTCGTGAGCAAAGTCGTGTCCGGAAAGTGTGGCGTGATTGACCTCGATGTTCACGGCTACCTCGCCGAGCAAGTCGTACTTCGAGAGAAACGCCTGGCACGCGGCAACATCAAAGTCGTACTGGTGCTTCACCGGCTCGAAGGGCTTGGGTTCGAGAAGAATCATGCCTTCGAAGCCAATCTGGTGCTTGTGCTCGACCACCATGTGCAAGAAGCGGCCCATTTGGTCGAGCTCACGGTGAAGATCAGTGTTCAGCAAGGTGTCGTAGCCCTCTCGACCACCCCACAACACGTAGTTCTCACCGCCGAGTCGATGGGTCGCTTCGAGACACTGAGCCACCTGGGCCGCGGCTCGGGCGAACACTTCGGGATCGGGGTTCGTTGCGGCGCCCGACATGTAGTGGCGTTGGGAGAACAGGCGAGCCGTGCCCCAGAGCAGCTTGGTGCCAGTTCGTTCCATGTGGCTTGCTGCCTCGTCGACCATCACATCGAGATTGCGAGCCGACTCGGCGAAGCTCGCACCCTCAGGAGCGATGTCGTGATCGTGGAAGCACCAGAACGGTGCTCCGAGCTTCTCGAAGAACTCGAAGGCAACCGCCATCTTCACCTTGGCGTTGTCGAGGTCATCCGGACCTGCGGTCCATGGACGATCCATCGTCCCCTCACCGAAGATGTCGAAACCGTCCCACGCAAAGCTGTGCCAGTAGCAGACCGCAAACCGGAGATGATCTGCCATCGTCTTGCCAGCAACGACGCGATCAGCGTCGTACCAACGGAACGTCAGTGGATCGTTCGAGTCTGGGCCCGCGTACGGAATCGGTTCGGTGACAGTGGAAAAGAAGTTACTCATGAGAGATCCTCGGTAGGGAAATCGATTTGTTGGTGGTTGGAACGGAGCCTGGGCGGCATTATGCCGCTTGTTTCCGACTGAGGGCGTCGACAGACGAGGCCACGAGCAGCGCCAGACCGGCGCAGATGAACTTGGTCCCTGAGCTGCTGAAGTCGATCTCCCCGACGCCGGGAAGCTCACGACGACCAACCAACGTGAGCCCGTTCGGGATGAGTGCGAGCACGAAACCGCCGAGTACAGCGTTCAGCATGCGGCCCCGGCCGCCAAAGAGGGAAGTCCCACCAATGACGGCGGCACCAACGGCGAGCAACAGGGTGTCGTTAGCCCCTGTGTTGGGGTCGACCGAGTTGACTCGCGAGGCCAAGAAGACGCCACCAATGCCAGCGATCAAACCGCAGATCGCAAACGCACTCAAGCGGATGCGAGCCACATTGATGCCGGCCCGCCTTGCCGCTTCGGCGTTACCCCCAACGGCGTAGAGGTGGCGCCCGTAGCGAGTGCGGTTGAGCAGGAATGTGAGGGCCACAAGCAGAACCAGCACCACGGGGACAACGGTGGGGACCCCGGTGATCGGCGCTGGCGCATTCGGAAACGCACGATTTCGATTGAGAATCAGGGTAAAGGCGGCAACGAAAAGGCCGGCTGAGCCGACCTTGATGGCAACGAGCGACAGCGGAATCGAGCCGTGCGCTGCACGCCGCTGTCTCAACAAAGCCCACGCGAGAAACGCAAGGGCAGCGGCGGCGAACAGCCACGATTGCGTCGGGTTCATGGTGGCACCGACAAGATCCTTCACGAGTTGATTCTCGATCCGTACGCTGCCACCGTCACGGACGAGGAGAAGCAAAATTCCTTGGAACAACAACACGTTTGCAAGCGTCACCACGAACGACGGGATTCCGACATTCGCCACGAGCCATCCAGTGAACGTTCCGAGAGCCACCGCTACCACCATGGCGGTCAGCGCCGAAGGCAAGAGCGACCATCCCTCGAGGCGCGTGGCCAGAACAGCGGCTGACACACCTGCGGTGAAGCCGGCAGCCAGATCGATCTCACCGAGCAGCAGCGTGAACGACACCGCCATCGCAATGACGATCACCGCCGAAGCCTGTTCGAGCAGATTCGCAAGATTGATTTCCGACAGGAAGCTCGAGGGATTGACTGCACCGAACACGATCGACAGGACAGCGATGGCGAGCAAAGCTGGCAACGAGCCGAGATTTCCCGAGCGAAGCTCGACCCACCGAGAGCGCAGCACGGTGCGGAGATCCGGAGTCGCCTGGTCGAGCGCGAAATCCGTCAGCGCTTGTGGGGCATTGGTGGTCACGTTGACACCTCTTTCACTTCATCGGTCGGCGTCGCAGGCTCGGCGTCGTCGGCGCGACCGGAGGTGATCAGCCCAACGAGCTGTTCCCTGCTCGTCTGTGGCGTGACCTCGATGTCCGAGACGACTCGGCCGAGGTACATGGCTGCGATCCGATCCGAGACCTCCAAGACGTCGTTCATGTTGTGACTGATGAGCACGACGCCCAAGCCTTGATCAGCAAGACGGCGTACAAGATCGAGAACTTGCCTGGTCTGTGCAACGCCGAGAGCCGCCGTTGGTTCGTCAAGTAGAACGACTCGAGAGTTCCAGAGCACAGCCTTGGCGATGGCGACTGTTTGCCGTTGACCACCGGAGAGCGATGACACCAATTGGCGCACGCTCTTAACCGTTCGGACCGAAAGGCCAGCAAGCGTCTCTCGAGCCGCCTGTTCCATGGCCTCCTCGTCGAGGAGCCCTCGACGGAGAATTTCGCGACCGAGAAAGAGATTTTGGACAATGTCGAGGTTCTCGCAGAGCGCGAGATCCTGGTGAACAACTTCGATGCCAGCGCTTGACGCGTCTCGGGGGGTCTTGACAACGAGCTCGTTGCCGTCGGAGTGCATGCTGCCACTGTCCGTGCCATGGATGCCAGCGATGCACTTGACGAGCGTGGACTTTCCCGCTCCGTTGTCACCAATCAAGGCGGTGACGGATCCGGCGTGAACGGTGAAGTCGACATCGTGAAGCACGTGGACGGAGCCAAACGTCTTGTTGATTGCGCGTAGTTCGAGAAGAGCAGAGGCAGCCATGAGAAGGCGCAGGTTACTTTCTGTGGTCAGAAGGGGTGGACGGCCGCTTGCAGGAGACCGTCCACCCCGAGGTGATGCCGTAGGCGTCAAAACACCCACCGATGATTTCACTCAGATCAAGAGACGCCGTACTCCTCGCACAGGTCTTCGATTCCGGCACAGACGTCGTCGGCCGACACGAATCCATCAGCGACGACCAGCGCAACGTCGTCGATGAAGATCGACTGCACCTCGGCCTGAACGTACGGGATGTCGCCGTTCTCATTGTTGATGGTGGCGTTGGCCGGAAGATCATCACCGCTGAGCAGTGCCACAGCGGCTGCGACAGCGCCATTGGCCTCTTCGACCACAGGCTTGTAGACAGTCATGCACTGGGTGCCCTGGAGGATGGCCCTGAGACCATCGACCGTGGCATCTTGACCCGTAGTCGGCAGCGTCAAACCGCTGTCAGCAAGCACGGCCTGCGATGCGAGAGACAGACCGTCGTTTGCGACCAGCACACCATCGATCTCGCCGTTAACGGCGGTCAGGAGCTGCTCAAAGATCACGCCAGCTTGAGCGTTGTCCCAGTCCGGAACGGCTTCTTCACCCACCGTTTCGAATCCAGCCTCAGCGATTGCAGCCTGGTAACCCTCTCGGAAGAGTGTTGCGTTGTTGTCGGTCGGGGATCCATGGAGCTGGATGATTCGCTTTCCGTCGGTATCGCCACCGAAGCACTCGATCAGACCCTCGCCCTGGGCGGTACCAACGGCGACGTTGTCGAACGACACGTACACGTCAGCGAAGCCGCCAAGCGTGAGCCGGTCGTAGTCAATGTTCAGCACGCCGGCGGCCGCTGCCTTTTCCTGGATCGCAGCACCCGACTCAGAGTCAAGGTTGACGATGGCCAGCACGCCAATGCCATCAGCGATCATTTGATCGGCGATGGTCGCCATGTTGTCCTTGTCACCCTCAGCGTTTTGGATGAGGCAGGTGATTCCCGCATCAGAGCACGCGGCCTCGATCAGCGGGCGGTCGAAAGCCTCCCATCGAGCCGACGACGCGGAGTCGGGCAAGATGAACCCGGCGATCTGCTCGCCGCCTTCAGCCATTGCATCGTCTTCCATCGCGTCATCGCCGCTGGATGACTCACTTTCGGTTGTTTCCGCTTCGCTACCGCTTTCGGTCGCATCCCCGGACGTAGTGCCGCTGCTACTGCACGCAGCAGCAGTGAGTGAAAACGCCAGCAACACGGCCAGCAAAAACTTGCGATGCATTTGATTCCCCTTTGTCGACCCCGGGACAGGTTTGTCCAAGAGGTGAACGAATTGTTTGTCATAGACTGTGACAAATCCTTGGGAATGTCAACCCTCAAGTCAGTCGCCGTTCACGAAACGAAACAAAGCCCTTCCTGGATCGTCCAGCACGATGTCCCAAATCAACTCGGCAGCACCGAGTGGGAGAGCCGCCTTCCCAAGTGACGAGGCGATCACGACGCACTGCTCTCGCACCGCTCTCAGTGAGCGCTCTTGGAGTTCGGCCTCCATCGTGTTTCGGATCCACGCGAAGGTCTCGGCGAACATTCCGCCGAGGACCACCACGTCCGGGTTCAAAATGTTGATGAGACCGGAGAGTCCGAGTCCCACCCAGGTTCCATGTTCCTGGAGGACCTCGAGCGCGTGTTCCTCTCCTGCCTTCGCGGCAGCCAACAGCTCAGAGACCGTTCCGAGCTCATGTCCAGAGCGACGGTAACGCGCGAGCAACGCCTCCTCACCAACTTCGGTCTCCCAGCAACCGATCGAGCCACAACCGCAGCGAGAGCCGGAGTTGTTGACGTGTAGGTGGCCGATCTCGCCAGCAAACCCAGCGCCGCCGGCCATCAGGTCCCCGCCGGTGACCATTCCCCCGCCGACGCCGACCTCGCCCGACAGGTACAGCGCATGAAGGTGACCGGCGGCCACGCCTCGGCGCGATTCGGCGAGCGCACCGACGTCGGCTTCGTTTCGCACGCGAATAGGAATCGAAGCTCCCATCGCTTCGACTAACCGACGGCCGAGTGGGACGTCCACCCAGCCGAGGTTGGGTGCGATAACGACGCAATCGTCGACATGACGAATCAGTCCTGGAATCGCCACTCCCATGCCAAACAGGCGCGCCTCGGGGAGGAGCATCTCTTGGAGATCGTCGACCAGCGACGCCACGAGGTCCACCGTCCCCTCGACACCCCAGCCGGTTGCGGGCGAAGCAACCTCGAGGGAACCGAGAATCTCACCGCCGAGGCCCACCGCTGACACCGTTAGCGAATCCACCATCACGACGACTGAAATGGCAACGTTTGTCTCGCTTCGTGGGAGCACCTTGGTCGAAGGCCGACCGGGCCGACCCTCGCTCTCCGAGGTTGCTTCTGACACGTACCCCAGCTCGACGAGATCTGCGACCAAACCTCCGATAGCGCTCCGGGTGAGCCCACTATGAGCGACCAGCTCTGATCTCGATACTGCACCCCGAATGTGCAGCAAGCGAAGAATTGTCGCCAAATTACCCTGTCGGACAGCAGCACTCCTGAGCCCGCGACTATTGATGTCGTTCACGGCGCCGAGTTTGCCAGGTTCTGCTCGTCACTACGTGGGGACCTCAAATCCTCGATCCATTAGATTTTGCACCGATCGGCCGATTGACGACAAGAGAACCGCCCTCAGGAGCTCCTCTCTCCCATGCCGATCACGATCTACGGAACCGACTGGTGCGACGACACACGTCGAACGCGCGCGTTCCTGGCCGCCAGAGGACTCCGGGCGAAGTTCGTGGACATCGATGCTCGACCAATCGAGGCGAGAGGGCTGTCGAAGAACGGCCGACCGCTCAGCATCCCAATCGTGATCTTCCCCGCTGGTGTCCGACTCGATGACCCAAGCAACGAAGAACTCGACGCAGCGCTCGACGAACAGGGGCTGATCGTTGCCACCACGCATCGCACGAAGCTGAATCAAGATCTCCACCGCTTCGAGCAGTACCGCAACGACCAACTCGTTGCATCAGCTGACTTCATCGAGCGGGACAGCAAGGTGGTAATCGTCGGCTCAAACCATCATGAACCACGAGACGCCTCCCTCGAAGAGGACAACCTCCAACGGCTGACCTCGGGCCTGGTCGAGATCGCAAACAGCGCCGGTATGCAGGTCGACATCGACATCGGTGCCGCGGCTCCGGCTCCCCCGAATCCAGCGCCGCCGGTCGAGGCGGCACCCGCATCGCCTTCACCTGCCCCTCGCCAAATGCCGCTTGCTGGCTCGACCGCTGCTGCCCTGGAGCCAGACGCTCCCATGGTCGAGGCGTGCCCACTCACGCGGCGGTTCAACGAACTGTGGTCAAGCGGCGCCGACCATCGAGAAGCGGCCTGCCAGGCTCGATCAGAGGGCTACAGCAGGCTGGCCATCATCAAGGGTCTTCACGCGCTGTGGGAGATGCCAATCACGCCAGAGGCAATGGCGCTGGCGTTCAACGAGTCGGCGGTCGAGGACCTCGCCGCCATGTTCCACGTGCTCGGCTGGATCATCGCGCAGAACCCGGCCTCGACCATGAGTGAGTTCCAGGCGTTCGATGATGCCACGGGGATCAGCGTCAAGACCCAGGCCCTTGCGCTCGCACGACGACCACGGGACACCATCACCGTGGTGGACCGAATGGGGCCGGGGTTGCACCTGCGGACCATCGATGAGAACCGTGCTCGCGAGATGGCGGCCTTGACCATCAAAGAAGCTGACGGTCTGCTCCGAATCCAGGACCAATCAACGCTTCGTCTGTCGTTCGGTTGGATCTTTCTCTACCAATCAGCGGAGTTTCTCGACACCGGTGACTACTCGACGATGGTCTCGGGCAATGCGCCGCTCTTGGTCGATCGCTTCACCGGCGCGCTGTGGATCACCGACACCGCCCAACGCCCAGATGCCTACGCCGAGAACTATCTCGCCACCGGTAACCCGCTCGTTCCTGCCGTTGCCGCGCAGGAAGGCACGGGCTGACCAGCCAGGAAGCAGCTGCGCGGTCAGCCGTTGGCGTACGCCCGGCCGATGAAGAAGGCCATGAACGCCGACATCGCCCCGATCCCCAGCAGGACGGCCAAGATTCGAGTGCTCCTCGGTGAATCACCTCTGGCAAACCAGCCAGCAACGAGGAACGCCCCAAGCGGGATCAGCCCGCCGACGTAGTGGATGTAGAGCTGCACGATGCCCTGGCCTTGGTCGAGCAGTTTGATGCCCAGCAGCACCTGCACCGCCAACGACACTTGCGCCACCAACAACGAGGCCCGCGTTGCCGTGCCAACAGCTTCGTTCCGCACGGCGTGTCGTGCGACCAGGGCGGTCACCACCGCCATCGACAACAACACGACCACGCCCATGGCGACGTGCACCGAACTCGAGATGATGACGTTGTCGATACGACCTTCGCCGATGTCGCTCGCCTGCCCGAGGATCACTGTCCGGTGAACTCCGCCGGACGCTTCTCGAGATAGGAGGCAAGACCCTCTCGGAAGTCCTTGCTGCCGAAGAGGGGCAGCAACGCCAAGTACTGGCGCTGCACGTGGTCTTCGAGGTTCTCGGTCATCGAGTGCCGCATCATCCGCTTGGCGGCGCGAACCGCAAGCGGAGCATTGGCGGCAACTTCACCGGCAACCACAGCAGTGCGATCGGCGAGGTCGTCGTGAGGGATCACTTCACTGACCAAGCCCATGTCGAGCGCAACGTCAGCGGTCAGCGTGCGGGCGGTGAAGAGCAGCTCAGCCGCCTTGGACCAGCCGATGATTCGAGGCAACAACCACGTCCCCCCGCTTTCAGGCACCAGGCCGCGTGCGGTGTACGCCGCTGCGAGCTTCGCCTTTTCAGAAGCCAGTCGAATGTCACAGCCCAATGCGAGGTCGAGGCCATAGCCAGCCGCCCCGCCGTTCATCGACGCAATGGTCGGGGTATCGATCTTGTGCAGCACCACGGGAGGAGCATCACGCAACCCGAACTCACCAGAGGCAGATCCAGCGCCTTCACTGCCGATGCCGGTTCCTTCCACCGCCGCCCCGACGTCGAGCCCAGCGCACCATGCCCGTCCGTTGCCCGTCAGCACGATCACCCGCACGTTGGCGTCGGCATCTGCGTCGAGCAACAACTTCGACAGCGTGTTCAGCATCGTCGGCGTGATCGTGTTCATCCGCTCTGGACGGTTGAACGTGATCGTGGCCACGTGGCCCTCGGTCGTGTACAGCAGCTCGTCGTTCATCCCGACACCATGCCACTCCGCTGGTTCTGTCACGAATCGCTCGCGGTTCCGAGCGTCATTGGTGAACGGGCGTCTCAGGCGAGCGCCGCCAACAATGCAGGGTCGCCGAGGATCGAGAAGTGGGTGACGCCGGATACGACCTCGTCGGACAACGCAAGACCCGATGCCTCGAGCTCAGCCACGACGGCGTCAGGAACGACGGGCGGCAGTCCAGGAGCCACACCGAGCTCAGCTCGCAGCAGGTGGATCGGGACCGTGACATCGAACAATGCTCGAGCCGCCGCCACTTCGACCACCATCGAGGCGAAATCGTATTCGACGGCGTCCTGGCTGATGGGGTACGGCTTGGCCCCCAGGTTGGGAATGATGTTGCTCAGTGCTCCGGCCACGAGCGCCTCGGGTGCCATGTCTGGTGGCACAACGCGTGGTGGGCCTCCATCGACGAGCACGACGCCGGTCACACCGTGCGGACGGTCGGCCGCGAGCCGAGCGACTACGTGACCCCCGAAGGAGTGACCGAGCAGCGTGACCTCCGCTGCCCCAGCGGCATCAAGGACGGCGGCGAGATCAGCGGCATGCGGTACGACGCCAAACGGACCCTCGTGTGAGGAGGCACCGCGACCCCGCAGATCCACAGCGATCAGGCTGCGGGCGCCGGCGAGCGCTTCAGCAAGGCCAGCCCAGGACTGGTGGCTGCCGTCGACTCCGTGAACGGCCACGATCGGTCGATCGCCATCACTGTTGGATGCAGGCCAAACGTGCACGTTGAGCGTTCCGTGTGCTCCATTGATCGAGTTACTGCCAGCGTTGAATGCCATGGCGACCATTCTTGCCGAGTTCCGCCGCGGTACCGGACCAGTTCAGTGCCGAGTTCACCTCGGGGAAACACGGTCGCCCTAGAGTCCTCCGCCATGGACGTCGACGTACATTTCTACTGCACGGTTCCGATGGACGATGCGGGTGCCGGGGCACCAGCGGCCACCGACCGCCGGTACGGACAGGCCGACTATCTGGCCTGCTACGAGAACCTCGAGCATTGGGCCAAGACGGCGGACAGCCTCGGTTTCTCGACCATGTGGCTGACCGAGCATCACTTCCAATACGAGGGCTACGAGGTCGTCCCCAACCTCATCCAGTTCGGGCAGCACCTGGCGTCGATCACCGATCACATCAAGTTCGGTCAGGCATTCAACGTCGTCCCTCAGTGGCACCCGCTGCGTTTGGCCGAGGACTTCGCCATGGCCGACATCCTCACCCGAGGTCGCATGGTCTTTGGCGTCGGCCGAGGCACGGTCCCCCGCGAATCCCAGACGCTCGGCGGGGTCGTTGCGTCAGGCGACAACGAGATGGCGGCTGATCAGGACCGTCTGAACCGCGAAATCTTCGAAGAAGCCATGGAAGTCATCCGCTCCGCCTGGGGCAACGAGACATTCAGTTTCAGCGGCAAGCACTTCGAATTCCCGCCACCCGGAATCCCCGACCGTGGCGCCACGGTCCAAGACCTCACGCTGATCCCGAAGCCGCTCAGCTACCCAACAGTTCCGAAGATCTTCCAACCGGTCACCTCACCGGCCACGATGGACTACGTGGCGCGGGTCGGACACCAGGCGATCTTCGCCAGCGGCCCTCCCGAGCGTGTGGGTGCTGCGTGGGACCTCTTCGCCGAGAAGAGCGCGGAGCACGGGCGCGAGCTCGCACCGGGCGAGGGTCGGGCGTTCCACATCAACGTTCACGTGGGCCGTACCACTGAAGACGCCATGATCGCTGGCCGTGACGGGCACGACGAGTACGTGAAGTTCCTGTCGCCCTACGGTCGTTTCGCTCGATACGACAACGGCGAGGTGCCGTTCAACCACTGCCCCACCGTCGAGCAGACGATGACCGAGGAATCGATGGCGATCGGATCAGTCGAACAAGTCGCTGACCTCCTGGGCCGCATCAAGGAGCGTCTCGACCTCAAGCACCTGTTGCTCTTTCCAGATTTCCCCGGCCTCAGCCGTGAACAGATGGACGAGCAGATGCACCTTCTCGCCGAAGACGTCCTCCCCCGCCTCTAAGGGTTTTTAGAGCAGAGCGACGGCTTCTTTGAAGTCTTGAGACTCGAGCGTGAGCACGGCGTGGCGATCGAGTGACGTGACCTGGCGGCTGTCAGCCAGTCGGACGGCTTGACGATTCATTGCTTGCTCGAACAGGTTTCTGGCGTAGCGAGCGTTGCCAAAACCTTCGTCACGCTTGACGCCACTGAAGATCGCCTCGAGCGCTGGACCGCACGCTTTGGAGAGCTCGTAATCGGCCTCGGCAGCGAGCGCCCTCGTGATTTCGACGAGTTCAGCCGTGGTGTAGTCGGGGAAGACGATTTCGCGCGAGAACCGAGACCGCAAGCCAGGATTCGACGTCAAGAACGTCTCCATGAGCTTGGGATACCCAGCAGCGACGACGACGAGCTGGTCGCGGTTGTCTTCCATCCGCTTGAGGAGGGTTTCGATGGCTTCGACGCCGAAGTCGTTGTTGGCCCGAAGCGCACCGGCGGGGGTGAGTGCATAGGCCTCGTCGATGAACAGCACACCGTCGATGGCTTTCTTGACCGCCTTGTTGGTCTTCGATGCGGTGTGACCGACGAACTCTCCAACCAAGCCGGCCCGGTCGACCTCGACCAAGTGACCGCGCTCGAGCAGGCCAATCGAGCCGTACATCTCCGCCAACAGTCGAGCGACGGTGGTCTTCCCCGTGCCGGGATTACCTTTGAACACCAGGTGTTGGCTGGTCGGTACGTCGCTCAGGCCATGTTCCTTGCGCCGGGCCTGCACCTGCAAAAACGTGAGTTGGGACGCGATCTGCTCTTTCACCGAGTCGAGCCCGACCAGGGCATCGAGATCGGCTTGGATCTCTTCGAGCGAGCGCTTGGCCACGGGGGCGTTTCGCTCTTTGATCTCGCGCCGAAGTTCGATCCCTCGTTCCGCCGTCCGACGAACCTGCACGCTTGCTTCCTTCAGCCGATCGCTGAAACCTTCGGGTCGCCGAACCATGTGGGCAGGCTACCGGTGGTGTCGGTTCAACTGAGTTGCGCCGCTGCAGCTTCGATACCGGCCGTGAGTGCGCCGACTTCGAAGCCCGCATCGTTGTCACCGGTGACACCGAAGTAGAACTCGTCTCGGTAGCTCATGATGCCCACGCTGATGCGCACCTTCGACACCAGCGGAATCGCCGGGTAGATCGCCACCATCGCACGATCGAGCAAGCAAACTTCTTCGCTCGGACCCGGCACGTTCACCGTCACCGTCGAGACATCAAAGAAGCGGGCGGTCTTGTGGGCGGATCGGAGGCCAAGCGTGGCCACGGTCGGCGCCGACAAACCCTGGAGCGACGCCAGCGTTTTCCCGGCGACTGCCCGGTACTCATTCCCGGCAGTGAGCGTCTGGTCGTTGATGGCACGAATCGACGCCCGCACATCAGATTTCCCGACCGGCAGGTCGGCTTCGAGCGAGCTGATCTCGTTCTTGAACCGGTTACCGGTGGCGACCGCAAGCGGAACGAGCGTGCGAATGGAATCGGGCATCTCGGCATCGCTGGCTTCGAGCATCGATCGGAAGCCAGCGGTGACAAGTCCCAACACCACATCGTTCGTGGTGACCTCGAGGGCATCTCGGGTCGCTCTGATCGACTCGGCGGACACCGAGGTCGTGCCCCAACGCCGAAACGACCCGACCGCACCGACGAGAGCCGCACTCTTGGACGACGATGGCCGGCCGAACATCGCACGGCCGCGTCGAGCGGGACCCATCACGGCGCGTCGAGCAAGCCTCGCCTGATGTGCTGGGTCGAACCCGAGCTCGAGCAGGCCTTGACCTAGCAGCTGAGCGTCGGTGGGAAGTGCTGGCGGGTTCCATTCCTCGTCAACGGGAGGACCGTCGCCCAGCCCGTCGACCACGAGCGTGAGCGGATCGCTTCCCGACACACCGTCGACGATGGCGTGGTGCGCCTTCGACAAGATCGCCCAGCGGCCGTCCGGCAGGCCGTCGATCATCCACATCTCCCAGAGCGGCTTCCCTCGGTCGAGTCGCTGAGAGAGAATGCGCGCTGCGACGGCGTGGACGTCGGCCATCGTGCCGTTGCGGGGAACGCCGGTGTGGCGCATGTGGTAGTCCAGCGAGAAATGCGGATCGTCGACCCAGACCGGGCGCTCGATTCCACCGGGAACATCGATCACTCGCTGCCGAAGGCGGGGAACGAGCGAGACGCGTCGAGCCATTCGAGCCAGGAGTTCGTCGAATCGAGGCTCAGGACCTTCGAAGACCGCGACGGTGACACCGTGCATCGCACTGGTCTGGTCTTCGATTCGCAAGAACGAAGCGTCTTCTGGTGTGAGGCGTTCCATGATGGGGCTCAGTCCGGGTAGGGGACGTCAGGAGGAGAGTCCAATTGCTCTCCGGCTTCGCGAAGTATGCCCAGCGCCGCTCGATACTCATCGCCAGCCAATTGGGCGGTCACGGTGGCTGCGGCGACGGTCAATGAGGGAACCACACACGTCGGGTCCATGGGGTTGAAGCCCATGGCTCGTGTGGTCGACCGGTCAGGCTCGATGGTCAGGTTCGGAATACCAGCCTCATCCAATGCCGCAACTTCCCGAGCGAGCTGGAATTTCGAGTAGCCACGGAAGATCGACGCAAACGGCGAGCGGGGGCTGATGTCGGCAATGGACATCGGGGCCAGCACCACGACGAGGTCCAGATCGAGGTCGGCGAGCAGGTCGACGTTCACCATCGAACGCATGCCGCCGTCGACGTAGCGATGACCGTTGATCTTGACCGGACGAAAGAACGCCGGAATGGCGCAACTGGCCGACACCGCATCGGCGAAGTCGACGTCATCGTGGCCTTCATCACGCCCGAACACGGCGAGGTCGCCGGTATCGAGCGACACGGCGGTGATCCATGTGGCTTCATCGGGCCACGACTCGTGCAGTTTGGAGGATTGGTCACCGAGCACGTCGTTGTCGACCCGACCATTGGGAAGAGCTCCGACCATCAAGTTGGCTGGTCGCACTTTGTGAAGCCGTGCCACCTCTCTGGCCAACAACTTGGGAGAGGACGGCCCGAACCACAAGCTGCCGGTAAAGCGAATCCCACGACCTGACGCTTGGCGCAGCCTGGCCATGTCACTCGGGTTACTCGAGATCGACAGCATTCGAGACACCATCTCGGGAACAGACACACCACCGCGCAACAGACCGACGATGCCCGAACCGGCCGAAGTTCCGACCATCACCTCGGAGGTCCGCGGGTCCCAGCCGGTCGATTCCTGCAGCGCACCGAGGACACCGGCATGGAATGCATAGCCAGCAATTCCGCCGCCTCCGAGGGCGAGACCGATGCGAGGAGCTCTGGGCACCCGGCAACGCTACTCGCGCCCGCCGCGGCTGACGAACCGCAGAGGGCGTTCAGGAGGAGATTGCTCAGGACGCTCGAGCGACCTCCGGGCCGTAGGACTCACCGAACCACTCACTCGCCGTGTCCCACCATGTATCCGGGCTGATCCCGATAGATGACCGCTCGGAGCCGTCTGGTTCTTTGACCACCAAGCGGTTGGCGCTGAGCGTCACTCGACTGCCCAAGGCGTCCAGCAATCGAGTGGCCAATGGTCCCCGACGGAAATGGCCGTCAGGATCGCTGGCCAGGGCAGCAGAGGCAGCATCGAAGTCCGACAACTCGTGCGACACCCGCTTGAACCGATAGCTCGCCTCGGGGACACCCTGATCAAGGCGGGCCAACGTGGTGCCGATTGGGCTTGCGATGAACTGGTAGGAACCGTTTCCGCCGTCCTGCTCGACCGCGCTGTTCAGCTCGAGCGGGCTGATGAACGTGTCGCCGAAACCCACATCGACCAAGTACGGCTGATCGAGCCGCACCTCGAGGCAGAGGTGGTCGAGTGTGCTGTTGGGGCCGTTGAGCAAGACCGCTGCACCGATGAGACGGACCTCGAAACCGAGCCCATTCAGGAGCGCACCGAACGCCCCGTTGGCCTCGAAGCACCATCCGCCTCGCTCCCGATCAATGATCTTCGGGATCGACCAGTCGAGGCTGGTTTGCACAGGCCGCTGGTGGAACACATCGAGGTTCTCGAATGGCACAGCAATGAGATGTGCTTGCATCAGAGCGGTCAACGATGCACGGTCGAGCGTCGCCGGGCGCTCGGCGCCGATCCGAGCGAGGTAGCGATCGACCGTTTCGTTCTCGAGCGTCGTCTCGGTCACGTCAGCAGCAGCCCGAGTTGGCGCGAGTGGGCCACAACCTGCCCGGTGGAGTCCCAGAGCGTGCCGGTCTCGATGAACCGTCCGCCAGTGAGGTCGTCGGTCTCGAAGGTTGCGGCCAACCAGCCAGGCGCTGGCCGGCGCCGGATCTGCACGGTCATTTCCAGTGTCGGCACCCACCCCACCGGGCCGAGCTTGGAGAACAACGATGGAGGGAAAGCGTCGGCGAAGAGCGCAAGCCCAATGCTGTCGGGCGGACGGTCGTCGCTGAACCGGATCCAGCCGGCCATCCGTGGCTCGGCGCCAAGAACCATGGCGCTGTGTTCCGGCAAGACCTGCACATCGACCCGGGAGAGCAACGACATCTCTTTGACGCCTTGGACCAAGGTCGCCCGATCCGTCCCATCCTCGATCGGAGGGAACGTCGGGGCCGGAAGATCGATGTCGACCTCACTCGGCCTGTCGTCAGCCAGCGAACCGAAGCCAGCCATCATCTCGACCCGGGTCTTGCCGTCTTGCGTCAACGTGCCACGCACGGTCGAGATCGATCGACCCCGCTTCAACACTTCGGTCGAGATCGTGCCAGGCGCATCGGGAATGCCGGGCCGCAGAAAGTGCGCTGTCAGTGTGAGTGGATCGGCTTGCTCGGACGACGCATCGTCGAGACCGAGTGCCAACTCCGAGCGCAACGCCTGCAACAAAACGGCCATGAGGTAGCCGCCGTTCGGCTTGTCGCCGATGTTCCAATGCGGCGCGATCTGGGCGCCCCACATGCCTTCGCCTCGGGATTCGACAGCGGTTTCTCGGTCGAAGGCAAAGGTCATGTGGAGACGCTACAGAGCTTCGTGCTGCTTCTCAGACACCAACCACAAAGCTGACGCTGGTGGTGCCGCTCCCGCCGATGTTGAGGGTCTGGATGTTCTTGGCGCCCTCGATCTGGTAGTCACCGGCAGTGCCGGTGACCTGCTTGTGGGCATCGAGCAGCTGACGGACGCCGGTGGCACCGACAGGGTGACCGGCACCGATCAGGCCACCACTGGGGTTGATCGGCATCTTGCCGTCGATCTCCAACACGCCTTCTTCCACGGCCTTCCAGCTCTCACCTGGTGCGGTGATACCAAAGTGATCGATGGCCATGTACTCCGAAGTCGTGAAGCAGTCGTGGGTCTCGATGCCGTCGATCTTGTCGCCGCCGCCTTCGCCGAACACATCACTGATACCTGCTCGCTCCATCGCCGAGGTGACGGTGGAGCGCACGTGAGGCAGCACGTACTCGGCTTCGCGGCTCTCCTTGACCTTGTCTTCGAACAGCAAGCGAGCGGTGTTGTGACCCCAACCCTTGATTCGAGGGATGTCGTCGATCGACAGACCTCGTTCGGTGGCGTACTTCTCGGCGTAGGCACGAGAGGCAAGGAACACACAGACGGCGCCGTCGGTGACTTGTGAACAGTCAGCCAGACGAATGCGACCGCCGACTTCCGCGTTCATGTCGTCGCGCGCGAGCGCATGCTCTTTGTTCATGTACCACGTGCGGGTCTGGGCGTTGGGGTTGAGCTTGGCGTTGTCGTAGTTGAGCCGGCTGATCTCGGCCAGGTGCTCGTCGGCCAAGCCGTAGCGCTTGTCGTACTCGTCGCCGAGCTTGCCGAACAGCTTGGGGAACGGGAAGTCGATGCCTTCGGCTTCTTTTTCGTACCATGCTGCGGTTCCGAGGTAGCTGCCACCGAGCGAGGAGGCAACGGTCTTCATCTGCTCGATGCCGACCACCGCTTGCAGGTCATACCGGCCAGCCTCGATCTCGGCCGATGCGGCGAGCAGTGCGATCGAACCCGACGCGCATGCGGCCTCGTGACGCCCCGTGGGCAAGCCACTGAAGGCGGGGTCGACCTCGGTGAAGAACGCACCGAGATGGCCTTGCATGCAGTAGAGCTCGGCGGCGAAGTTACCGACATGGGCGCTTTCGATGTCGCCTGCGGGGATGTCGGCGCTCTGCATGGCGCCAGTGACAGCCTCACGCATGAGAGCCGAGAAGTGCTTGTTCTCTTTGGTCCAGTTGCGACCGAAGTCGGTCTGGTAGCCGCCGATGACATAGACGTCTGGAGTAGTCATGTTCTTGTTCCTTTAGGCAGCGACGAAGAAGCGGCCGGCGTTGGTGGTCGGGTGGTTGAAGAATTGCGTGCCTGGGGCGGCGTCGGCAAGTGCGGCCGGCACGGAGAGCCCGGCTTCGGCGATCATCTTGACTGCATTCGCGGTGCCCATGGTGTCGACTAGCACTGATGGTGGCGCCCAGTTGAAGCCCATGCCCATGATGCGATCGATGTCGGTGATGCTCTCGCACACCTCGCCTACTCGCTCGAACGAGTAGGCGATGTAGCCAGCCATGACCTTGCGGGCCAGGGCAGCCTCGGCGCCCTTGGCGTCACACAGCACGTTGAGACCCTCGACGTAGCGACCCTGGGCGTAGAGGTCGGCGATCTCGTCGACGTACGGCATGTCAGGAATCGTGATCGAGGATTGCGGGACGTAGTCGCCGGTGGCGGGCACGAGGACCATGTCACCATCGTCGCTTCCCTTTGGCGCACGCTTGAAGAAGCCGCCGCCGGTCTTGCGACCGAGAACACCTTGGTCGATCAGCTTCGCCATGTATTCCGGCAGCTTGTTGGTCTCACGAACCTCGTCGTTGGTGTTTTCGTAGACGTTGTCGACGATGGCACGGTGCACGTCCCAGCCGACGAGGTCGATGGTGGCCAACGGCGTGAGGGCCCGACCGGTGTAGGGGCCGACGATGCGGTCGACCAGCATCGGACCGAGATCCTCTGCCATCTGAGCGCATTCATTGAGCACCTTGAAACCAACGCGGTTGCCGGCAAAGGCGGGGGTGTCTTCGGTCCGGACCATTTCGCGACCGAGGCGGGTACGACAGAATGCTTCGAGGAAGTCGAGGACTTCGGGGGCGGTGTCGGCGTTGGGGATCAGCTCGGTGCCCGTGATGACGTTCGGCGGGTTGAAGAAGTGCAGCCCACAGAAGTTGGCCCGAAAGTCATCAGAGCGACCAGCAGCCAAGCCATTGATCGACAAGCCCGAGCTGACAGTTGCCACCATCGAGCCGGGGCGGCGGTGCTGTTCGATCAGATCGAACATGGGCCCCTTGATGGAGAGGTCCTCGGCCACGGCCTCGAACACGAGATCAGCGGTGGCGAGGGCGGCGGGCAGATCATCGTCGTAGCTGCCGACGTCGGCCCGGGAGGCAAGCGAGTTGGAGCGGACCTGACCAATTGCGGCGGCCAGACCCTCCTGCGCCTTTTCCCTGGTCCTTGCGAGGAAGGTGACTCGGGGAACGGCCTGGGTGAAGAGGGCGGCAGAGCCGAACCCCATCGTGCCGTTCGCACCGAGCACCACGACGTGCTCGAGCGATCGTTGGTTACTCATGAGTAGAGCGTTCTAGAACTTGACCACGCGGTCAAGTTCGCCCGCAGAATCACCCACGGCCCCGGCACCACTAGCCTGCGCGGGTGCTGAGTCCGAGGGATCGACGAGCGTTGCAATCGGTCGCCGTGCAGTTCTTCGCGAACGGCGCGGTCGTTGGCTCGGTGCTGCCTCGACTTCCTGAGATCCGAGATCGCGTCGACACCGACCTCGCGACCCTCGGGGTCGTGTTCACCTTGGCCAGCCTCGGCGGGCTCCTCGGCAGCGCCCTGTGCAGCCCGATCATCGAGCGGGTTGGGTCGAAGGCAGCGATGGTCGGTGGTGGCCTGGCGTTGACGGCCACGCTCTTCCTCACCGCCGCCGCCCGCTCGCCCTGGGTCTTGCTCGCAGCGCTGAGTCTGTGGCTCTTGTTCGATGTGATCGCCGACGTTGCCATGAACATGCAGGGTTCCGCGATCAGCAGCCGGCGCTCGGTGCCGGTCATGAATCGCCTCCACGGGCTCTGGAGCCTCGGCACGGTGATCGGTGGCGTGCTCGCCTCGTTCCTCGCTTCGATCGAACTGAACCTGCAACTGCACCTGGGCGCCGTTGCTTTGACACTGATCGCCACGATGGCCTTCGTCGCTCCCGGGCTCCTTCCAGAGACCGAGGTGATGCAGGAAGAAGAACCGCCACCACCGGGTGGACCCGCCCGGTCGCACCGGACGGTGCTGTTGACCTTCGCCGTGCTCGCCGCCATGGCGATGGTCATGGAGCAGACCTCCAATGACTGGTCGGCGCTCCGCCTCACTGACGACCTCACCCAGACGGCGGGCATCGCAGCGCTTGGTTTCGTGGCCTACACCGCTGGTATGACGGTCGGCCGATTCTCTGGCGACTCGATTCTCGGACGTATCGGCCAGCACCGAATGATCAGAGCCGGCGCAAGTCTGAACGCCGTCGGCCTTGGCCTTGCGTTCCTGGTCAACACGGTGCCGACCGTCCTTGCCGGCCTCGTTCTGGCCGGCCTCGGCAACTCGGTGATCTTCCCGATGCTGTACGACCAGGCAGCCAAAGCCCCGGGCAAGGCGGGGGCCGGCCTCGGGGCCATGGTGGCAGGATCTCGTATCGGAGCGCTGGCTGCGCCGGTGACCGTCGGAGCTCTTGCCAGCACTGATGCGCTGTCGATTGGGCAAGCGGTCGCCATCGCCACCATTCCATGCGCCCTCATCGTCATCACCATCCGCGCCGCGCAAGCGAGGACCGACCGTCGGCAACTATCTTCGGTGTGATGTCCGACGATGCCGATCCAGGTGCTGGTCAACCCAACGACGTCGCATCGCTGCTGAGTCCCCTGGTGCCGATCCCGCCGACCTCGGTGACGGATCAGCATCGTCGATGGATGCTCGCGCAGATGATTGCGAGTCGGATCTACTCACAACGAGTCTTCAATTTGCAGCGCCAGGGTCGAGCAGGCACGAATGCCCCCGTCGACGGATCAGAAGCGCTGCTCGCCGGCACGTCGCTTGCTCTTGATCCGACCAAGGACTGGATCCTGCCTCAGTATCGAGAATTGGTGGGTCTCGAACGATTCGGATCCGACGTGCTCGACCGCTACGTCCTCTACGCACTCGGCCACCCTGATGGTGGCAACATTCCCGAACCCACGCGTGTCTTTCCTCCACAGATCAGCCTGGCCACCCAAGTTCCGCATGCCGTCGGTCTGGCATGGGGCATGCAACACCAGTCCGACGAAACCGGCTGCGTTCTGGTCTTCCTCGGCGACGGATCGAGTTCGGAGGGAGACTTCTACGAGGCATGCAACTTCGCTGGCGTGCTCGATGCTCCCGTGATCGTGGTGGTTGTCAACAACGGTTGGGCCATCTCCACACCGGTCGCCAGTCAGACACGCGCCAAGAATTTCGCAGAGAAATCGCATGCGTTCGGCATTCCTGGCGTCACGGTCGACGGCACGGATCCGGTCGCTGTGTTCGAAGCCACCGCAGAGGCCAGAAGCCGCGCCGTTGCTGGTGCTGGCCCCACCCTCATCGAAGCAGTGACCTATCGCCTCGGCCCCCACACCACCGCCGACGATCCATCCCGCTATGTCCCCACTGACGAGATCGAGGCAGCGAGGGAACGAGACGGCATCGTGACGCTTCGTCAGCAACTGGCGGCCGAAGGTTTGTGGTCTGACGAGATCGAAACAGCTGTTCGAAGTGCTGCCGACGCTCGGATGGAAGCAGCGGTCCAAACGGGCGAGGCCAGGCCGGTGGAACCCGACGGCTTCTTCGATCACGTCTATGCCGAGCTGACGCCCCGCATGGAGCGACAGCGTCAGGCATTCTGGACAGACCGTGAGGGCCGCTCGTGACCGCCACGGACCGAACCGACGCCGTGCAAGTCATGACGATGCTCGAAGCCATCAACCACACCTTGCACGCCGAGATGCACCGAGACGAGCGAGTCATCGTGTTCGGACAGGACGTTGCCGCCAACGGTGGTGTGTTCCGAGCGACCGAAGGGCTGCAGTCCAGCTTCGGCGCAGCCCGGGTAGTGGACACACCGCTCGCCGAGGCCGTCATCGCAGGCACGTCGGTCGGTCTCGCAGCGGCGGGGATGATCCCCGTGCCCGAGATTCAGTTCCTCGGATTCAGCTATCAGGCCTTCCACCAGATCGCCGGTCAGATCGCCCGCCTGCGCTACCGAACCCGCGGACGCTTCGGGGCACCGATCACCATTCGCTCACCCTTTGGCGGAGGCGTCCGCACCCCCGAACTGCACAGCGACTCACTCGAAGCCCAATACGCGAACATCCCAGGGCTCAAGATCGTCATGCCTGCCAGCGCTGCCGACGCAAAGGGCTTGCTCGCGACCGCCATTCGCGACCCCGACCCGGTGCTGTTCCTCGAGCCACTCCGGGGCTACCGGATGATCAAGGACCCCGTGCCCCTCGGTGAACACCTCATCCCGTTCGGCCAGGCCCGTACTGTCACCAGTTCCGATGACGACCAGGTCGTGATCGTTGCATGGAGTTTCATGGTTGAACTGGCCAAGCGAGCGGCGAAGGAACTGGCGGAGGAGGGCATCCGCGCTCGGGTGCTCGACCTGCGCACCCTCGTTCCGCTCGACACCGATGCCATCGTCGACGCCGTCGAGTCATGCGGTCGCGTGGTCGTGGTCCAAGAAGCGCCCGAGACCAACGGCTTCGCTTCCGAGATCATTGCCACCATCAACGATGAGGCCTTCTATTCCCTTGAAGCGCCGATCAACCGGGTCTCCGGCTATGACGCCCCGTACCCCGTGGGCCTGCTCGAAGACAACTACGTGCCCGACGTCCACCGCATCATGGCGGCGGTCCGATCCACGGTGGCCGCGGCATGACCGGTCCGGGCGATGAGTTCCGATTGCCCGACGTCGGCGAGGGTCTGGACCAGGCCGAAATCGTCGAGTGGTTGGTGGCCGCTGGCGACACGGTCGAACGCGATCAGCCGCTGGTAGAGATTCTCACCGACAAAAGTCAAACGCAGCTGCCCTCACCGAAGGCCGGGGTGATCAAGCGCTTGGGTTTCACAGAGGGTGACATGGCCGAAGTCGGCCAGGTACTCGTCGAGTTTGACACTGCTCCCGCCACCGCTCCCCCCGCTTCTGTCCCGGCAGCTGCCCAGATCCGAACATCTGGCGGGACAGAACGGGCAGCGAACCTTCGTCGGCCGAAGGCGTCACCCGTCGTTCGACGCCGAGCACTCGATGCCGGCGTCGACCTCGCTTCGGTCGACGGGACCGGGCCCGGCGGCCGCATCACCGTCGATGATCTGGACCGAGCACTCGCCATGCCAGCTCCGAGCGCTCCGTCGACCCCTCCACCAGCAGCACCAACGCCGGTCGCAGCACCAACTCACACGGCAGACACAACGCTCGGGCAGATGTCGCCCGGCCGGCACCAACTACGCGGCATTCGTCGAGTCACCGCCGACTCGATGACCCGGGCGCTCGCCATCCCGCACATCCACGGTGCCGACGAGTTCGATGCGTCGGCGCTCCTCGCCGGTCGACGACGAATCAAAGAGCTTCAGCCAGAACGGGCCGCTCACCTCACTCCCTTGGCGTTCTTCGTGATGGCCGTCGCTGACGGCCTCGCTCGCTTCCCGATGATCAACGCATCGATCGACACCGATGCCGGACACATCGACGTCCACGAACACATCAACATCGGTATCGCCGTTGCCACTGACGCCGGACTCGTCGTCCCCGTCATCCGAGACGCAGGACATCGGTCCCTGTTCGAACTCGCCGACGAGATCCAACGCCTCACCCGTGCCTCACGGGATCGTTCGGTCAGCGCGGCCGAGATGCAAGGAGGCACCTCGACCATCACCAACTACGGAAGCCTCGGTGGCCGATTTGCCACTCCCATGATTCGACCTCCCGAGGCATCGATCGTGGGGTTCGGCTCGATTCGCGAACGACCGATCGCCGTCGGTGGTGCCGTCGTTGCCCGGCCCACCCTGCCCATCTCGGTAGCCGTCGACCATCGATTGATCGACGGCGATCTGATGACTGCCTTCCAAGAACACATCATCGGTCTGTTGACTGATCCCGTTGCCCTGCTGGCCCGATGAAGGAGCCCCGCTGATGGTCGTTGGTGAAGTTGCGGGAAGGGCCGACGTGGTGGTCATCGGCGCCGGGCCGGGTGGGTACGTCGCTGCATTGCGATGTGCCGATCTTCTCGATGCGAAGGCCAGCGGGGCTCGCGTCGTGTTGATCGAACGAGAGACGATCGGCGGTGTCTGCCTCAACGTCGGCTGCATCCCGTCGAAGGTCCTGATCCACAGCGCCGAACTCGCTGCCCTGCCCAACCGCAGCTCTCGATGGGGAGTCGATCTCACCGCCCGGGTCGACCTCGATCAGCTCCACACCCATCGACGCAAGATCATCGCAGAACTCACCGGCGGCGTTGCCACGCTGCTCGACGATGCCGGGGTCGAGCGCTGGGAAG